>JALYKW010000025.1 GCA_030774575.1 Chloroflexota bacterium | reverse complement strand
GAGTTCGAGACGCTTGCCGACGACGACTCGGCGGTGTATTTGGTTGGGATGGCGACTTCTTCGATGCGGAAGCGCCGGGAGAGGACGGCATCGATCAGCATCTGGCTGTCGAATACGAACGCGTTGGAGTAGCCGTGATAGGCGATGTTCTCGAGGAAAAAGCGGTTGTACGCCTTATATCCGCTGTGCAGTTCTGAGAACTTGGTGTGCAAGAGGAGATTCTCAGCCAATGTTGTGGCACGGTTCCCGATCCACCGATAGAGGGGCATGCCGCCGCGGAGGGGGTCGCGCGCACTGCGCAGGAATCGCGAACCAAACGTGAAATCGGCCCGACCGCCGAGGATCGGCGCGATGAGGTCGGTCAGCATTTTGGGATCGTACTGGTAATCCGGATGGAGCAGGACGATGACGTCGGCGCCACGCGCAAGGGCCGCATCGTAACAGGTCTTCTGGTTGCCGCCGTAGCCACGGTTCTCCGCATGTTCGATCGTGTGGATCCCCAGTCGCTTCGCGACCTCGACCGTATCGTCGGAGCTCGCATCATCCACGAGGATCAGATCGTCGACGGCGTCACGCGGGATGTCCTGCAGCGTCTTGTGGAGCGTGCGGGCCGCATTATAGGCGGGCATCGTGACGACAACTTTGTGGCCATTCGGCATCGGCTGAACACGCCTCCTCGCGGGCGGAACGTAGGCAAAGTAAGATAACGAGCGAAGCCCTTAAGGGCAACTTCATGTATGGGTTCAGTACCTGCGTTCCACATGATGTCCGTTGGTCGTGCTAGAATCGGCGTTAGTTAAAGGAGAGCGGGCGGCGGCCATCGAGCTGTGGTCCGTTTTCTGTTTCTGGTGGTCTTGCCGCCAGGCGAGCGGCGTTTAGTGCGAACAGCAGGACCGCCGGCAGCAACCTGTTTGTGGTAGCTCGCCGGGCTTGAACGGTGGACGGCCGCGAGGCTACCGCCGCACCAGCACGACGGCTTCGGTCCCGTACGTGATCGACGTCTCGGACGTCGCTTCCTCGAATCCATATGTCACGCGCAGCTGGTCAATGATCGCTGCTCCCGGCGCCGGTGCCGGGGTGTTCTTCGTCTCCGACACCACGACACAGCCGAAGTTCCCGTAGTCCGACGTCTTGCCGGCGTCGACGTATGAGCGCGTCGACACATCGCGCTTGTTCCCATATGCCGCCAGGGCAGGGTCCAGGAGCGGGCGCGGCTCCGTCATGATCGCGAGGCGGTTGCTGCCGGCCTCCTCGCACGCATGCGAAGCCAGCCCGCTCATGACCAGACGTTCTTCGCTCGTCGGGACGACTTTCGGCGAATCGACCAGGAATCGATGCAGGTTCAACGTCGCAAGCAGCGGCGCGAGCACGACGAACGCGCCCACTCCGACCTTCGCAGTCGCGTTCGGCAGCGTCGGGACCAGCCGCCCGCCCGCCCGCACGAGCGCAGTAATTCCAAGCCCGGCGATGATCGCGACGACCGGCAGTGCCAGGTGCAGGCGGTCGATCGGCGCCCGGTCGTAGGGCGAGAAGATGCCGGCGAAGAGTGTCGTGATCCCGAGCCAGATCGCGAGCAGGCGATATGCCTGGTGCCGCACGCGCGACAAGCTGTACCCGAGGCCAAGGGCGAGGAGCACCGCCGCCACGGGGTCGAGCAGCGATCCCGAGACGAAGTGGTCGGGGTTCGGATTGTAGCTCCAGACGAGCGATGACCGTGGGATGTTCTGGAGGATGCGGTCGCCGATGTCTGCGTGGTCCGGCGTGAAGCCGAAGACGGTGCGATCGCGCGACACCGAGATGGCGTCGATGCGGTCGGTGGCGAACAGCGGCAGCGCGACGATCAAGCCGCCCACGGCGATCGGCAAGAGCACCGACGGCCGCCATGCGCGCGGCCCCAGCGTCAGCAGGAAGAGGCCGAGCACGATCGGCGCCATGCGCGCGGTCGGGAAGGTGTAGAACCCGAGCCCGCCGACCACGCCAGCGGCGTAGAGCCAAGTCGAGCTCGAACGCCGGAGGCCGCCGACCGCTAGCGCGAGGCACCACGTAAACGGCAGGATCGCGAAGACGTTGTCGTACGCCGTGTGCGTGTACGAGATGAGGTAGTGCGAGGTCGCAAAGATCAGAGTCGAGAACACCGCGACCTTCCGGTCGAATAGCTCGCGCGCGACAAGGTACACCGCCGGGATCGTGGCGGTCATGGCGACGACCGTGGCCATCCGCCACCCGAAGCTGTTGTACCCGAATACGATCATGGACACGCCCTGGAAGGCCGACGTGCCCACAGGCCGCTGGTCGTACACGCCGTACTGGCTGAACATGTTGGGATGGATCGCGCCCCTGGCGATGGCCCTCGCGAAATCAAAGAAGGCGTACTCATCACCGATCGCGGCATAGCGCCAGCTGTCCAGGTCGCGCACGTTGACGATGATGAAGAACACCAGCGCGGCCGCGAGCAGCGCCACTTCCCACAGCCGCGGCGCGAACGAGATCGGAGCGGATGCGCGCGACGGAGCGAGCGCAAACGCGCGCCCGAGAAGCGCCAGCGCGAGGAACAGCAGCCAGACGAGGAACGGCGAGTAGTCGTCCGCCAGTAGCCGCACGTTGATGTTCACCGCGATGGCGAATCCGGCGGCGAAGAGCGCGGCAGCGAGCACGCCCCGACGCGAACGCCAGCTCACGGCCGTGCCTTCTCGTACGATGGCGCCCGGATCGAACACGACCGTGTCATCGCTCTGGCCTCTGGTAGCGAACGCGAACACGAGGCTGCCGGCGATGAGCAGGATGGCCGAGAGGATGACGGTACGCGGGTGCCCGCCGTATACGATCTGCAGGTGCAGGCGGCGGACGAGCGGTTCTAGGTGGTCCAGACGCGTATCGTAGTTCCGGCTGGTGGCTGCCTGACCCAGCGCCCCCAGCACAACGCCGAGAGCAACGAGCGACAGGCCGGCGGCCCTCGCGATGAGCGGCCGGAGCTGGTGAGAGGCTCTTGGGTCCTCCGCGTGTGGCAACTCGGCGGTTATCTCAGTTCGCATGCGTACGCTCCGGAGAGCGTACGTTAGCACATCGGCCCGCGCAAACCCCATTCGCCGTGGCACGTCTGCCCGCGCCGCCCATGTGCGCGATCGAGTCGAACCCTTGCAGAAGCAGCGAGCACACCCTCACGATCATTCGCGAGCCCCGGCCGTTGTTGAATCCAACCATCGCGACGTATGGCTCGACCGATCGAGATGTCGTTACACGATCGCTGGCCGATGCCGGCACCGCGAGTGACTACGGTGCATTCGAATGCATCGTCGTCGTCGAAGTCCCCAACGCGCCGACCCTCACATCCGTCGCCGCTCTCGTCGATCGCCTGAAAGGCGACTTCCAGTTTGAGGAGCAATTGATCCTCGCGAACGGAAGCTCCATGTTCCGCGCGATCGTACTTTCCCGGGACTAGCGACGCCCGCCTACCGCCGCGCCACCACGAACAGGTTACTCCCGTCGCCGGGCCGCTCTTCACGCTCGACCATCCCGCGCAGGACCTTGGCCCAGGCATGGACCACGGGCTTGGGATGCCATACCGCCCGTCGCCCGCGCGTCAACCGTCCGACCTGCGATAGCATCGCGGTCGGCAGGCCGATGTCGAACGCACGCGTGGCAGCGCGCGAGATGATGCGGCGCTCCTGCTCGATGGTAAACCCCGCGTCTCGGACGGGAGAAAGCCACCACTCAGGTTCGTGCAGGTTGATGTGCTTGAATGATTGGTGCACCCGCTTCACGTATCCGTCCGCGGCGGCGCCTAGCCCCACTTTTCGAGCGAGTGGCGGGAACGCCATGTACGCGTCCATATCGACGAGCGGGACCGAGAAGACCAGCGTGCCACCCGGCTTGAGGATCCGGTACGCCTCGGCGAAAAACGGAAGGACATCAGGGATGTGCTCGAGCACGCTGACACTCATGACCGTGCTGAACGCCGCTTCGTCAAACGGTAAGCACCGGGCATCACCCTGTGCGAGCGTGCGGTAAACGTCTGCGTCGCGGCAGATCTCCAGGTCGCGGCGGGAGATGTCCAGACCGACATCGCACCGCTCGTCGAAGAAGGCACGGCCGAACTCACCGAATCCCGATCCGACGTCTAGAATCGGCCGCGCCATCGGCACGGATCCGAAGTGGCGCGCCTCGATTGATCGCCACAGGGCGAGCGCGGCGGGCGCCCGCTGTAGGTAGCGGGTCAGATATCGGTCAACGGCGGGTGACGGGTGGCCATTCGCGTTCGGTGCTTCAGATGGGTCTGACATCACGTGCATCTTCCTGTGATTCAACGTCCTGAGCGCGGCTCATGTCGTGCAGCATGTTTCGGCGCCGCAGTAGATCGAGCGCGCGATCTCCCACGAAATAGTTCCACAACATCGCGGGCACGATGCCAAGCGCCTGTGCCGGAATTACGGAGACGCCTTCGCGCACCAGAACTGCGAACGAGCTGAATGTGAATGCGAACGAAGGGACGGCCAACAGTTGCGTGCGTAGGAGCCTGCCGACGAGGTTCGTACTGGGGCGGCCGAGTGCCAGACCCCACGACTCTCGCCACCCGAAACTGAACAAGATCGAGGCCTCGATCGACAGCGCGGAGGCCAACAATCTGGGAACGTCGAATCCGTAGTACAACAGCGCGACCAGTGCGAGGTTCACCGCCACGCCCGAGACGCCGCCTGTCGCTCGACGATAGAAGCGCTCCCGGCGGTCGTATCGAATCCACCAGGCGTTCAGAAACAGCTCCGCAGCGTCCGACATGCGCAGCTTGCTCGTGCCTTCGGCACGGTTCGCGAACGTGATCGGCACCTCCGTGACCTTCGCGCCCGCCATCAACGAGTTGTACGCGAGGTAGGTGAGGACTGCGTATCCTCGGGGAGCTGCGTCGAGGGTGACCCGTCGCAGCAGGGTCGACCGGTATGCGCGGAAGCCGCCCGTACAATCATGAATGACGCCAATCCCGGCGATCATGCGGACGCCGAAATTCGCGACGCGCGAGATGAGCTTCCTGGTGATGCCCCAGCCTTCGGAAAGGCGCCCGCCCGGGATATATCGCGAGCCAACCACAAGATCGTGTCCGGCATCAATCTCTGCGATGAGCCGCGGCACGTCGGCCGGATTGTGCGAGAAATCTGCGTCCATGTGCACGACGATATCCGCGTGCAGAGCGCTCAGCGCGGATTCCAGGCCGCGTGCGTACGCCACCCCCAGGCCTTGCTTCGTCCCCGTCAGCAGCCGGACGTTCGGATACTGTGCTTGCAGTTCACGGATCACATCCTGCGTCCCATCCGGGGAATTGTCGTCGACGACGAGGATCTCGAATTCGTGCTGGATCTCCGCCGACGCGGCGATCAGCGCCTCGATGAGTGGGCGGATGTTATCGCGCTCGTTGTAGGTGGGGACGACCGTAACGACCTTCACCGCTCGATGGGTTCCGGCACCGGCGCCTGATTGCCGGCGGTGGCGCCGACGGCCGCCGTGGGGCGACGAGCGCGCACCCCGATCGACGCTGCGAAGTCGTGCCACATGGGACGGTGGTTCCAGAGGAACGCCGCGCCGAGGCCGGCCGGCACGAAGTAGATGACGGCGTGCTGCGCAAATGCGTAGGTCAACGCGTTCTCCTTTGGCACACCGAACACCTCGGTGAGCGTTTTCACGGCGATGGCGTGGAACACGCCGACGTAGCCGGGCGACGACGGAACCACCATGCCGAGCGTTGTCGCGCCGATGACGATCGCCGCCGCTGGGAAGCCGACGTCGAGGTGAAAGGCCTTCATGATCATCAGAAAGCTGAGCGTCCCGCACGTCCAGATGACCGCCGTAAGCACGACCACGGATCCGAGGGTCGCTATGCGACGCAGCGGGTGCAGCGCTATGAGCATCGCGTTCGAGGCGAGTTCCAGCTGCTCGCCAATGCGCGGAACGCGCCGAAGCCAGGCCTTCCAAAACGCCCGATCCGTCTCGTTTACGTGCGAGAGCCCGATGACCAGAGCGAAAGCGGCGACGGCGCCGCCGCCGATCAGCAGGGCCGGCCCGTGCGTCCAGCCGGGCTCATCGATGAAAGGAAAGAGCGCGATGACCAGCGCGATCATTGCGATGACGTCGATGCCGCGCTCGACGGCGATGCTGGCGGCGGACCGCACCTTGCCCGTCTTCTCCAGCTCGTCGATGAGGAAGACGCGCGCCACCTCGCCAGCCCGGAAAGGCAGGACGTCGTTCACCAGGTAGCCGACGTTTGTCGCGCCGAAGAGGTTGCTGTGGCGCAGCCCGGGGTGCGGCGAGAGCAGGAGGCGCCAGCGAACCGCCCGGAACTGGAGGTCGAGGATGAGGAAGACGATCGCCGGGACCAGCAGCCAGTAGTTCGCCTTGCGGAACGCCCGCGCCGTCTCGGGCATATCGACGCCGCGGAAGAGTAAGACCAGCGCGCCCGATGTGATCGCGAGTTCTGCCGCAATCAACACCATGCGACGCAAGGTGCTTGACGGTGACCCGTCCATCCGATTCGCCTCGGCTGCCATGCGTGTCCTGTGATCCTCATATCGGCGCCAACGGGTACGCGTCCGGGCTGTTTCGGCCGACGACCGGATCCCGCCGACCGGCGGCCCAGCCGGTCGACTCGTTGAAGGAGTATCGGCCTCGCGCAGATTCGGGGGAGTCCTGCCAGATGTCATCATAGGCGCGCGGCTAACCGGCTAGCAACTGTATGGGTTCAGTACCTACGTTACACATGATGCCCATTAGTCGTGCTAGAATCGGCGTTGGGTAAAGGAGAGCGGGCCTGTCGTCGCGGCGACTTGTCCGTTTTCTGTTTCTGGTGGTCCTGCAGCAGATCGCCCGGCTCCAGGGTCGCCCACGCCTTCGGTTTGCGTACGGCATACGCTCTCGGAGCAGTCCGCGCCGAGCGGCGAGGCTCACACGGAGCGGCAGGCGCAAGACGCCACGACGCTTTAAGCCCGTGATAATCCGACCCACCATGGACGTCGAGACCTGCCAAGCCCGGCGCGGATAGCGTTCACGCTCGAGCCGTACGGCGTCAACGAGCTCCGGCGTCCAGGTCGGTGTGCGACGGCGGCGAGGCTGGCTTGGCAGATCCTCAAGCGATGCCAGCCTTTGCGGCTGATGGCGCTTCAGCCCGCGGTCGAGTGTCGGCCGGCCGATGCCAAGTAACGACAGGTCAAGCTCTTATTGCCGTGGGCTGCACATGCTCGATCCATTGCAGCCGCTGCCGCGCCCGCTTGGACCGCTCCGGGCTCAGCCGGGCGAGCGCCGTCGTCCCCCGGATCCAGTTTGTCGTGCTCCGCATGTCCCCTCCCGGAAGCGTTGTACGCCTCCGCTCGGTGTAACGCACGTAGTTGAACATATTCACTTCACTGTACTCGTGTGTACTCGTCCGCGGATCTCTTCCCCCTGATACCTGGATACGGCTTTCCGGCGCACACCCACCGTTACAACCTCCGCCGGATTGCGGTTGAACTGATCGCGTGGTCCGCCGTGACCTGGCTCGGCGTCAGCGTCGTCGTCTTCATGGGCACCGGGGCCTTCAGTCTGGATGTCGGATTCGCCGCCGCGGT
This sequence comes from Chloroflexota bacterium, assembly GCA_030774575.1. Classification (GTDB taxonomy): domain Bacteria; phylum Chloroflexota; class Dehalococcoidia; order DSTF01; family JACRBR01; genus JALYKW01. Next base: position 174,936 of record JALYKW010000025.1, on the reverse strand, counting down.
GTTCCTGGTCATCGTGACAACGTTCGGGTTCTTCGTGCCGTCATCTCCGGGGTCGTTTGGCGTTTACCATGCGATCGTGATCAGTACGCTCACCAACGTGTTCAATGTCGGCAAGAACGACGCCGTGAGCTACGCGCTGATCATGCACCTTGTGTTCTACTTGCCGCCGATGCTGCTCGGCCTGGGGTTCCTCTGGCGCGAGCGGCAACTCTGGCAGCGCACGAGCTTCCTCGCCAAACTCGGCTCTTTCCGGCGAGAGCACGCGGAACAGGCGACGGGCACATCCACTTGACGCACTCCGTTTTGATCCTTCAGATTTTTTAAGGGGAATCCCCAATCGCATCGCCCGGCGCCGCGCGTATCCTCTGGAGTGTGAGGACGCAGGAGTGTGGCGCGTCCGGTCGTTTGCTGTGATCCTTAGGCTCTGAGGGTGGCGGCAGTCGAGCGAGGGATAGATCGATGAGCAACAAGCTCCTTCTGGCGGCTGGTGGCGTGGCGGCCGCGCTGATTATCGGGCTCGCAGTCATCCTCATCGTCGTCGCGAACGGCGGCGGCGACAAGAAGAGCTCCGACGGCGGCGACACCGCCGCCAATACGCCATCCGCATCGAACACGCGCAGCAGCGGCTCGTCATCGGGGCCTGCCGCATCGGGCGAGTTGCGGCTGCGGGGGGACGACCCGCTGTTTCTCGACCCGGCCGTCGCGCAGGACGCCGGCTCGGCGGTCTACATCGTCGAAATCTTCTCCGGGCTTGTGCGCCTCGACAAGGGCCTGAAGGTCCAGCCCGACGTCGCCGAGAGCTGGGACACAAGCGCAGACGGCAAGACCTACACCTTTCACCTCAACAAGAAAGCGACCTTCCAGGACGGCCGTCCGGTGTCCGCTGACGACGTCAAATACTCCTTTGAACGAGCGCTCAACCCCGACACCGGGTCCGTGACGGCCGAGAACTTCCTCGGCGACATCGTTGGCGCCAAGGATGTCTCGCGGGGAAGGGCGACACAGGTCAGTGGCGTTAAGGTCATCGATGACACGACGCTCGCGGTCACCATCGACGCCGCGAAGCCGTACTTCCTCTACAAGCTGAGCTATCCGACAGCCTTCATCGTCGACCAGCGCCAGATCAAGTCGAATCCGTCGCGCTGGTCGCAGAAGCCGAATGGCACCGGGCCGTACAAGCTCAAGGAATGGAAGCTCGGTGAGAAGATCACGCTGGAGGCATACGACAATAACGTCCTCGGCGCGCCGAAGCTCAAGACCGTGAGCTATGACCTCACGGGTGGCTCATCGCTGGTTTCGTACGAGCAGGGTGACATCGATGTCACCGGCATCGGCCTCGACGACCTCGATCGCGTCCAGGATCCGTCAGATCCGCTGAACAAGGAGTACACCCAGACGGCGCGGCAGTCAGTGGACTACATCGGCTTCAACACCAACGTCAAGCCCTTCGACGACCCGCTGGTGAGGCAGGCGTTCGCGATGGCGGTCGACCGCAAGAAGATCGCCGAAGTAGTGCTGAAGGGCGCCATTCCGGTCGCGAACGGCATTCTGGTGCCTGGCGTGCCCGCTTACACCACCGACGACAAGACGTACGCGTTCGACCCGCAGAAGGCGAAGGGTCTACTCGCGCAGTCCAAATATGCCGGCAACCTCGGCGAGATCACGCTGGCCGAGAGCGGCGCGGGCGCCACGGTCGGTCCGACGACCGAGGCGATCGTGCAGTTCTGGAAGGACAACCTGGGCGTCGATGTGAAGATCCAGCAAGCAGAATCGGGCACCTTCTTCCAGGACATCGACAACGGACGCTACCAGATGTTCCATCTGGGCTGGATCATGGACTACCCGGATCCGGAGGACGTGCTGGACATCCTCTTCTACAGCAAGAGCAAGCAAAACAGCACGCGCTACTCGAACCCGGACATCGATGCCAAGCTCGAGGCGGCGCGCGTCGAAGCCAATACGGAGAAGCGGCTTGCGACGTATCAGGATGTCGAGAAGACGCTGATCAAGGACGCCGTCTGGATCCCCATGTTCTTCGATACGACGCACGCGCTGGTGAAGCCGTACGTCAAGGGCTACGAGTTCCCGCCCCTCATCATCGAGCGCTTCCGCAATGTCGAAGTGACGCGCTAGGCCCCGGACGAAGGGCATGGACGGTCTCGCCGGCTACATCTTGAGGCGCCTGCTGTTTCTTCCGGTCACGCTGCTCGTCGTCTCGTTCGCGACGTTCTACATCACCCGCTGGGGACCCGGCGATCCGATCAGCGTCTACTCAGGCCAGTACCGCGACCAGGAAGCATTCGACCGCGTGCGCCACAAATACGGGCTCGATAAGCCGATCGTGGAGCAGTACGGCATCTACGTGAAGCAGCTCGTCTTGCACGGCGACTTCGGTCCGAGCTTCCGGTTCCGTGACCGCTCGATACCGGACATCATCGGTCCGAAGATTTGGGTGTCGGCGCGGCTCGGCGTGTACGCATTTATCCTCACGTTTCTGATCGGCATTCCGGCGGGAGTCTTCGCTGCGGTGAAGCAGGGCTCATGGCTCGATCCGTTCGTAATCAGCGTGTTCCTTCTGTTTCAATCGATCCCTGTGCTCGTGATGGTGCCGGTCCTGGTACTGGTGTTCGCGGCGCAGCTCGAGTGGCTGCCGGCGGGCGGCTTCGATGGCATGTTCTCGAAATCGATGATCATCCCGACAATTGCCCTGTCGCTTCCCGGCATCGCCGGCGTCGCGAGGCTGGCGCGTGCCACGACACTCGGCACGCTGAACGAAGACTTCGTCCGGACCGCGCGCGCGAAGGGGCTTGATGAGTTCACGGTGGTCTCACGCCACATCGCCCGCAACTCACTGGTGCCGGTGATGACGACGGTGATCGGTCTTGCGCTTCTCGGACTGATCGAAGGCGCTCTTATTACCGAGACGCTGCTCGGCATCCCCGGCATCGGCCGCTTCGTCTTCGAGTCGGTCAACGGGCGTGACTATAACGTCATCCTGGCCATCGTGCTCCTGGGTACGACGGCGTTCGTCCTCGCCAATCTGCTTGTCGACCTTGCACTCATCGTCATCGATCCGCGTGTGCGTGCCGGACGAGCCGTGCAATGACGCAGTTGGATATGGCCGTCAGTGCCGAGGCGAACGCGCGCATCGAACGCGGTGAAAGCCTCACACGCCGGTCGGTGCGCAAACTCCTGCGCAAGCGCATCGCCGTCGCCTGCCTGGCGGTGATCGCCCTGTTTTACGTCGTCGGCGCCTTCGCGCCCCTCATCGCACCGTATGGATACGCCAGCCAGAATCTCGATCTCTCGTTCAATGGGCCGTCGCTTCATCACCCTCTCGGCACGGACCGCAACGGCCGCGATTCGCTGAGCCGGAACATCTACGCGGCGCGCACCACCGTCATCGTCACCGTGGCGACCGTCGCAACGGGATTTGTGCTACTGCCGGTGACGCTCGGCATGCTGGCGGGCTATCGACGCGGATTCGTCGATGCCGCGATCAACCGTACCGGCGAGATCTTGGGATCGATGCCGGGACTCCCCATGCTGGTGCTCATCAACGTCACGATGCGGCCACGGTTTGACCGCTGGTTGGTCCATGTTGAGGATGGCATCCACTATCACGGTCTGACGTCGTCCGGGTTTGCGGACTACTTCCTCATCTTCTTCGTGCTCTCGCTGTTTGGGTGGGTGAGCGGCGCGCGCCTGATCCGCGCACAAGTGCTGACGCTCCGTGAGTCGGAGTTCATCCTCGCGGCTGAGGCGAGCGGCGCGTCGACGGGGCGCATCCTGTGGCAGCACATCCTGCCCAACATAATGCCCATCGTCATCGTCGGCGCTTCGGCCGGACTCGGCGGCATTGCTGGGACCGAAATTGCGCTGACCTTCCTCGGTGTCGGCATTCAGCCGCCCCACCCGAGTTTCGGCGCGCTCATCACGGACGCCGCGCCGCGGACCGTGCTCCAGAACCACCCGCAGCTGCTGCTCGTGCCGGCCACCATCGTCGCGTCCCTGATCTTCGCCTTCAACCTGCTCGGCGACGCCCTGAACGATGTCTTCACCTCACGGGCACGGTAGGCAGCGCGCGAGCCGGTCAGCGAGTCAGCGGGTCAGCGGCTTAGTGGGCCAATGGGTCAGCCGGTCAGTAAGTCGCTGCGGCCAGTGTGACCAGAATCGACGGCCGACGACCAACGACCAACGACCAACGACCAACGACCGACGACCGACGACCGACGACCGACGACCGACGACCGCCACCCCTCTTGCTATACTTTCTAAAGGACGACGGAACTCACACGCACTCCTCCAAACGGTCGCACAAGCGGCCGTCGCGCTTATGGAACGGATGTCACCCCCGCCGCACTCAGATTGGCTGCCGGATTGAAAGTCTCGACCGAAAAAATCCCTGAATCCCAGGTGCTGATGACCATCGAAGTCGAGCCCGAGCGGCTCGATAAGGAACGCGAGAAGGCGCTGCGAAAGCTATCGCCAAGGGCAAAGGTGCCCGGCTTCCGGCCCGGCAAGGCGCCCGCCGCCATGGTGCGCCGCTATTTCGGCGAAGATCGCATCCTCGATGAGGCGCTGGACTCCCTCGTCCCCGTGGTCTACCGCGAGGCCGTGGAGGCGGACGAGAGCATCGACCCGATCGCGCGGCCACGGCTCGTCGTCGCCACGACGGAGCCGCTGGTCGTGAAGGCCACCATCCCGGTGCGCCCGACTGTGGAGCTCGGCGATTACCGGTCGGTGCGCGTGAAGGCCGAGCCGGTCGTCGTCGATGACGAACGCGTCGAGGAGACATTACGGCTCCTTCGCAAGCGCGCGGCGACCCTTGAGCCGATCGAGCGCGAGCTGGCGTGGAACGACATCGCCCGCATCAACCTCACCGGCACGGCCAGCGAAGCACCGCTGGTCGAGCAGCAGGATATCGAGATCCAGCTCACGGAGGAGCGTGACGTGCTCTTCCCGGGCTTCGAGGAGGCGCTGCTCGGCCACAAGAAGGGTGAGGCGGTCGAGTTCGACCTTACGGTGCCGGAAGAGGCGATGAGCGCGAAGTTCGCCGGCAAGGCAGCGCACTTCGTCGTATCGATCCTTGAGACGAAAGAGGAAGTGCTGCCCGCGCTGGACGACGAATTCACGAAGCAGGTCGGGGAAGGCTACGAGACTGTTGACGCGCTTCGTGAGCGGGTGCGCGAGGACATCCGCAAGAACCTGGAAGAACAGCAGAACAACCGCTACCACGATGAGATCTTGCGCGAGCTCGTCGACCGCGCGACCATCGAATTTCCGCCGATCATGGCGGAGGTTGAGGTCGACCGCATGCTGCACGATCAGGCGGGACACGTTGAGAAGGGCGAAGATCTCGAGCGCTATCTCGCGGGAATCGGCAAGACGGAAGAGGAAGTGCGAGCCGAGCTCCGGCCCATCGCGGAGATCCGCCTTCGCCGCTCGCTGGTGTTGTCGCAGCTCACGGGCGCCGAAGATATACAGGTCTCGGATGAAGACATCGACGCCGAAATCGAGAAGATGACCGCATCCGCTGGAGCGCAGGGCCAGCAGCTTCGGCAGCTCTTCGGAAGCGACGAGGCGCGGGCAACCATGCGGCGTAATCTGCTCACGCGCCAGACGCTCGAACGCCTCGTCGAGATCGCCACGCAGGACGGCGCGGGTACCGAGCCGACGGCGGAAGTCGAGAAGCCGAAGAAGAGGAAGACTCGCTCGGAGCCGGCCGTAAAAGCGACCGAGACGCCGCTCGCGCCGGAGTCAGATGAAGCCGAAGCCGCGGACGCATCGGCCCCGCCCCAGGCATAGGAAGAAGAGAGGACATCCACATGATCATCCCATCCGTCATCGAAACCAGCGCGCGCGGCGAGCGGGCATTCGACATCTATTCGCTGCTACTCCGCGAGCGCATCATCTTCCTGGGTACGGGCATCGACGACCAGATCGCCAACCTGATCATCGCCCAGCTCCTGTACCTCGAGCGCGAGGATCCGGAGAAGGACATCAACCTGTACGTGCATTCGCCGGGCGGACAGATTACCGCGGGCCTGGCAATTTACGACACGATGCAGCTGGTGCGTCCCGATATCGCGACGTACGCGGTCGGTATGACCGCAAGCATGGGGACGGTCCTGCTGTGCTCGGGCACGCCCGGCAAGCGGTATTGCATGCCGAACTCCACCATCCACATGCACCAGGCACTCGGCGGCGCGCGGGGCCAGGCGGCCGATATCGAGATTCAGGCGCGCGAGATCTTGCGAGAGAACGACATCATCCGTGGTATTCTGGTCAAGCACACCGGGCAGGATGACGAGCGGATCCGGAAGGACTTCGACCGCGACTTCTACATGAACCCGGAGCAGGCGAAGGCGTACGGGATGATCGACGAGATCCTCGCACGCAGGGAGCGGTAGGCACGGCACCTTGAGAGGCGTAGAATCGGCAGCACGAAACCCTTTCGCCGCCGCGCGAGGGTAGAGTCGCTAGAGACAGGGAGTATAACGTGGCGAACCGCAGCACGACGCTTGTCCAGTACCACTGCTCCTTCTGTGGCAAGAACCAGGACCAGGTCAAGCGCCTGATCGCCGGCCCCCGCCGGCAACATCTGCGACGGGTGCGTGGAGCTGTTGCATGCCCAACTCCATGATTCACATACACCAGGCCCTGGGCGGCGCCCGCGGCCCGGCGGCTCATATCGAGGTTCAAACACGCGAGATCTTGCGGGAGAACGACATCACGCCGTGGTATTCTGGTCAAGCACACCGGGCAGGATGACGAGCGGATCCGAAAGGACTTCGACCGCGACTTCTACATGAACCCGGAGCAGGCGAAGGCGTACGGCATGATCGACGAGATCCTCGCACGCAGGGAGGGCTAGGGCGCCTTTAAGGTGCGTTATATCAGGGAGGCCCGGGCGTTTAGCTCTTCAGACGGGTGCGCAGACTCCCGAAAACTGTACAGAACGCCCGTGCAGGCGGCTTTGTGCCGGTGTCAAGCTGACAAACGTCGGCAACTGGCGTAGAATCGGCAGCATAGCGCCTTCTGGCCGTCGTCGGGCGTGAGTCGCTGGAAGCAGGGAGAAGCATGGCCAACAGCCGCACCACGCGCGTCCAGTACCATTGCTCCTTTTGCGGAAAGAACCAGGATCAGGTCAAGCGGCTCATCGCTGGCCCCGGCGCGGTCTACATTTGCGATGAGTGCGTCGAGCTCTGCCGGGAAATTATAGACGAAGAGTCGGCGGGGCCCGCGAAGACCAAGGTCGGCGCAGGCCAGCGTATGCCGCCGCCGAAGCAGATCTTCGACCACCTGAGCGAGTACGTCGTTGGCCAGGAGCAGGCTAAGAAAGTCCTTTCGGTCGCCGTCTACAACCACTACAAGCGTATCGGCGCCAGCAGCGCCCAGACCAGCGATGTCGAGCTCGAGAAGAGCAACATCTTGCTGCTCGGACCGACTGGCTCCGGCAAGACACTGCTCGCGCGCACGCTCGCCAAGATCCTGGACGTCCCATTCACCATCGCCGACGCGACCGCCCTCACAGAGGCCGGATATGTCGGTGAGGATGTCGAGAACATCCTGCTGCACCTGATCCAGGCCGCCGACTTCGACGTCCAGCGCGCCGAGCGCGGAATCGTCTACATCGACGAGATTGACAAGATTGCGCGCAAGTCAGACAACCCGTCGATTACCCGCGACGTGTCGGGCGAGGGCGTCCAGCAGGCCCTGTTGAAGATCATCGAAGGTACGACGGCGAATGTCCCGCCGCAGGGCGGGCGCAAGCATCCGCATCAGGACTTCATTCAGATCAACACCGCGAACATTCTGTTCATTTGCGGCGGCGCCTTCGAGGGCCTCGACAAGGTCGCGGAGAAGCGCCTGGGCCGCGACAAGCGCTCGCTTGGATTCGGCGCCGAGTACAAGACGCTGGACCCGCAAAAGCGCGCCGATGAGCTGATGAAGCACGTCACGCACGATGATCTGTTGCAGTACGGCCTCATCCCCGAATTCGTCGGCCGTCTGCCGATGGTCGTCAGCCTGGAGTCGCTGGACGTCAACGCCCTGGTGCGCATTCTCACCGAGCCGAAGAACGCGCTCGCGCGGCAGTTCCAGCGTTTCTTCGGCCTCGACAACGTCGAACTGGCGTTCACCGACGACGGCCTCACGGCGTGCGCCGAAGAGGCGATCAGCCACAAGACCGGCGCCCGTGGTCTGCGGACGGTGCTGGAAGATTCGCTGATGGAAGTGATGTACGAGATCCCTTCCCGCAGCGACATCAAGAAGTGCGTGGTCAGCGGCGAGACGATACGCGGCCGCAAACGCCCCCTCCTCCTCACGCGCTCCGGCCAGAGCGTCGATGACGGCGACGCGATGCCGGAAGAAGTCGATGATGTGAAGGACGTGTCGGCCTAGGCGGACAGCGAGATCAGAGAGCTAAGAGCTAAGAGCAGAGAGCTAAGAGCAAGGCCCCGTTCATCGGGGCTCTTTTCCTGCTCGGTCTAATGCACCAGCGTTCGGCAGCGTGTCCGTACCTTGGGTGTGCCCCGGCGCGGGCGGGAGCGTCAGTGGCCGCCTCTCCGCCAAAGCCTACTCCAGCGGGTCGAGGAGCACCGTCGCCTCGCCCTGGACTACTGCCTCGCCGCGTTGGTTCAGGCAGTCAGTGCGTACCGTCACGATGCGCTTGTCCGCGTCGATCGCCGTCACTTCGGCCTCTGCCGTGATCGTATCGCCGATCGAAACCGGCAGCCGGAAGCGCATCTGCTGGCTCAGGTACACCACCACGTAGTCCGGCGCCAGCTTCGTCCCCAGTACGGCGGAGATGTAGCCCGCCGACAGCATGCCGTGTGCGATGCGATGCTTGAACCGCGTCTTTCCCGCAAACTCGTCGTCCAGGTGCAGCGGCTGCTCATCCCCCGTCACCTGCGCGAACGTGACGACATCCCCGTCCGTCACCGTGCGCGTGAACGTTGCCTTGTCGCCAATCTTCAGCGAAATATCAGCCATCTCGGACCCTCCAGTGCCTGCTTATTGGAGCCCCAGGTCTGCCCGTCGTGCATTGCGGGACTGCGGCCGTCCGCCATCGTATCGGCTCATGCGCATGAGCGATATCGATTGACACGGCTTTGGGCCTCACCTACGCTTGGAGTGAGAGAGGGGCGTGGATATTGGCAATCGCGAGCAATGCCGCCGTAGCGTCGGACGGGCGAGCGCGCAAGCTCCGGCGCGGCCCCCTCACCCGAAAGCAGATCCTTGACGCGGCCCTCACGCTGTTCTCTGAGAGAGGGACGGCGCGGTCGAGCGTCCGCGACATCGCGCAGATTGCCGGCATCACCGACGCCGCCATCTACTACCACTTTCCCTCCAAGCGCGATCTGTTTGAGGCGCTCATCGAAGAGCGCGGATTCACCGCGGCGCTGCAGAACCTCGAGACCGCCGACATCAGTGAAGCCGCCGCAATGGCGCCCGGCGAGGCGATCCGGACTATTGCGGAGGGCGCTCTTGAGCTCATGTACGCCAACCGTGGCTTCATGAAGGTGCTTATGGTCGAGGCCATGGCGGAAGACCCGGTCGCCGCTGAGGAGTACCGCATGCTCGTCGAGCGCTGGGAAAAGGCCGAGGCGCGCATCCTCAAGGTCTACGCCGCACGGGGCATCCTGCGGACGCACGAAGTCGATGAGCTTGCCAAGCAACTCGTCGTTACGGTCATCGGCGCCTTCGCCGACTACTTGATGTCCCCCGTAACGACTACTTCGCTCGAAACGACGCCGCCGCCGGAGTTGATGCAGCACGTCCGCGTCGCGATGCAGCACATTGTGCAGGGGATTACCTGAGCGATCGATGAACATCCACCCACTCGAAGCAAAGTCGCCGCCGCCTTCCACCATCGAGGCCGCCCGCTTTGCCCACGAGAGCGAGGAGGAGTTCGCCCGTCTGCTCGACTTCTACGGCGTGAGCTGGCAGTACGAGCCGCGCACGTTTCCGCTGCGCCAGGGCGAAGGCGGCCGCATCCTCGAGGCTTTCTCGCCGGACTTTTATCTTCCTGATCTCGACCTCTATATTGAGCTCACGACCCTCAAGCAGGGACTTGTCACGGAGAAGCACCGCAAGCTGCGCACACTTCGAGAACTCTATCCCGATGTCCAGATCAAGCTCCTCCACAAGAAGGATTACCTCAGCCTCCTATCGAAGTACGGGATCGGATCCGTGAACGAACAGGAGCAAATGGCCGTGCGCGAGGTGCTGATTAGCGCGACGGAGATCGAGCGCCGTGTCAACGAGCTCGGGACCGAGATCACGCGCGACTACACCGGGAAGGAGCCGCTCCTCGTCGGCGTCCTCAAGGGCGTCACCTGCTTCATGGCCGACCTGATGCGCCACATCGCGCTGCCGGTGAGCGTGGACTTCATGACCATCTCGTCTTACGAAGGCGACGGCAGCGGCGCCGTGCGCATCGTGCAAGACCTCACCGAAAATATCCGCGGCCGCGACGTCCTGATCGTCGAGGACATCATCGACACCGGTATGACGCTGAACCATCTTCTGAAGCAGATGCAGGCGCGCGAGCCGGCGAGCCTTCACGTGTGCACGCTGCTGGACAAGCGCGCGCGGCGCCTGGTCGACCTGCCGCTCGATTATGTGGGCTTCGAGGTGCCGGACGAATTCGTCGTGGGCTATGGCCTCGACTACCAGCAGCGCTTCCGTAACCTGCCCTTCATCGCGACCGTGCGGTCCGAAGCACTGCGGCGGCAGCCGCGCATCGAAGCGCCGTAATCGGCTACGATACAGCGGCTGTTCCCACCACGATAATCTGTCCATTCGAGAGAAGAGAAACGATGCCAGATCCAACTGAACGCCGACCGAGCGGCCCCCGCCCGCCACGCATGCCACGCATCAGCGACCTGCTCGACGCGAGCGACGAGATGATCCAGTTCGTCGACAAGTACCAGAAGGTGTGGGAGGCGGAGGGCAAGGCGATGCTCTCGCTCGGTGAGTTCATGGGCGCGCGTAGCGAGTCGATGCGCTACCAGGTGGAGCTGATGCGCATGGGCAGCGGCGCGTTCCGGCGCTACAGCGAGTGGTCGCAGGCGCTGCTCAGCCTTCGGCCCGACACGATTCTACAGTCATTGATGCGCCCGCCCGAGCGCGGAGGGCGCCCGAAACCGCCGCCGGCCGAAGATCCGGCGGACGAACGCCGATAGTGGAATCACGGTAGAGACCAGCCTCTGGACTGCCCGCCCATCAGCGACCGCATCAATGAGCACACAGATTAGCAACCTCCACCTCCCTCCCCCCGCCGTCGTCCCCCGGCCGATCCTGCGTGGCGCCATGCACGCCTTCGCCGCGGCATTGTCCCCGTTCGCGCTACTGGCGCTGTTGCTCCTCGCGGATGGGCCGCGCGAGTACGTCGGCGCCGCTATGTTTGGCACCAGCCTGTGCCTGCTCTACGGCTCGAGCGCCAGCTACCACCTGGCCCCGTGGTCGCAGGGAGCCCGGCGCATCATGAAGCGCGTCGACCACTCGATGATCTTCGTGCTCATCGCCGGCACGTACACGCCCTTCTGCCTGATCGTGCTCGGAAACGGCTGGGGCATTCCGATGCTCTGCGTCGTCTGGGTGCTCGCCGCCGCAGGCGTGCTAGTGAAAGTGCTGCGTCCCGATGCGCCGCGATGGCTCGGCGTCGGCCTGTACATTGGCCTCGGCTGGGTCGGCGTCATCGCCGCCGCGCCGGTTGTCTCAGCGCTGCCCGCGGCGGCGATCGCGGGGGTGCTTATCGGCGGCATGCTGTACTCCGTCGGCGCGGTGATCTACGCGATGCGCCGCCCGGATCCGGTCCCGCGCATCTTCGGCTACCACGAAGTCTTCCACACCTTCGTCATCGCCGGCACCGCCGTCCACTTCGCTCTCATCGCCGCCTACGTCATTCATTAGCACCTGTCCCCACGGAACCACGCGGAGCTACGCTCACCAGTCATCAGTCATCAGTCATCAGTCATCAGTCACCAGTCACCAGTCACCGTTCGCGAAATTCGGCCAGCCCGCGCTTCGCGGCCCCATCGAGTGCCACATCGTCTAGCGGCGGATGGATCAGCCCTGCGCGCACGTCGCGGAAGCAGCGCTCAAGCGGATTCGCCTCCGCCGGCCCGACGCCGCCTGCAACCCGCAGCGCCAGATCCGTCACGCGGACGGCGTTGTTCGTCGCTTGGTACTTCACCAGCGGCACCTGTCCGGCCACCTCGCGCCGGTCGGCCTTCTCCTCAACCCACGCGCGCGCCGTGTCGAAGATCAGCCGCCGTGACGTCAGCAGCAGCGCCTCGATTTCACCGAGCTTCGCGCGCACCGCCGGCAGGTCGCCGATCGGCTTGCCGAGATTTGTCGGCACGCGCGTCGCCGCGAACCGCATCACCCAATCGCGCGCCGCGACGGCGATGCCAACGTAGGTAGCCGAGAACGTGAGCCCATGCCAGGGCGCGACTTCGGGCGACGGGACGAAGGTCTCGCCGCTCTCGCTGACGCGAATCACGCATTCGTACGGCACGAACACGTCTTCGAACACGATGTCGTGGCTCGCCGATTCGCGCATTGCCAGCGCATGCCACGTCCAATCGACGCTCACGCCCGGCGATGAGGTCGCTATCAGGAACTGTCCGAGATGCTCCGGCACGCCCGGCGCCCGCACGGTCGCGCTCACAGCGCAGTGCGTGAGGAAGGTGCTCGCCGTCGACCACTGCTTGCGGCCGCTTACGCGCCAGCCGTGCTCGACGCGCGTGGCCGTGGTGGCGGGCAACCCCCCGCGCGCGGGGCTGCCCATCTCCGCTTCCGCCTGGCAGTTGTTGATGAGATAGCCGCGCTCGACCGCCTCGCGCAGAAACGCATCGAGCATCTCCGGCCGCCACAGCCCGGACACCAGCGACGCGCCGATGTACTGCAGGTGCATGTTCGCCGCGAGCCCCGCCGACCCGAGTGCGCGGGACACCTTCTCTTGGGCGATGCATGCATCGAGGACGCTGCCCCCGAGCCCGCCGAGGCGCTCCGGTATGGTCAGCGAGAGATATCCGCTTGCGCGAAGATCGTCGACGCATGCGCCGAGCAGCGCCTCGCCCTCGACGCCGGATGCAACGCGCCGTGCGATCCGCGCTGCCGCGTCGTCAGCGGTCGCGACGATGCGAGGGTCTGCCAGATAGTCGAAGGAGTCCACGGAATCAGCGTATCAGAGCGCGAAGCGACATTCGGTCACTCCGATGGCTTCCGTTCGCGCCGCACTACCGCCTCTTGCGCCATCGTCGCCACGTGCGTGCCGTCCCGCATGTAAAAGCGGCGGTGCGTCAGCGCCCTGGCTGCGTGCGCCACCGGCGTGTCCGTCTCCATCAGCATCCAGTCGTCCCAACGCACCGGCCGATGCACCCAGAGCGCGTGGTCCAGGCTCGCCGACGCACGAAATGCGATGTCCTGCCAACCGTAGCGCCGCTCGATGCCGCTGAATGACCCGGCGTCGCTCACGAACGCCAGCGCCGCCGTGTGCATCGCCGGGTCATCCGGCAGCGGCGCGCGCATGCGGAACCACTCTCGCACCACCGCCGGCTCCCCCGGCTTGGCGACGAGGTCGAAGCCCTCCCAGCGCCGCCACTCGATCGGCCCGATCGGCCACAGCGAGCCGTCGTCCATTGGGTAGGCCTCGCGCGCGTCGCGGAGCGACTCCGGCGGCGGCACGTCGGCCATCGGATCCTGATGCGACAGCCCTTCCTCCGGATGCACGAAGCTCATCGTCAGGTCGCATATCGGCTTGCCCTCCTGGCGCGCGAGCACGCGCCGCGATGTGAAGGTGCGCCCATCGCGGACGCGCTCCACCGCATACTCGATTGGCACGCCGATGCGACCGCCGCGCAGAAAGTACGCGTGTAGCGAATGCAGCGTCGGGTCCGGCGCCGTCCGTCCGGCTGCCAGCGCCGCCTGCCCCAGCACCACCCCGCCAAACACCCGCGGATGTTCGTGATCGTGCTCGTCGCGCTCCGCCTCGCCGACGAACCGATCCTCGCCGTCCGGCCGCACATCAAGCGTGCGCACTAACCCGGCGACGAGATCGGTCACGTTTTCGGTCGTTGTGTCTGCCATAACCTCACTCTCGAAAAAAGGCGAAATCACAGATCCAATGAGGTTGCGTCCACGCGGCGTAGCATGCTCAACTTCGCCCACGTCAAACCCGGAAACTCCGCGCCCTCTGCGACTCCGCGGTGAACAAAACCGTGCCGTCAGCCCCGGTTGAACACCGGCTCGCGCTTCGCCATGAACGCCGCCACTGCCTCGCGATGATCCGGCTCCGTCTGACGCTCGCGGATGGAGTAGCACTCAGCTCCGGTCACCCGCCGCATGTCGCCCTCCGTCACGTTCGCGTGCAGCAGCCGCTTCGCCGCCCACACCGCTTCGTGCGGGTTCGCGGCGATCTCTTCCGCGAGCTTCATCGCCTCTGGCATGAGCGCGTCCGGCGCGACGAGCCGGTCGACGAGACGCCGCTGCAACGCCTCCTCCGCATCGATGATCCGGCCCGTCAGCGTCAGGAAGAGCGCGTTCGGCAGCCCGGCTACCAGTGGCAGATAGCGGCTGCTGCCGCACTCCGGCGTCAGCCCCACCCGCACGAACCGCGCCGAGAATCGAGCGGCGGTCGAGGCGATGCGGATGTCGCACGACATCGTCATCGTCAGCCCGACGCCGACGCTGACGCCGTTGATGGCGGCGATCACGGGCTTGCCCCGCGTCAGCGCAATCGGCACCTCGGGGCTCCCGCCCTCGAACAGCATCTTCGACGGCCGAGGCGCGTCCGCCCCCGCCTTGATGCCGCGGTCCCAGCCACTGATGTCGGCGCCGGCGCAGAACCCGCGGCCGGCGCCCGTCACGACCACGCATCCGATCGCCGGGTCCTTCGCCGCCTCGTTGATCGCGTCGATGAACTCGTTCTCCATCTTCTGCGTCCACGCATTCAGCTTCTCGGGCCGGTTCAGCGTGATCAGCAGCACCCCGCCCCGCGGCTCATAGATGATCTGTTCGTACTCAGGCATGTTGTGTCGCTCCGTTGTGTTTTTCGGATGGAACCACAGATTTCACAGATGACACAGATTATCGGGGTACGGCGGGGAAGGCTACGGCGACTGATTACCAGCGCTCGGCTTCTCGGTGTCGGACTTCCGACTTCCGACTTCCAGCCTCCAGCTTCCAACGATGCGCCGTATACTTAGATCGTGCCCGACGACAAGCCGCGACTCGTCCTCATCGACGGCCATAGCCTGATCTACCGCTCCTTCCGCGTCTTCCAGGGCAGCGGCAGCAGCAAGGCGATCGAGTTCTCCGTGCATCGCACCGGCGAGGTGACGACGGCCGTCTACGGCTTCACGAGCACCATCCTCAGCATCCTCGACCAGCTCAAGCCGACGCACCTGGCGATGGCGCTCGACGCCCCCGGCAAGACCTTCCGCCACGAGCGCGTCGAGACATATAAGGCCACCCGAGCCGCCATGCCCGACGACCTCCGCCAGCAGATCAAGCGCATCCGCCAGGTCATCGACGCATTCAACATGCCCGTCTTCGAAGCGCCCGGCTTCGAGGCCGACGACCTCGTGGGCACGCTGGCGAAGCAGGCGAAGGAGCAGGGCATTCCGGTCGTTATCGTCTCGCTGGACACCGACCTGCTCCAGCTCGTCGAGCCTGGTATCGATGTCTACCTCTATCGCCCGTACATGAAGGGCGCGCCCGCGGTCGCGTACGACGAAGCAGGCGTCATCGAGCGCTACAGCCTGCGCCCGGACCAGATCGCCGACTACAAGGGGCTGAAGGGCGACCCGTCCGACAACATTCCCGGCGTCCCAGGTATCGGCGAGAAGACCGCGACCAAGCTGCTACAGGACTACGGCTCGATCGACGAGATCTATCGCCGAATCGATGAGGTGAAGCCCGACAAGCTGCGCGAAAACCTGCGCGCGCACGAGGCCGAGGCGCGTCTGAGCGGCGACCAGGCGACGATCCGCCGCGACGTGCCGGCGACCCTCGACATCGAAGCATGCCGGCTGCCGGGCTTCGACCGCGCGCAGGTGGAAGAGCTGTTCCACGAGCTGGAGTTCCGTTCGCTCGTCGGCCGCCTGCCAGAGTCACTCGGAGAAGATGCCCGCGCGGCCGAACCGGCGCAGGCGGTCGAGACCGAGCACGAATACCGCACCATCACGTCCGAGAAGGACCTGAAGGCGCTGGTGAAGGAGATGCGTGCAGCCGACCGCTTCGCGCTTCACGTCGAGAACTCCGATGCGAACGGCATGCGCGGGGTGCTGCTCGGCATCGCCATTGCTACGAAGCCCGGCAGCGCGGCGTACATCCCTCTCGGCCACACGGTGGAACTCGGCGCCCCGCCGCAGCTCGTCACGGAGACCGTGCTCGAAGCGCTGCGGCCACTGCTCGAGGATCCGTCCCTGCCGAAGGTCACTCACAACGGGCACTTCGATTTCCTCGTGTTCGCGAACCACGGCGTCACGATGCGCGGCATGCGCTTCGATACGCTGATCGCGGCGTATTTGCTCGGCGAGTCGAACATGTCGATCCAGAGCCTCGCCTTCGACCGGCTGAAGATGCGCATCCCGTTGCTCATCGACCTCATCGGCAAGGCGGGGAAGAACCAGCTCACGATGTCGGCGATCTCGACCGAGACCGCCTGCGAGTACTGCTGCCGTCAGGTCGATGCGCAGATCCGGGCCGCCGACGTGCTCGCGGGCGAGCTGCGATCCCGCAACCTCTGGCCGCTGTTCGACGACGTCGAGATGCCGCTGATGTGCGTCCTGGCCCGCATGGAGCTGACCGGCGTCGCCGTCGACCCCGTGCCGCTCGTCGAGATGTCGCGAGAGATGCAGGCGGAACTGCAGCAGATCGAGCGCGAGATCTATGCAGAGGTCGGGCACGAGTTCAACATCGGCTCGCCACAGCAGCTTTCACAGATCCTCTTCGAAGAGCTGGGCCTGCCGAAGACGCGCAGGACGAAGCTCGGCTACACGACCGATGCGGTGTCGATGGACACGCTACGCGGCGTGCATCCGCTCGTCGACCTGATCATGCGCTACCGGGGCATGTCGAAACTGAAGGGCACCTACGTCGATGCGCTGCCCGCGCTCATCAACCCGAAGACCGGCCGCATCCATACCACCTTCAACCAGGCGACCGCGGCGACCGGCAGGCTGTCGTCGAACGACCCGAATCTGCAGAACATTCCCGTGCGCACCGGCTATGGCAACAAGATCCGCGCCGCCTTTATCGCGCGTGACATCGGCGACGACCCGATGCTGCTCGCTGCCGACTATTCCCAGATCGAACTGCGGATCATGGCGCACCTCAGCCAGGATCCGGCGTTGATCGAGGCGTTCGCTGCGGACGAAGATATCCACGCGGTGACAGCGGCCAACGTCTTCGACACGCCACTCGACGAGGTGACATCGGAACAGCGCCGTCGCGCGAAGGTCTTCAACTTCGGCGTGCTCTACGGCCTGAGCGAATACGGGCTCTCGACGAAGGAGCGGATTCCTCGCGAAGACGCCGCGCTCTTCATTCGCCGCTACTTCGAGAAGTACGCGAAGGTCGGCGCCTGGCGCGACGGCACCATCGAGCAGTGCCGCACGCTGGGGTACGTCGAGACGCTGATGGGCCGCCGCCGCTACATCCCCGAGATCAAGTCGCCGAACTTCCAGGTGCGTGCCTCGGGCGAGCGCATGGCGATCAATATGCCGGTACAGGGCTCCGCCAGCGACATCATCAAGGTCGCGATGAACCGCATTGACGAAGAGATCAGCGAGCGCGGCCTGCAGTCGCGCATGATCCTGCAGGTCCACGATGAGCTGATCTTCGAGGGCCCGCGCTCCGAGATTGACACCATCCGCGAGCTGTGCCTCCGCGTGATGCCGAAGTCGTTAGACTTGGTCGTCCCGCTGAAGATCGACATCAAGACCGGCAAGAACTGGGGCGAGTTAGAGGTCGCCCGCGGGCCACTGGTGTCGGAGGCGGAAGCCGAGTTGGAGTTCGTCGAAACTGCGTTGATGACCTGAAACAGCGGACGGCCATTGGTTAAGAGGGGCCGAGGCGGCACAACCCATCGGGCGATGCAGCCCAGTCGTCGAAGATGAATGGTGTCGGGAAGTCGCGCAGCCACTCGTCCGTCACCGCCGACAACTCCTTCTTCGTCGTGTCCAGGATTCCCAGGCAGCCCGGCTGCAGGCCGAGGGCGTGCGGCTGCCACCGTGGTGATGCCACCAGACCATCAAGGCCCAGATAGGTCGTGCGCCCGAAGATACGCGGCCCTTCAAGGCTGTGCGCGTGCCCGAAGACATGCCACTGCGGTTCGAGTGCCTCCAGTAGTCGCGACATGAGACGCGAGCCGTGCACGTCTCCCCTGTAGCCGGTGCTGCTGCCGTACGGTCCCTCATGCGTGACCAGTAGGTCTATCGCGCCTGCCCCCAGTCCGATCAGCGCCCGATACGCATCCATATCTATTGCCGCCTCGCCCGTTTGCTCCTCTACACCTCCCAGGAATGCGACGCGAGATCCGGCACGGTCCAGCACGGTACCGTCGGGCACGTAGTGGAGGAGATCGAAGGGATCCGTGGGAGCCGTGCGCGTTGCCGGGTCTACGGGTAGTCCCGCAAGCCATGAGAAGTCTTCGTGATTGCCACGGACGAAGTAGATGGGACACGCGAACGATTCACGAATGGACCGCAGTGCCGCGGAGCAGTGAATGTCGGGCCGCAAGAAGCGGCTGAGATCCGCCTCGGCAGGATCGATGGCGAGGTAGAGCCTGGTGGGCGCGTCTGCGCGGTCCAGCTCCGGGTAACCCAGGTCGCCGACCTGGATCAGGAGATCGAACTTCGCGCCCATACGCGCCTGCAACGTCGCAAGCGCCGCGATCGCATGGAAGATCCGCCCATGCACGTCGCCGATCAATGCTACGAGCATGCCGGGACATCCGCCGTAACGTTCGCCATCAGGTGCCATTGTGCCACACCCGCGCGTCTCTTGAAGGCTGCTTCTCGCGGCCACCGGCCGAATGACACGGGCTTGCTCGTCCTGCGGCCGTAGCCACCCGTCTAGTAAGCTCCTTCTTGCGGGTTTACGCCTGCGGACGGCTGACGACTGATGACTGATGACTGACAACTGTGAACTGAAGCCCCATGCCCGAACTACCAGAAGTCGAGACCGTCCGCCGCGATCTCGAGGCGCGCATCATCGGCCGCAAGATCACCTCGTGCTGGGTCGCGCCCGACGCGCCGCGGCTGGTGCAGCTGATCACGCCGGACGACTTCTGCCGCTCGCTCAGCGGCCGCACCATCACCGGCCTGCGGCGCCGCGGCAAGTACCTCATCGTCGACCTCGACGACGAACGCGCGTGGGTGATGCATCGCCGCATGTCGGGCAACGTCCTGTATCGCGTCCCCGCCGATCCGCCCGACGATTACGTGCGCGCGCTCTTCACGCTCGATGACGGCCACGAACTGCGGTGGACCGATCTCCGCAAGTTCGGCACGATGTGGCTCGTCGAGGACGCCACGATGGTGATGGAGACGCTCGGTCCCGAGCCGCTCGAGGCGGAATTCACGCCGCAGGTGCTGCGCCAGCGCGCCGGCAAGCGCACGGCACCGATCAAGTCCGTGCTTCTCGATCAGACGGTGCTGGCGGGCATGGGCAACCTCTACACCGATGAAGCCCTCCACTACGCGAAGGTGCATCCGCTGCGGCCGGCGAACAGGCTCAGGCCAGACGACTGGCTGCGCCTCCACGCGGGCATCCTGCGGGCGCTGCGGATGGGCATCGACGGACGAGGCAGCAGCCTTGGCACGACGCTCCGCGACCACATCAACGTCGATGGGGCCCCCGGACAGAACCAGGAGACGGTGCAGGCCTACGGCCGCGAGGGCGCCCCCTGCTTCACCTGCGGCACCCCCATGCGCCGGATCAAGATCGGCGGCCGCAGCAGCGTGTTCTGCCCGAAGTGCCAGCCCCCGTCGCGGGCGCGCCGCAAGCGGGCTTCGGCCGCGCTCCGGGGTCGCAAGCCGACCCTTCACGCTCGCCCAGCGCTCTGACGACGGGGGCCGGTACGCATCGTTTGGGATATCGGGCCGCGAGGTTGCGCCATTTATCACGAAATGTTTCATGTGAAACATTTCGCCCTTACTGCTGGGCGAAGACGTCCCCGCAGCGTCGCCTCCGACCTCCGACCTTTGATCTCTGACTTCCCACTTCCCACTTCCCACTTCCCACTTCCCACACCTCGCCCGCCGGAAGTACGCTGACCTCATGACCGACCGCTCGCTCGAATCCATCTGCCGCGACTGCGGGCGTTCGCTCTCGATGCACGCCGGCACGAGCTCGCCGACGCGATGCGCCGAGTGCTTCGACGGCTTCATGCGCGTCCGCGACGTCGACTTCCTCAACAGCTACAGCGAGCTCGGCGTCACCAGCCGCCGCATCGTCGCCGAGACATCGCTGCGCGCGCTCGCGCTCGAGTCGCCGCCCGTCCGGAAAGTGCTGGCCATGCACATCATGGAGCAGTACCTCCACGCGACGAGCGACCTCATTGGGCTCTACTACGCGCTCAAGCTGCGCGGTCGCGAGCCGATCATGCGATCCTTCCTCGAGTTCAAGCTCGACCGCGCGACCGCCGCCTCCTTCTTCCACGAGATGGCGAACACACCCGGCCCGGAACTGTTGGCCGCGCTCGGCCTGCCTGACGTCGATGCGATCCCGGACCGCTGTCCGTCGCTGTCGAAGAGTGACATCCGTGACCTCAAGCGCGCCCTGGTGCAGATGCTCGGCGACCTCAAGCGCACGGGGGATATGGGCGAGGGAGCCGCGCTCGCCCTCGTGCAGGCGGCAGGCGAAAGCCGGGCCGGTGCGGCGATGGTGAAACAGTCGGCGTGGCTCGACAACGTCGGACTTCGGCTCAATCAGGTGGCCTCGATCGCCATCGACCGTCAGCGGCGCACGATCAGCGTCAGCGCCATCTCCGTCGACGAAAAGCGTCTCACGACGGTCGTCAGCGCGATCGATGCTATGACCAACGCCTCGCGCAACCTGATCTACGGCGTCCTGACGATGTACCAGGAAGAGGACCGCGCGAAGAAGCTGCGAGAGGGCAAACGGAGGCGGGCGTAGGGTGGGCGTCAGCCAGTCAGGCGGTGAGGCAGTCGGGGGGCCAGCCAGTCGGTGAGCTATGCGGGCGACTTGATCTGCTGTTTTGTGGCTGACACGCTAACGTGCTGACTGGCTGACCTGCTGACATGCTGACATGCTGAATCGCCGCCCCGCCGCTACACTCGCCGCATGAGCCAAGGCTCGATCACTGACATCCCCGGCATCCGCGTCGGCCACTGGGCGGACCGCCGTGCGATCACCGGCTGCACTGTCGTTCTGCCCGATCGTCCCGCCGTCGCGGGCGTCGATGTCCGTGGCGGCGCGCCTGGCACGCGCGAGACGGATCTCCTGCGGCCCGGCAACCTCGTGCAAGAGGTGCACGGCGTCGTCCTCTCCGGCGGCAGCGCCTTCGGGCTCGAAGCGGCGTCGGGTGTCGTCCGCTATCTCGCTGAGCGCAACGTCGGCTTTCCATTCGGCCGCGGCGTCATCCCGATCGTGCCCGGCGCGATCTTGTTCGATCTCGGCATCGGCCGCCACGACCGCTGGCCGACGGCCGATGCCGGTTACCGCGCGGCGGCAGCAGCCCGGCGAAGTACCGCGGAGGGCAACGTGGGCGCGGGCATGGGCGCGACAGTAGCGAAAGCGCTGGGCCCGGAACGAGCGATGAAGGGTGGACTCGGCACCGCAAGCGAGCGGGCGTACAACGGTCTCATCGCTGGCGCGCTCGCGGCAGTCAACGCCGCAGGCGACATCATCGACCACGAGACCGGTGCGATCATAGCCGGCGCTCGCCGTGACGACGGCACGCTCGAAGATGCGGTCGAAGTGATGCGAGCAGGGCGACTGTGGCAGCCCGAGATCGCAGAGCAGAACACTGTGCTCGTCGTCGTCGCCACCAACGCCGCGCTGACGAAGGAGCAGGCGAATCGGCTCGCCACGGTGTGCCACGACGGCATCGCCCGCACCGTCCGCCCCGCCCACACCCCGAGTGACGGCGACGTCGTCTTCACGCTCGCCACCGGCAATCACGTGCTCGACGGAGGCGACTACCGCATCCTGGAGGCGCTGGCGACGCGGGCCGTGGAGCGCGCGATCGTCCGCGGCGTGATGATGGCCGAGTCGCTCGGCGGGTATCCGTGCGCCAGCGACGCCCTGCCGCACCCGTGAAACGGCAGCGGACGCGGTAGACGCGCAACACCCGCAACAGTCGCGCGTGTCGCATGACGAAGCCATCCAGCGCGGGAAGAGAAGGGGCCTCAGTTGAGCCCCTTCGTTGTTGCTCTCGGCGCCCAAAGTATCTCTCGTGGCGCAGCTCGTGCGGGGCCCAAGCCTCCCCTCGGTCGTCCGCTCGCCGCGTCAGGGGCAGGCGGACGGCTGCGCGAACGCCCAGTCGAGCACCCGCTCTGCATCCGTGTAGCGATCCTGGCTTCGCATCAGCGCGGCGATGATCCGCCGCCCACCGCGCGTCGCCGATGCGACGATCGTCTGCTGCGATTGCTCGGTGTAGCCGATCTTCACGCCATCGGCGCCTGGATACTCGCTGATGAAGCGGTTGCCGTTCCAGACGGGCGGACCGTCCCAGCGTGGCTGCCACGACACGGCCGACACAATCTGGCGGAGCGTGGCATTCTGCATCACGTATCGTGCCAGCATGGCCATGTCGTAGGCGCTCGAGTAGAGGTCGTTCTCGTACAGGCCGTGTGGATTTGTGAAGTGCGAATCCTCAAGCGCCAGTGATTTTGCCTTCTCGTTCATCAGCTCGACGAACGCGTCCTGCGATCCGCTGATCCCCTCGGCGATCGCGATTGCGGCGTCGTTGCCGGATGGCAGCAGCAGTCCGTACAGCAGGTCAAGCAGCGTCAGCTGCATTCCCGGCGTAAGCCCCATGATCGTCGAGCCCGTCTTGTCGTACAGATCCGCGCCGTCGACATGGGACGTGATGGGGGTGCTCGAATCGGCCTGGTCCGTCGCGATCGCCGCAGTCATCAGCTTCGTCAGGCTCGCCGGCGGCAGACGCATGTGCTCGTCGCGTCCGTAGATCTCCGCACCACACCCGTCGTCAATCATCGCGATGGAGAGCGCGCTCACGTACGGAAAGTCAGCGGGGTCCCGGGGTGTCGGCGTCGGTACGATTGGCGGTGGATCGCCGGCCGGGTCGTCGGACGCGGCGGAGGCGGATGATGCACACCGCCCGGCGCATCCCCGGGCAGCGAGATTCCCGTCGTAGGCCGCGCCGGAGGCCCAGCCAGCCGATAGCGCCAAAGCTATAAGCGCGAGCGCAACGATTGCCGCACCCACCCCGCCACGGGTAGCGCGGTGTAATTCTCCCATTCGAAGCGGAGTATACGCGGCGCGATCAGCCTTGGGAACCCCTCTCGATAAGAAACCTGATCAGTTCTATCGAAGTATGTGCTGCCCGGCGATCGGGTTCCTCTATAGGTCTGTCGCGACAGCAAGGACCGATCCGCCTCGCGGCACAACCTTTGGCGCCGTCGATTCGACGACCTCTATTGACATCATTTGGCCGGGCGATCTATATCTGGTGCGCGATCGACCGCGAAGAGCGGCGGTCAGCGCATGTGGCAGGGAGATCGATACCAGGCTGCTTGGATCCGGTCCGGACCGAGACGGCACATACGCCGAGACGATCGCGTCTCTACGTGCCTCTTCGGTATCACCGGAGAGGCACATTTTGTTGTGCCGGAGGACGCGATGCGGACGGTACTGAAGAGCAAGATCCATCGCGCCCGCGTCACGCAGGCTGACTTGCAGTACGAAGGGAGCATCACGATCGACGCCGAGCTGATGGCCGCTGCCGACGTGCTGCCCTTCGAGCAGGTGCATGTCCTCGATGTCGATAACGGCGCACGCCTCACCACCTATGCCATCGAGGGCGCGCGCGGCAGCGGTCAGATCTGCATCAACGGCGCTGCGGCGCGTCTCGTCAGGCCGGGCGACACCGTCATCATCCTTACCTACAAGACCGCTACCGACGACGAAGCGCGCGCCCTCGAGCCGGCTCTTATCTACGTCGACGAGTTCAACCACGTCACGCGCATCGGCAACCACATTGAGCCCGCGGCGGCCACGATGATTGCAGAGGCAAGATCATGAAGCGCATCGCCACCACAGACATCCGCAATATGAAGAGCCGTGGTGAAAAGATCGTCATGATGACGGCGTACGACTACCCGTCCGCGCGTCTGGTCGATGACGCGGGCTGCGACATGATCCTCGTCGGCGACACGCTCGGCATGGTCGTGCTGGGCTATGACTCCACGTTGCCGGTGACGATGGAGGACATGATCCATCACACAAAAGCGGCGGTCCGCGGCTCCGAGCACGCCCTCGTCGTCGGCGACATGCCATTCATGAGCTATCAGACCGGCTGGCAGGACGCGATGGTCAACGCCGCGCGCTTTATACAGGAGGCCGGATGCCAGGCCGTCAAGCTCGAAGGCGGCGTCCGCTCAGCCGAGATCGTGCAGAAATTGACCGAAGCCGGCATTCCGGTGATGGGCCACATCGGCCTGACGCCGCAGTCCGTGAACCAGATCGGCGGCTTCAAGGTGCAGGGCAAGACGCCCGCTGCTGCAGTGCAGCTCATGCACGATGGGCAGGCGCTCGAACAGGCTGGCGCTTTCGCGATCGTGCTCGAGACCATCCCGGCGCCGCTCGCCGAGTTGCTGACCCAGCGGCTCAGCGTGCCCACGATCGGTATCGGCGCCGGAGCGGGCTGTGACGGCCAGGTGCAGGTCTACCATGATCTGCTCGGCCTATTCGACGCCTTCACGCCGAAGCACACCAGGCGCTACGTTGAGGCCGGCGCCCTGATCCGCGATGCAATCTCGCGGTATGCGGCCGACGTGCGGACCGGCGCTTTCCCGACGGCGAAAGAGAGCTTCAAGATGGACGCTACCGCGCTCGCCGAACTGCGACCGGGCACGAACGAGGCGATGCGCCGCCGCCACGCGCTCGGCCTCGACGCCTGATCGCTCCTGTGCACGTTATCCGCACCGTGGCAAGCATGCGCGCGTGGCGCCGCTCGGTTGCCGGCAACGTCGGCCTCGTGCCCACGATGGGCTTTCTGCACGAAGGCCATCTCTCGCTGGTGCGCGCTGCGCGTTCGCAGAACGATCACGTCGCTGTCAGCATCTTCGTCAACCCCGCGCAGTTCGGACCAGAAGAAGACCTCGCCCGCTATCCGCGCGACGAAGCGCGCGATCTCGCGCTGCTCGAGGCCGAAGGCGTCGATGTTGTCTTCGCACCGGGGGTTGAGGAGATCTATTCCCGAGGGTTCTCGACCTATGTCTCGGTCGAGGGCCTCACGTCGCGGCTGGAAGGCGCAAGCCGTCCCACCCACTTCCGCGGCGTCACCACCGTCGTCCTGAAACTTCTCAACATCGTCCAGCCCGATCGCGCTTACTTTGGCCGCAAGGACGCACAGCAACTCGCGGTCATCCGCCGCATGGTCCGCGATCTCGACCTTCCCGTCGCGATCGAAGGTCTGCCCATCGTACGCGAGGCTGACGGCCTGGCGATCAGCAGCCGCAACGTCTACCTGACGCCCGAGCAGCGTGCAGCGGCCCTCGTGCTCTCGCGATCGCTTCACCTCGCGGAAGATCTGTATGCCGCAGGCGAGCGCGAGGCCTCTCGCATCCGCACTGCGATGCGCGAATTGATCGCGACAGAGCCGCTCGCGCACGTCGATTACATCAGCATCGCCGACGTCGCGACGCTTGATGAACTGCCTTGCATCGACCGGCTCGCCCTCGTTTCACTCGCCGCGAGATTCGGTTCGACCCGGCTCATCGACAACACAACGGTCGGCGAGTAGAAGTGTGGCCGGCCTCTCCAGTCGCAGGATTGGGCTCGTGAGGCGGCTGAGGCCGATCGCGGCCTGATACAATACGCGCACATCAGCATTAGCACAGGAGCACGCGCACACGACATGTCCGGTCACTCAAAATGGTCCTCGATCAAGCGCCAGAAGGGCGTCAACGACGCCCAGCGCGGACAGGCCTTCACAAAGCTCTCGAAAGAGATCATTATCGCGGCAAAAACCGGAGGCGCTGACCCCGCCGCAAACTTCCGCTTGCGGCTCGCGATCCAGAAGGCAAAAGAGAACAACATGCCCACCGACAACATCGACCGCGCGATCAAGCGCGCGACCGGCGCCGGCGACGGTGCCGAAATCGTGGAGATCATGTACGAGGGCTACGGACCCGCGGGCACCGCAGTCATCGTCGAGGTCGCGACCGATAATCGCAACCGCATCGTCGCCGAGATCCGTAACGTCTTCGCGCGCGCCGGCGGCAGCCTCGGTGAGTCCGGATCCGTCGCGTGGAACTTCGATTCGCGCGGCGTCATGACGATCGCGCCGAACGGCAAGGACCCCGACGAAGTGGCGCTCTATGCGATCGACGCCGGCGCGGAAGATGTGCTTGTTGGAGGCGATACGATCGAGGTCTACACCGCGCCAGCAGACCTGGAGAAGGTGAAGAAGGCGCTCGAAGACAACGCCGTCAGCGTCGAATCCGCCGAGACCGCCCGCGTCCCCAAGACCACCGTGCAGCTCGACGAAAAAGCGGCGATTCAGACGCTTCGGCTCGTCGAAAAGCTGGAGGCGCTGGACGACGTGCAGAAGGTGTACTTCAACGCAGAGTTCAGTGACGACGTGCTCGCGTTGTACACGAGCTAGCGTGAGTGACCCCGCCGCGCAACCTAACCCCCTCGCCACGGCGAGTCTTCGACAATCCCTTCGCTACGAGGGAAGGGGAGCTTGGCGGCGGGGATTAGACGCCCGAAGGCAATGCGCCGCAAGGTAATCATGGATCGGAAGCACTTCGCGCCCGAAGTCGTCGCACCGGCCATCATCCTCGGCATCGATCCGGGGACGCGCGTCACCGGATGGGGCGTGATCTCCCTCGCCGGCACGGATCCGCGTGCGCTCGCTTGCGACATCATCGCCCCCAGCGCGAAGTGGCCGCTCGAACAGCGTCTCGCGCACATCTTCAGCGAGCTGGGCGATGTGATTGCGCGCTTCTCGCCGACCGACATGGCGGTGGAAGAGCCGTTCGTCGGCACGAACGCGCGTTCCGCGATGGCCATCGGCGAAGCACGCACCGTGGCGATGCTCGCGGCGACGCTCGCTGGCGTCGCCGTGCACCACTACGCCCCGGCGCGGATCAAGCAGATGGTGGCGGGCTACGGTCAGGGCGAGAAGACGCAGGTGCGCGAGATGCTCCGGCTGCAGCTCGGCATGGCGGAAGCGCCCGCAGACCTCAACGCGAGCGACGCGCTCGCGGTCGCGCTGTGCCACGCGATGCAGCACCAGGCGAATACACTGATCGCCGCTGCGGACGGCGGAAGAGCGAGCCGGCTGCTACGCAAGTAAGTGAATCAATCCCGTCCCAAGATCAGTGTGCCCGTTGCGCTCAGCAGGCCGCCGGTGCCGTTCACCAGCGCCAGACGCGCGTCAGCCACCTGCCGCTCGCCGCACTCGCCCCGCAGCTGCCGCACCGCCTCGATGAGGATGAACATGCCGTACATGCCCGGGTGCGTGTATGAGAGCCCGCCGCCGTTCGTGTTCATCGGGAATGCGCCGCCGGGCGCCGTCCGCTGGTCCGAGACGAACGGCCCGCCCTCTCCCTTCGCGCAGAAGCCGAGTTCTTCCAGCGTCACCATCGCCGTGTACGTGAAGGAGTCGTAGACCTCGACGACGTCGATATCGTCGTGCGTCACGCCGGCCTCGGCGAATGCCGCCGCGCCCGAATAGCGCGCCGGCGTGCGTGTTACATCATCCATCCCCAGCAGCGACTGATGGGTCGTCGATTCGCCGGCGCCCAGCACCCAGATCGGCGTCTTCGCGAAGTCGCGCGCCCGGTCCGCGCCGACGACCACGACGGCGCCGCCGGCGTCGGTCACGAGGCAGCAGTCGTAGATGTGGAACGGGTAGGCGATCCAGCGCGACGACAACACATCATCGATGGTCAGCGGGTCGCGCATCATCGCGCGCGGGTTGAGCTGCGCCCACTTCCGGGTCGCCACCGCCACTTCGGCGAGCTGCTCGCTGGTCGTGCCGTATTCGTGCATGTGACGCATCGCCGCCATCGCGTAGTTGCTGGGCGGACCGCCGACGCCGAACGGCGCCTCGAACTGCGCCGAGGGCAGCGACGTGTCGAACATGAAGCCGCCGCCGCGTGGTCCGCGCCGGTTCCGCGATGAGAAACCGGTCTCGCCGTGGGTGATCAGCGCCACGCTGCAGAGCCCCGCGGCGATCGCGGCGGCCGCATGCCGGACGTACACCTCGAACGACGAACCGCCGGTCATCGTGCTGTCGATGTATTTCGGGACGATTCCCAGGTACTCGCAGATCTGCACGCTGGCCATGCCGCCGACGCCGCAGGTGAACACGGCGTCGACCTCTGATTTCTCGATGCCGGCGTCGCGCAGCGCGTTCCGCGCCGCCTGCGCGTGCATCATGATCGGCGTCATGTTCGGCACGATGCCGATCTCGTCCGTCTCGTCGGCGCCGACGATCGCCACCTTATTTTTGATGGTCATTGGGTTTCCTTGTGGGCGATGGTCATGCCGGCTTAAAGAGTGGCAGCGTGATGTCGTCCGTCGCGTCTTCCCAGGTGACCTCGACCGGCATGTCGCAGCGTATGTTCTCCGGCGTTGGGTCCACGCCGACGAGATTTGTCATGAGGCGCGGGCCCTCGTCCAACTCGACGACTGCCGTCACATACGGTGCCGTGAAGCCTGGCATCTGAGCGCGATACTGGATTGCGAATGTGTAGAGCTTGCCCTTGCCGCTGCACGTGCGCCACTCGATGTCCCAGCTGAAGCAACGAGGGCAGAACTGCCGGGGATAGAAGAAGAATCGCGCGCACGCGGCGCAATACGGCAGCGACAGCTCGTGCCGCTTGCAGGCATCCCAGAACGGCTGGGTCTCCGGGCTTGGCCAGGGGAGCGGCTTGCTGTAGTCGGCCAATGTTGAGGCTCCTCCGTCCGCGATCGCGCTTGCTGAGGCGCCTCTGCAGGTTCGGGCGCTGACGAATCTTACTGTGGCGTATGCGTAAGCGGTACGCTCCGGCGCGGAAGGGCACGCGGCGATTGTTCGAGTGGGTCGCTCGTTACACTGTCCAATCATGCTGTCTGAACCTGCGCCGTCCACAACGCCATTTCGAAACCAGCCGCTCTTGACGGCCGAGGAATTGCGCGGCCGGCTCGGTGAGTTCGATAAGGCCGTCGGGGAGTTCAACGATCGCTACTACTTCGAGTCGCACGAGACGCTAGAGGATCTCTGGATGGTGACGCCGTGGCCCGACCGCCAGTTCTTTCAGGGCATCATCCAGCTGGCGGCGGCGTTCGTGCACTTCGTGCGCGGCGAATACCCTGGCATCATCAAGCTGCTCGACGGCGCCGCCGAGAAGCTGGCTGAATTCTCTCCCGCCCATTTTGGTGTCGATGTAACTGCGCTACTGGAAGCCATCGGGCGTACGCGCTCCGAGCTCACCGCCCTCGGCGAGGAGCGATTCCGCGAGTGGGACGAGGCGCATGTCCCGGTGATCAGCGGCGTGAAGCTGTGACCGACGCCCGGGAAATCATCGAAGCTTCTGACGCCGAGGCGCTCACCTCTGCGATTGCCGCGCACTTCGCCGCCGTGCGCGCGCGCATCGATGCTGCGTGCGCGCGGGCCGGACGATCGCCGGGCGACATAACGCTGGTCGCCGTCACGAAAACACATCCGTCACATGTGATCGCCGCCGCGTTCGCCGCCGGTCTCCGCGACTTCGGGGAGAATCGCGTGCAAGAAGCAGCGCCGAAGGTCGCCGATCTGCGCGAGCGAGGCCTCGCACCGGCGTGGCATCTGATCGGGCATTTGCAGCGCAACAAGGCGGCGGCCGCAATCGACCTCTTTGATATACTCCACAGCGTCGATTCGATCCGGCTTGCGGAGACGATCAGTGCGCATGCCTCACGACCCGTGCGCGTGTTGC
The DNA here is from genome assembly GCA_030774575.1 of Chloroflexota bacterium. Taxonomy (GTDB): domain Bacteria; phylum Chloroflexota; class Dehalococcoidia; order DSTF01; family JACRBR01; genus JALYKW01. The sequence goes on along the minus strand of JALYKW010000025.1, from coordinate 144,793 downwards.
TCGAAGTGAACGTCACCGGTGAGCTGTCCAAGTTCGGCATATCGCCTGAAGAGACTCCCGGCCTGGCTGAACATATTGGCGGCATGCCGAATATCGCGCTGACCGGCCTTATGACCGTCGCGCCGCCTGTCGATGATCCCGAAGACGCGCGGCCGGTGTTCCGTACGGTGCGCCAGCTCCGCGACGCCATCGGGCTGCGTGAGTTGTCGATGGGCATGACGGGCGACTTCGAGGTCGCGGTCGAAGAAGGGTCGACGCTTGTGCGCGTCGGCCGTGCGCTTTTCGGGGCGCGTGGCGAAGCCGGGCACTGACCGGCGCGGGGGGCAGATGAAGCTCGGACTCATCGGCTGCGGTTTCATGGGCGAGGCCATTCTGCGCGCCATCATCGAGAAGGCCGTCGTCCAGCCCGGCGATGTCCTGGTCGCCGAGATCAACGACGAGCGCTGCTCCGCTGTCCACAGCCGGTATGGCGTGCAGGCGACCAGCGACCCCGTTGCGGTCATCGAAGCCTCTGAGGTGGTCGTCTTCGCCGTCAAGCCGCAAGAGTTCGAGGAGGCGGCTCATCGGATGCGCGGGCGCTTTCGCCGCGACCAGACCATCGTTTCGATTATGGCCGGTGTGCCGATCGACAAGATTGCCCGCACGCTCAGCCACGCCAGCATCGTCCGCGTCATGCCGAATACCCCGGCCGCCGTCGGCGAAGGCATGAGCGTCTGGATCGCGACGCCCGAGGTGGAGGGCCTCGCCCGGGAACAGGTCGGCGCAATTCTCGGCGCCATGGGTCGCGAGCTCCACGTCGATGATGAGAAGTATCTCGACATGGCGACCGCACTTTCCGCCAGCGGCCCCGGCTTCATCTACATGTTCCTCGAAGCCTTTATCGATGCCGGCGTGCACGTCGGCTTCAAACGGAACGTCGCCGAGATGCTTGCGCTCCAGACCTTCATCGGCAGCGCGAAGTATGCGTCCGAGACGGGCAAGCATCCCGCCGAGTTGCGCAACGAAGTCACATCGCCTGCGGGCACGACCGCGGCCGGACTGCTCGTGCTCGAAGGCGCCGGCGTTCGCGGTGCGATCATCGACGCGATAGAGGCCGCCTACCAGCGCTCGAGAGAGTTGGGGCGTAGTTGATCTTCGGAGGCGGGAGTAGCGGCACCTCGGTGGCATCCCAGGTGATCTACCTGTTCTCGACACTCCTGATTATCGCGATTATCGCCCGCTCCTTGCTGAGCTGGTTCAACATGGATCCGCGGAGCCCGCTCATCCAGGCGCTCAACTCGGTCACGGAGCCGATTCTCGACCCCATCCGGCGTATCATGCCGCGCCTGGGCATGATGGACTTCTCGCCGCTGGTGGCGATCCTGCTGTTGAGTTTCGTCGCCCGCGGTCTCGAGCAGTTCTTCGGTTAACATCGCGCTTCGAACGCTTCGTTATAACCCGCGTCCCCGCCCACCTAACCCCCTCGCCACGGCGAGTCTTCGACAGCCCCTTCCCTGGGAGGGATACAAGGGGAGCTTCACGACGAGGATCGAGGAGCGCAGGACAAAGCGCGTCAAGCCAACCATAAAACCCGACGTACTGCGCTAGCGTAAGAAGCGCCGAGCATCAGCCGCACGCTCGCACCACCATTGCAGCTCCCCGGGCTCACCATCGTCCGCATCGAGCGCCTTCCGCCAGCCGCGTAGCAGCAGCCCGCAGAGCACCGTAGCCGCATCGTGCCGCGCCCGCAGCTTCGGCGCGATTCTGGCCGCCTCGGTGTACCGCTGCGTCGTCTCGTCCAGCGTTGCTGGCAGCCGCCGCGAGTTGATCGCGAGGAACCACCCGAGCTCGACCGCCGGCGGCGCCAACATCGGCATCGCCCAGTCGATAAGCCACATGCGCCCGGCGTCGTCGAGCCCGATGTTGTCGAACTTCAAGTCGCCGTGCAGGAGCGACCTCGGCAGCGAAGCGAGCAGGTCGATCAAGGGCGTCGGATCCTCGCTGAGCGCACGGATCAACTCCACGATTGGACGCGGCGCCAGTTCGTCAAAGAGCGCCCAGCCGCGCGCAAGATGCGGCGCCACGCCCGCATCGTATGTCGCGGCGACTCGCGCTCCGGCCGGTGTCAGCAGCAGTAACCGCTGACGCCGGCCGCACCACGGCACCACACGCGCCTCCGGCAGCGGCACAGAGTGCAGCTCGGCCATCTTCTCGATGATCGCGTCGAGCTCGGCGGCGGTTATAGCGTTCTGCGGCAGCAGGTGATCGCTGATGTCGCGCATCAACAGCGCATAGCCGCCGTTATCACGCGCGGCGCCGACCGTTGGCGTTCGGATGCGCTCGCCGAGCGCGACGCCGCTCAACGCGAACCCGGCCTCGCGGCAAGCACTATCGTCCGTCGCGCGCATGATCCAGTCGCGCGCAATGCTCATCCGCTTCAGCACGAATCGGTCGCCATCCCCGCGCACGATCTTGGTGAGCGCGGCGCCGGAGTACCCGGAATGGATGAGCGGCTCTTCGGCGCGGCCGGTGAGTCCGTGCGCATCGAGCAGCGTCCCGAGGTCGGGGTACAGCGAGCTCACCGAGGCGGCATCACGCCATCGACGTAGTGCACGACCGGGCCGGCGCAGTTCCGCGAGAGCAGCACGACGAGCGGCTCGCTGTCGCTGGCATTCTCTTCGACGTGCACCTCGTACGCCGGCACATACACGAAATCGCCCTCATTGGCGTCGGTTACTTCTCTCAGGCCGTCGCCGGAATAAAATCGCGCGCGTCCTTTGAGGATGTAGATGCTCGTCTCGCATTCGCCGTGATGGTGGATCTCCGTCCGGCCGCCGGGACCGGTGTTCACGATGCTCGAATAGAGGTGTTCGCTGCCTACTGTGTCATGCGAGACGGCGATGATCCGCTCCATGTCGGCGTTTTGCCCAGCGTGCGCCTTGAGCGACGCCCGCTCGATGCGTTTCACCATCGTCCGCAGCCTCGTGTTGCCGTAGCATTTGACCGTGAGCGAAGCCTACCAGAACCTGATTCCGCCGCACCCTCGCGTCCGTCTGACTTCGCTGCCCTCCCCGCTGGAGCGCGCGACGGGGCTCGAAGACGCCTTGCGCGCCGAAGGGGCCAAGTCCGTCCCGCGGCTTTATCTCAAACGAGATGACCTGCTGTCGCTCGGGCTTGGCGGCAACAAGATCCGAAATCTCGAGTTCTCGATCGCCCGCGCGCTCGATGAAGGCGCGACGGACGTCATCACGTCCGGCCGCCAGCAGTCGAACCACTGCCGCCTGACGGCCGCCGCGTGCGCGCGTACCCCCCTCAGCGCGCACCTGGTCTTCAGCGGCGACCGTCCCGCCACCCTGACCGGCAGCCTCCTGCTCGATGAACTGCTCGGCGCCAAGACCTACTTCTGCGGCTCTGCCGACCGCTCCGCGCGCGCGAAGTGGGTCGATCTGGTCGCTTTCGGCATCGAAGCCTTCGGCCGCCGCCCGCACGTCATTCCCGTAGGCGGCTCCGATGCGCGTGGCGCGCTCGGTCACGTCCTCGCCGCAGCGGAGCTTCTCGATCAGCTGAAGACCCTCGGCGAGCGTCCCGGCGCAATCGTACTCGCCACGGCCACCGGCGGCACGCAGGCCGGCATGCTCGCCGGGCTTGCCAAGCTTGGTGTCGCGGTGCCGGTATATGGCTACGCCGTTGCCAAGTCCGCCAATGATCTCCGCGCTGATGTGCTGCGCCTCGCCGCCGAGGTGGCCGCCGACATCGAGGGTCCGCCCGTCGATTCCTCGCTCATCCATCTCGACGGCGCGATGCTCGGCGGAGGCTACGGCAACTCCACGCCCGAAGCAGAGGCCGCTATCAGATTGCTCGCGCGGACCGAGGGCGTCTTCGCCGACCCGGTCTACACCGGCAAGGCGCTGGCGGGCCTGCTCGCCCTGATCCGGGACGCGCGCTTCGGCTCCGACGAGGCAGTCGTCTTCGTCCACACCGGAGGCGCTCCAGCGCTTTTCGCCGCTTAGCGACAGGACCTTCTCGGGCCGCGGTTATGGGCGTATGGTGCGCCGCAATTTCGTCTGCCCAACGCGTCTGATAGACTGCGCGCTGACATCCGAGAGAGGAGCCCAATCCGTTGCCACCACTGCCGAAACGAAAATACCCGAAGGCGCGCCAGGGCAAGCGGCGAAGCCATCTCGCCCTCAAGCCGACCACCCTCACCCGATGCCCGCAGTGCCGCAACGCGCGGCTCCCGCACACGGCGTGCCCGACCTGCGGTTTCTACAAGCGGGCCTCCGCGGTGGCCGTGAAGGCGGCGAAGGTCGCCGAATAGTGCGGTGCCTCACCGGGTCACCGCCTCACTTGATCTGCCGCAATGCCTGACTCCGCTGTCGCCTGGGTCTTCCCCGGCCAGGGTTCGCAAGAAGTGGGCATGGGCAAAGACATTTGTCAGGCCTATCCCGCCGCCCGTGAGCTGTACGATCGCGCTGACTCAATCCTCGCCCGCCCGCTATCGCGCGTGTGCTTCGAGGGGCCAGCGGAAGAGCTGAGCAAGACGACGAACGCCCAGCCCGCTCTCTACGTGACCAGCCTCGCCTGCCTGGCAGCGGCGCTCGCGGTAGCCGCGCTTGAGGGCGAGCCCGCGTTCGTGTCGGGCCACAGCCTTGGCGAATACACCGCACTTACTGCCGCTGGCGCGCTCGCGTTCGAGCAGGGTGTACGGCTTGTGGAAGAGCGGGGACGGCTCACGCAGGCCGCCGCCGACGCGACGCCGGGCAGCATGGCTGCCATACTCGGGCTCGACGAAGCCGCGGCAACTGCCGTCTGCGGGGACGCCGGCGCCGAACTGTGCAACATCAATTCGCCGGGGCAGCTCGTCATCGGCGGGTCGAAAGAAGCCGTTGCTCGCGCCTGCGCGTTGGCGCTGGAGCGGGGGGCGCGGCGCGCCATCCCGCTGGATGTAGGGGGCGCATTCCACACGTCGCTGATGCAACCCGCCGTGGCGGGCATGACCGATGCGGTCGCGGCAGCCGGCATCGCCGATGCGAAGATCCCAATGGTCGCGAACAACACGGCCGAGCCGATGACCGACGCTGCGGCAATCGAAGCCGAGCTGACGTACCAGCTCACACATCCAGTGCGGTGGGTACAGTGCGTCGAGTACATGGCGACCCACGGCGTCACGACGTTCGTCGAGATCGGTCCGGCCCGGGTGCTGACCGGCCTGATCAAGCGCATCGCTCCCGATGCCGAGCTCCGGAACATCAGCGGCGTTTCGTCGCTCGGCGTGAAGTAGATGTCACCGGCGGCCATACTGGCTACAAGAGGTCATCGCACTTGAACAGACTCTTCGACCTGAGCGGGAAGGTGGCGCTCGTCACGGGCGGCTCGCGCGGCATCGGCCGCGCCATCACGCTGGCGCTCGCCGCACACGGCGCCAGGGTGGCGGTCAACTACGCATCGAATACGGCGGCCGCCGAGGACACCCTTCAGGCAGCCGGTGGAGCTGGCGCCGCGATTGCCATCGCCGGTGATGTGGCCGATCCCGCAGTCGGGCCCAGACTGGTAGAGGCGACCGTCGCGGCCTTCGGCCGCATTGATATCCTGATCAACAACGCCGGCGTCACCGCCGACGACCTGATTCTCCGCATGTCGGAAGACGAATGGGACCGCGTGATCGATACGAACCTCAAGGGCACATTCCACGTCACCAAGGCTGCCATCCGCCCGATGGTGCGGCAGCGATGGGGCCGGATCATTTCGGTGAGCAGCGTCGCGGGCCTCGTCGGCAACGCCGGACAGGCGAACTACTCTGCCGCGAAGGCGGGCATCATCGGCTTCACGAAGGCGATCGCCAAGGAGGTCGCGTCACGTAACATCACTTCGAACGCTATCGCGCCCGGCTTCGTCGATACCGAGATGACGGCGTCGCTGACCGACGCTCAGCGCCAGGAGATCATGCGGATGGTCGCCGTCGGGCGCACCGGCAAGCCTGAGGACATCGCCCCCGCCGCCGTGTTTCTTGCGTCGGACGAGGCCGCATACATCAACGGCCACGTGCTCACCGTCGACGGCGGACTGGTGATGTACTGATGGCTACAAACCCGCGTCGCAAAGCTCGCGTGGCCGCCCTGCAGGCGCTCTATGAGTCCGACGTGTCGTCCCACGAGCCGCAGGCAACGCTGACGCGCCTGGCCACCGACGAAGAGCTCTCGGAGGCGCAAAGCAGCTTCGCCCGCGGGCTCGTCGAGGGCGTGATCTCGCACCGGGACGAACTCGACGCGATCATTTATCGCGCCGCCCCACAGTGGCCCGTAGACCAGTTGAGCGCGATCGACCGGAACATCCTTCGTCTTGCGATTCGAGAGATCCTGATGAATAATGGGGCGCCCATGCGGGCGGCCATAAATGAGGCTGTCGAACTCGCGAAGATCTTCGGCAGCGACAATTCCGCCAAGTTCATCAACGGCGTCCTGGGATCCGTCAGCCTGTCACTCGCACCATGACAACGCATACCTGCCGGCGCGGCCGATAAGAGGGAGAACACACCGTGGCAACTGTCTTCGAGCGGATACGCAAGATCATCGTCGACCAGCTTGGCGTCGAAGAAGATCAGGTCGTACCGAGCGCGTCGTTCGTGGATGATCTCAACGCCGACTCCCTCGACCTTGTCGAACTGATCATGTCGATGGAGGAGGAATTCAGCAAAGACGGCAAGGCTCTGGAGATTTCCGACGAAGATGCCGAAAAGATCGCCACGGTGCAGGACGCCGTCGACTATCTCAAGGACCTCGGCGTCGAAGACGAGTAGCCCCTCCCTCCGGATGCCCGCGACCCGCAGTGTATGGATCCCGTCTGCCTCTCGCTCTCGTAAGCACCTGGCTCAGCGCCGTGTGGTGTCTGCGTCTCGAGCTCAACCTGGGCCCGCTCGCTCGCGCACCTAAGATGGCGAGAGGCACGGCGGCGGCGCTGAGGGTTCCTAACGGAACAAGATCCTTCGCTCCGCTCAGGATGACAAACGCGCTCTGCTTCAGGATGACAAACGCGCCTCGCTCAAGATGACAACCCTTTCAAGCGCCCAGCCAAGACTGAGACGCCCACTAGGTACACTGAGCGCGTATGAACTTCTTCGGGGTTGGACCGGCGGAACTGATCGTCATCCTCGTGGTCGCGCTCGTCTTCGTGGGCCCTGAGCGGCTGCCGAAGCTTGCGGCCGACCTCGCCCGCACCATCCGCGAAATACGGAAGTACACTGGCAGCCTCGCGGCCGAGTTCAACGAGGTGATTCAGGACTTCGAGCGCGAGACCGAAGGCGAGCGGAGCTCTTGGAAAGAGATCGGCGAAGGCCTGTCTGGCGCGACGCAGTCCGTGACCGATGTGCTCCGTGCCGCGCGCACCGATGCGGAGTCGGGCGGCGCTCCGGCTCCGGCGGACGGCGCCACGCAGGCGGATTCATCGGAATCCCAACCAGGTGCCGCGACGGGCGGCAACGGCGCTGTCCACGAAGCCACGTGGCGCGAGATCCCGGACGCTGCGACACCGCCGCCCTCTGACACCGCCATTCCGACTGCGAACGGCACTCCCGGTACGGCCGACGCGCCCGCTGAGGAGCCGCGATGACCACGGACGCTCCGCCCCTGCGCCGCGGCCGCTCGCAGGACGACGGGAAGGTCTTGACGATTATCGAGCATCTGCAGGAGCTGCGGCGCCGCGTCATGATCGCCGCTATCGCGCTGATTGTCGGGGTCGGTGTATCGATTTGGCCGCTGACGAAGTACACGGTTCACTTCCTGGTCAAGCCGGCGCAAGACGAACTCCCTGGCTTCAAGCTGCATCAGTTCCAGTTACTCGACTACTGGAGCACGTATTTCCGGGTATCGCTGCTGTTAGGCATCGCGATAGCGATGCCGGTGATCATCTACGAAGTGCTGGCCTTCGTCGCCCCAGGGCTGACGAAGCAGGAGCGCCGCTGGCTTTACCCGATCGTCGTCGGCGCATCCTTGATGTTCGTGCTGGGCATGGCCTTCGGCTATTACGCCGAGCTGCCCCCCGCGCTGCGCTTCCTGCTGAAGCCGAACACCAGCGATGTCGAGCCGACGATCGGGGTGGCGACGTATATCGATACGGTGACGCGCCTGCTGCTGATCACGGGGCTTGTCTTCGAGATGCCGTTCGTGATTATGGGGCTGGCGAAGATAGGTGTGGTCACCGCCCGGCGGCTGTGGGGATGGAAACGCTATGCCGTCCTTTTGGCATTCGTCTTGGCTGCGATCGTCACGCCGTCAATCGACCCTGTAACTCAGACCGTGGTGGCTCTGCCGATTATCCTGCTCTATCTGGTTGGCATGCTCCTTGCCCGGCTGGTCGAGGGCAATAGCTTCGTCGGAGCCCGCCGCTAACGGAGCGTGCATACCGTCGCCTTCGACTCACCAGCCACCAATCATGTCCTCATCCGGTACGCGCCCGGAGCAGCGCCGCCAGCTCGACGTTTCCCTGCTCGGCCGCAATCTGAGGGGCCGTCTTGCTCTCGTCGGTCGCCATCGACGCATCAGCGCCGTGCGACAGGAACAGCTCGGCCAGCGCGCGGTCGCCGTGCTGCGCTGCGGCGTGGAGCGCAGTGAAGCCGCCGTGCTGCTGTGCGTTCACGTGAGCGCCGTGCTCCAGCAAGAGACGGCAGTTCTCGAAATGGCGGCCCGCAGCAGCAGCGTGAATGGGCATGTTCGTGAGAAAGTTGGTGGTGACCGCCTCCGTGTCCGCGCCTCGTTCCAACAGCAGACCGACGGTGTCGGAGTTGCCGTAATAGGCAGCGAAGTGGAGCGCGGTGAATCCATCTGCGGAGTTCGCCCCGACGAGCGCCGGATCGGCATCGAGCATGGAGGCGAGCACCTGCGTGCGTCCGAGCTGTGCCGCTTCGAAGAAGTCGAGCGGCGGCCCGGCGTCGATCAGCGACTCGAGGATGTCTTCATGCCCGACATAGCGGGCGAAGCGCAGGACCGAGAGGCCATCGGCATTCTTCGCCCGCGCCAGCTCCGGGTGCTCGGCGACCAGTGCCTTTACCGACTGGACATCGCCTGTGGCGACGGCGATGAAGAGCGCGAGCATTGGGTCCATTTTCGACCTCCCATGCTGTCGGATCCTTCCTCAAGAGGGATACGCGGCCAGCACGTCGGGACTCCGCGACCTCAATTGATCACCAGAATCAGCCCATCATCCGCTACTGTTACCCGACGCCATCTCTGTGATATCATCGCCGGAGGTGGCCAGGGAGACAAATTGCCGGGTATCCGGGGCATCCGCTCGATCGTCACAGGAGTAGCGGGCGGGCCTTTAGCGGGCTAACGGGAGTTGGCGGCGGGGCGATCATGGTGCCGCTGTTCACCGGACAGCTCAGACTGAGCCAGCATCGCGCACATGGCACGTCCCTCGCCGTCATCACCTTTGTGGCGATCGCCGGAGCGCTCGGCTACTGGCGCGCCGGCAACATCGATTGGCGGCTCGTCGCCGCGTTCGTCCCTGGCTCGGTCGTCGGGGTCTATGCGGGTGCCAGCGCCATGACGCGAGTGCCAGCGTTGCAACTCCGGCTGCTCTTCGGTGCGTTCCTGTTCTTCGTCGCATTCCGCCAGTTGGTGTGGCACGTGTCGGCGGGCGGGCCTCAGACGGGTGTGGGCGGGTTACTCATCGAGGGCGCATTCGGGTTCGCGGGCGGTCTGTTGGCGGGCATCCTGGGCGTGGGCGGCGGCGCGATCTTCGTTCCGGCGATCCTCATCTTCGGGCTCGCCCACACGAGCGCCGGTCACGACCCGCAGAAGATCGCACAGGGAGTGTCGCTGGTGGTGATCATTGCGACCGGTGCCGCCGGCACGCTGACCAATCTTCGTCAGGACATGATCGACGTCGATATTGTGAAGTGGGTCGTGCCAGGAGCAGTCCTCGCGGCGTTCCTGGCCTCGGTGGTCGCGAATCGGCTCGATGGCGATGTGCTGAAGGTTGTGTACGGCCTGACGGCGTTGTTCCTGGGTTGCCAGATCTTTTATTCGACGATCCGGGCCTACGGCCCGCGGATGATGGAGCAGACCATATGACCATGGATGCCAGCACCCCGGTCATCGACAAGCGCCGCGAGCTGGCGGTCGTCGCCAAAGCGGTGTCGACGTGTACAGCTTGCGGCCTCTGCCGGGAGCGGATGAACGCGGTGCCGGGAGAAGGAAATCCCGAGGCAGCCATCGTCTTCGTCGGCGAAGGCCCCGGCTTCTACGAAGACCAGCAGGGGCGGCCGTTCGTCGGCGCTTCTGGGAAGTTCCTCGATGAGTTGCTGCGTTCGATTGGCATGGACCGGAAGACGGTCTTCATCACGAACGTGGTCAAGTGCCGCCCGCCGGGCAATCGCGATCCGCAGCCGGACGAGATCGAAGCGTGCGGCAAGCACCTCGAGGCGCAGCTTGCTGTGATAGGGCCGAAGGTCGTCGTGACACTCGGCCGCCACTCGATGCAGCGCTACTTTCCCGGCGAATCCATCGGCCGCATTCACGGCCAGCCGCGTCGCAAGGGCGATGTCATCGTCGTGCCGATGTACCACCCTGCGGCGGCGTTGCATCAGGGCAGCCTGCGGAAGGTGATCGAGGCAGACTTCATGCGCCTGCCGGAGTTCCTCAAGAAGACCCTGAGTCCAGCCGAACCGGCCGGCGCAGCGAAGCCGAACGAGCGCGTACCGGCGCATCTGCGCGCCGACGCCGCACGGCAAAAGGATTCTGAGGCGGCCGCCGGCGCGCCTTCCACTGCAGCCGCCGTAACCGAGCCGCAAGAACAAATGCGACTCCTGTAAAGGAACAGATGGCTGATACGCTTCGCGTCATCCCGCTCGGCGGTCTCGGAGAGATCGGCAAGAACATGATGCTCTTCGAGTACGGCGACGACGTCATCGCCGTCGACTGCGGGCTGATGTTCCCGACGGAGGAAATGCTCGGGGTCGATTTGGTGATCCCGAACATGAGCTACATCCTCGATAACCGCAAGAACCTGCGCGCAATCTTCATCACGCACGGCCACGAGGACCACACCGGCGCGTTGCCCTACATCCTCAAGCAAGTGAACGTGCCGGTCTATTGCACGCCGCTCGCCCACGGCCTGATCAGCGTCAAGCTGAAAGAGGCCCGGCTCCTCCAGAGCACCGACCTGCGCGAGATCCGTCCCGGCGACTCGGTGACCGAGGGCGTGTTCACGGTCGAGCCCTTCCAGGTAGCCCACAGCATCCCCGACTCGGTCGGCTATGCGATACGCACTCCGGTCGGTACGGTCGTCCACACGGGCGACTTCAAGCTCGACCACACGCCGGTGATGGGGCAGTCGACAGACCTCTCGCGACTCGCGTTGCTTGGGCAGGAGGGCGTGCTGTTGCTGTGCGCTGATTCCACCTACGCCGAAGTGCCCGGCTACACGCCGTCCGAACAGATCGTCGGCGATGCCATCCTCCAGATCATGGCCAAAGCCGACGGCCGCGTGATCGTCACCACGTTTGCGTCGCTGATCGCGCGCGTACAGCTCGTGTTCGACGCGGCCGAACGCACGGGCCGCCGCGTGTTCATCACGGGCCGTAGCATGATCGACAACACGAACATGGCGCTCGAGCGCGGCTACCTGCGCGCCCCCGAAGGAATGCTCGTCAGTGTGCGGGAGCTGCCAAATGTGCCCCACACCGAACTGGTGATCATCACAACGGGCAGCCAGGGCGAGCCGACATCGGCGCTCACCCGCATGGCGAACCAGGACCATCAGCACGTCAAGATCGTCGAGGGCGACACGGTCATCCTCTCGGCGTCAGCGGTGCCGGGCAACGAAGCGCTGGTGCACCGGACCGTCGACAACCTCTTCAAGCTCGGTGCGAAGGTGCTCTACAACCGCATTGCCGATGTGCACGTGCGCGGTCACGCATCGCAGGAAGAACTGAAGATCGTGCACGCGCTGGTGAAGCCGCGCTACTTCATTCCGGTGCACGGCGAGTACCGCCATATGGTGCTCCACGCGCAGGTTGCCGAGTCGCTGGACCAGGGCACGGACACCTTCATCATGACCGACGGCGACGTGCTGGAGATCACGGCGAAGGGGGCGAATTTTGGCGAACGGATCGAGGCCGACTACGTCTACGTCGACGGCATCGGCGTCGGCGACATCGACCACGTCGTGCTGCGCGACCGCAAGCATCTAGCGTCCGACGGGATGGTGGTCGTCGTCATCGCGATGGACAAGAACGGGCACGTCTCCGGCAAACCGGAGGTGATCTCGCGCGGCTTCATCGATCTCGAGGACAACGACACGTTGATCGAACGCGCCCGCGAGCACGTGCTGAAGTCACTCGAAGGGGGCGACCATCTCGTCGAGCGGGGCGCGGTGGCTGCGCAGGTGAAGGAGTCGCTCGCCAAGTTCCTGTACGATGAGACGCGGCGGCGACCGATGGTGTTGCCGGTCGCGGTGGAGGTCTAACACTTGGCCGCAAGGACGCGGGCAAAGCCGGGACGAGCGCGCAAAGCGCCAGTAAGGGCGGTCGGCAAGCGGCGCGGCGGTCAGTCCGCCTACGCGACCGTGCACGACATGCTTATCCGGCGCGAGAGCATCGGCTTCCTACTGATCGTACTCGCGGTGCTCGCGGTGCCGTGGCTGGTGCCCTTCACCTCCACGCTCGCAGACGCCCGCAACGGCTTCGTCGAGACCTTCGGGCTACTGATCTTCGCCTGGATCGCGCTGCTCCTTTACGTCGGCTGGCTCGTGATCCGCGATGAGCAGGCCAAACTCTGGCACGCCTGGAAACCCTGGGCGATCGGCATCCTTGCCGGCGCGTTCCTGATCGGCTTCTTTGGGTTGTTCCGCCCGGTCTGGGACCTGGGCGATGTGTCGCTGGCGGACCACACGAGCGGCGGCGATCTCGGACACGCGCTCGCCGGTAACCCGATCGGAGTCATCCTCTGGCTCGCCGCGGCGGTGGCAACGTTCGCGCTGGTGTGGCCGCAGGGCGCGGCCACGATCGTGCAGAACACGCCCTCGGCCGCACAACGGGCGTGGGGGTGGCGGATCCCGCATCGAATCGCGCACGGCGCGAGATCGATGTTCGAGTTCATCTTTCCGACGCATCCCGCGCCCCAGGGCTCGGTGAAGGTGCCCATCGACTCGGTGATGTGGGCGCAGACCTCCGGTGCAGCCGTCGCCGACGAAGAAGACGAGAGCGTCGAACCGGTACCGACGCCGGTGCAGGCGCATCTCTTCCCCGAGATGGAGACGCCGGATGACGAAGAGCTTCCCGGCGGCGTCACTACGGACGAACGCGGCAACCGGCGCTCGCGCGACGGCTGGCAGCTCCCTTCTATGGACGTGCTCGTCGAAAGAGCGGCTGCCGAGGGCGGGGCATCGGACAACGGCATCCGCGCAGCGCTGATCGAAGAGACGCTCGCGAGCTTCGGCGTAGACGCGAAGGTCGTGCAGGTCAACGAAGGCCCGACGGTCACCCAGTTCGGCATCGAACCGGGTTGGGAGATCAAGACCCGCACGGTGATCGAGCGCGACACCGAGAACAAGCCGGTCATCGGCAAGGACGGACAGCAGAAGACCCGCACCGAAGAGGTCTCGAGGACCCGCGTCCGCGTGCAGCAGATCACGTCGCTGGCGAACGACCTGGCGCTGGCGCTGGCCGCTGCCTCGATCCGCATCGAGGCGCCGGTGCCCGGCAAACCGGTGCTCGGCATCGAAGTGCCGAACAGCTCTTCATCGTTGGTCACGCTGCGCAGCGTCGTGCAGAGCCCACCATTTCAGCGCCAGGCGACGAAGTCCAAGCTGGCGATCGCACTGGGCCAGAGTGTCTCGGGCGAGCCGATCTGCGCCGACCTGACGAAGATGCCGCATCTCCTCATCGCCGGCACCACCGGCTCGGGCAAGTCCGTCTGCATGAACGCGATCATTTCCTGCATTCTCATGCACGCATCGCCGGCCGAGGTGCGCTTCGTGATGATCGACCCGAAGCGCGTGGAGCTTTCGTCGTTCGCTCCGATACCGCACCTGGCGTTCTCGCACATCGTGGTCGACATGGACAAGGTGGTCGGCACGCTGCAGGCGGTGATCCACGAGATGGAGTCGCGCTACCGGAAGTTTGCGTCGATTGCCGTGCGGAACATCGATGGCTACAACCGCAGCCCGCGCGCGACGGAGAAGCTGCCGTACTGGGTGATCATCATCGACGAGCTGGCGGACCTCATGATGGCGGCGCCGTTCGAGGTGGAGCGCCAGATCTGCCGTCTCGCGCAGCTCGCGCGGGCCACCGGCATGCACCTCGTAGTTGCCACGCAACGGCCGTCGGTCGACGTGATCACTGGCTTGATCAAGGCGAATTTTCCGACGCGCATCGCCTTCGCTGTCAGTTCGCAGGTTGACTCGCGCACCATCCTCGATATGGCCGGCGCGGAGAAACTGCTCGGCCGGGGCGACATGCTCTACATGGCGCCCGACGCCGCCAAGCCGAAGCGGCTGCAGGGCGTCTTCGTCTCGGACGACGAGATCGAGCGCCTCGTCAGCTTCTGGACCTCCGAACGCTTCAGCGACATCGAGCGCCCCACCTTCGACCACCTCTATGACGAGGCAATCACGGAGCTTGAACAGGAGGGCGCCGGCGACGACATGCTCGACAAGGCCAAGGAGCTGGCGTACGAGCACAACCGTGTCAGCACCTCGCTCCTGCAGCGGCGCCTGCGCATCGGCTATCCGCGGGCGGCGCGCCTGATCGACATGCTCGAGGAAGCGGGCGTCATCGGGCCAGCGGAGGGCGGCGGCTCCCGCCCGGTCTTCGCACCCGGCGAACACACCGAGCGGACAGCAGAGCCAGACGAGCTGCGGTTCTGAGCGAGTCCATCCGGTGTCAACCTCACCTAGAACCGCCAGATATCGTCCGCCTGTTCGCGGTACGATGCCGTGAGTGGCACGCCGGGAGGCCGTATGACGACAAACACGCAATCCGCGGACTTGATTCCGGAGATTACCGAGCGCATTGTGCGCGCGTTCCACCCGGAGAAGATCATTCTGTTCGGCTCGCACGCGCGGGGTGATGCCCGTGCGGATAGTGACATCGACTTGCTCGTAGTGCTACGGGAAGTAGATAACGGGCGGCGAGCGGCCGCGGCGGTTCTGGATCTTCTCACGGATCTAATCGTTCCCATTGATGCCATCGTTGCCACGCCCGCCGAGATCGAACGCAACGGCGGCAGGCTAGGTACCGTACTGCGCCCGGCGCTGCTCGAGGGTAAGGTGCTGTATGCCGCGTGAGCAGTCGAGCGACCCAGAGCGCTGGCTGCAGTACGCGCGAGAGGATCTCCAGGCTGCCAGATCTGGCCTCCGCGAGCCGGACGTTATCCCTCGCCACGCTTGCTATCTTGCCCAACAGTCTGCGGAGAAGGCCTTAGGAGAAAGCCTTAAAGGGTGCGATCTATTTTTCCGGAGCGGAACCGCCTTACATCCATAATCTGAACGTGTTACGGAATCTGCTCCCACAAGACTGGTCAACCCGGTCCGAGCACCCCGCGCTGGGCTTGCTGACGATCTGGGGGATTGATTCACGGTATCCCACACCGTACGCCGAAGCGACAATCGACGACGCGAAGGAGGCCATAGATCAAGCGGCGTCCCTATACGCTTCCATCATCCGTGACATGCAGCAGCAGACCCCGCCACCGCACTGACTTCGTTCCGTTCGGAGATCGATGTGTCAACAGCAGCTAACCTAATCGAAATCACCGTCACGCAGGAAGAGTTTCCGCCGTACGACCCCTCGCACGGCACGCCGGACCGGATGGTCCGACGGCTACTGACGCTGCGGCTGCCCGCAGGGAGCGCGCGCTTCGAGCAGACGGACTATGGGCACGCCAGCCGCTTTAATCCGTGGGAGCCGCGTGGCATCGATACGCCGCTGCAGCCCCGGGCGAATGAGCTCCGCGCGCTGGGCGATGCGCTCACCGCGCTGCTAACGTAGGCGGGGTATTCCCATCCCCTGATGCGCCCGCAGGCTATGGAGCTGGCCAGTATTCCGAATCCGCAACATCCAGCTTGGAAGGCTAGCGCTCTACCAATTGACTCTGCGTGGTCGCGCGAGTCCGCGATTACGGCGTGGCGGTATCCGCAGCCGGCGTCATCTCGTCCGCGGGCACGTCCCGCTGCTGGAGGAGCCACAGGCGGAAGTAGCGCCCCCGCAGCGCCAGCAGCTCGTCGTGCGTGCCCTGCTCAGTGATCGCGCCGTGGTGCAGCACGATGATCCGGTCGGCGCCACGCACCGTCGCCAGCCGGTGCGCGATGATGATGCTCGTGCGCCGCGCTGTCAGCCGCTGCAGGCTCTCCTGGATCAGCGCTTCCGTCTCGGAGTCGATGTTCGCCGTCGCTTCGTCGAGCACAAGCATCACCTCCGGATCGAAGGCGACCGAGCGCGCGAACGCGAGCAACTGCTTCTGTCCCGTGCTCAGGTTCGCACCGCGCTCGACGAGTTTGTGCTGATAGCCGTCAGGCAATTCGTTGATGAAGCGGTCTGCGCCGACCAGCCGCGCGGCTGACCTCACCTGTGCCGGACCGATCGTCTGGTCGCGCAGACGGATGTTCTCCTCGATCGTGCCGGTGAAGATGAACGGGTCCTGCAGCACGAGGCCGATGTGACGCCGCACGTCATGCTGCCTCGCCTTCGAGATATCCACGCCGTCGAGGAGGATGCGCCCGTGCTGGATGTCGTAGAACCGCAGCAGCAGGTTGATCAGGCTCGTCTTGCCGGCGCCGGTCGCGCCGACGAACGCGACGCGCTCGCCGGGAGCGATGCTGAAGCTCACGTCCTTGAGCACCCAGGTGTTCGGCGTATAGGCGAATGACACACCCTCGAACTCCACCGCGCCCGCGATCTTTCCCGGCATTGCAAGCGCCGTCTCGTCGTCCTGCACGCCTTCCGGCTGATCGAGCAGGGTGAAGATGCGCTCGAGCGCCGCCATGGCTGACTGGAGGATGTTGAACCGGTCGGCGATCTCCCGGACGGGGTTGTAGTACATCCCGGTGAGCGTCAGGAACTGCACCAGCTGCCCTATGCTCATACTCCCGTTGCGCACGTCAAGCCCGCCGACGACGATGATGATGGCGACGGTGATCGCGCTCACCATCGCCACTACGGGCTCGAACAGGGCGAACGAGTGTACGACCTCCATGTTGGCGTCGAGCAGGTTGCCGCTGTAGTCGCGGAACTCTTCGTTATCCTTCTTGTGCCGCCCGAATAGCTGCACGAGCAACATGCCGCCGATGTGCTCCGCCGTAAAGGCATTCAGCCGCGCGACGTGCAGCCGCTGCTTGCGGAAGGAGTTGCGCATGACGACGGCGAACCATCGCATGATCACGGCGAGCGCCGGCATGATGAAGAAGACAATCAGGGCAAGCTTCCAATTGATGAAGACTAGAAAGATCGCAACGCCGATGATCATGAACAGGTCGGCGATGATCGTGATCGCGCCGGCGGTCAGCAGCTGGTCCAGCGCGGCGATGTCGTTCGTCAGCCGCGTCACGAGCCGGCCCACCGGGTTGGAGTCGTAGAACGCGATCGACATCCGCTGCAGATGCCGGAAGAGCTTCATCCGCAGGTCATTCATCACCTTTTGCGAGACGATGACCATGAAGTAGGCCTGGATGTACCGAGATACGAATATCAGCACGAGCACGGCGAGATAGAGCGAGACGATCCACCACAGATCGTCCGTCCGGTGTTTCGCGATGTCGCGGTCGATCGCCTGCTGCACGAGGAATGGCTGCAACAGCGCGAGCCCCGTCGTCGCGAGCAACAGCAGGAAGGCTGTCGCGATGCGCCAGGCGTACGGGCGCATGTACGGCAGCAACCGGTTTACCAGCCGCGAGTCGTACGCCTTGCCGATGACATCGTCTTCTTCGGTGTAGCCGGAGATGCTCACGAGTCGTCCATCTCCTCGTCGCCCTCGTCCTCTTGCAGCTGCTGTTCCAGGCGCTGGCGGCGGTCGAGCTGCGCGTAAGCGCCGTCCCGCTCCACCAGCTCATCGTGCGTGCCACGCTCGACGATGCGGCCTTCTTCGAGCACGACGATCTGGTCCGCCCACTCCACCGCCGACACACGGTGGGCGATGATCACGGCCGTGCGTCCGGCGATGTACTCGCGGACGCCGTGCAAGATCCGCTCCTCCGTGTACGCATCGACATGGGCGAGCGCGTCGTCGAGAATCAAAATCGGCGCCTCGCGAGCGAGTGCGCGGGCGATCGCCGTCCGCTGCTTCTGTCCGCCGGAGAGCGAAACGCCGCGCTCTCCCACCATCGTCTGCATGCCGCGCGGCAGCTGCGGCAGGTCCTTCGAGAGCTGCGCCAGCTCGACTGCGTGCTCCAGGTGCGCGGCGTCGACGCCACCGCCCCACGCGACGTTCTCCTCCAGGCTGGCCGAGAACAAGAACGACTCCTGAGGCACGAAGGCAATCGAGCGATGCAGTTGTTCCAGCGGGATCTCCCGCACGTCAGCGCCGTCGATCGCGATGCGGCCCGAGCGTACGTCGTACACGCGCGCGATGAGGTTGACCAGCGTCGTTTTGCCGGACCCCGTTGGCCCGACGATTGCCAGCGTGGAGCCGGCCGGCACGTCGAGCGCGATATCGAACAACACCGGATGGTTGAAGTAGCCGAAGCTCACGCGCTCGAATGTGATACTCCCCCGTACTTGCGGCAGCGGCCGGACACCCGGTGCGTCCGTCACGACAGGCTTTCGCGCGAGCACTTCTTCGATCCGCACCATCGACGCGGCGGCCTGCTGGTACGCATTGAGCGTCCAGCCCAGGCTCACCATCGGCATCGAGAGCAACACGATGTACGCGTTGAACTGCACAAACTCGCCGACGGTGATCGATCCCGACTTCACTTCCAGCGCGCCGACGTAGATGACAATCACCGTGCTGATGCCGATGAGCACGCTGAGCAGCGGCCAGAGCGCCATCGACATCCGCGCCCAATCGAGGTTCGCGCGCTCGAACGCCTTCGTCTCGCGCTCGAAGGCGTCGGCTTCGTTCTCTTCCTGCACGTACGCCTTGATCACGCGGGCGCCGGAGAAGTTTTCCTGCACGAACGTCGTCAGTCCGCCGAACTGCGTCTGCACCGCATGGAACTTCTTTTCGATGACGCCGCCGACCCAGACGAACAGCAGCGTGATGAAGGGCAGTGGCAGCGTCGCCAGCAGCGCCAGCTTGACATCGATCGTGAGCATAATCACGAGCCCGGCGATGAACAGCAGTACCGACCGAAAGAGTTCCATCAGGTTGGGCCCCAGGAACTCCCGCACGGTCGACACGTCATTCGACACTCGCGCCATCAGGTCGCCCGTCTGGTTGTCCTGAAAGAATTTCTGGTCCAGCGACTGGATGTGTGAATACACGTCGTTGCGCAGGTCGTACTCGATCTTGCGAGATGAGCCGCTGACGAAGATCCGCGTGATGACGCGCAAGCCGCTGTCGATGACCTGGATGCCGATGGTGATACCGGCGAAAAACAGTAGCTTTTGAGTTGTCACGCCCTTGAGCAGGCTGTCGACGGCTTTGCCCAGCACAAAGGGCGCCATAATGCCCGTGCCGCTGGCGATGGCGAGCGCCAGCAGTCCGACGCCCATGCGGAAGCGGTAGCGCACGATGTATGGCCAGAGTCGGGCGACGGCGCGCACAGAAGGATCCTCAACAAGTCAGCCGGAACTTCCATTCTAAGTGAGACACATGGTGCGTGGTAGAATACAATCCTCATCAGTTACCCGAAGCGGAAATCGTGAGGATGACTTCAGGTATTGGCTTGACACAGGCCCCCCGTTTGAGGGATTTTAGTGCCACTCACCATGGACGGGACGTTCTCTTGAAGGGAGACACGAGAAATGGCCGGTAGCTATTGGGACAAGATCACAGCGCAGCGAGTATCGAGGCGGCGCGTGCTGCAGTCGGCCGGGGTCGCCGGCGTTGCGGCCGGGGCGGTGGCCATCGTCGGCTGCAGTAGCAGCAGCGGCGGCGGCAAGACACCGGGCGCGACCACCGCGCCGAAGACCTCACCGACGCCCTCGACCAAAGGGCCGGAGATCCTGAATCCCCTGAGCCCTCCAAAGGCCGGCGGCCGCTACCAGACCTACGGCACGGCAAACTTCGACACCTTCGACCCGCACCTGGGCATCGCCGGATCGACGGCGTACTTCCCGCGCGTGTACAACGTGCTGGTCAACCAGTCGGCACAGAAGCCGGATTTTTTCGTCTTCGACCTCGCGGAATCGTACGAGAACCCGGACGAGCTCACATGGACGTTCAAGATTCGGCCGGGCGTGAAGATCGGTCCGAACGACCTGGGCGTACCGGAGCGCGATCTGACGGGTGAGGACGTCGTCGCGACGTTCGACCGCATCAAGAACGAGCCAAAGGCGAACAACGGTGCGTTCGTCAAGGAGTTCGTGGCGTCGGTGACGGCGACCGGGAATACCGTAACCATCAAGACGACGAGCCCGTACGCGTGGTTCCTCAACCGCGTGGGTAACTTCGTCAACGCGATCCCGCCGAAGGAGCTGCTGGCGGACGCGACGAACGTCGAGAAAATGCGCAACAAGAGCGCCGGTGGAGGTCCGTTCCGTGTAGTGTCTGCGACCGAGGGCGAAGGCGCGAAGATCGACAAGAACCCGAGCTATTATCGCAAGGACGCGGACAATGCGAACGCGGCACTGCCTTACTTCGATGGGTTCGATGTTCGTCTGATCCAGGACCGCGTCGGGCAGCGCACAGCGTTCAATGGCGGCCAGCTCGATCAGTACTCGGCGGAGACCAAGGCCGAGGCAGACGAACTCGCAAAGAACACGCAATACTTCATCTCGAAGGATCCGACGAACAGCTTCATCTCAGTGACGATGCACCCGGAGAAGGACCCGTTCACGGACAACCGGGCGCGCCGGGCGGTCGCACTGGCGATCAACCGAAAGCAGTACGTGGATATCGTGTACCAGGGTGACGCGAAGGCGAACGGCCTGGTGCACTGGTCGGCGGGCGAGGGGACGTACGCGTTCACGGAAGACGAGCTGAAGACGGAACAGCCGTTCGACCTTGCCGAAGCGAAGAAGCTGGTAAGCGCGATGAGCGGGCTTAAGGTGAAGCTGATGATGCCGGCGAACTATCCGGGCGCGCAGCACGACAAGCACCTGCCGATCTTCCTGAACCAGATGGCGGCGGCGGACATCCAGATCGAGCAAGACCCGCAGGACTTCACCACGTGGCTTGGGAACTACCGGACGCTCAACTACGTGCTGTGCCTGTCGCTGAATGTGGTGTACGAGACGCCCGAGACGCCTCTGAACTTCCACACTGCGAAGGGACCGCAAGGCGACCGGGCGTACGCAGTTGGGCTGAACGATCCGGCGATTGAGGAGGCCGTGCTGAAGACGAAGACGACCCTGGAGTTCGAGGCGTTGAAGAAAGCAGTGCGCGACGCGCAGAAGGTGATCTACTCGAAGGATCCGGCGTTCTTTCCGTTGGTCACGCCCTACGGATACACGGCGTACAGCAAGAAGGTGCACAACGTGCCGGGCGGCATTGGGCTGACGGGCTTGCTGCTGAGCACTCCATGGATTGAGGCGTAGCCGCCGCTGTGACGAACTACATCATCCGGCGCGTGCTGATCTCGTTCGTGATCCTGTTCGTGTTGTCGATCGCGGTGTTCGCACTCTTGCGTATCGCGCCGGGTGATGCGGAGCTGTTGAAACACGGCGGCGGTTTCGTCACTCAAGAGCAGCTAGACGCGGGCAGAGCGGAAAGCGGGCTGAACAAGCCGTATTTTCCTGTGTCGATCACGCCGAAGGCTCCGCCGTTCGTCAAGATCAACCGCGACAGCCAGTACGGGAAGTGGGGGAAGAGCATCCTGACCGGCGACCTCGGGCGCTCGCAGCTAACGAAGGAGAAGGTGTCGTCGTCGATCGTCAACCGGCTGCCGACCACGTTCGAGCTTCTCTTGCTGACGATGACGACGGTGATTCTGCTGGGGATCCCAGCCGGCATCCTGTCGGCGCTCTATCGAAACACGCCGATCGACATGGCGGTCCGCTTTTTTGCGATTCTGGCGCTCTCCGTACCGGCGTTCTGGCTGGCGACGATGGTGTTGCTCATACCGTCGGAGCTGTGGGGGTACGCGCCGCCGAAGATCGGCACAACGATCGCGTTCTGGGATAGTCCGTGGGATAACCTGCGGCAGTTCGTGCCGCCGGCGCTGATCCTCGGCACGGCCTCGGCCGGCGGGATCATGCGCCTGACACGATCGTCGCTGCTGGAAGTGCTGCGCGCCGACTATGTACGCACCGCGCGCGCGAAAGGTTTGCGTGACCGCCTGGTGGTGTACCGGCACGCGCTGAAGAACGTGTTGATCCCGGTGATCACCGTGCTGGGGCTGGAGTTCACGGGTTTGCTGGGGGGCACGCTCTTCGTCGAGATCATCTTCGGCATCAAGGGTCTGGGCAGGTACACGTACGAGGCGATCTTCTACAAGGATTACAACGTCGTGCAGGCGATGGCGCTTTATATCGGGGTCATCGTTGTGTTCACGCAGCTGGCGATTGACGTCGCGTACGCCTGGATCGACCCGCGGATCAGGTACGCATGAGCACGTCGACAACGACGCTGCGCCCCGGACTGGATGAGATCCTGCGGCAAGAGGCGCGGAGCACCCGTTCTCGCGGGGCCGGCCCCCTTAAGTTCCTGAAGCTGATGTGGCAGAACCCGCTCGGCGGGTTCGGGCTGCTGGTGATCACGTTGCTATTCCTGGTGGGGATCTTCGGGCCGGGCATGAGCGTCTCGCTACCGGGTGGGACTACGGTCTTTTCGTTGCCCCGGCTGGCGCCGCACACGGAGTCGGAGTTTGTCGGACAGACGAAAGAAGATCCGAGCCTGGCGCACCCGTTCGGGACCGACGATCTGGGCCGCGACATGTTCAGCCGGGTGATCTTCGGCGCGCGCATATCACTCCTCGTCGGTTTTGGCGCGGTGACCATCGGCATAACAATCGGCATGGTGTTTGGCATGGCGTCGGGCTACTTCGGCGGTTGGATCGATAACTTGATGCAGAGGACCGTCGACGCGATCATCGCTTTTCCGCCGCTGATCGCGCTGTTGATCATCATCCGTATTCTGGGGCCGAACATGCGGAACGTGATCCTCGTGATTGCGCTGTTCATCATCTTCCCGACGCTGCGTATCGTCCGGGGAGCGGCGCTTTCGGAGAAGCACAACCAGTACATCGAAGCGGCGCGGTCGATCGGCGCGCCGTGGTACCGGATGCTGTTCCGCCACCTGGCGCCGAACATCCTGCCGCTGGGTATCGTGCTCAGCACGTCGAGCCTCGCTGCCGCGATCCTTGGCGAGTCGGCGCTCTCGTTCCTTGGGCTCGGCATCCCGGTGCCCAACCCATCGTGGGGCACGGACATCAGCGCGGCGCGCAACAGCTTCCCCATTCACATCTGGTGGGCGCTGTTCCCGGGGATCGCGATCAGCCTCACCGTATTGGGCTTCAACCTCCTCGGTGACACCATCCGGGACATCGCCGACCCGCGGCTGCGGGGAAGCCGCTAAGCACTCATCGCACTGCTTTCATGCTCGGTAGCCCGCCGCACGCGGGCCCTTTGCTTGTGCTCCCGCTGCTCGCGCGTGCTGAAGTCGAATTCCCGATTCGAGGGTCATTCTTGACCGCCGTCACGGCGTCGCGTAGCGTTGGCGGCAACGGAGCGGTTCGTTGGAAGGAGCACCCAATTGCCGGACGAGCCGATCTCGCGCTACTACTCGTCGCAGCGCCTCAAGCTCCACTACGCGGTCTGGGGCGATGAATCGAAACCTCCGCTCCTGCTGATCCACGGCAACCGTGACCACGCCCGCAATTGGGATCAAGTCGCTTGCCGGCTCCAGAACGACTACTGCGTGTACGCCGTCGACCTGCGCGGCTACGGTGACAGCGAGTGGGCCATCGGCGGGCAGTACAGCCTCCCGGAATTCGTCCTCGACGTCGCCAGGCTCGCCGACCAGCTCGATCGCAACCCGCTCACGATCATCGGACACTCCCTCGGCGGCGCGGTGACCCTCAACTACGCCGGCATCTTCCCGCAGAACGTCCGCAAGATCGTCGCCATCGAGGGCCTCGGCCCGCGCGTCGGTGAGCCCACGCCAGCTTCCATGCGCATGCGCCAGTGGATCGGCGATATGGGGGAGTTCGACAAACGTGTCCCGCGCCGCTACGCCTCCATCGAGGACGCCGTGAAGCGCTTGCGCGAAGAGAACCCCCACCTCAGCCCCGAAAAGGCGCAGCACCTCGCGCTGCATGCCATGAGGGACAACGGCGACGGCACGCGCAGCTGGAAGTTCGACAACTACGTGCGGCTCCGCTCGCCGTATGAGTTCAACATCGCTGAGGCGCGCGAGATCTGGAACCAGATCCGCTGCCCGGTGTTGCTGATCCGCGGCTCAGAGAGCTGGGCGACCGATCCCGAGGAGGATGGCAGGGCATCGGCATTCCACGACGTCCGGAACGTCATGGTGAAGGACGCCGGTCATTGGGTGCACCACGACCAGCTCGACGCTTTCATGAAGGTCGTGCAGGACTTCCTGTAAGCTCCTGATCGCCCAGCAGCAACAGCGCGCTCTGGAGCGCGGCGAAGAAGACCTTCGGGTCATCATCGTCAGTGAGCGCTTCCGCGAACACCGAGGCATCGTCTGAAGCCAGATGGGCGACGGTGCGCCGTACCGGGGCATCGCGCCAGTCCTCCCGCACGTGCATGTGGCCGCTGGCTTCGTGTACCTCGACCAGGAAGGCTGCGTTCATCGTCAGTAGGCGCACCGATTGGAGCGGGATACCGCCATCGCCGCGGCCGGCGATCGTGAGCTTCACCCCCCTGCTCCCGTCATACAGCGTGCCTTCGATCGTCCCCGGTGCGGACTTGAGGTCGGCGATCGAGAGGCCGAGCCGCGACACCAGCCAGCCGGCCAGCAGCAGCGTTTCGCCCGTCGGACGGGCTGTGTCGGACCACACTTCGATGGCACTAAGCTCCGAAAGCTCGCGCGCGCCCTCGGCGCTGTCGAAGAATTGCGCCACAAGCCCTCGCCAGCTCTTGAGCCGGCACCACGCCAAATCGCATACCTCGATCTCGTGCGCCTCATGAGCGTGCACAGCGGCACGCATCACCGCACGCGGGTCGCTCGCGCGGGTAGAGTCGATGAAGATCCGGTCTGCTGAGTCCAACAGCTCGGTCACCATGCCGTCTTCCAGGCCGACGTCGCCGATCAGCCACGCCGTGACCGGCAGCTCCGGCACCAGCAGCGCGAGCACCGCCGATACCAGCAGACGCTCGCGACCAGGGCCGCACCGGAGGAGCACCTCCTCGGAACAGACGTGACGGCTGCCCGCCGGGGAGCGCCAACAATGCGCGGATATCGCTGCCGTGACTTCGGCGGCGTCGGGCGAAACCATCGCCAGTATCCCGCGGCACGGGTGCCGCTCCGGCAACGCCGCCATGACGCGCTCGAAGCGCTCGAGATCGCTCGTACTCCGCGCCACACCGATGAAGTTCAGCAGCCGCAGCCGCACCGATGACGACTCGATGCCCGTGTTCGCGGTCTCCTGCCAGATGCGCGTGAACTCGCTCTCGATAGCGCCGGGATCGACGGCGACGGGCGTGTCGGTCAGCGCCTCGATCGGGGTGGTGGGCGTCACATTCGGTGCCATTCGCGTCCGTCCCGCTCTATCAGTTGTTGGGCCGCCTCGGGGCCCCAGCTGCCCGCCTCGTAGAACTGGAGCGGCGATGCGCCGTTCTGCCACTCTTGCAGCACCGGATCGAGCAACTGCCACACTGCCTCTACGCCGTCCCAGCGCGTGAAGAGCGTCGAGTCGCCCAGCATCGCGTCAAGGAGCAGGCGTTCGTACGCCTCGGGCGCGTCCGCCCCGAACGATGTCCCGTAGCGGAAGTCCATGTTCACCGGCCGAATGTCCGAGCGCGTCCCGGGCACCTTCGCGCCGAAGCGCAGCGAGATGCCCTCGTCGGGCTGGATTCGCAGCACCAGCAGGTTCGGTGTGAGATTCTCGCTACCCATCTGGCGGAACAGCTGCAGGGGTGCGCGGTTGAAGGTAATCGCCACTTCGGTGGCTCGCTTCGGCAGCCGCTTCCCCACGCGCAGATAGAAGGGTACCCCCGCCCACCGCCAGTTCTCGATTTCAAGGCGCAGCGCTGCGAAGCTCTCGGTCGAAGATGTGGGCGAGACGCCGTCTTCCTGGCGGTAGCTAGGCACCTGCTGGCCCAGAATTGCGCCTGCCGTGTACTGGCCCCGCAGCGTGTCGCGGGCGACGTCTTCGATCGGTTTGATCGCGTGGAAGATTTTCGCCTTCTCGCCGCGGACGGCATCACCGCCGAACGATGCCACGGGTTCCATCGCGACCAGCGCCAGCACCTGCATCAGGTGATTCTGCACCATGTCGCGCAACGCTCCGGACTCTTCGTAATACGCGCCACGCCCCTCGACACCTACGGTTTCCGCCACCGACACCTGCACATTATCGACATAACGTCGATTCCAGATCGGCTCGAAGATGCCGTTGCTGAAGCGGAACACCATGATGTTCTGCACCGTCTCCTTGCCCAGGTAATGGTCGATACGAAAGATCTGCCGCTCCCGGAACACCAGCCCGATCGCACGGTCCAGCGCGCGCGCCGATTCCAGGTCGCGCCCAAACGGCTTCTCGACGACGAGCCGCGCCCAGCCGCCGTTCTCGCCGCCGCGGGAGAGGCCCGCTTCGCCGAGGTGCTGCGCGATGTCGGTGTATGCAGTGGGCGGCGTCGCGAGGTAGAACAACCGGTTGCCGGCGGCGCCGTGCGCGGTGTCCTGCTTATCGAGTCGATCGCCCAGCCGCTTGTAGCCCTCGATGTCGTCGAAGTTCGAGCTGACGTAGTGCAGCCGCCGCGCGAAGCTGTCCCACAGTTCGTCCTCCAGCGGCTCGCGCGAAAACTTGGACACCGCCGCCTTCATCGCGGCACGGAACTGCTCGTCGTTCCAGTCCCGGCGCGCGAACCCGACGATCGAGAACCCGCTCGGCAGCATGCGTCCGCGCGCCAGATTGTAGAGCGCCGGCATGAGCTTCCGCGCGGTGAGGTCGCCCGTGGCGCCGAAGACGACGATCGCGCAGGAGTCCGGCGTCCGCGGCAGGCGCAGGCCCTCGCGCAGCGGGTTCGGCGCGGGCGCGACATTCGTTGTCAAAGCTTCTTCGCCTCGACCGTCTTGATCGCGTGTCCGCCGAACTCGTTCCGCAGCGCCGCCTGCACCTTCGCGCTAAACGACGACTGCTGTCGCGACGAGAAGCGCCGCATGAGCGAGAGCGTAATGACCGGCAGCGGAACGTCCTGGTCGAGCGCTTCAAGCACCGTCCAGCGACCTTCCCCGGAGTCTTGCACAAAGCCCTCAATCGATTCGAGCCGCGGATCCCGCTCGAACGCCAGCTCCGCGAGCTCCAGCAGCCACGACCGGATCACCGAGCCTCGATTCCACAGCGCGGAGATTTGCGGGAGATCGAGTTCGAAGCGCGAGCCGGCAAGCAGCTCGAAGCCTTCCCCGTATGCCGCCATCATCCCGTACTCGATGCCGTTGTGCACCATCTTGGTGAAGTGCCCGGCCCCCGATGGCCCGACGTGCGCGTAGCCATCGGCTGGCGCCAGCGTCTTGAGCGCAGGTTCGATGTGCGCGAACGCATCGTCGCTTCCGCCCACCATCAGGCAGAACCCTTCTTTCAATCCCCACACGCCGCCGCTCGTCCCGGCGTCGACGTACGCGATGCCGTTCGCCGCCAACTCCTGTCCGCGGCGCATCGAGTCGTGGTAGTTCGAGTTGCCGCCATCGATGATGACGTCGCCTTTCGTCAGAAGCGGAGCAAGAGTGTCGATGGTCGACTGCACGGGCGGCCCTGACGGCACCATCATCCAGATCGCACGACGCGGTTTGAGCTTGGTCACGAGGTCGGGCAGCGACTCCGCGGCGACCGCGCCGGCGGCCGAGGATGCCGCGACCGCATCCTTATTCAAATCCGTGACGACCACGTGGTGTCCGCCGTCCAGCAGACGCTGCGTCATGTTGGCGCCCATCCGCCCCAACCCCACCATCGCGATGTCCATGTGGCTTACCTCCGGGACGCGCTCCCGCTCGCAACAGCGGAGCGCACGGCCTCACGCAGCGTTGCGAGCCCCTGTTTGACGTCTGTGCCGAGATGAATCCGTACCGCTGGCCGTCCATGCGCGAGCAGCGACTGGAAGTCGCCGATCGCCTGAGCGCGGTTGAGCTGCGCGAACGTGAAGGGCTTGCCGGGCACCGAAATATCGCTGCTGTCGGAAGCAGTCACCTGCAGAAAGACTCCCGTCGGCGGGCCGCCCTTGTGGAGTTGGCCCGTCGAATGCAGAAAGCGGGGGCCATAGCCCAGCGTCGTCGCCGCTCCGGTGGCATCGCGGATCGTCGCGCGCATCGCGGCGAATGCCGCTTCGGCTCCTTGTGTGGGCTCGATGTATGCGGTAATCGCAACGTAGTCGTGCTTCGCGACCGCGGCAATGAGCGATCGGACTGCGTCTTCCAGCGACGCTTCGGCAATGGCGTCGGGCGATGTTAGCGCGATCGGCTCCCTGCGTTCGTCTATGCCGGTTACATCCAGAGTCCCGGTGCGCTCGAACTCCTCCAGTACGCGTTTTGTGTTGTCCTTCGATTCCTGCACGTTGGGCTCGTCGAACGGGTTGATCTCGAGTACATGCCCGGCAACAGCTACCGCGAACTCCCATTGGAAGAACTCGCGTCCGAGGTCGTAGGCGTCCGCCAGATCGATGACGGCCGCGGGATGCCCGCCGGCGGTCAGCGCAGTGATCGCCGCATCGTCGTCCGCGGCCCCATCTCCGGCGAGGCGCAACTGGACGAACAGCCGATCGCCGCCGTAGTGCTGTGGCCCACCGAGCGGCTCGCCCGCTACAGGCAGGATGCCTCGCCCGAGCTTTCCGGTGCTCTCCGCGATCAATTGCTCAACCCACAACCCGAAGGAGCCGATCTTCGGCGCGACGACGAACGTCGCCTTGTCGCGCCCCGCCAGCGCCAGCTCACCGAGCACCGCGCCGAGGCTCAGCGCCTCGCTCTGAGGGAGCTTCGTCGCCTCGGCAGCGGCGATGCCGCGGGTCAGCAGCTTCGCTACATCGATCCCCGTAACTGCAGCGGGTACCAGCCCGAAGTAGGAGAGCGCCGAATAGCGGCCGCCGATGTCGCCCGGGTTCGTAAAGACGCGTCGGAAGCTGTGTTCCTTTGCCAGGTCCTGCAGCGGCGTGCGCGCGTCGGTAATGGCAACGAAGTTCTCGCCCGTCCGTCCGGGCTTCGCGGCTTTGACCAGGCTGTGGAAGTACGCGAAGAGCGAGAGCGCCTCGATCGTCGTGCCGGACTTCGACGAGACGAAAAAGAGCGTGTGAGCGGGATCGATCCGCTCGACGACCGAACGGATAGTTGCCGGATCCGTCGTGTCGAGTACGTGCAGCGCGGGCCAGCCTTCGCGCGGCCCGAAGCTCTGCCGCAGCACCTCCGGCGCCAGCGAGCTTCCGCCCATGCCCAGCACGACGGCGTCACGGAAGCCCTCGGACCGCACCTGCGCCGCGAACGACTGCAATGGGCGGGCTTCGGCTCGCATCTGCTGCGCGACTTCGAGCCACCCCAGCCGGTTCGCCACCGACTTCTGCCGTTCGGCATCCCCGCCCCAGAAGCTGGCATCATGGCGCCAGATCCGAGCGGCCGCGTCATCGCTCGACAGCGCATCGATGCGTCGCTGTACTGCCGCACCGTATGAGCCCAGCTCCAGCCTCACGCCGCGCTGACCCGATCCTTGATCTGCTGGGCCTTCTTTGACGTAATCTCCCTGATCTCGTCGAACGACTTCGTGAACGCCTCGACACCGTCCTTCTGCAGCT
The DNA here is from genome assembly GCA_030774575.1 of Chloroflexota bacterium. Classification (GTDB taxonomy): domain Bacteria; phylum Chloroflexota; class Dehalococcoidia; order DSTF01; family JACRBR01; genus JALYKW01. Next base: position 114,822 of record JALYKW010000025.1, on the reverse strand, counting down.
TCGCCGTGATCTCGTCGAGCGAGATTCCCGCCGACTTGAGGTCCGCAAACACGCGCTGCGCCTCGTTGAGGCCTTCGTCGATCGTCCGCCGCACGTCGCCGTGATCGCGGAAGGCATCGATGGTCGCCGGCGGCATAGTGTTCACGGTGTCCGGGCCGATCAGTTCTTCGACGTAGAGGATGTCGCTGTACGCTTTGTTTTTGGTGCCGGTGCTGGCCCAGAGCGGCCGCTGCACCTTCGCGCCCGCGGCTTGTAGCTTCTTGAAGCGTTCCGCACCGAATGTCTTGAGGAAGTCCTGATAGGCCATCTTGGCGTTGGCCACCGCGACTCGTCCGAGCAGCGCCTGCAGCTTCGTCCGCTCGGATTCGTCCGTCGTCTCGGCGATCTTGGCTTCGATGAGCTTGTCGGCGGCGGTGTCAACCCGGCTGACGAAGAAGCTCGCGACGGAGTGCGTGCGCCGCACATCGAGTCCAGCCTCCACGCGCCGCTCGAGCGCTCGAAGATACGCCTCCATCACCTGCTCGTAGAACGAAAGCGCGAAGATCAGTGTGATGTTGATGTTGACGCCGGCGAACAGGCACTCCTCGATCGCCGGCACGCCTTCAGTCGTGGCCGGGATCTTTACGAGCAGGTTCGGCCGGTCGATGTTCTTCCACCAGCGCTTCGCCTCGTCGATCGTGCCCTGCGTATCGAACGCCTTCTCCGGCGATACCTCGATGCTCACGTACCCGTCGCCGCTGTCCGAGGCATCGAACACCGGCCGCAGGATATCCGCGGCGTGTTGAATCTCCGTGATGGCAATCTGCTCGAAGAGTTCGCGCGTCGGCGTCCCCGTTCGAACCAGTTCGGCGATCTGCTCGTCGTAGTCGTCGCCCGCCCCGATCGCCTGCGCGAAGATGGTCGGGTTCGCCGTGACGCCCCGAATCCCATTCTGCTCGACGTACCGCTTGAGTCCGCCGTCGTTCAGCATGTTGCGGCGGATGAAGTCGAGCCAGGGCGATTGGCGCTGCTTCTCGTAAAGATCCTGCATAGTATTAGGCATCGATCTTCTCCTTATCACCGGCATGGTCGGCGTTGCCGGCGTACCGTTCCTCGATCGCCAGCACTTTGTTCAGCCTGCGCACGTGGCGCTCTTCTCTCGAGAATCGCGCGCCCACAAACGCTCGCACCAGCTCCAACGCCAGCTCGGGGCCGACGACTCGCGCCCCCAGCGCCAGCACATTCATGTCGTCGTGCTCGACGCCCTGGTGCGCCGAATAGGTGTCGTGGCAGACGGCACAGCGGACCCCAACGATCTTGTTTGCCGCCACCGAGGCACCGACGCCGCTTCCGCAGAGGATGATTCCCCGGTGCGCCTCTCCCGATGCGATCGCGTCACCGACCGCCTCGCTGAAGTCTGGATAATCCACCGGCTCTTCGCTGTCGGTGCCCTTGTCGATCACCTCGTGCCCCAGCAATCTCATCTCGGCGACAATGAGCTGCTTCAGCGAGAAGCCACCGTGGTCAGCGCCGATCGCGATTCGCATATGCCTAAGACCCCACCGCACTCAGGCGCTCGACCAGTGCCAGCGTGCGTTCTGCGACGTTCTGCGGCGTAAAACCGAGATGGTCGAGCACCGTCTGTCCCGGCGCCGATGCGCCGAAACGGCCATCGATGCCGACGCTGTCGCCCTCGTCGCCGACCCATTTCCACCATCCGAGTGTGACGCCGGCCTCGACCGAAAGTCTCGTACGCACCACGGGCGGCAGCACCTCGTCCTGATACGCCCGGTCCTGCTCTTCGAACAGCTCCCAGCACGGCATGCTGACGACCCGCGCCCGTACGCCGCGCTGCGCCAGGATCTCCTGCGCCGCCGCCGCGACACCGACCTCAGATCCGGTAGCGATGATGATTGCATCGGGCCGCCCGGTGCCGCTTGCTTCGCTGACGACATACGCCCCGCGAAGCAGCCCGCGAGCACCGCCGCCCGCCGTCCCGGCGAGATTTGGCACCGCCTGCCGCGAGAACACCAGTACGGTGGGGCCGTCGCGATGCTCGACCGCCGCCATCCACGCGATGGAAGTCTCGTTAGCGTCGGCGGGCCTGATCACCCGCACCTTTGGTATCGCCCGTAACGCCATAAGATGCTCGACCGGCTGGTGGGTGGGGCCATCTTCGCCGAGCCCCACGCTGTCATGCGTGTACACGAATATAGAGCCGAAGCCGCTGAGCGCTGCCAGCCGGATCGTCGGCCGGTTGTAGTCCGAGAACACGAGGAAGGTCGCGCCAAATGGGATCACGCCTCCGTGCGCCGACATGCCGTTGATCGCCGCCCCCATCCCGTGTTCCCGCACGCCGAAGTAGATGTTCCGTCCGGTAGGGTTCTCGGCCGAAGCGACTCCTTTGCCCTTAAGGTCGGTGTTGTTCGACTCGCTAAGGTCCGCGGAGCCGCCGATCAGCAACGGCAGAGCGTCGGCGATGCCGTTCAGCGCGTTACCGGACGCCGCGCGCGTCGCGATGGCCTTGTCGTCCGCGGTGTACGACGGCAGGCTGCGGTCCCAACCATCGGGAAGCTCACCGGCCATCGCTCGCCGGAACATCGCGGCTTCTGCCGGGTACGCCGCAGCGTAGGCATCGAAGCGGGCTTGCCATCCTGCCTGCTGCTCTGCGCCGCGGTTCTGGGCCTCGCGAAAGTGCGCCAGTGCTTCGGCGGGGACGAAAAACCGCTTGTCTTCGGGCCAGCCGTAGGCCCGCTTGGTGAGCTTGATCTCCTCTTCGCCGAGCGGGGTGCCGTGCGCTTTGCTCGAATCCTGCTTGTTGGGGCTGCCGAATCCGATGTGCGTCCGGGCGCAGATGATCGAGGGCCGCTCCGGCTCCTCGCGCGCCGCCCTCAGCGCCGAGGCGACCTGCTCAATATCCATCCCATCGATGCGCTGCACGTGCCAGCCGTACGCCTCGAATCGCGTCGCGACGTCCTCGCTGAACGAGAGGCCAGCGGGGCCGTCGAGCGTAACCAGATTGTCGTCCCAGAGCACAACGAGCTTCCCGAGCTTCTGATGCCCGGCGAACGAGGCGGCCTCGTGTGACACGCCTTCCATCAGGTCGCCATCGCTCGCGATGACGTAGGTGTAGTGGTCCACGATGTGATGTCTGGGGCGGTTGAACGTCGCCGCCAGAAACCGCTCGGCCAGCGCCATACCGACGCTGTTGCCAAAGCCCTGCCCCAGCGGCCCCGTCGTCGTCTCGATGCCCGGAAGCAGTCCGTGCTCGGGGTGGCCGGCGGTCGGGCTCTTCCACTGGCGGAAGTTCTTGATGTCATCGAGGGTGATGCGCGGGTAGCCCGTGAGATAGAGCAGGCTGTAAAGCAGCATCGAAGCATGGCCCGCCGAGAGCACGAAGCGGTCGCGGTCTGGCCATGCCGGGTCGTTGGGGTTGTGCTTCAACACGCGGTCCCAGAGCGTGTACGCCATCGACGCCGCACCCATGGGCGCTCCCGGATGTCCCGAGTTGGCCTTCTGCACGGCATCCATCGAGAGCGTGCGGATGGTGTTGATGCAGAGTTGGTCGAGGTTGGCGTCAGTCATGCAGCACGCTCTCCGTTGAGGATACGGTTGAGGAGGCGCGGCCGAGTGGCGGAAGTGAGTCTGGGAGTGCCTTTCGAGGCGGTCCGTTACATCCTGCGACTCGCACGGCTCCGCCTAAGTATACCGACCGATCCTTTGAAGCGGCGTGAATTATGTGTACTCCGGAGGCGCTTGCCGGCGTATCGCATTTGCGTAGCGATTTCGCCGCCCGTTTGTGGGGTGGAGCCGCGTCCGCGCACAAGCTATCCGAGCTTTAGGTTCGCCAGCTTGGACCAGCGCGCGTCGCCGCCGTCCGCCGCGCACGCGTGCTCGCCCGCGCTCAGCTCGGCACCGCAGTCGGGGCAGAGCCCGCGGCACGCCTCGTCGCACACCGGCGCCATCGGCTGAGCAATTGCCCAGTACTCCGCCGCCGTCATCGATAGGTCGATGAAGTGCCTCACGTCGATTCGGTACGCCTCCAGATCCTCTCCCTCTGCCAGCTCGAATTTGGCGCCCGAATCGATATCGATCGTCGGAAAATACTCTTCCTCGATGGTGATATTCACGTCATACGTGATCGGCTTCAGGCAGCGGCTACAGTCCGCGCTCGCCGTCCCGTCCAGCGTCGCGCGCACCAGGACGCCCCGCGGCGTTCGGTCGAAGCGGGTATGCCCCCTCGCGTGGTGGCGCTGGCCGTCCACCACAAGGTCGTCGTCGATGTCGTACTCGCGGACGGCCCCGGTGTGTTCTCGAAGGAGGGAAGAGACGTTGAACTGCACGGCGTCCACCTCCGGCGAATGACTCAGCGTAACGACCGCGTCCGGGCCGGCGCAAATCAAACTCGCTATGCGGCGCGGCCCCTAATCCGGGGCGATCTCCGGTGGCAAGCCCTATTCCCTATCCCGCTTCGGACTTATAATCGCTCCAACACTCGGAGCCCAACCGTAGATGACGAAGAGACGCACGGTGGCGATTGCCGCCGCGCCCCGGTGCAAGTCCGATGGTATCACTGCCCCCGATGACCGAACTGGCCGACCTCTGGCGCTTGCAGGAAACCGACATTGCGCTCGACAGCCGCCGCGCGTCGCTCGAAGACGCGCACGCACGGATTAGCGACTCGGAAGAGCTCATCGCCGCGCGCGCCCGCTACGACGGTTTGCTCACGGCGCAACGTCAGGCCGAATCGGCGCAGCGTTCGATAGAGACCGAGGCGGCGGATCTGCGTGCCAAGATCACGCCCCAGGAGACGAAGCTCTACAGCGGCGCCATCAAGAGCCCCAAGGAGCTCGGCGATCTCCAGGCGGACATCGACCAGCTCAAGCGACATCTCTCCGCCGTCGAGGATCGCGATCTCGAAGCGCTGGCTGCCGCGGAGGCCGCCGGGAACGAAGCCCGCACCGCCGGTGCTGAGCACGAGGCGATCGACGCCGCCTGGCGCGAAGAGCAGGCCGAACTCGCTGCGCGGGTCGAGCGCCTGACCAGCGAGATCGCCGTATATGACGAACAGCGCCGCGAACGCGCGGCGTACATCGACGCGAATCTGCTCAAGACCTACGATCGCTTGCGTGTGGCGCACGCCGGCCGGGCGATGGCGAAGCTCGACCGCAATCTCTGCACCGGCTGTCGGATATCGTTGCCTACGAACCTGGTGAACAAAGCAAGGGCGGGGAGCGCGCTCGTGCAGTGTCCCAACTGCGAGCGCATCCTCATTACGTGAACGTATGAGGGCTATCGGCTACTTTCGTGAGTCGCCCGCGCGCGATCGTTCCGTCGCCGAACAGAACAAGGCGTTTCTCGATCACTGCACCCGTGAGGGCTACGAAGTCGCCAGCACCTTCGTCGATGCCAGCGGCAGCAACGGTCACGCACCCGGATTCCGCCAGCTCCTGGCATACGTTCGCGGGCAGGACGCGGATCTCGTGGTCGTCGTCTCCGACATCGGAGCGCTGGGCACCGGCCACAAAGACGCGACGTGCTGCTTCTTTCAGCTCGAAGGTCTCGGCGCTCGGGTTGAGCCGCTCACCGGCTCCGCCGACGTGATTGGAGATATCGTCACGCTATGGAGCGCTCAGGATACGGGCGCAAGCCTGGGCGATCGCGTGCGCGCAGCCATGCGCAGAAAGGCCGTGAAGGGCGAGGTCCTCGGCCGCCCGCCGTATGGGTATAAGGTCGGCGGCCGCCGCCGTCTCGAGCTGATACCCGAGGAGGCCGTCGTTGTCCGGTACATTTTCCGGCTGTACCTGCACGAAGGTCTCGGCATCCGGCTCATCGCTCGCCGCCTCAACCAGGAGGCTATCCGCACGCGCCGCGGCGGCAACTGGAGCATGGTCAGCATCCGCGATCTTCTCCGCAACCGCGTCTACCTCGGCACGTACTCACGCTTCGGCGTGAAGGTCCCCGGTAGCCACACCGCTCTCGTCTCTGCCGATGATTTCCGCGCGGTGCAGGACCGGCTCAGCGCCCGCCGGACCAGCCACGCGCCGCGCGTTTCGTCCCAGTTCCTGCTCTCCGGCCTCGCCTATTGCGGGTACTGCGGCAACAAACTCATCGGCGTCAGCCGCAAACAGAGCTGGAAGCGCCGGAGCGGCGAACGCGTCTCGAACTCTTACCGGTACTATCAGTGCGAGTCCCGAACGAACCAGAGCGTCTGCAGCTATCACACATGTCGCGCCGACGAGCTCGAGGCCCACGTCCGCGCCCGGCTCGTAGCAGTGTTCGCGTCCGGTGACGGCTTCCCGCAGGGCGACGATGCCGCTGTCGTAGTCGAAGCGCAGCAGCATGACCGTGGCCGGCTGCTCGGACGCCTCCGCGCCCTCGACCACCGCATAGAGGGTTACATCGATGCTGTCGCGAAGGGCCGCATGACGCGCGAGCAGTTGCGCAAGCTCAGCCTGGCCGCCGCGAGCGACCGGCTCGAGGTCGAGGACATCATCGAAGCCGCCGACCTCCGCATTAGCTCCTATGTCGACGCGCCTCAACGCCGGTGTGCGCGCGAACGGGCGATCACCCAGCTCCTCGACGCCTGGGATGAGACAACGTTCGCGGACCGCTACGCCGGCCTTCGCGAAGCGGTCGACCGCGTCACCGTCAGCGACGACGACGACATCGTGGTCGTTCTTCGCGCCTGAGGTGGCGCCGAAGAGCATCACCATCCCTGCGGACGCCGCCTTCGTGCTCGGTGCCCTTGATCGCTATGCGGCGGCGGCGGGCGGTGCCGCCGAGCGCGCCACCCTCCAGAATGGCACGCGCGTCAGGCTACGCGGCAGTACATTCTCGCTCGCCCTCAACGTCTATCCGTCGAAGACCGGCGGCTGCAAGATCGTCTTCGATCAGCCCGACACGCCGCACGCCGATGCGATCGCCGCATTGCTGTCCGCATCTCCCTCGCTGGTCAAGGCGTCGAAAAGCGCCGGCGCCGCCATCGAGCCCGTCCTCGATGACGCCGAGTGCTGGGTAGGCAGCGACGAGAGCGGCAAGGGCGACTACTTTGGCCCGCTCGTCGTCGCCGCCGTCGCGCTGACAGCGCAGAACTGGCGCGTGCTCGAAGCGCTTGGCGTGCAGGACAGCAAAAACCTAACGGATCCCCGCGCCTTCGCACTGGCTGCGCAGATCGCCAGCGCCTTTCCGAACGAAGTCATAGTCATCATGCCCAAGCGCTACAACGAGCTGTGGACGAAGTTCGGCAGCGTGAACCGCATGCTCGCGTGGGCTCACGCTCGCGCTATCGAGAGGGTGATCGAGCGCGCGCCCGACGCGAGCGCGGCCGTCGCAGACCAGTTCGGCGACGAGTCACTCATCCGCAATGCGCTCTTCGAACGCGGTCGCGAAGTGCGCCTGGTGCAGATGCACCGTGCGGAGCGTGATCCTGCCGTCGCCGCCGCATCGATTCTTGCCCGCGCAGAATTCCTGCGCCGCCTCGACCGGCTCGGGCGCACCGCTGGTACCCGGCTCCCCAAAGGCGCCTCCTCCCAGGTCGAAGCCGTCGCGCGCGCCGTGGTCTCGTCCCGCGGCCCGGACATCCTCGCGGAGATCGCAAAGCGCCACTTCAAGACCACCCAGCGCGTACTCTGACCCAATGACACCGAGCGTAGCCAAGCGAGATCGCGATCCATGACCGACTCCGACGCGCCTGATGGCATCGACCAACACCGCGTGGGCGCGTGGCTGACGGAACGCGTGCCAGATCTCGCGCCGCCATTCCGCTACGAGCTGATCATCGGCGGCCGCTCCAACCTCACGTACTGCGTGACCGACGCCAACGGTCGCCGCTGCGTCCTCCGCCGCCCTCCTCTGGGCCACCTTCTGGCTACCGCGCACGATGTCGCCCGCGAGTACCGCATCGTCGAGGCGCTCGGGCCGACGCCCGTTCCCGTGCCGCGCGCCCTCGCCGTCTGTGAGGATCCGGAGGTCAACGGCGCCCCCTTCGCCGTCACGGAGTTCGTCGACGGCGTCGTGCTCGACGTGCCAGAGAAAGCCGCACAGCTCGACGCAGCCTCGCTCCGAGCCATCTCATGTCATCTCATGGATGTCCTTGCTGACCTGCATGCCGTTGATCTCGAAGCTGCCGGTCTGTCCGGCCTCTCCCGCCACGACAGCTACATCGAGCGCCAGGTGGCCCGCTGGTCGAAGCAGTGGGCGGGCTCGCGCACGCGAGAGCTGCCGCTGATAGACGACGTTGAGGCGCGGTTGCGCGGCGCGATCCCGAGGCAGCAGGGCGTGACCATCGTCCACGGGGACTATCGCTTCGGCAACTGCATCACCGATGTCGGCCGGGGCGAAATAGCCGCCGTGCTCGATTGGGAGCTCTGCACACTCGGCGACCCGCTGGCCGACCTCGGGCACATGGGCATTTACTGGCATGACGCCGCGGACCCGCTGCCCCTGACCAACGACCCGACCTCTGGCGGCGCATTCCCGCCCTTCGGCGAGCTGCTGCGGCGCTACGCCGCGCGCACTGGCCGCGATGTCTCCCAGATGGGGTACTACCGCGCCTTCGCCGCCTGGCGGCTCGCCATCATCGCCGAGGGCGTAGCTTCCCGACACCGGGAGCGCCACCCGGAAGACGACGGCGCGCTGGCGCTGTCGCAGCAAGCCGTGCAGCGCCTGGCTGAGTACGCCCTCGCGTCGCTCAACGCCCCCGCCGCGTAACGGCAAGCCGCCCCGAATAGGCGCGAAGCGAGCCCGATCGCAGGGGTGAGCAGCGCCGGCGTGCGGGGTATCCCTTATCGCACGGTCGGCGGCGGACGGCGACAGTTGCCGTCATGCTAGTACTGAACAAGCACGCCGCCCTCGACCGCCTCATCACCCGCGCTCTCCGGCAGTCGGAGGTCGTGCCGGAGCCCTTCGCCGCGAACGCCGCAGCTCAGCCTGAATTCGAGGCATTCGGCTTCGAGTGGCCTATCTCACCGTTTCGAGACGGGTCGGCGTTTGAGCCGCAGCCGACCGCCGCCAGCTTGCCCGACGCGCTTCGCTATACTGCCGCGGCGTCGGGGAGTGGCGCAGTCCGGTAGCGCGCCTGCTCTGGGATTCCCCCCCCCGCCGAAGCAAGCTAGGTTTCGGCCCCTGCGTATACGGAATCATCCATATCCGTGATGCGAAGCTAGGTTCATTAGGCGCACGCCAGTGAAATGCCAAGGGGACCGGATAGGATCGTGCGCGACCTGGCGCGCCGTCAGACCGCTAGCGTGAAGAACCCGCCGCCACCGTTATAGATAAGCACGCAGTTCATCAGGACATCGCGCCCGACTAGGACAGGCGCGCTGGCGTCTCCGTGCGCATTGACCGCATTGCCAAGGCATAGAAAGACTTCGCCATGTCGACGCGATCCCAAATTGCGATCAAGGCCCATTGTTGCGATTCGGTCAAGTTGTTCGGGTTGATCACCCTTACCTAGCTAGCCTGAGCCGGTGTCGAAAGCCCCGACGTTGTGGGGATTGCGAGTTGCAAAGAGTTGCAACTACAATTCACAGTGGCACCCTTCTCCGACCCTGCTGCCTGCCGATACTCCTCCGGTTCCCTTATGCATCACATCGAGATTGTCTCGCAGCTCGAAGCGCAGCACCTCGCACAGCTCCCCGAGCTCATCAGTGCTGCCACGCACGCCGACGGCCACGGGCCGCTCGGCGAGCACAAATTCCTGCGCCTTCGCCGCGGCGACGACCTGGCGTCCGCGGTCCTGGCCTTCGACGACGGCTGCCTCACCGGCTATGCCCACACCGTGACCTACGGCGATGCTGACCAGCGGCGCGCTTCATGCGAGTTCGTCGTGCACCCGGATTTCCGCCGGCGCGGCGTCGGCCGCCTGCTCCTCGCGCAGGCGATCATGCACGCCAACGGCCAAAACGCTCGCGCTCTCGATCTCTGGGCGTACAACGACACTGTGGCGAGTCGCCGCATCGCCGCGCAGTTCGGGTTCACGCCGTCGAGGCGGCTGCTGCACCTGCATCGCCACATGGCCACGCCGAGCCCGTCACCGCTTTCCGAGCCGCCGCTGACCTTGCGACCGTTCGTTTCGGGCAGCGACGACGGGACGTGGCTTGCGCTCAACAATCGCATCTTTGAGGGACACCCGGAGAATGGCGCCTGGACCCTCGACGACCTGTACGCGCGTACCGCCCAGCCCTGGTTCGACCCGCAGGACCTGATCATGCTTGAGTCCGGTGGCGACCTCGCGGGCTTCTCGTGGCTCAAACTCGAAGAGCGCCCAGGCGAGGGCCGCGTCGGAGAGATCTATATCATCGGTGTGGCACCGGAAGGTCGCGGCCGCGGTCTCGGACGCTTCCTCGTGCAGGCAAGCCTCGCCCATCTGACTGCCCGCGGCGCTGATGTCGCGGCGATCTACGTCGAAGAGTCGAACTCGGCGGCGCTCGCCCTCTACGAGTCGAGCGGATTTCACTACCACCACGTGGACGTCTGCTACTCACGAGAATTGCGTTCGCAAGAGCGTGTCGAAGCGGACGCCCCCGAAGATGCCGCTGCTGCTTAGGGTTCAGCGTGGTCTCTGTATCTACGGGTCGGCACCGACTACGATAACCGCATCGACATTACTCCTCTCGATGTTGGCCTAGAAAGGCCGGGATATGGCAACGACACTCAAAGAAGGCGATTCCGCACCGTCGTTCGAGCTTGAAGATGACCGCGGCGCCACCGTCAAGCTCGAGGACCTGCGCGGCGAGTGGGTCGTCCTCTACTGGTACCCGAAAGACGACACTCCCGGCTGCACTACCGAGGCCTGTGAGATCCGCGATAGCTGGGGGCTGATTTCGGGCGAGGCGAAGCTCTTCGGCATTTCCCCCGATGACGTGAAGTCGCACCAGAAGTTTCGAGACAAGTTCAGCCTGCAGTTCCCGCTGCTGGCGGACGCTGGCCACGAAGTCTCCGAGCGTTACGGCGTCTGGGGGCCGAAGAAATTCATGGACCGCGAGTACATGGGGGTCGACCGTACCACCTTCATCATCGCGCCCGATGGGAAGATCGCGCGCGTCTTTCCTAAGGTCAGTCCGGCCGGTCACGCGCTGGAGATCATGCAAGCGCTGAAAGAAGTCAAAGCACAAGGCTGACGCGCCTCGCGCGTCATGCGTGACAAGGAAGCACCATGCCACAGGGAAAATGCGCGTTTTGCGGGACCTTCGTGACCAGCGGCGGCACCGCGCTTGGAAAGCACTCGGTCGCCTGCGCCGCGTGCACTCCGCTCGCCCTCAAATGGATCGAGCAGCAAGCGGGGCAGGCGGCGTCGCCGCCGGATGAAGCGACGCCTGAGCCAGCTTAGCGTGCCTGACTAACTGCCGCTCTTCTCGATCCGCTGACGGCGCGTCTTCCCGCCCTCTCGCGCGATGGTGCGAATTGTCAGGAAGAGCCAGAAGCTGACCCACGCGCCGACCATCATCGAGGTGATCGTTATCCGGGTGGAATCGACGATCGGCTGCACTTCGACCCGCCCCTGCGACACATCGACCACTGCCACGGGCGTCGACGAGCCGCCTCCGCCGCCACCGCCGCCCTCGCCTTCGCCACCTTCGCCGCGACCGTCGAGACCGGCGTGGCCATTCGAGCCGCTGCCCCGGCCGAAGCCGAGCCCGTATCCGAACGACACGCGGGCGACCGGAATGAGTGTGTGCCCGTCACGCTCGAGGGGCATCCCAAAGCATGCCGTCGAGCCCAGCTGATCGGGAAGGTTCGTGATCCTCGTGACCAGTTCGTCGGTTGTTGCAGTTTCCATTACGTTCTCCGTCCTCTCAACACTCGGCCCACTGCCATCGCGAGCAGCGGCGCTCCAAGGATGGCGACCTTCAGCCCTGGACTCAACCCGCCGGGTGGCAACGACTGGCGCGTCATCACCCCCGCCTCATGCACGAGCAGCGCAACCGGCTCCTGAGTGCCGACGACGAGCCCAAACCCCTGCATCGATAAATCGAAGCCGCGGACGCGCACGACGCCGTCGATCGCGCGGTCTTCTCCGGTCATAATGCGCTCATTTCGGAGATCATTCAAGATTCGCACGGCATCTCCCTCGGCCGGCCTAGCCCGCCGTATTGCCCATCATGCGCCGAACCGGCATTGTGGACAACCACCTGAACAGTAACGAAAACGCAGCCAGGGAGAGGCAAGCATGGTGAAGCTTATCTACTGCATCTCGAAGAAGCCCGAGATGACCGTCGCCGAGTTCCAGGCGTACTGGCGCGGGACCCACGCGCCGATCGCCGGCGCCATTCCCGGTCTCCGCCGCTACGTGCAGTGCCACGTCGTCCCGGAGACCTATACCCGTCAGACTCCGCCGTATGACGGCGCCGCCGAGCTCTGGTTCGACGACCTCGATGCCCTGCGCGCGGCGATGCAGACGCCGGAGCTGCAGGCCGCCCTCGAAGACGAGAGGAACTTCATCGACCATAGCCGCGTCGCCTCGTTCGTCACAATGGAGAAGCCGGTGATCGAGTAGCCTCAGGCGCAGATCTTGCGCAGTGCTTCGGTGACAGCGAGAGAGCGCTCGAGGATCGCCTCCGGCGCGTCGGCCATGACGAAGTTGAAGTGCTCGCATCCCGCCTCGACGTACGGCGCGATGAACTCCGCCACTTCCGCCGGGGTGCCGTATGGTGTCCACTTCTCGAACTGCTCGAACGGGATCTTGTAGAAGGCCTGCATGCTGCCCGCGACTTTTTCTCGCGCCTGCGCGCGGTCGGCGTCGACGCCCATCCAGACTTGCATGCCCCGCGTGAAGCGCACGTCCGCGCGCCCCGCCTTCGCGGCGAACTCGGCGATGCGCTCACCCGCCTCCACGAACCGCCGTACCGACACCCAGATGCCCGTCCAGCCGTCGCCATAGCGCGCCGCGCGCCGGAGAGCCGCGTCAGAGCGCCCGCCCACCTGCATCGTCACGCCGCGCGGCCGGTGCGCCTTCGGACGCATGCGGACGCCTTTGAGCTGGTAGTACTTGCCGTCGAACGTCGTCTCTTCCTGCGTCCACAGACTACGCAGGATCTGCATGCCCTCATCCGTGCGCCGCGCGCGCGTCTTCGGGTCGACGCCGCACGCCCACCATTCGTGCGGATCCTCGCCGCCGATGCCGATACCCATCACCAGCCGCCCCTTCGAAAGGGAATCGAGCATGGCCGCTTGGAGCGCTACGGGCGTCGGGTGGCGCAACGCCAGCAGGTACACGCACGTCTGCAACTCCAGTTTCGAGGTGACCGCGGCGATCGGCGCGAGCTTCATCAACCCGTCGCTGCCGGAGCCATAGAACGTCACGTGATCGCCCACGAAGACGCCATCGACCCCGGCCGCCTCGGCTGCCAGCGCGTCGTCGGGACTGCCGCCCGGCACGAAGATCTTGGGCATCACCATCGTCATCAGGTTGCTCCTTCGTACCGGCTAACTGTCCGCATGCTCAACCGTGTGCGCCGGCCCGGCGATACCCGCCGCGCAGAGCTGCGCGATCTCGTCCCACGTATACCCCGCCTCGAGCAACACCTGCTCGGTGTGCTCGCCGTGCTGCGGCGCGAGGCGCTCGACGTTCATTGGCTCGCCATTCGCCGCGATACCGCTGCCGACGAGCCGCACGGGATCGCGTCCCGGGCGCTCGACTTCGTGCACGTAACCGTTCGCGAGTACCTGCGGGTCCATCGCGACCTCGCTGTAGTCCTGTACGAGCGCGGAGAAGAGCCCGATGGTGTTCAGTCGGTCCACCCACTCGCGCGCGCTCGCGGCGAGGAACGCCTCGTCTAGTATCGCGATCAGTGCCGCCGCGTGCTCGCCCGTGCGCTTTCGGAATGAGTCGAAGCGCTGGTCGTCGGCGATCTCCGGCCGGTCGACCACGTGCGCAACCTCCGGCCATGCTCGCTCCAGCAGCATGCCGATGACGAACCACTTGCCGTCGCCCGCGCGGTAGATGCGCCAGAATGGACGCGAGCCGCCGCGATGCGATCGATGCCGCAAGTTGCCGCTGAACATATGCCTGGTCAGGTCAAAGGACTGCATCGAAAGCTGGCTACCCAGCAGTGACGTATCGAGCCGCATGCCGCGGCCGCTGGTGTTGCGGCTGACGAGACCGGTGAGCACCGCGATGGTGGCGTGCAGCGCGCCCACCTGATCCGCGATCGGTACCTGCGCCGGCACCGGTGGGTCATCCGGCTCGCCGTTCGTGCTGGCGAAGCCGCCGCGCGCCTGCGCCAGGAAGTCGAAGGCACCGGCATCGGCGTCCGGCCCGGCCGGCCCGAAGCCGGAGGCGTGGACGTAAACGATGTTCGGGTTCACCGCCGACACCGACTCGTAGTCGAGCCCAAGCCGGCCGATCGCGGCGATGCGGAAGTTGTTCACCATGGCGTCACAACCCGCCACCAGCCGGAGGAACACCTCGCGTCCCTGCGGATGCTTGAGGTCGAGCGCCACAGACCGCTTGCCCCGGTTGTGCGCCTCGAAGTAGCTGCTGAGCCCCAGCGTCGGTTCGATCCAGGCGTATCGCCCCGGATCGCCGGACGCACGCTCCTCCACCTTGATGACGTCGGCGCCGAGGTCGGCGAGCATCGCTGTCGCGTACGTCCCTTGCTGCCAGATCGTCAGGTCCAGGACGCGGGTGCCGTGAAGCGGTCGTTGCATGCCCCGATTCTCGCGCCCGCGGCAACGAGTGTCCAGAAGGCGATGCTCCCGATTGACCGCTGATCTCCCATCGCCTACAACGTGCCCATGTCCGCATCTGTGCTCGATTCGCCGGATATCTACGCGCGGCTCGATCCGACACGCCTCTACGATCGCATCGCCGGCCTCCCCGAGCAGATCAAGAGCGCCTGGGCCGCCTCCCGTGCGCTTCCTCTACCGGAGGCCTACGGCGATGCCGAGAGGGTCGTCGTGCTCGGAATGGGTGGCTCCGGTGTGGGTGGTGGCCTGGTGCAGGCGCTGGCGGTCGATGTCCGAGCCCGTGTGCCCGTGTCGGTGGTGCGCGGATACGGGCTGCCCGCCTACGTGGACGAGCGCACGCTCGTGCTGGCATCGTCGAACAGCGGCAACACCGAAGAGACAGTGACTGCCTTCGAATCCGCGGTTGAAGCCGGCGCGATGTGCGTGGCGATCACCACCGGCGGCAAGCTCGGCGAGCTCGCGGACAAGCACGACATACCGTCGCTCGGGTTCGAGTGGCAGGGCGAGCCGCGGTCCGCCCTGGGCTGGAGCACGGCGTCTCTGCTGGCGATCTGCGGCGGCCTCGGGCTGTTGCCGGACCTCGGCGCGGATCTCGGACTGGCGCTGGAGGCGATGCAGACGCTGTGTGAGGAGTGTTCACGTGACGTTCCCGAGGCGGGCAACCCCGCGAAGGAGCTTGCGCGGCGCTTCCAGGGTAAGCTCGCCGTGATCATTGGCGCCCAGGCGCTGGCGCCGGTCGCCTACCGCTGGCGCACCCAGATCAATGAGAACGCGAAGGCCTGGGCCGTCGCCGACGAACTACCGGAAATGAATCACAATGCGCCGCTCGGCTTCGGGGCGCCGCGAGCGCTTCTGCCGCTACTGCACGTCGTGCTGCTCAGGCACGCGTCGATGCACCCGCGCATCGTCCTGCGCGTCGAGGCGACGCTGCAGCAACTACATACGGCGGGCGTTGCCGCGGAAGTCGTGCACGTGCCCGGGCCTTCGATATTGGCGCAGATGTTGTGGGCAATTCAGCTCGGCGACTTCATGAGCTACTATCTCGGCCTCCTGCACGGCGTCGATCCATCGCCGATGGGGGCGCTGGAGTGGATCAAGTCCTATATGGCTGCGCACGCAACCCCTAACCCCCTGGAACCTGGTCCCTAACCCCTAACCCCTAAAACCTATAACCTACAGAGTGCCAGCGGGCCGGGTGGCCGCTTCTCGCTCGTCGAGGAGAGGAAAGTCCGAACTCCATAGGGCAGGGTGCCGGCTAACGGCCGGGCGCGGGAACGCGACGGAAAGTGCCACAGAGACATACCGCCCGCAACCGCGGGTAAGGGTGAAATGGTGCGGTAAGAGCGCACCGGCGTCGTGGAGACACGGCGGCCGGGCAAACCCCACCCGGAGCAAGGCCTAATAGGGGACCGCGCTTCTGCTTCGGCAGAGGCTATGGACGGCCCGTCCGAGAGTCCCGGGTAGACCGCTTGAGCCGTGCGGCAACGCACGGCCCAGATAGATGGCCACCGCCCGCAAGGGTACAGAATTCGGCTTACAGGCCCGCTGGCACGAACTTCCATGCCCACACCACCACCGCTCGACGCGTCGCGACCGCTGTCCGTCACCGAAGCGCATCGTCGCTTCGTGGCGCTTGGCGTGCCGTTCTGGATCGCCGGCGGCCAGGCGATCGATCTCTTCCTCGGCCGCCGGACGCGAGCCCATGGCGACATCGATATCGCGATGTTGCGTGCCGACGCCGAAGCTCTGCGCCAGCTTGATGATGAGTTCGAATTCTACGTCGTCGTCGGCACCGGGAAGCTCACACCATGGCGAGACCCGCTCAGCGAAGACCAGCACCAGTTCTGGGCGCATCGCCGCGGCGGCGATGCATGGTCTTTCGAAGTGCTCCTCGAACGGCACGACGGCGACCGCTGGCTCTTCCGCCGCAATCGCGCGGTCAGCCTGCCGCTGGCGACGTTCGGCAGAATCACTCCCGGAGGCATCCCCATCGTCGCGCCTGAAGTGGCCCTGCTCTACAAAGCGGCCCACCTCGAGATCGACCGCAACGTCGCCGACTTCGCGCTCGCATCGCCCGCGTTAGACGAGAACGCCCGACAGTGGCTGCAAGAAGCAATCAAGACCGCCCACGGCGCCTCGCACGCATGGCATGCGATGCTGCTACGCGGCACATGACTACTTGCGCAAGAAGTCCGAGAGTCCTGGGAGACCGCTCGAGCCGCGCGCCAACGCACGGCCCGGATAGATGGCCACCGCCCTGTTTCGACAGGGTACAGAATTCGGCTTACCGGCCCGCTGGCAATCTCAAGTCCTTATGTGGCTTCCGGAACGGTGATCTCTGCAGTGTGGGAGGCCAGAGCTACGCCGTGTGCCACCTCGAATCGGAGCGACGCTCTTCTCTCGCACCCGCGACGCGTCAGGAGGAGGTTTTGTTAGCAAACGTAGTGAGAGCGGCGCGTTTGCAAAAGGCTTTACAACGGACGGATGACGTCCTACGCGAAGTGACTTAACATCCAGGTACCGTCCTCCCTGGGTGCAACATCGGCGTCATGCGCACGTCCAATTGCGCTGAGCTTATCTTTCATCCCCGGAGGGCAGTTTCGCAAAACAATGGTCGCGTTCTCCGACAAGCCTAACGAGTCGCGCACTCGCTCCGTAACGATGAATAATTGATCGATGAATGAAGGCGCGAGAACGCGAATGCCTGAGAAGTCGAATTCGATGGTGTCCGGATCGTTCTGGAATGCGTGTTCGATTGCGTCCGAAACACCGCTTGCCGCGCCCCGAGAGACAAGTACCGTATTCTCTATCAAGTCCGTCATCTTCACAACGGTCATGTGGGAATCTCGACGGAAATCAGCGTTCCCGGAAAGTGAGTAGTCCTCTGCGCGCGATCGTTGAGTGCACTGACGGCCATCATCCCTTGTCCGGAATGAATAATCATCTGTCGTCCGGCCATACTCATCTCCTCGGCAATGGCATATAGGCCGATGCCTCTCGTCGCGTCGCCTGTACCCGAGACGCGCTCTTCGAGGGCTCGTTCGATTGCCGTCCAGTCATAGGGGACCAGAGCCCTAAGATTCGGATTCCTCTCGAGCGAGGCTCTTATGCCGATGCCGCCCGTCTGCCACGACGCAAACGAATCGCCTGCCTTTCTGCGTTTGTCTGAACTGGATAAATCCGAAGGCCCCGATGGACGATTCTGCATGCTGCACTGCGTTATTCGCCAGTTCGGCGAAGACATCGCCCACCACCGGGATGATGTTTGCGGCGCCGAGCGAGGATGTCGCCAAACGATCTGTGGAGCGTTCGACCAGATCGGTGACGTCGGATTCGCTTGAGAAGCGGCTCACGGGCAGCACAACCTGGCGATCCTCCTGGAACTTTATTCCCCGATCGTCAATCTCCACTCCGCCAGCCTTGAGGATCTCGAAGAGACCGGTTGACTGCAGGTAAACGCAGACTCCCAGATTGGAGGGAACCCACAGTGATGTCGTGGCACCCGCCTGCGCTGCGAGCAACGGATAGACAGCGCACCATAATACAGCGGGCGGCGCGACAAATTCGCAGGCGCGCATATCAATGATGGTATTGGTAGGAACGCTCTTGTTCGGCGGATCGGCGAAGCGAGGCTCAATGTAGCCGGCATGGTAGAAGTTCTCGGGAACGACGACCGTGCGCGTGTTGATCATGTGGGAATGCTATCAGAAGGGCGTGGAGATGGGATAATCTGTGGTCACCGGCGACGTGACGTTCGGAGGGTGCCGGGTCACGATCGCAGAAGTGTGCCGGAGATGGTGCCGCGCTAGAACGCTGGCGTGGGCTCGGGTTGGGTCAACGACGGCACAATGTTCGCGTCCAATGTCTGCGCAAACTGGGTTGTGTCGCTGGACGCATCTCGAGAATCCTCACGAATCACATCCGTGCTCGCTATGACCCGGCCGCGCCAAAACTCGACCCACGTATAGGTGCTGAGTGTGTTCCCGGCATTTGGCATGGTTCTGCGGAATCCGAATGCTTCCTCGCCGACCGGAGAGTCGACCGGGAATGTCGCCGACGACTCCACCTGCACATCACAACCAGCGGGAGACGGCTTTGCGAAGTCTGCCTGATCGAAAGCGAACTTGCCGTGTGCTGCGATAGCATCCGGGTAGATCTCAACATAGCTTCCGACGCCAGCAGCCAGACCACTTTGGGCGCCCGCTGGCCTGACCCAATCTCGGTTGTAACCCCGCTCGAAATGGAAACTCTTCAGCGCGTTCACGAGGTCAGCGGTACAGGGGTTCCCCTCCAGATCGGCCACGTTCAGGCTTGACGTACTCTGCGCTGCCTCGTAAGCCGCGAACCCCGGACCAAACTGCCAGGCCTCAAGAGTGAGATTCTTTGCGTCGGTGTCGGTGAGCGGCCGCTCGATTGCGGCGGCAGCCGCGATGTTTGGGGTCGCGGTGGCGAACTTGGATGAGTACCTGGGTTGCGCCTTCCCGCCTGAGCTGCATGAAACGATGAACAGGATAATGACAGAACTCACCACGGCTGCCTGTCCGAGCGCTCTAACCTCGCCAATTGCTTTCACGAGGCTATAGTCGGTGGGCAAAGGTTGGCGCTGAAGGTGCGGAAGCATCTCGTTGTGAGCGCTTTCCGTAAACCGCGATCGCTGAACCAGAGGGCCTTGGTCCTCTGTTCACCGATGTCATCGGGCATCGACATCGTCACACCGCAGCCGAGCGCCTTTATGTTCGACCCGCCATCGGCGATGGCATGGGTTGCGAGAGGGCTCGGCTGCTGGCTCGTCCGACGTTGGCAACCTATGCCGGCGCCGCGGCCTTCAGGCTCGCCAGGTGGCCCGCCACGTGCCCGATCAGCACGCCCTCAATCGCCTGCCCCGCGGTCATATCATGCCCGACGAACGATCCCTGCTTGGCGAGCTGCTCGTCGCTGAGGCCGCGCACCATCTGCGCCGCCGCCACGCCGTTGTCGCGCAGCAGCTTCGCCGTCTCCTCCCGCGTACAGTTCGCCTGCTCCTTGGCGTGGGCCGCGTTCCCCGCGTCGATCTGGTCCTGAGTCAGCGCCGGCGCCGCGCCCGCCACGATAGCGCTCACCAGTCCCGAGATGCCAGCCGTGCTCACCGCGGCATGATGCGCCGTCACGCCGAACGGCCAGCCCTCGTCCTTGCAGACCGCGCGCCACTGCGCGTCGGAGCTCGACTCGACCGCCTGCGCGAACTCGCTGTTCACCTGCTCGAACCGCTTCGCGAACTCTTCCGATCGCTGTGCCACGAATCACTCTCCTGTTACTGCTGCTGCCTGATCGCATCCCACGAGGATCCGTAGTCTACGCTGTCATCACCGACGAATCTACACTCCCACCGCACGGAAGATCCGCAATCAGAAGTGACCACGCTGAACTGAGCGCCCCAAAACGCCACGCCCGATGCAGGGTACGTGCCGCGCCGACACGTGGGGACACGTCTTCAGACCTGTCCGACCCGCCACCTACGCGCTCAGCTCCTCGCCGCCGTCGATGCCGATGACGTTGCCGGTCATCCAGTACAGCCGTTCGTCCGAAAGAACCGCGATCGCTCTTGCGACGTCTTCGGGCGTGGTCGCGCGGCCGCTCGGATTGCGCTCCATCGCACGCTGGTGCAGCTCCGGGCCGCCGGGAATGCGGCGGAGTGCGGGGGTGTCCGTGACGCCGGCCCGGATGGCGTTCGCGGTGACGCCGAGCGGCGCCAGCTCGAACGCGAGCTGCCGGATGTGCGACTCGAGCGCGGCCTTGGCGGCGGAGACCGCGCCGTACGCAGCGATGACGCGCGTCGAGCCGGAGCTGGTCATCGCGAAGATGCGGCTGTTGCGGCCGAGGAGCTTGCGTGTCGCCATGTCCTGCGACCAGTACACGAGGCTGTGCGCCATCACATCGAGCGTCATGTCCATCTGCTTCTGGCTGATGCGCCCCTTCGGGTTGTCTTCGATGAAAGGCAGGAGCGTGCCGAACGCGAGCGAGTGCATCAGCACGTGGACGTAGCCGCTGTCGCCGACCTTCGCACGAATATCGTCGAGCGCGGCGGTTCGCTTGTCCGGATCAGCGGCGTTGATGTTGAAGAAGAGCGCTTCCTGCCCGGCGGCCTTCACCTGGTCCTGCACGCGGACCGCGTTCGGCAGCGTCGATCTC
This sequence comes from Chloroflexota bacterium, assembly GCA_030774575.1. Taxonomy (GTDB): domain Bacteria; phylum Chloroflexota; class Dehalococcoidia; order DSTF01; family JACRBR01; genus JALYKW01. The sequence continues at coordinate 93,984 of JALYKW010000025.1, read as the reverse complement.
AAGTCGAAGTGCACGCCGAAGACGCCGTATCCCGCCTTCGCCAGCTCGACCGACGTGGCGCCCCCGAAGCCACTCGATGCGCCCAGCACGAGCGCCCATTTCGATGACATGCGACCACCTTTCGCGTCCTGTGACTCCGTCTGCTAGCGCCACGCGGAGAGCATGCCGGTGCAGGTGCGCGAGATCAAGCTTCCGCCACGCCCTCGAGGATCCCATCCGTCGCGAGCAGCCGGCACCGGTATGCGGCGACGGCGCTGTCCTCCCCTGCGAGCTGCGCCGCGACCGCGCCGAAGAGCCCGGGCGTCGGCGCGATGGCGTAACGCATCGTCTCGGACGCCAGCCGCAGCGCGTCGCCGATGCCGTCTCCGCGATCGCCCGGCGCCGCGAGCCTGCGCCCGTTCGCGATCACCAGCCCGCGCGGCGCGGTCCCCCGCCGTTCGATCGCCTGCTCGATCCGCTGTCGAAGACGATAATGCGGCGCAAGATCGATTGGATGCTCGCTGCCTTCAATCTCCACGAGGACCGAGGTGTCGTTGGTGCGCAACTCGATAGCGTTGGGATCCTGCGCGTACACTTCAAACCCGATCAGCCGCAGTGCCTCAACAACGATCTCATTGAGGCCTACCGCGCCTTCCTGCCAGAGCAGACGGCGGTATCGGGCCAGCTCTTCGCACGCGCGTTCCGCCTGTTCGAGCGCGGTCTGGGCCGCTCCGCGCGCCTCCCGCGCGATGGACAGAGCCGACTCGCGCGCCTCGAGTCCGGGTAGCGCGTAGTCCCGCATCCAGTACGGCTCCCGTCCTGCTGCCATGACGCCGAGTGCGCGCCGGATGCCCGCCTGCAGCGCATCGGACATCGCGTAGCGCGCATCACCGGCCGGCACCGCGCGCAGTGCGGGCAGCATGACGACGCGCCCCTCGCCAACAGCGATGTCTATGCCGATCGCCGCTCCGCCGTGGCTGCGGGCGAAGACGTGTGCGCTGGATATCCGCTTCTCGTCGAAGTGAGCGCGATAGAGGACGTTCGCGAGCTGTCCCAGCACGAATGACGCGAGCGGATGCACGTAGTCGACCACATACGCCTGCGTGCCGTCGCCCGGCGTCAGTGCGGGAGCGCGGCAGGCGGCGGCTGCCTCGCCGGGCAGCCAGAAGTAGTCATCGAGCGGTCCCGATCCGGCGATGGCATCGTGCTGGTCCGGCGGATGCGCGAAGCAGACGATGACGCCGCCGTTGGCGAGCAGCCGTGCCGTTTCGTCTCGGCGCCGTAGCAGCACGTCGACTAGTGACGCGGACACCGGCGACGCGGGCTCGTCGCGGATGGCGACGTCGGCGAATGTCGCTGCTTCGACGGAGCCGTCGACGACGCCTTCGACGATCTGCGAGAGTGCGTGCGGGTCGACGACCATAGCGTCGTAGTCGAAGAACGACGGCGCGCTGAGGAAGCTGTAGTTGTCCACCTGTGGCCCCGGCAGCGGAAACCCCAGCGAGAGGATGCGCCCGATGACCTTGCGTGGCGCGGCGGACGGATCGTTCATGCGCGAAGTCTAGTCGTCGAGCGGAAGCGTCCGCAGGAACTGTCGTAGACCCGGGCCGATATCAGCACGGCGCAGGCCGATCTCGATCGATGCGGTCAGGAGCCCGAGCGGCCTGCCGGTGTCATAGCGCCGGCCCTCGAACTGGTACGCGAAGATGGGCTGCGTCTCCATCAAGGACGACAGGCCGTCGGTAAGCTGGATCTCGCGGCCCTTGCCGGGCGCCGTGCGGGCGAGCACTTCGAAGATCTCCGGAGTGAGGATGTAGCGGCCGACGATCCCGAGCCTGGATGGCGCCTCATCGAGCCTCGGTTTCTCGACGAGGGCGTCCACCCGCATCACGCCGTCACCGAGGTCGGTGCCGCCGACGATGCCGTAGCTCTCGACTTCGCTGTCCGCCACCTCCTGCACGGCGATCACCGAGCCGCCGCGCGCTTCGAACACGTCGACCATCTGCTTCGTCACGGGGACATCGGCGACGAGGACATCGTCGGGGAAGAGCAGGGCAAAGGGCTCATCGCCGACGGCATTGCGGGCCTGCAGCACGGCGTGTCCGATGCCTTTCTGCTCTGTTTGCCGAATGTACATGATATCGGCGAGCTCGCTGATCTTCTGGATCTCCACCAGGCGCGCGAGGTCGCCTTTTTCGCGCAGCAGCATCTCCAGCTCCAGAGAGCGGTCAAAGTGATCCTCGACCGCACGCTTGCTGGCGGCGGTGACGATAATCACCTGCGTCAGGCCCGCGGCGGCGGCTTCCTCGACGGTGTACTGGATGATCGGCTTGTCGACGAGGGGGAGCGATTCTTTGGGCTGCGCCTTCGTGGCGGGAAGCAGGCGCGTGCCGTACCCGGCCGCCAGCACCACCGCCTTCCGTACGCGCACGCATCCTCCTCGGCCGCAGGACCCGGCGAATTGTATCGGCGCTTCCGGCGGAGCGGCAATCCAGATGACGTTCCCGCTCGTAATTCGAGGCGTGGCAGAAACGTCTGTGAAGGAGGACCGAATGACTCGCGTCACGGCTCTGGCGCTCTCGAGTGTGGTACTGCTCACGGTATCTGGGGCAATGCTGCTGTTTCCGTTGCGCGGTACGGCGGCCCCCGCGACTCAGGATGTCGCCGTGGAAAACTTCGACTACTCCCCGGCTGCCCTCACCATCAACGTCGGCGACACTGTGCAATGGACCTGGCCTGCGTCAAACTCCATCCTCCACACCGTGACCTCCGACACAGGTGCCGAACTCGGTAGTCCTTTGCAGGCAACCGGCGTATATGCGCACACGTTCACCGTGGCGGGCACATACGCCTACCACTGCGCCATTCACGCGGCGCAAATGATGGGCACCATCACCGTGCGGGACGTCGTCACACCCACGGCCACGAATACCGCGGCGGCCACGAACACCGCCGGCCCCACCCGTACCGCCACGCGCACGGGCACGGCTACTGTTTTGACAACTGGCGCCCCCGTTGCGACGGCGATCATCACGCCCACGCACACGTCCGGCATCGCCCCGACGGCCGCGCCTGCGCAGCCCATCGTGGTGCCGGCGACCGGCGCGGCCGGGGCCGGGGCGCAGCTGCCTCGTGCTGGTACGGGCGTGGGCGATCGGAGCGCCGGGCTCGAATGGCTGAGCTTGCTGTCCGGTGCCGCCGGGTTGCTCGCGCTGACCGCTGCGGGCGTTCTGCGGGAGCGAGTCTAGCGCGGCTTGACTCGCCACCTCGTCGTCCCGGCGGCCAGGCCGCGGCGGCTCGCTGAGGTGCGCCAACCCGCAACCATTGCTGCCACCCCATTGTCAGGAGCCCACGCCCTCGGCTCGTCCAACGACTCCGTTGCGTACGACGGGCTTGGTATCCTGAGAGTGCAGCCCATCATCCGAATTGGCGCCAGCACTGGATGCTCATGCCCGAATTCAAGCTCGTCTCCGACTTTCAGCCGACCGGCGACCAGCCGCAGGCGATCGAAACGCTTATCCGCGGCCTCGAGGAAGGGGACCGGGCGCAGACGCTGCTCGGCGTCACCGGCAGCGGCAAGACGTTCACGATGGCCAACGTCGTCCAGCACTACCAGCGGCCGACGCTGGTGCTGGCGCCGAACCGCACGCTCGCGGCGCAGCTCTGCTCCGAATTCAAGGAGTTCTTCCCGGAGAGCGCGGTCGAGTATTTCGTCTCGTACTACGACTACTACCAGCCCGAGGCGTACATCCCGCGCACCGACACGTACATCGCCAAAGACGCCGACATCAACGAAGAGATCGACAAGCTGCGTCACGCGGCGACACGGGCGCTGTTCGAGCGGCGCGACGTACTGATCGTTGCGTCGGTGTCGTGCATCTACGGCCTCGGCGAACCGGACGAGTACCAGAGCTTCGTCGTGCAGCTCAGGAAGGGTCAGCGCTTCGACCGCTCGCGCATCATGCGGCGCTTCGTCGACATGCAGTACGAGCGCAACGATATGAACCTGGTGCGCGGCAAGTTCCGCATGCGGGGCGACAGCATCACCATCCAGCCTTCGTACGAGGAACTGGCGGTGCGGATCGACTTCTTCGGCGACGAAGTGGAACGCATCATCGAGATCGACCCGCTGACGGGCGAGTTGCTCGCCGACCGCGATGCCGTGGACATCTACCCGGCGAAGCACTTCGTGACCTCGAAGGACAAGCTGCAAGACGCGATGCACGACATTGAGATCGAGATGCACGAGCGCGTGCGAGAGTTCCGCGAGCAGGGGAAGATCATCGAGGCGGCGCGGCTCGAAGAGCGCACCAACTACGATCTCGAGACGATGCGCGAGGCAGGGTACTGCTCGGGCATCGAGAACTACAGCCGGCACCTGGCGCGACGCGCGCAGGGCAGCACGCCGTGGACGCTGCTCGACTACTTCCCGGACGACTTCCTGATGTTTGTGGATGAGTCGCACATCTCCATACCGCAGGTGCGGGGTATGTACCACGGCGACCGTTCGCGGAAGCAGACGCTGGTGGACTTCGGATTCCGCCTGCCGTCGGCGATGGACAACAGGCCGCTGAACTTCGAGGAGTTCAGCAACCACCTGAACCAGGTGATCTTCGTCTCAGCGACACCGGGACCGCACGAGCTTTCGGTGAGCGCGCGCGTCGCCGAGCAGGTGATCCGGCCGACCGGGTTGCTGGACCCGGTGATCGAAGTGCGCCCTACGCGCGGCCAGATCGATGACCTGCTCTATGAGGTACAGCAGCGCACGGCGCGCGGCGAGCGCGTGCTGGTGACGACGCTGACGAAGCGCATGGCCGAAGACCTCGCCGACTACCTGCAGGAGTCTGGCGTGCGCACGCACTACCTGCACAGCGAGATCGACACGCTCGAGCGAGTCGAGATCCTGCGCGACCTGCGGCTCGGCGTGTACGACGTCGTCGTCGGCATCAACCTGTTGCGCGAGGGGCTGGACCTGCCGGAAGTGAGCCTCGTCTGCATCCTTGACGCCGACAAGGAGGGCTACCTGCGGTCGGGAGGATCGCTGGTGCAGACCATCGGCCGGGCGGCGCGCCACGTCGATGGCCACGTGATGATGTACGCGGACAACATCACCGACTCGATGAAGTTCGCGCTCAGCGAGACGGAACGGCGGCGGACGATCCAGCGCTCGTATAACGAAGAGCACGGCATCTCGCCGGAGGGCATCACGAAGGCCATCCGCGACATCACCGACCAGATCAAGAAGGTCGCCGAGGAGCGCACCGGCTACGACGTGAAGTCGCTGCCGAAGGATGAGATGGTCCGGCTCGTGAAGGACCTCGAGCAGCAGATGAAGACGGCGGCGAAGCAGATGGAGTTCGAGAAAGCGGCCTTGCTGCGCGACCAGGTCATCGAGCTGCGGAAGGCTATGCTCGACGACCAGAGCGCGCTGCACGAGTTCGCGCAGTCATCGTACGGCTCGCTGGGCTCGACGCCGCGTCCCCGCGCCGGCGGCCGCTACCAGCGCCGCGCTCCCGTCCGCGGCCGGCGGTGAGTTGGATGTTCGAGGTTGGATGTTGGACGTTGGAAACAGCCAGCTGCTAATACCGCCGATGTGCGATGATCCTCCGGGGCCAATCCGGCTTCACAACCAGCACGTCGAGTGCAAGCCGCTCACCATGGAACCACGTAATCGAGCCGGACCCATCCGTCCATGCCGGCGAGATGGCTGACGTCATTGAGACGGGCGATGAGCGGGCGCTCGAATCGGTCGCGCGTTAGCGTCGTTACGCCCGTGGTGTGATGGACGAACCCTATTGGCTCGAGCGCCTCAGGCGTGATCTTGAGCCAGGCCGCGATCATACACTCGATCGCCGCTCCGTGCGATACGACGACGGGCACGGGGTCGCCGGCGCACAGGGTATCGAGGAAGCCGGACACGCGCTCGTACAGCTCGCGGCCCGTTTCCGCGCCGGGAAAAGGACGGTCGTCGATTCTCCACGGGAAGTCGAAGACGCCGGGGAATCGCTCGCGGGCTTCGTCGAGCGTCATGTTCACCGCTTCGCCGTTATCGAACTCTCGCAGGCGCGCGTCGGCGATCGGCTCGACGCCGAGTGCCTCGCCGATGTGCGCCGCCGTCTGCGCTGCGCGCTGAAGGTCGCTCGTGTGCAGCGCGATGCGCGCGTCGCCAAGCTCGGCCTTGAGGCGAGCGGCCAACCGCCGCGACTGCTCATGCCCGAGCGCGGTCAGTGGCGACTCGGTCCAGCCGCCTGTGAGGCGCTGGACGTGATGCTCCGACTGCCCGTGGCGCACGAGGACGACGAGTCTCGGTAAGGCCACCGCTCCCCCTTTGCTTCAGCCGGCGCGAGCGACGATGGCGCCGGCAGCGAGATCGTACACCGCGAGGTGCGGCGTTCCTTTCCGATAACGTGGAAGGCAATCCGGATACTGGCCGGTGCCCAGTTCGGCGAGGCGTACAGGACGCCCTTCGGTGGCTCGATGCGCTCGCGGTCGCGGCCGTCGGTATCCATGACGGTAATCCTTCGCGAGGCGCACTACGACAGCGGCGGCGCGGGAAATGGCCCCCTGACCTGCTCATACGCGTGGCCAGCCCAGAGCACGGATGCTTCATCCCAGAGCCGGCCGGCGAACATGATGCCGGCGGGCATGTTTCCCGACGTGTGGCCGCAGGGGACGGAGATCGCTGGCTGGCCGGTGAAGTCGAAGACGGATGTGTTGCGCGCGAGCGCGGCGGACGGGTCCTGCTTCTTTGACTCCTCGATCGTCGGCGTCTGCACCGGCGTCGTGGGCATTGCCAGCACGTCGATGCCTTCGAGCCAGGCATCGGCGGCGCCGAGCCTTGCGTGCTGCATGAGACGCAACCCCATCGCGTACGAGGTGGCCGAGATCCGACCACCGATGTCGAGCAGCGCGGCTACCTGCGTGCCGTAATCCTGCCTGCGGGCAGCCAGGTTGTCGGCATGGTAGGCGGCCGCTTCGACGAGCATCACCGATCCGATCGCGGCGGCGTATGCGTCGACGTCCGGAAGGTCGACCTCTGTCACGACAGCACCGGCTTCGCTGAGCGCATTGATCGCCGTCCAGACCAGCGCCTCGATTTCGGGATCGACGTCCTTCCAGAAGTACTGCCTGGGCACGCCGATGCGGAGGCCTTTCGGGCCGCGCTCGATGTTCTTCATCCAGTCTGGCACTGGCACGCGTTCGGTCGATGGGTCGAGCGGGTCGTGGCCGCTGATCGCCTGCAGGACGATGGCGGCGTCGCGGACCGTGCGTGTGAGCGGGCCGGGGTGGTCGAGGGACCAGGAGACCGGCACCGCACCGAAGAGGCTGGCGCGTCCGTAGGTCGGCATCATGCCGACGCAGCCGCACAGCGAGGCGGGGGTGCGGATGCTGCCGCCGGTATCGCTGCCCAGGGTGGCGAACGCCATACCGGCCGCGGTCGCCACGCCGGAGCCGCCGGACGAGCCGCCGGGCACGCGGTCGGTGTCCCAGGGGTTGCGGATCGTGCCGTAGTGCACGTTGTCGGACGTAGCGCCGAAGGCCCACTCGTGCATGCCGAGCTTGCCGACGCTGATGGCGCCGGCTTCGTTGAGCTTCGCTACGACGGTTGCGTCGTGGTCGGGGCACCAGTCAGACAGGATCTTGCTGCCCGCCGTTGTCCGCACGCCCTCGGTGGCGAAGAGATCCTTGATGCCGACGGGTACGCCGTGGAGCGCGCCGCGGTATGTGCCCGCCGCTATGTCGTTCTCCGCGATGCGCGCCGATGCGATTGCTTGCTCTGCCGTCAGCGTCATGTAGGCGTTGAGCTTTGGGTTCAGCTCTTCGACGCGAGCGAGCACGGCTTCGGTCACTTCGACCGGACTGATCCGCTTCGAAGCGATCTCGGCGGCGATGTCTTCGAGCGAAAGCATGCAGAGGTCAGCAGCGGTTGTCATGGGACGGTCCCTTCGTACGTAGCGCGCGGCGGTGGCCAAAATGTTTCACGTGAAACATTTTTGGCCCGCCGAACCTGCCAGGTGGATCAGAACATCCGCGAAGAGCGGCGTCAACTCTTGACGAGAGCGCGGATACGGTCGACGAGCTGCGGCAGCGCTTCGCCGGCGGGGGCGCGGATGGAGGCCAGCGCCTGCCGGGTGAAGGGGGTGGGCTCGGTGTTCACCTCGACCAGCACCCCGCCGCGCTCGAGCACCATCTGCGGGAACCAGGCGGCCGGCGTCACGCTCGCTGACGTGCCGGCGATCAGCATGCAGTCGGCGAGGGCGACCTGCTCGTGGCACTCGCTGAGGGCCGCTTGCGGGATCGGCTCGCCGAACATGACGGTGTCGCTCTTGAGGATGCCCCGGCAGAGGCGGCAGGCGGGCGGCAGGTTCTCGGGCTCGCCGATGTCGATCTCGTCGAAGGGCCAGCGGCCGCCGCAGTCGATGCAGCGGACCTTCGTGCGGTTGCCGTGGATCTCTGTGACCGAGCGGCTGCCGGCATCGAAGTGCAGGTTGTCGATGTTCTGGGTGATCGTGTGGCGCAGGACGCCCATCGTCTCGAGACCGGCGAGCGCGAGGTGGGCGGCGTTTGGCACGGCGGCGCTGAGCGCGCGCGAGAACTCCTCGTTGTTCGCGCGACGCGCGAGCATAGCCTGCCAGCCGGCGCGGGGATCCAGCATGAAGCGTTGGTAGCCGTCCATCGGGGGCTCGCCTTGTTTCGTCCAGAGGCCGCCGGGGCCCCGGAAGGGCGGGATGCCGCTTTCGACGCTGATGCCAGCGCCGACGAGCGCGATGGCGTATCGGGCGGAGGCGAGTGCTTCGGCGGCGCGCTCGATCCCCTGGTCGTCGGTGTTGGTCATTTGTGGCAGGGTACCTAACCCCCGCCTCCTTCCGTACACCGACTGCATTTGGGTCTTGACGGAAGCGCAGCGCCGACGCAACATGGTCCTTACTGACGATCCGATTTGGGGAAGGAGCACAAGATGGTGCAGGCCGTTCGCAGCAGGATTGAGGAGACGAACCAGCAATTCATGAAAGCCATCAATCGGGGTGACACCTCGGCGGTGGCGGCGCTGTACACGGAGGATGCCGTCGTCCTGCCGCCGAACGCAGAGACCGTCCGTGGACGAGCCGGGGCCAAGGCCCTGTTCGACGGAATGATCCAGCAACTGGGCATCCCAGTGCTGACGCTCTCAACGATTGAGGTGACCGAGCTCGGCGACACGGCATACGAGGTCGGGGCGTACACGATGAGGCTTCAGCCGCCGGGCGCAGCTGTTGTGGACGACGGCGGCAAGTACGTGGTGGTGTGGAAGCGCGAGACGGACGGCGCTTGGAAGCTCGCCGTGGACATCTGGAACACAGACCTGCCAATGCCGGGTGTCTAATCTGGAGCTGAGTTCGCTTCGCGCCGGCAAGGCCCAGAGTGCAATCCGATGTTGCAGTTCGCGATCGGGGTCGATGGCGCGGGCCGTCGAGCGCTGAGCCCTCGTTAACTCAGCGATGCCATGGGCCTCGTCGCGCGCTACCCCAAGGCGCGTCCGATCCCGCGCGCCCCGGCTGAGTGCATGCATCTCAGCAGGACAGTCAGGCGGGCATGCCCACCGGCACGCTCGCATCTTGCCACGCGGCCCGTTCTTCGCCTGACGGGTCGTCCTGCACGCAGGCAGCGTCGCGGTCAAAGATCATCGTCGCGCGATCCTGAAGCGAATACGCGGGCCAGTGCGGGATTCCCGGGTGGTCGGGCGCGCCGTTGCGAGCGAAAGCGATCCACGCTTCGCTCATCTGAGTGGCCAGAGTTCCGCGCCCGACGGATTCGGGCATGACGGGCGGCCGGGCGTTGTCGAAGACAAAGGGGATCTCGTAGCCGTGGGCCGAGCCGAGCGGGCCGGCCGCCCAGCAGAACAGGTACATATACACCGGCGCCTTGCCGCCCGCGAGCTTCCGCTCTGTCAATTCAATCGAGGGGATGCGCATCATGCGGTCGCTCTCGATCGCGACCAGCAGATCCTTCGGCGAGGCAGCTGGTCGCGTGCGCCGGTAGGTTTCGATGATCGGGCGGGCGTGTTCGCCCAGGCTATCGAGTCGAGGAGGGACGTGATCAGCGTCGAGTACGGTCAGGCCCTCGAGCCCGGCGTCCATCGCGAGAAAGAGCGTTGCCTCGTCACGGTTGCAGCCGACGATCAATGGCACGTCGGCGGCGGTGCCGGCCTTGATGGCGTCGCCTGGGTGCTCCGGTAAGTAGAGATGGTCGATCACGGGGCTGAACGAGAACATGGCGCGGCGTCCGAGCTTGCGCTGGAATTCCAGGAGCTTGTCCGCGGCCACTGATTGCAGCGCCTGGACGGAGCCGGCGGCAAGGTCGGTGACGACCTGCCTGGCAAGCTCTGTCGCTTGCCCCGTCGCCACGCGCGATCGCAGCCCCGGACCGCTCTGCACGGCCGCTCGATGGAACAGGCCACGCGCCGCGGGCATGGCGAGGAGTGTCGAGACCTTCGCGCCGCCGCCTGACTCACCGAAAATCATGACGTTGGACGGATCGCCGCCGAAGGCGCTGATGTTATCGCGCACCCACGCGAGTGCGGCGACGAGGTCGAGCATGCCGGCGTTCCCCGACGACGCGAACTCCGGCTCTGCCAGCTCCTTCAGATGCAGGTAGCCGAAGATTCCAAGGCGGTGGTTCACCGTGACGACGACCACGTCGCCGCGACGGACGAGAGCGGCACCGTCGTAGACGGGCCATGAGCCGGAACCGATGCTGAAGCCACCACCGTGCAACCAGACCATCACCGGCCGTGTGTGATCATCGCAGCCGGGTGTCCACACGTTGAGGTAGAGACAGTCCTCCGACAAGGAAGGCTCCTGCGACCACCCTTGTGGACGCGCCGACGACTGCGGGCAGGATGCGCCGTACTCGAGTGCGTCTCGGATGCCGGGCCAGGGCGTCACAGGTGCGGGTGGGAGAAAGCGCCGTCCCCCGACGGGCGGGGCAGCGTACGGGATGCCCTTGAACGCGAGGACGCGGCCGTCGCTGATTCCGCGCAGGGCGCCGGTAGTCGTCTTCGCGGTGAGTGCGCCTGCCATGTGCGTGCTGCCTTTCCAAAGGGACTGGCTCGTGCGCGGATCGTAAGACAGAGACCGTGTGGGGTCAACCGCGGAGAAGGATCGAATTCCGGCGGCTCTGCCGCCCTGTCGGCGGCAGTTAGAGACGTCGTGGCCGGTAGGATCAGCCCCAGCCGAACGACGCGATGTTGGCTTTATGGGCTGGGTTGGCGTCGTCGGCGCTGGAGTACGCCGCCGGCTCGGGCGCACACCGCGCGAGTCCTCAGAAGCAAAGAGCCCAATGCCCCGTCGCCGATGGCCAGGGCAGCTCAATGCCTCTATACAGGAAATTTCGCGTCGAGCGCAATGTACTCGTAACACGCCAGCAATCTCACGGTAATCAGGAAGGTGCATGATCCTCCGTATTGCGAGATCGAGCATTCGTCGCTTTCGGTAGCCAGGGGAGGAGACCATGCAGGGATCGTCATTCAGCGGCCTTCAGAAGATTGTGGCCTTGTCGCTCATCACGTTCATTGCCCTGTTCATAGCCGCGAAATTCACACACGGCGATGCGAGCGGCACCGTGACGGGCGGCGCGAGCGACGCGGCGACGTTCTCCGGCAACGGGGGAACGGGCTTTACGTCGCCTGATTGCCCGCTCAATGGCGACACACCACCAGCGGATGTCGGCGCTGCGGTCCGTACGTGCGCGGCGAGTGACGCCGGGGCGCTGGCCGACCAGGTCGGACACAACAAGCTTGGCATCAACTTCGGGTGGACCTTGATCACGGGCTCCTTCGTGCTCTTCATGCAGGCCGGTTTCGCGCTGCTCACCACCGGCCTCACCCGCGCGAAGAATGCCGGCCACATGATGATGCTCAACTTCGCCGCGTTTGTGATTGCCTTCATCGGCTACTGGGCCGTCGGCTTTGCGTTCCAGTTCGGCGGGGCTGCCGTCAACGCCGCACCGGGCAACCTCGGCGGGGCGATGGTGCTGGGCCATCTGATCAGTCCGCACAGCAACGACTGGGGCCTCTTTGGCGTACACGGATTCTTCCTGCAGTCGGGCCACAGCTACGACGTCGGCGCGCTCGCGCTCTTCTTCTTCGAAGTCGTCTTCATGGAGACCGCGGGCTACATCATCGTCGGCGCTATCGCCGAACGCATCAACTTCAAGACGTTCATCTTCGCCGAACTGGCGATCGGCGCGATCATCTACCCGATCTACGGCAACTGGGTCTGGGGCGGCGGCTGGCTCTCGCAGCTCGGCGATGGCACGAACCTCGGTCACGGAGCGGTCGACTTCGCCGGGTCGGGTGTCGTACACGCGACGGGCGGGTTCGCGGCCCTGGCGCTCGCGATTCTGCTCGGCCCTCGTCTCGGGAAATTCAACGCCGACGGGACGCCTAATGCCATGCCGGGCCACAACATCCCGTTTGTTGTCATCGGCACATTCATCCTGCTCTTCGGCTGGATGGGCTTCAACCCCGGGTCGACGCTCGGCGCGACGGACCTGCGCATCTCCGTCGTGATCGTGAACACATTGACGGCGTCTGTGTTCGGCGCCGCCGCGGCGATGATGTGGACCGGCTGGCGCTTTGGCAAGCCCGATATCTCCATGTCGTGCAACGGCATGCTCGCCGGCCTCGTCGCGATTACGGCGCCGTGCGCGTTCGTTTCGCCCTGGGCGGCAGCGCTTATCGGCTTCGTCGCCGGCTTCATCGTCGTCGGCGGCGTGTGGTTCTTCGATAACGTCGCGCATGTCGACGACCCGTGCGGCGCCGTCTCGGTACACGGTCTCGGCGGAGCGTGGGGTCTGATCGCGCTGGGCCTGTTCGCGGACGGTACCTACGGCACGGGCTGGAACGGGCAGCCGGGCGAAGTCACCGGGCTGTTCTATGGCGACCCTGGTCAGTTCGGCGCGCAGCTCATCAGCGTGGCGGTGGTCTTCGCCTGGGGCTTTGGGCTGACATCGATTCTGTTCGGCGCATACAGGATGGTGACCTCCATGCGCGTCGATCCCTCGGTCGAGATACAGGGCCTCGACGTGCCCGAGTTTGGTGTGCCGGGCTATGCGGGGTTCGTCATGGAGCGTGAGCTGCACGGCGCCATCCCGCTCGAGTTGCTGCAGCAGGCCGGGATGTCGTCTGCGATCGCGCCCAGCGCACCCGCCCTCGGCGGGGCGCCGGTGTAGCGGCGATTGGATAGCCGACGCGCGTGTCATCCGACGCGTGCGAGCTATACGGAGGCGGCCCTCTCTCCTCCCCTGGCGTCCGGGTCGCCTCCGTTGAACATCTACGACCGCATTTACGGAAGGAGAACATGATGGAGAAGATTGAAGCGATCCTGCGCGAAGATCGGTTGCCGGTGGTGTTGGCGGCGATGGGCGAGCTGGGATACGGCGGCATCACGATCACGCCGGTGCGCGGCCACGGGCGCCAGCGCGGCGTCGTGCAGCAGTGGCGCGGCACGGAGTTTCGGGTCGACTTTCTCCCGAAGGTGAAAATCGAGATGATCGTCGCGGACAACGTCGTGGACAAGATCGTCGACGCGATTTGCGAGAACGCCCGCACAGGCGCCGTCGGCGACGGCAAGATCTGGGTGACCCCCGTCAGCCGTCTTGTGCGTGTCCGTACCGGCGAGACCGGCGAAGCGGCGATCTAACCGGCGGGCGAGGCATCGCCGCGGGAGTGCTCGTAACGATACTCGCGCCGGCCGCGAGGAACCTGGGACGAGGGATCCACTCAGGAGGGCGGTCGTCGTCTGCACCCAGCGCGACACCGACCTCGTGCGGACGCATCCGCTCGCGGAGGCACTCTCCGCAATTAACCGCGAAGCGGGCTTTCAACGCGTCGCCTCACGAGGGCTTTCGCCCAGCGGTCCATCTTCCGTCGTCCACCCTCCATCTTCCATAGAGATCGGCATCGGTCTGCACGCTGTGAGGCGATCAAGGATGGCGACGACTTTACGGCGAGAACGTCATCGTCGTCTCGCACGTCGCGGAGAACGCCGTTGGCGAGGAGATCTTGGTATCCTCGCTGCTGTAGCAGTCCGTCGAAGGTCGTGTCCGTGCGGGCACATTTGGCGAGTCACGTGACGAGGAACTGAAGGGACTGTCGGGCACGCACGCCATATGCGCCGTAAAGGGAGCCTGACCCGTATGCTGAGCCCGTACCGCGTCCTCGACCTGACCGATGAGGGCGCTTTGCTTTGCGGCCAGATCCTCGGCGATCTCGGCGCCGACGTGATTGTCGTCGAGCCGCCGGAAGGCGCTCACGCTCGCGCGCTGGGGCCTTTTCGCCGGGGCGAGCGGCACCCCGACCGCAACCTGACCTGGTGGTCGCTCAACCGGAACAAGCGCGGCGTCACCCTCGACCTGCACACGGAGGCGGGACGCGATCGGCTGCATGACCTCGTGCGCGGCGCCGACTTCTTCATCGAGTCCTACGCGCCCGGCCACCTCGATAGGCTGGGTCTCGGGTACCGTGACCTGAGCACGATCAATCCTTCGCTGGTGATGGTGTCGATCACGCCCTTCGGCCAGGTCGGGCCCAAGGCGCGCTGGGCGGCGGCCGACCTCACCGTCTGGGCGTCGTCGGGCGCGATGGTGATGTGCGGCGACGATGACCGCCCGCCGGTCGGCCTCTCGGTACCTCAGGCGTACCTCCACGCAGGGGCCGAAGCCGCGGTGGGCGCCCTCATAGCGCACGTCGCGCGCGAACGCGACGGTGTTGGCCAGCACGTCGATGTTTCGGCACAGGCGGCGGCGATGATGTCGACGCAGGCAACCGTCCTCGCGAGCGGCTGGGGCGATGCGGAGATCCGGCGCCTTGCAGGAGGCGTGAACTTCGGCGGTATCCCATTGAAGTTCGTCAATCCCGCAAAGGACGGGTACGTTTCCGTCACGTTCCTGTTCGGCAGCGGCATCGGCCCGTTCTCTCGACGGCTGATGGAAGTGATGTGTGAACAAGGCTTCGTCGACGAGGCGACGCGCGACAAGGACTGGATCCAGTACACGACGCTGCTCTCATCGGGCCAGGAGCCGATCAGCGAGCTTACCCGCTGCATCGAAGCTATCGCCCGGTTCACCAGCTCCCACACGAAGGACGAGCTGTTCACGATGGGGCTGGAGCGCGGACTTCTGATCGTCCCGGTGGCGACGATCGAGGACGTCGTGCGGTCCGAGCAGTTGGCGGCCCGAGATTTCTGGGCCACGGTGGAACATCCCGAGCTCGGCGAGAGGCACACCTATCCGGGCGCCTTCGCGAAGTTCAGCGAAACGCCGATCAGCACGCGCCGCCGCCCGCCGCTGCTCGGCGAACACAACACGGAGATCGGCGCCGAACTCTCTTCGCGCCAGCAAGCGCGGCCGGTGGCTGCCGGGGCGACGTGGGCGCTGCCGTTGGAAGGGATCAAAGTGCTCGAGTTCATGTGGGTCGCGGCGGGTCCGTGGGGCACGCGCTACCTGGCCGATTACGGCGCGACGGTGGTCAAGGTCGAGAGCACGCGACGCGTGGACGTATTGCGCACGCTCTCCCCGTTTAAGGACCACGTTCCGGGCCCCGATCGCTCGGGGGTCTACGCGACGGTAAACGCCGGAAAGCTCGGCATGACGCTGGACCTCACGCACCCGAAAGGCCGCGCGGTCGCACTCAAGCTCGCCGCCTGGGCCGATGTGGTCACCGAGAGTTTCGCGCCGGGCGCCATGAGTAAGTTCGGGCTCGACTACGAATCGCTGTGCAAGGTGAACCCCGAAGTGATCATGCTCAGTTCGTGCCTGAACGGTCAGACCGGGCCGCAGCGCGATCTCGCCGGCTTCGGCACGATGGGCCAGCAGTTGGCCGGCTTCGGCGGCCTCGCGGGATGGCCCGACCGCGCGCCCGCCGGTGCGCCGGGCGCGTACACCGACTACATCGCGCCGAAGTTCACGGCGGCGGCGATCGTGGCGGCGCTCGACCATCGGCGCCGCACGGGCAAGGGCCAATACATCGATTTCTCGCAGGGAGAGGCGTCGATGAACTTTCTGTCTTCGGCGATCCTCGATTACACCGTCAACGGAGAGATCACGGGCCGTCGCGGCAACGATTCGCCCGACTTCGCTCCGCATGGGGTCTATTCCGTCCGTGGGAATGACCGCTGGGTAGCGATCGTGTGTACGGACGATGCTCAGTGGCAGGGGCTGTGCCGGGCGATCGGCGCGCCGCTCTCGGAAGACGCGCGGTTCGCTACGAAGGCATCCCGCATCGAGCATCGCGCGGCGCTGGACGAGGCTCTTGGCACGTGGACGGCGACGCGGGACGTCGATGACATCGAGCAGCTGCTGCAGGCGGAGGGCGTCCCGATCCATCGCGTGACAACAAGCACGGATGTGTTCGCGGACCCGCAACTGCGCGCGCGGGAGCACATCATCAACGTCGAACACGCCGAGCTCGGGCAGGTACCCGTCGAGAACAGCCGCATGCGCTTCTCAGCGACGCCGGCTCGCGTCACCGCGTCCGGGCCGACCTTCGGCCAGCACAATCAGCAGGTGCTGACCGAGATCCTGGGCCTCAGCGAGGAAGAATTCGTCGATCTCCTCGCTGAGGGCGTGCTCCAGTAACCGTGCGCGGCCTCGGATCGCCACGTTTTTGCTAACCGTTGCTACCAGCCGCGCGTAACGGGCGCCGCGCGTTGGGACGGACCGGGACGGCATATCGCGGGTCCGGATACGCCGCGTGGCTGAGCGGGAATGATCGCGACGGGTTTGGGACGCACGGGCCTACGCGCGGCGAGCTGTACGCTTCCCGCGCGGCGTGTGATAGTACTTCTACAAGGTGGCGAATGTTCGGGGGCGGCATGGGCATCGCGGTGCGCGAGATAATTGCCAATGGCATGGCGTTCCGCTGCCGGGAGGCCGCCGGCAGTGGCGAGCCGGTCATCCTGCTTCACGGCTTCCCTGAGACCTCCCATATGTGGCTTCCGCTGATGGAACGGCTCCGGGCGGAAGGCTACCGCTGCCTCGCACCGGACCAGCGTGGATACAGCGCGGGCGCGCGGCCCGAGGAAGCCGGCCACTATCGTTACATCGACACGGCGTCCGACGCGCTGGCGCTCGCCGGCGCCTGGGACGCCGACCGCTTCCACCTCATCGGCTAGGACTGGGGCGCCATCTGCGGCTGGGCCGTCGTCGCCGCGAAGCCGGAGCGGCTGCTGAGCTGGACGGCGCTGTCGGTGCCCCATGTGGCAGCGTTCGGCGACGCCATCCGCAACGATCCAGCGCAGCAACAGAAGAGCCAGTACGTCACGTTCTTCCAGCAGCCGGGTGCGGCCGAAACGTTGTTCGCGGCGAATGACTACGCGGCGCTCAAGGGCATCTGGAACAAGAGCTCCCCGGACGAAGTGCAAGAGTACCTCTCCGTCTTCACGCAGCCCGGCGCGCTCACGGCAGCCCTCAACTGGTACCGTGGCTCGCGCGGGATCGACCCGCAAGACCCGCAGGTGACGTTCGGGCCGGTGGCCACACCGACGCTGATGGTCTGGGGCAACCAGGACCCGGCGATCGGACGCACGGCCGTTACCGCTGCGGCGGACTTCATGACGGGACCGTATCGCTTCGTCGAGCTGGACGCCGGGCACTGGCTGGTGCAGGAAGCACCAGAGCGCATCGCGGAAGAGGTCGTCGCGCACCTCGCCCGCAACCGTGCCCCGGAGGGCGCTGCGCCGTGATGCCCTAAGACGTCGTTGAAGCGGTCTTGAACGCCTGCCCTTCGCTGAACGATGGGCGCGCACTATCGAACCATGGGGCCGATCCGGATCGGCGACGAGGTCGGAGCCTTCACCGAACGGATCGGGGCTGGATCTGGCCCGTCTACCTCGCGCGGATGCGCGCGCTCTATTGAGAAGCTCCCCGAAGCGTGACACGATAGGTATAGCGATTGCGGCATGTCGAAGAAAAAGTATAGGTATCGGGTAGGGACAAGCCCGTCGTGTCGTCGTTAGACTCGTGGTGGCCTAGGACACGTGACCGGGAGCCAAACGAGATGAACAGCCGTTCCGCCGAAATGCTTACGCCCCGCGAACAGGAAGTCATCGAACTTCTCTCGACCGGGCTCACCAACGAAGAGATCGCGCGCCGGCTGGGTATCAGCCTCGATGGCGTCAAGTACCACGTGTCCGGAATCTTCCGGCGCCTCAGAGTCAAGAACCGGCGCGAGGCGGCTTCGCTCCATCTCGGCACCGATGGCGGCGTGCTCACGCCCCGCGAACGCGAAGTCATCGAACTCATCTCGACCGGGCTCACCAACGAGGAGATCGCGCGGCAGCTGGGTATCAGCCTCGAGGGAGTCAAGTACCACGTGTCCGGAATCCTCCGGCGGCTCAGCGTCGAGAGCCGGCGCGAGGCGGCTTCGCTCCATTTACGCACCGAGCGCAACGGCTGGCTCGCCGCCTGGGCGCCAGTGCTGTTCTTGCGCAAGCTGCCGTTCGCCTGGCTCCCGAAAGCCGCCGCAGGCGCGGTACTCACCACCGCCGCTGCCGGCATCGCTCTGCTCGCCTGGGGCGTGCTCTCAACGTCGAGCGTTGCGGTGACCACGACTGGCTGCACCAGCGTCGAGCAGAGCGCCGGCAACCCGCCGAACTGCGCGCCGGGGGTGGAGCCCGCCGCCGCGGGGCCGGACGCGATCAGCGCGGTCAGCGCGGGCGGGCAGCACACTTGCGCGGTGAAGGACAAGGGCGTCTGGTGCTGGGGCCGCAACGGCGCGGGCGCCACGCCCGACGCCATCGTGCCGGTGGCGGTGTCGGGGCTGGCGAGCGGCGTCAGCGCGATCAGCGCGGGCGCGAACCACGCCTGCGCGCTGAAGGACGGTGGCGCCGTCTGGTGCTGGGGCCTCTACATGAGCGACGATCTCGGGGATCCCGGTAGAGTGTGTCTGGACGGTACCGACACCTGCATCGTCACCGCACCCGTGGCGGTGCCGGGGCTGGCGAGCGGCGTCAGCGCGATCAGCGCGGGCGGCAACGACACCTGCGCGGTCAGGCACGGCGGCGCCTGGTGCTGGAACAATGGCTTCGGGTGTCGGGGCGGCCCCTGTGACAGCCACGTAGCCGTGGCGGCGCCGGGGCTTGAGAGCGGCGTCAGCGCGATCAGCGTCGGCTGGGATCTTCGCTGCGCGCTGAAGGACGGCGGCGCCTGGTGCTGGGGCAGCAACTGGGCCGGCCAGCTCGGCAACAACAGCACGACGGACAGCCCCGTGCCGGTGGCGGTGTCAGGGCTCGGGAGCGGCGTCAGCGCGATCAGCGCCGGCGACGCCCACGTCTGCGCCCTGAAGGACGGCGGCGTCTGGTGCTGGGGCATCAACCGCGACGGCGAGCTCGGCAATAACAGCACGACGGACAGCCCCGTGCCGGTGACGGTCTCGGGGCTGGCGAGCGGCGTCAGCGCGATCAGTGCGGGCGGCGGCCACACCTGCGCCCTCAAGGCCGGCGGCGTCTGGTGCTGGGGCCTCAACTCCCACGGCCAAGTCGGCGACAACAGCACGGCGGATAACCTCGTACCGGTGGCGGTGCCGGGGCTGACCAGCGGCGTCAGCGCGATCAGCGCGGGCGCGAGCCACACCTGCGCGCTGAAGGACGACGGCATCCGGTGCTGGGGGCGCAACGACGCAGGCCAGCTCGGCAACAACAGGCCGACGCATAGCGACGTGCCGGTGGCGGTGTCGGGGCTGGCAAGCGGCGTCAGCGCCATCGAGGGCGCCTGCGCGCTGAAGGCGGGCGGCGTCTGGTGCTGGGGCCGCAACAGCAACGGCCAGCTCGGCGACAACAGCACCACGGACAGCAACGTGCCGGTGGCGGTGTCGGGGCTGGCGAGCGGCGTCAGCTCGATTAGCGGCGGCGAGGATCACAGCTGCGCGCTGAGCGCCGGCGGCGCCTGGTGCTGGGGCGCCAACTGGGCCGGCCAGCTCGGCAACAACAGCACGACGGACAGCCTCGTGCCGGTGGCGGTGTCGGGGTTCGGGAGCAGCGTCAGCGCGATCAGCTCCGGCGAGGATCACAGCTGCGCGCTGAAGGGCGACGGCGTTCTGTGCTGGGGGAACAACAGCAACGGACAACTCGGTAACAACAGCATGACGCAGAGCCACGTACCGGTGGCGGTGCCGGGCCTTGAGACCGGCGTTAGCGCAATCAGCGGCGCCTGCGCGCTGCGGGACGGCGGCGTCTGGTGTTGGGGCTTCAACGAATTCGACCGGCAGGCGGCCGCGACGGCGGCAGCCGCGCGCGGGGACGCTACCGACCGAGCATCTGCGTTGTGTTGGGACGCCCGCTGTAGCACCGCGCTCGTGGCGGTCGCGGGGCTGACGAGCGGCGTCAGCGCGATCAGCGCGGTTGATTTCGCACAAGGCTGCGCCATCAAGTCCGGCGGCGCCTGGTGTTGGGACACCGACGGTATCGGTAACATCGGGCTGGCGCCGGTGTCAGGACTCGGGAGCGGCGTCAGCGCGATCAGCGCCATCAGCGCCACGCCGGGGCAGGGCTGCGCGGTGAAGGACGGCGGCGCCTGGTGCTGGCAAGGCACCACCGGGGCGGCGCCGGTGCCGGGGTTCGGGAGCGGCGTCAGCGCGATCAGCGCGGAGCCGGGGCACAGCTGCGCGCTGAAGGAAGGCGGCGTCTGGTGCTGGGGCGACAATAGCTACGGCCAGCTCGGCAACGACAGCCCGTCCTACAGCCCCGCGCCGGTGCCGGTGCTCTTCACGCCGCAGAGCGCCGGCGACATCGCGGCGGCGCCCGACGCTCAGCCGCTGCCATCGCAGCCCTCGGCTGACCCTGCTGACCACCGCGCGGCGTACGTGCTCGGCGGTACCGCCGCGGCCGCGCTGGTGATCGTCGTTGCGGGCATGTGGGCGGTGCGGCGACGGCGGTCAAGCAAGACCCCTTGACGACCTGACGGACCGTTGGCGGCGAGCGCGCGGAGTCGCGTATGTGCCCACGACGCAGTTAGGCGCGACCACAGCACCGGCTGAGGCACACACGCGCGGCGCGGGCCCACGAAGAACCGCCGAAAGTGGAGGCGGCGAGCCTCGCCTCTTCCGCACGCTACGAGGACATCGTGAGTTCCATCCTGAACTCTAAACACGGCCGAGGAATAGGACGGCCGTTGTGGCGACCCCGAAGGGATTCGAACCCTCGATCTCCACCGTGACAGGGTGGCATGTTAGACCGCTACACCACGGGGCCGCGCGCATATGAGTACGCCCGGACGCTGCGCTCACAGCATCGTTCCGAGCGGTTCATTCTATTGAGGCGACTTCAGGGTGTCAATTCGCTTGCCCCTACGGTGCGCCCCTACGGGCCGCTACGCCCGGTCTAGCCACTGACCGTAGTTGTACTGAGCGAGAGTTCCGACGAGAGATGGATCGAGACCCCGCACGTAGCGCCACGCCGATGTGTAGGCGGTGCTGGTGAACAACTGCACCATGGGGCGCGCCGCGATCATCAGCCGCTGCGCGTCGAGCAACGTTTGCCGCCGCGCACTCCGGTCCTGCTCGCGCCAGGAGCGCTCAACGAGCGCATCGATAGCCCCGTCGGCGAAACCGAACGGACTCCGTGAGCCATCGATGCCGGCGGAATGGTACATGCGGGCCGGCGCGTCCGGAGACTCGTATGGCAGATGGCTGATCAATGTCATGTCGAACTCCCCGCGCCGGAAGTGCACGAACCATTGCAAGAGATCCAGCGTCTCGAGGTCGACGGTCAGGCCCAACGTCTGCAGTTGTCCACGGACTACCGACGCCACGTCCAGGAGCTGTGGCACCTTGGCCACCTGCAGCATGATCCGCGCGGTCGCCGCGCCCGCCTGTGCGATCATGGACCGGGCAGTTGCGCGCCTTTCTCCAAGCGGCTTGGTCCCGCCCTGCGCTGCGAGCACTTCTTCCGCCGGCAGCGACCAGTACCCGTTGGCGATATGGGGATTTATCGGACCAAGTAGCGCGCCTTGGCCGAACGCGATGTCACGGATCATCGCAGCCCGGTCGAGTGCGATATCGACGGCTTCGCGTACGCGCGGGTCGTTAAAGGGCGGCCGATCTACGCGGAGCCCGAGTGACAGATAGGCCAGCGACGGCTCGCTGATAACGGAGATCTGGTCCTCGCTCGAACCAAGCCGGCGCGCTTCGTCGCCGTCGCGATTCGCCGCGATGTCCACCCGCCGTTGCTGAAGCGCCGCGACGCGAGCTTCATCGCCGTCGAAGAAGCTCCACTCCATGGCGTCCAGGTAGGGAAGAGGCTGCCGGAAGTAGCCCTGGTATCGCTCAATACGCGCCGCGCCGCCCTGCCCTGACTTCGCGATTTGGAATGGTCCGCTGCCGATGCCGGCCGTGGTCAGGTCGGCCGCGGCGTCGATGAGCTCTCGCGGAATGATCGCTCCGCCGCTAATGCCGCCGATCTCGCTGAGCGAGTACACATTCGGCTGCCGTGTGTTGATGCGGACTGTCGTCGCGTCCAGCGCCTCCGCCCGGTCGAGCACCTGCGTGTGCCAGGTCTTGTTGAGGACGAGCGGATTGTCGTGGTACCGTGAAGTCGAAGCCACCACGTCCTGCGCGGTTACCGCCCGCCCGCTAACTGGCGCGATGTCCTGAAAGCGGATGTCGGGCTGTAGCCGGAGGACGAACGTCGTCTCGTCTGGCTGCTCCACCGCCATCGCGTGGTCGTAAATGGTGGAGTCGTTACGCGGGTCAACGTGCAACAGATATCCATATACGCGTGGAAAGATCTCGAGTCCGGCACCGGTCTCGATCTGCGGATCGAGGCCGGACGACAGCGGCAGCGTTGTCCCCAGACGCAACGTCCCGCCTCGCCGTGGCGCCGCTGTGGCGGGGTCGCTGGAGCGCCTGCCGGAGCTTCGGGCGCAGCCGGCCGCCGCCATCGGCACGGCGATGGCAGCAGCCGCGCCGGTAGCAAGCACGCGTCGCCGCGCCGCGCGCGCCTGCGTGAAGAGGATCCAGTACGGCGATTCTTCCATGACACCATCACTCAGCAGACAACGGACGCCCCTGCGCGTTTGGCGAGACCCGTCATTCACACGCATACCGCTGCCGATGTCAAGGAGCTCCCAAGCGGTGTTGTTGGCTTGACACCGCTCAGAAATGCCGCATATCGTTGCTTGACGAAGCGCCAACAGAAAGGCGGAAAGATTGCCGTTTCAGAAGCCCGACGCGGTCGATCAGCACATTCTCAGCATCCTTGAGGACAACGGCCGTGCGACGAACCGCGAGATCGCGGAGTCCGTCGGAGTGTCGGAAGGGACCGTCCGGAACCGCATTGAGCGACTGATCCGCGATGATGTTCTGCGCATCGTCGGCGTTACGAATCCCGCTAAGCTCGGACTCAATACCGCGGCGGTGATCAGCATTTCCGGCGAGTTGTCGCGCATCACCGACATCGCTGAGCGCATCGCCGCCGCCGATGGCGTGGTGTACGTGGGGTACACCACCGGCAACGCCGATATCATTGCCCTCGCGTTCTTTCCCAGCAACGACGAGCTCACTGACTTCATGACGCAGACGCTGGCAGCGATCCCGGGCATCCTAAAAGCTGAGACGAACATCATTCTGAAGCCCGTGCGGGGTCTCTTTCCGGGGGCGACGGTGAACATCGTCGGCCGCCAGAGATCCGCGCTCGCGGCTTCAGGAAAATGACGAGCCGTGGCGGGCGTAAGACGCACGCCGGGCCGGCGGACGCGCGTCGCAGGGGGCCCGCAATGATCGACCAAGTTGACGTCGAGCGCGCGAAGAAAGTGATCACGTACGACCGCGCTGGCAACGAGAACGGCTGGCTCGTCGAGCTGTATAAGGATGGCGCGAAGACGACGGCGTACCTTACGGCCGCGGCGCCCGGCGCCTTCAAGGGCTACCATTTGCACCGCGTGCGGGCCGCCCGCTATGTCTGCGTGCGTGGCCGCATGAAGATCATCCTCTACGTGGACGGCAAGCGAGAGGAGCATCTGCTTGACGCGGGGGATCCGGAACGACTGATGATCCCGGCTAACGTGGCCACCGGTCTACAGAACATCGGCGACGAAGAGGCCTGGCTCATCAACTATCCGGATCCGGCGTACGATCCGGAACTGGCAGACGAACAGGTCGAATACACCGAAGCAGAGCTCGAAGCCGGCGTGGTGAAGTAGCTGTGGCTTCGCTTCAAGAGCTTGAAGTCGAGATACGATCTATTGCCGCCGGATACAGCGGAAAGTGGACCTGCGCGCTGACGGACCTGACGAACGGCGGCGACATCGCTATTGACGCAGACGATGTGATGCCGACCGCTTCACTGATCAAGCTCCCGGTACTCGTCGCGCTCTATCAGTCCGTGGACGCCGGCAGCGTCGCGCTCGACCAGCGCATCACGTACGAGGAAGGCCACCGCTGCCTCGGCTCGGGCGTGCTTTCCATGATGTCCCCCGGGGTGGCGATGTCGGTCCGCGATGCGGCGGTCCTGATGATGTCCATCTCGGACAACTCGGCTACCAACATGTGTATAGACCTCGTCGGCGTAGACGGCGTCAACGCGAAGATGCGGGCACTGGGCCTGCGAGAGACGACGCTCTTTCTGAGACTGGGCGACCGTAGCGCCGGCATGGACGCGCGCAAGATGTCTGTCAGCACCGCCGCCGAAATGGCCCGTCTGCTTGAGCTCATCGCGAGGCGGCACGCCGTTTCACCGGCGAGCTGCGACGACATGCTCCGCATCATCGACGCATGCGGGAGCGCGCCGAGCTATCGCACCTACTTCCCTGGAACGAGATGAACATGCTGACAGAGCCGCGGAAGAACTGGGTTGCCGAGAAGGGCGGGTCGTTCACGAACGGCGTTCGCACCGGTGGCGCCATCTTCCATAGCCCGCGTGGCTTCTTCACGATGTCGGTGTTCTGCGAGGGCGGCCTGCGTGGCCCCGCCAATCCCGAGTCGGAGGGCAACAAGCTCATCCACCAACTCGGCAAAGCGGCATGGGACGCCCTCTGCGCCTGAGCGGCTACGTGAATCCGTCGATCGCGGCGGCGATCGCGTCGATGGCGACGGCGACCTGCTGCGATTCCTCGCCGCCGGTAACGGCGACGGCGTCGAGAAAGATCAGATCGTCGGTGCACGCCGTCTGCACATCGCGCAGCGGAGCGCCGGCTATGTCGAACGAACCCATCAGCGTGTCGACGAGAGACTTCAGTGACTGGCGCCCCAGCTTATAGTCGACGATCGCCTCGCGCATGTGCGACGCCAGGCGTTCATCACGGACCGACCCGCCATTCGACGCAGCTGAAGGCCGCGTGCTCGTCGCTCCAACGACGCGTGCCGGCGCGCCGACGACGGTCGAGTTCGGCGGCACATCATGCACAACCACGGCGTTCGCCCCGATGCGCGCGTAGTCTCCCACGGTGATGGGACCGAGCACCTTCGCACCCGTCCCTATGTGCACGTAGTCGCCGATCGTCGGACCGTCGACGCTGAAGCCGAGCTTCTTGCTGTTCGACAATCCGATCGTCACCCAGGGATTGATCTGGCAGCGTCGACCTACCCTGGTCCGGCCGTCTATCACGACGTTGCCATGCGTCATCATGAGCCCCGGCCCGATCTCGACCCGGTCGCCGATCTGTACGCGAAAGAGCACCCGCGACAAGAGGTCGCATATCCCCGGAAGGAGCATCACTCCGGATGCGCGTAGCCGTATTTTGGTGCGGTAGAGCCATACCGCGAGCCAGCTCTCGACGAACGCGATCAGGAACCAACGCTTCACTCGGGCGACACGATTCGCCAGGGGTGGCGCGGCAGGGACCTCCGCGAACGCGAAGAGCACGTGAGCGTCAAAGTCCTGTGTCAGCGCGTCGTCGGCCACGGCAACGCTCCCGGCTTTCGCCATACAGAGATGATCATGTCGGAATGCTGTGGCCGCCTCCGCGCGATCCGGTGGAGGCCTCGCCAGATGGCGGCGGCCGCGGGTTCTGGAATCCGGTCCCAAACCCAACCATAGCGCAGACAGTTCCACAGCATCGAGATGCCAGAACAGAACTCCAACTCTAGCGCGTCCTGCCCCAGTCCTCGCACGTAGGGGAGGTCGCCCTTGAAGTTATGGTCATCCGGTATCTGCCAGTACAACCGCAAGGCGGGGCGTGCTCGCCCGAGCCGCCGCTGCAGCCGGTCCCCGGCACGTCCGAGCCGGCACGACAGGCTCTCGAAGTTTGCGAGCGCGATGATGACGCGCCCATCGTGCTTGGTCACGCGCGCCGCTTCGCGCATGAACGCGTGCGGGTCCGCGAAGTGATCGAGCGACCCCTGGCACATGACGCGGTCGAACGTGGCGTCCGGAAAGGGCAGCGTCTCGGCGATGCTCCGCACCATGTGCGCTTGGCTCTGCGGCTGCACCCACCGGCCGACGCCGATCATCTCCATCGAGGCCTCTGCCCCTACGGCATCGCAGCCGCGCTCTGCGATGCGCATTACCTGTTTGCCGGTGCCACAGGCAACATCGAGCACGCGTCCGCACGGCACTTCCGTGGCGAGTTCGAGCATCGTGTCTTCGATCGCGCGTTCGAGAAACAGAGAGTCGCGATGCGTGCCGGCCTCGAAGTCTTCGATCGAGTACGTCAGGTCAAGATTCGGCGGGTCCGTCGCAGTGGTCACGATCGTTCTGGCACGCCGCGTAGTGGCTCGCCCGGCGGCGACGAACGCAATTCGCCTGGCAGATTTACGTTCGCCGCGACAGCGCCGATCTCTGGCTCGACCAGAGCGGCTTCGTGTGCGACGTCACTTGTCGCTCGCAGGGACGCGGCGCGGGGCGCGGCTGCGGCTGCGGATGCGCGATGCGACTGCTTCACCGCTGACAGCACCACATCGAACTCTTCGAAGCCGCCGATCAGCCCGGCAAACCAGCGCTCGAATCGGTACTGGCTTCCCCGGCTGCTGTTCGCGAGCTTTTCGACGAACTGCGCGAACGGACCGCGCGCGAGCGCCAGCCCGCTGTCATCGCCGCGCTGGCCGGCCACGCGCAGCCGCGCCCGCTCGATAGCAAACGTCGTCTTCGGCGCGTCGGCCGGCTTCGTGCGGGGATCATAGTAGGCGAACGTTTGCAACGTCAGCAGCGGCCGCGGCCGGGCGTCCCGCGATACCGCGATCGCCGACGAAGCGTGTGGCAGCGTCAAGTGGATCAGCGCGCCCGGCTTGCTGACGCGCCACAGTTCGTCAAGCGTCGCGGCAACGTCCTCGCGATAGGCGATGGCGCGGCCGATGAACAATTCGTCGACGCTGTCATCGCGAAACGGCAGGCGAGGATCCGCCTGGGCCACAAGCGTCACGCCGGGCGCGGGCTGGGACGCTACGCGCAACGCCCGCGCGTTCTTACCGGCGCGGCCTGTGAAGTCAAGGCGCACCATCATGATGTCGCCGCCTGAGCCACGCGCAACTCGTCCCGGTCCTCGATGCGCAGCGCCAACAGCTTCTCAACGCGCGCGAGATAGTTGTGCACTACCTGCTGCGGCGTCCCTTCGTCCGTGATCTTGCCATGCTCGATGAGTATGCCGCGGTCACAGAACTTCGGCAGGCTCAGCATGTCATGCGTGACGAGGACGAGCGTCACGCCCTTCGCACGCAGCCCGTGAATGTGGTCCATGCATTTCTTCTGAAACTCGGCATCGCCGACCGCGATGACTTCGTCGATGAGCAATATCTCCGGGTCGACGTGTACCGCCACCGCAAAGCCGAGGCGGAAGAACATTCCAGACGAGTACGTCCGCATCGGCTGGTCGATGAAATCTCCCAGCTCGGAGAACTCGATGATCCGCGGCAGCATCTCACGCGCCTCGCCCAGCGTCAGCCCCAGGAGGACGGCGTTGAGGATGGCGTTCTCGCGTCCCGTGATCTGCGGGTGGAACCCGGATCCGAGCTCCAGTAACGCGGATACGCGCCCGTTCACGGTCACCGTGCCCGACGTCGGCGGCGCGATGCCTGACATTACCCGCAGCGTCGTGCTCTTTCCGGAACCGTTGGGACCGATGATGCCGAGGCTCTCGCCGCGCCGCACCTTGAGGTTCACGCCGTCGAGCGCGGCAAAGGGTCGTCGCGCATTCGAGAGAAAGCGCGGCAGGTGCAGCAGCATCGTCTTGATGTCAGTCGCTTGCTTCTGAAGCGAAAGGGAGTAGTGCTTCGAGACGTTGTCGAATTCGATAGCGATATCGCCGATCTCAGAGCGCATCGGCAAACCCACCCTGCATCCGGGTGAACCCCATCGACCCGAGCGCTGCGATGACCACGGCAAAGAGCAGCGCCGGCCACATGTCCGCGCCTGGCAACTGGTTGTGCAGGAACAATTGCCGCCAGCCTTCGATCAGCGAGGCCATCGGGTTCAGTAACACCAGATCATGATACTTCTCCGGCACGATGGAAAGCGGATAGATCACGGGCGTCAGATAGAACCAGATCAACCCGACGAACACATCCGTCAAGTGTTCCAGGTCTCGAAAATAGACATCAAGCGAGGCGATGAGGAGCACGATGCCCATGATCAGCACCGCCTCGACCAGTAGTAAGTACGGTATGCCGATGAGCCACGTCCAATTCGGCGTGTAGCCGCCGACAAGCAGCAGCAGGACCAGCACCGGAATCGACAGCGCGTATTGCACGCCGTTGTTTAGCACGGTCGCCAGCGGGAGCACGAAGCGCGGGAAATAGACCTTCTTGATCAGGGCGCCATTGGCGGCGAACGAGCTTACGGCGAGCAGCAGGGAGGTCTGGAACCAGGTCCACGGAAAGAGCCCCGCGAGCAGCACCAGGTGGTAGTCGACCACATCGATGCGGATGAATTTTCGCAGCACGACGAACAGCACCGCGCCCTGTAGGAGCGGCCGGATCAGCGACCAGAGGAACCCGAAGAAGGTGTCCTGGTATCGGAGCTTCAGCTCACGGAGCGTGAGCAGGTAGATGAGTTCCCACGCCCTTCGAACCTGCCGGTTGATGCCCTCACCCCCGCCCGTTTGACTGCCAATAACGTGGCCCAGCGTATCACATCAGTCCTCGTCCGCCCGTCTGCGGGGCGGGAACGAGCCGGCGGAACGCGCCTCCGGCTCAGGGCCACTTTCGCACTCGTTATAGGGAAGTTGGGCGGGGTCGGGCCGCGTGTCACAGAGCCGCCCCGCCAGACCTACTAGACGACGTCAGCACTTCGCGGTCGACACCACCTGTTCGCAGGTCGTGACTTCCTTGACCTCGACGGTGCCGACCTGACCGAACGGCTGGACAAACTCATCGACATTCTTCTTGTCCGGTGCCTCGAGCACCATGTTCATCCAGTGCTCGCCCGGATGTACGACATCGGCGATGATCTTCACGCCGAACTTGTCAGCGCTGGGCTGTGTGACGTGCTTTCCGAGCATCTGCAGCATCTCCGGCTGCTGGGTCGGGCAGGCTGCGGCTGTGTGGTGATGCTCGACGAAATAGAGGGGCATGGCAGCTTCCTTCCAATTGAACGCGAAGCGCGACTCCAGCGCTCCGATCCCAGTGTGTCGAATCGGGTGGGCTGCCACAATCGCGCTACGACATGAGCGGCGTGGTGCACCGATGTCGCGTAGTTAGCGTCCGTATCTTCGTTCGCGGCGCGCCATCTCGATTTCGGCGAGCGCGTCGACGGACCCCTCGACGACCTTGCGCTGGCGCTCTTCGGTGACGTGCAGGTAGATCTGCGTCGTGTTGGGGTTCGCGTGGCCCATGAGCTCCTGCACTACCCGAAGGTCCGCGCCGCCATCGAGCAAGTGCGTCGCGAACGTGTGCCGCAGCAGGTGGGGGTGCACCCGTTCGTCGATGCCGGCGGCCAGCGCATACTTCCGCACGATGAGCTGCGCCGCGCGCTGCGACAGCCGGCCTCCCGAGCGATTAAGGAACAGCGCCCCGTGGGCCGCCCGCCCGGCGTTGTCGGTGTTCCTCTCTGAGTCTTCCTGCATCCTCTCTTCGGTGTTCTGGTGCGGGCGAAGAGCTCGCTGCTTGCGAGACCCCAGCAGCCGGCCCCGTCCGTGCCGCAGATAGCGCTCGACGGCGGCGCGAGCCGGCTCGCCCATCAGGACGCGCCGCTGCTTGTTGCCCTTTCCGGTGACGATCATCGACCGCTGCTCCAGATCGATGACGCCGGTATCGAGCGACATGGCCTCGCTCACGCGCAGCCCGCAGGCATACATCAGCTCTAGCAGCGCCCGGTCGCGCAAGTCCGCCGGCTTATCGCCGTCGGCGGCCGAGATCAGGCTCGTGATGTGTTCGAGTGTGAGGACGCGCGGGAGCCGCTTGGCCTGCTTCGGCCCGCGCACGTTGGCGAGCGGGTCTTCCTGCATCACGCCGGTCAATCGCAGCCACCTGTAGAACGACCGCGCGGTGCTCGTGCGTCTGGTGATGCTCCCCCGCGCGACGCCGGCGTCCATCATCGATGCCAGATAGCCGCGGAACGAGACGCGGGTCAATGCGAGTGGCTCGACACCGCGCTCGCCCAGATAGCCGAAGAGATGATGCAGGTCCGCGGTGTAGTTCCGGACGGTGTATGCCGAAAGGTTCCGTTCTGCTACCAGCACGTCCAGATACCGCTCGAGCAGCGCCTCTGCGGACGAGATTCCGGTTTGTGCAGGCCGATTGATCGCGGAGGGAAACGCACCCATAGTGCGATCTTCACCGATGCGGGGGAGCACCGCTATAGGGGAAACCCTAACATAACGTAGAGCAACTCCGGAAACGGGCCTTACGCGGTGGCGGGCACCGCGGGGCGGCCGGGCAGATCGAGGTCGGGCGGCGGCGGCGCGGGGTTTTGGAGCCCGTACATCAGCTGGCTGGGCACCAATTCCCGCAGCTCGTCAATGCTCCACATGCCGTTCTTGATGATCTGCCGCATCGGCGTCTCTTCGTGCGCCAGCGAGATGCGACCGCCGGCGACGTAGAAGATCTTGCCGTTGATGTTCCACGCCTCGTCGCAGGCGAGGAAGACCGTCATCGGCGCCACGTACTCCGGTTCGCGCATCGACGGCACTGTCGAGCGCCGCGGCGCTTCCTGCACGACCGGCGCGGTACCGGCGCGCGCCCGCAATTGCGCCGTGTTCTGCGGGATCGTCGCCGTCATGCGCGTCGCCGCGCCCGGCGAGATCGCGTTGCAGGTGACGCCGTAGCGCCCGAGGTCGCGCGCCACCACGCGCGTGAAGCCGGCGATGCCCGCCTTCGCCGCACCGTAGTTCGCCTGTCCCGGCAGCCCACCGAGTCCCGATATCGATGAGAAGTTGATGATCCGCCCGTGCCGTTGTTGGCGCATGACGATCGACGCCGGCTTGGTCGTGCAAAAGTGGCCTTTGAGGTGGACGGCGATCACGTCGTCCCACTCTTGCTCGCTCATGTTGAAGATCATCCGGTCACGCAGGATGCCGGCGACGTTGATGAGGATGTCGAGCCGCCCGAACTCATCGAGCGCGGTTTGCACCATGCGCTCACCGCTCGCGACCTCCGCGACGTTATCGAAGTTGGCTACCGCCTTGCCGCCGTTCGACCTGATTTCGTCCGCAACCTCTTGCGCCGGCCCGGAAGTCGGCGCGCTGCCGTCGACGTTCACGCCGTAGTCGTTGACGACGACGCTCGCACCCTCGGCGGCAAGCAGCAGCGCGACGCCGCGGCCGATGCCGCGTCCGGCCCCCGTCACGATCGCTGTCCGTCCTTCGAGGCGCTTGCTCATGCGGCGCCTCCCGCGGCTGGCGCAGGCTGGAGCACAGCGCGCCCCGGCACCTCGAGATCGGGAGGTGGTGGCGCCGGGTTCGCGATGCCCGCCATGAGCTGACTCGGCACCAAGACCGCCAGCTCGTCGAGCGTCCACATCTCGGGCTTCCAGAGCGTACGCATGGGCGTTGGCTGATGCGCTACCCCGACGGTCCCGCCCGCCACGTGGAAGATCTGGCCGTTGATGTTCCAGGCGTCATCGGTGCAGAGGTACGCCACCATCGGCGCCACGTACTCCGGATCTCGCAGTTGCGGCAGTGCGGCAGGCGCCGCCGGACGGGCGGCCGGTGTGGCGATGCCGGCCCGCGCCCGCAGTTCCCGCGCCGAGTCTGGCACTTGCGTCGTCATCCGCGTGGCCGCACCGGGAGCGATCGCGTTGCAGGTGACGCCGTAGCGCCCGAGGTCCTTGGCCACAACGCGAGTGAAGCCGGCGATGCCGGACTTCGCGGCGCCGTAGTTCGCCTGACCGGTGTTGCCGATTATCCCCGAGCCAGATGAGAAGTTGACGATGCGGCCCGACCGTTGTTGTCGCATGAGGATGGACGCGGGCTTCGTGCAGGCGAAGTGCCCCTTGAGGTGCACGGCGATCACGGCGTCCCATTCCTCTTCGGTCATGTTGAAGATCATCCGGTCGCGGAGGATGCCGGCGTTGTTGACGAGGATGTCGACGCGCCCGAAGGCTTCGACCGCGGACATGATGATCCGTTCGCCGCCTTCGACCGTCGCCACCGAGTCGTAGCTCGCCGTAGCGTTCCCGCCCGCCGTCTTGATCTCCGTGACAACGTGGTCAGCCGGCCCGTTGTCGTTACCGCTGCCGTCGGTGTTCACGCCGGGATCGTTGACGACGACGCTTGCGCCCTCGCGTGCAAGGAGCATGGCGATGCCGCGCCCAATGCCGCGCCCGGCGCCCGTTACCACAGCCACCTTGCCTTCGAGCGCGCCCATTTGTTGTCCTCCTGGAGATCGGGTTCAAATCCGGAAACCGCGGCAGCGGAAGCACCCGCCGCGGGGTCGCCGAAATTCTGCGGACCTGCTAGCCCCGCGAGGGCAGCGCCACTGTCGCCGTGCCGGGCGTGGTCTTCTTGCCGTCCGAGTTCTGCGTCCAGATGTCGAGGTCGACGAGGTTCTCGCCGCCCTCCTGGCGCTTCGCCGTGACGACGCCGCCGGCGATGATCTCCTGGTTCAGCAAGTCCATGCCACGGTAGCTGACGCCGAAGTTCTTCACGCGCCCTTTGTAGCCGGCGAATGAGAACACGAGCCGCCCCACCTGCGCGTATTTGAACCGTCCGTGGACGATGTTCTCCGCCAGCCCCATCGGCTTGAGCATCGGGAAGTTCTCGTCGAAGTGCAGCGGGTTGAAGTCGCCGCTTCCCGCAGCGAATTTCACGAGCTGCTGCTTATCGGGCGCGATCTTGATCGGTGGCAGTTCCTGGCCTTCTTTAACATCCTCGAAATAGATCTGGTCTGCCATTGTCGACTCCGTTCTTGTGTGTCGGTCTGTGCGTCTTGATGTCTGTGCGCTGCGGCCGCGCGGCGCCGGTCCGCCGCGTGTTACATGTGGATCGACGTGAGTTTCTGCTTGGCGACCACCTTGCCGGTCGCCTTGTTCTTGTAGACAGCCTCGTTCGTGACGAAGAGCATCTTGCCACGCATCTTGAGGTCGGCCAGGTGCGACGTCTCCTCGAGTACGTCGCCGGCACAGATCACGTCGAAGTACTCTGTCTCCGTGCCGCCATCGAGCAGCCCCTTGAAGGGGATGTTCAGGCGCGGACCACCCTCGCGGCGCGGGAAGCCGAAGGTCGGGTCGTTCTTGCCGGGGAGATATACCGGCGTCCCGAGATAGCCGAGCGGTGCGACGATGCTGCGGAATCCCTGCGACTTTGCAAAGTCCACGTCGTAATGGACCGGGTCGTCGGAGCCGATGCCGCGGGCGTACATGCGCACGCTCGTCGTCGTCACTTCATACGTCCACGGCGCCGTGTCGACGCCGAATTGCGCGCGCATTTCGTCTGTGATCTCGAAGTCGTCAGCCAAGCGTGCTCTCTCCTGCTACGCCGCCTCATCGGACGGCGATGTGTCGCTCTTGATGCTACGGCCGCGACGGTAGCGTCACCACGGCCGTGCCGGGAGAAGTCTTCTTGCCGTCCGGTTTCTCGGTCCAAATATCGAGTTCGACGAGATTCTTGCCGGCTTCGCTGTACGTCTTCGTCACCACGCCGCGACAGAGGATGTCCTGGTTCGGCTCGTCCATGCCGCGATAGGAACAGCCAAAGCGCCGGATTTCGCCTCGCTCGCCAATCCAGTCGTGCAACAACTGGCCCAGAAACGCGTTTTTCAGCGCCCCGTGGACGATCAGCCCTTCGAGTCCCGTGCCCTGCGCGAAGTCCTTGTCGTAGTGAATCTGGTAGAAGTCGCCCGAGCCCGCCGCCCACTGCACGAGCTGCTGCGTCGAGCAGTTCTTCTTCAACTGCGGGATCTCATCCCCTACCGTGACGTCTTCAAAATAGATCTGCGCCATTTCGTTCGCCTCGTCTAGTACTGGATGACGGTGCCGTACATCTTGGCGACGACCTTGCCGTGCTGATTCGTGTACGTTGTCTCGCGCTTGGTGATCAGCATGGGCCCGAGACTGCCGGTCGACTCCTCGAAGCCACTCACCTTGGACCGCGCGGTGATCGTGTCTCCGGCGCAGATCACATCCGCCTCGGGAAAGTACTCATAGTCGGTCCCGCCGTTTAGCACGCGCTTGTAAGGGATGCTGTAGCCGCGGCCACCCATCTCACCGGGCGCTCCGCCGCCTCCGGAGTTCGGATTGAATACCGGCGTGCCCATGAACCCCGGCGGCGCGACAATGCTGCGGTATCCGCGCGCCTTCGCCGCCGCCTCGTCGTAGAAGATGGGGTCCCGATGGCCGACGGAGCGGGCGAACATGCGGCAGTTCGTCTTCTCGACTTCGAGCGTCGTCGGTGGCCCCTCGACGCCGATCACGGCGCGCATCTCGTCGGTGATGACCGAATCCGTCGCCTGAGTCATCTGACACCTCGGGAGCATTGCTACGGCCGCGCCGCGGCCGGGGAAGTCTCACGTACACGTCAAGGTTGCAGCAATCGAGAATACAACCGTCCCCCAGCGAGTGTCAACGAACTGAGACACGATGTCGTGAGCACGCCGCGCCGCGTGCCGCGCGGTTACCCGGCGAGGGCGCTCCGGGCGCCATCTTCTTGATCGTGTGTTAGCTGCAGGTTAGACTTGCCGCGCTCTGACGGAGGTGCCTGGCGCCTCCTTTTGTGTGTCTGGAAATGACGAACTCGCACGCCCGCGAGCGGGGAGGAGACGCCGATGACGCTGATATGGATGGTGCCGGTCACGGGCGCGGCAGCCGTGCTGTTCGCTTTGTGGCTTGCCTACGACGTGCTCCGGCGTGAGACCGGCACCGATGCCATGCGGGAGATCTCGGGCATGATCTTCGAAGGCGCCATGGCCTTCCTGCGCCGCCAGTACCTCACGATCGCGATTCTCGCGGTCGTCACAGCCGTCGCGGTATCCCTGATCGTCGGGTCGATTTCGGATGGCGTCAAGCCCATCCAGTTCACGAACGGCCAGGTCACATTCGCGCCGAGCACCGTGATCGGCCGCTGGGAGGAAGGGCTCCTCACGGGAATCGCCTTCCTCGTAGGCGCCTTCTGCTCGGGGCTGGCGGGCTACATCGGGATGTTCATCGCCGTGCGTTCGAACGTACGGACGGCTGCCGCGGCCCAGAAAAGCCTGAAAGACGCCATCACGGTTGCGCTCCGGGGCGGCGCTGTCTCCGGCTTCCTGGTCGTGGCGCTGAGCCTGCTGGGCGTGTCGGGCATCTTCCTCGTCTACAGCCGTATTCTCGACAATCCGCCCGAGATCGCCCCGTTCCTCATCGTCGGATTCGGATTCGGCGCCAGCTTTGTCGCCCTCTTCGCCCAGCTGGGCGGCGGCATCTACACAAAGGCCGCCGACGTCGGAGCGGACCTCGTCGGCAAGGTTGAAGCCGGCATCCCCGAGGACGACCCGCGCAACGCTGCCGTCGTCGCGGACCTCGTCGGCGACAACGTCGGCGACTGCGCCGGCCGCGGCGCTGACCTCTTCGAGTCGATGTCCGCCGAGAACATCGGCGCGATGATCCTCGGCGTGGCCATCTTCAGCGTGACGAAGGACATCGAGTGGATCCTCTTCCCGCTGGTGCTGCGCTCGTTCGGCATCATCGCCACCATCGTCGGCCTGACGACTGTGCCGTTCTTCACCGACGGCAGTCCGCGCAGCAAACAAGAGCCGATGACGCCGCTGAACTACGGCTACTACGTCGTTTCCGCCCTGTCGGTGATCGGCCTGTTCATCGCGACGAAGGTCATGCTGGGCGACGCCTGGTACTGGTTCTTCTTCTGCGGCCTGGTCGGCATCGCCACGGGCATCGCCTTCGTCTACATCACGCAGTACTACACCGCCGGTTCGTGGCGTCCGGTGCAGGAGATCGCGCAGGCTTCGCGCACCGGCCCGGCGACGAACGTGATCATCGGCACGGCGGTGGGCTTCGAGACGACTGCGCTCACGGCCATCGCTATCGGCCTCGCACTCGTCGGCTCGTTCGCCCTTGGATCGCAGGCGGATATCAACGCCGCTATCCCCAGCTTCACCACGGGCATTTTCGGCACCGCCGTCGCGACGATGGGTATGCTGATGTCGGCGGCGTACATCCTCAGCATGGATACGTTCGGGCCGATCACCGACAACGCTGGCGGCATTACCGAGATGTCCGGCGCGCCTGAGAGCGCGCGCGAGATCACGGACAAGCTCGATGCCGTGGGAAACACGACGAAGGCGCTCACCAAGGGCTACGCCGTCGCATCGGCCGGCTTGGCGGCGTTCCTGCTGTTCTCTGCCTACCTGGACAAGGTCAAGGAACGGCTCGAGATCCCGCTGACAGCGGAACTGCCGATCGACCTGTCGAAGGTCGACGTCTTTGTGGGCGGACTGCTGGGCGTCATGCTCGTCTTCCTCTTCAGTTCGCTTGCGATTCGCGCCGTCGGCAACGCGGCGGGTGCGATTATCGAAGAGGTGAGGCGCCAGTTCCGCTCCGACCCTGGCATCATGGCCGGCACATCGCGGCCGGACTACGCGGCCGCCGTCGACATCACAGCCAAGGCGGCGCTGCGAGAGATGGTGCTTCCGGGCATCCTCGCCGTCGGAATGCCCGTCACTGTCGGCCTGATCTTCCGTTTCGCCCGCAACGATACCGTCGTGACCTCGATCGGCGGCAATACGTACACGGCCACCCACGCCGCGGGCTGGCTGGCCGTCTCGGGTGTGCTGATCATTGGCACGATCGGTGGCATCCTCATGGCCACCGTCTTGAACAACGGCGGTGGCGCGTGGGACAACGCCAAGAAATTCATCGAATCCGGCGGCCTCAAAGACGAGAACGGCAACGTACTCGGGAAGGGGAGCGAGGCCCACAAGGCGGCAGTCGTCGGTGACACCATCGGCGACCCGTTCAAAGACACTGCCGGGCCGTCGCTGCACGTGCTCGTCAAGCTGCTCGCGACGATCACGCTGGTGCTGGCGCCGCTGTTCATCAAGAGCGGCTCCGTCACGGTTACTCCCAGCGGCGCGCCCGCGAGATCCACGACCATCGAAACGCAGGTGGGGCCCAGCTCGGCGACGGCCGGATCGCCGTCGGACATGCCGCTGGGGGCCGTGGCGCGTTAGGGAGTAGGACTGACGCGCGGACTGGAGGCGCCGCGTGAGCTTGCCAGCGGCACCGCGGGCGGGATTCGGCACATACGAGATCCAGGGGCAGGCCATCCGTCTGCCCGTCGAGGTCCGCGATGCGACGACCGCCGTTGCGTTCTATCTCGTTTCCGCCGGGGCAGCGCAGGCGCTGATCGATCCGTCTGGGCTGCGGGTGGCGATGATCCTGCCGGGGCGGACGGTCTGCTCGATTGGCAGCGTTGACTACCGCGACAATGATCTCGGCCGCTACCACGAGATCGCGATCGCGTTCTTCGTCCGCGAGCCGAACGCGCGGACGTTGCCGTTCGTGGGCACGCTGCTTGGCCTGCTGCGCGGTTCTCTCGCCGCGTACATCAAGTACTTGCCCGTCGATGCGGAGTTCACCTGCGAAGCCGGCCAACGCATTTGGGGGTTTCCGAAGTTCATGAGCGAGATCGCCATCACGGCGACCGGAGACAGGCAGTCTTCGATGCTGACAGTCGAGGGCAAGCATGTGCTGACACCGACGGTGGCCACCGGTGGCTCGCGCGCGATGCCGGCACGCGACCAGATCTCCTACGCGTTACGTGACGGCGTGCTGTACCGCACGCGGGCATCGATGCGTGGCGGCAGCATAGGCATCCATCTTAGAGGCGCGCCGCTACAGCTGGGTACGCATCCCGTTGCGGACGAGCTCCGCACGCTCGGCCTGCCCAAGCGCCCCCTCGCGAGCATGACGATCGACCACATGTCGGCGACGTTCTACGCGCCGGAAGCGCGTTCTCCCGTCGTCCGCGGCGGTCAACAGGAGGTCTGAGTCTGTAGAGCGGACAGGTTCACTTTGCGATCCGCCGGACGCGCTGTTCACCCGCCCTGACACGTCGTCTCGCGCCGCCCGCCACCGCGCTTCATTGCCTGAACCGCGCTGCCTCGTCCGAGCCGCTGGTGGCGTTGCCCGCGCTGTACGCGTGTGCTCCCGCGCCCGCCAACTGTCCGCCGTCCACAATCAGATACTCCTCCCGAATCGGACGCCCATCGAACCAGCACTCCAGGATCTCACGCGTGCCGGCGGCGTAGCGCGCCTGGGCGGACAGCGAGGTGCCTGACACATGCGGCGTCATGCCGTGATGTGGCATGGTCCGCCAGGGGTGATCCTTCGGCGCGGGCTGGGGGAACCAGACATCACCCGCGTAGCCGGCGAGCTGCCCGCTCTCGAGCGCCCGGACGACGGCGTCCCGTTCACAGATCTTGCCGCGCGCGGTGTTCACGAGGTAGGCACCGCGCTTCATCTTCCCGATGAGCGCGTCATTGAACATGTGCTCGGTCTCCGGGTGCAGAGGAGCGTTGATCGTGACGACGTCGCAGATGCGCACCATCGACTCTACATCGGCGTGGTAGGTCACTCCCAGCTCACGCTCGAGCTCTTCCGGCAGGCGGTGCCGGTCCGTGTAGTGCAGCCTCACGTCGAACGGCTTCAGCCGCTTGAGGACGGCAGTGCCGATGCGGCCCGCGGCGACGGTGCCGACCTGCATCCCTTCCAGGTCATACGACCGTGCCACGCAGTCGGCGATGTTCCAGCCCCGCTTGATGACGGTCTCGTACGACGGAATGTAGTTGCGCACCAGCGAAAGAATGAGCATGACGACGTGCTCGCTTACGCTAATGCTGTTCGAGTACGTCACCTCCGCGACGGTGATGCCGTTATCGCTGGCCGCCTGCAAGTCGACGTGATCGGAGCCGATCCCCGCCGTGATCGCGAGCTTGAGGTTGGGCGCCTTCGCGATCCGCTCGGCCGTCAGATACGCGGGCCAGAACGGCTGCGAGATGACGATCTCGGCTGCCGGTAGCTCTCGCTCAAACGCGCTGTCGTCGCCGTCCTTATCGGACGTGACGACAAGGGTGTGACGACGATCTTCGAGAAACTTACGCAGCCCCAGCTCTCCCGAGACGCTGCCGAGGAGCTCGCCGGGCGTGAAGTCGATGGCACCCGGCGTCGGCAACGTCTGGCCACCGGGGTAGTGGTCGAGCGCGGGCACGCCGTCGCGTGCGTACGAGGTCGGGTATCCGCTGACCGGGTCGTCGTAGAGTACGCAAAGTACCTTTGCCATCGCCGTCTCCTTCGCACTGATGATGTTCGTTTCGCCCCGTGTGGTTAGAGGATCATGCTACCGCAGCCTCATCCGGGGCAGCGGAGATGCAGCCACGCGAGTTTATTGGGAGGCCACCTTCACGTGCCAGACGCACGGCCCCTCGCAGTACATCTGGACGAAGTACAGCGCGTCGGCCGGCAGTGAAGGATCGATATGAATGACGCCTTGCGCTGTCAGCTCACCCGTTGGCGGTGTCGAGTTTCCGCTCGAGCCACAGTCATGCGCCGCGAGCGGGATGCCAACGCTGGACTCAAGGCACCAGAACCACGTACCGACCGTGCCCGGATCGACGGACACCTGCACGGTCGACGATTGGCGCGCCAGAGGAAGGAATACGCCGCCGCTACCGGCGCGGGTGGACTCGAATGGTGGCGGGTTGCTCGACCTGATAGGCTCCGGCGGCTGTACCGACTCGCCGAGTACGTGCGACTCCCTGGTCCCGGCGGACGTACGGGCGAAGAAGTAGTAGGTCCCGAGCGCCAGCATCAGCACGGCTGCCGAGGCAGCCACGGCGAGGTACGCTCGCCGCGTCGGAGCGCGCCGGCCTGGTCGTCGCGGCAAGAGAACGGGTGACGCGCTGTCCGTGCTCTCGTCTGCGCTGATGGCGCTGGAGGGCGCATCGATCGCATCCCAGGCTGACGCGGCCACCTGAACCGGCTCGGCTGGCCGTGCTGCTGTCGCTGCTGGTGCTGTTGGGTCTTCCTCTTGAGTCGCTGCGGTCTCGGCATCGCCGCCTGCCAGCGCCAGCAAATCAGGCGGCGAGGCAACAAGCGCGTCAACCCGACACGACATGATCAGCACGTCATGCGGGCGGTCCTGTTCGTCGATGACCTGATCCGCAAGAAGCGCCACTGGCGAGAGCCCGAGGTCTGCGAAGATGGTCCGCGCGTCCGCCTGATCAGCCGTGAGGGCGGCGACGATCTTGCGGAGTCCTATGTTCCGCGGCGCCGCTGCGATCTCCCTGGCGAGCGATTGCCCGAGCTCGATCGTGGGGCAGTCGCTCGCGACGACGATGCTGATTTCTCCCATGTCGCTCGTCCAGGGAGCCGCGCCGCGGACCAGGCTGGCGTAGCCGACGAGCCTGTTGCCGGCGTACGTGACAGTGGTCAGCGTGGATCCTGATTCGATACTCGAGATCCATGCATCGATGGCGGCGGGATCTCTGACGTCCGCCTTGAGGACGAGACGCGTACTGGGAGGTAAGGCCCGCGCGAAGGCTATCATCGGCACCCGATCGTCCCCGCTCATCGCCCGCAGCTCGATCAATCGCCCGTCGGGGAGCGTCACCTGACGCGCGGTAACTCGGGTGGGATGTCCCGTCGCCGGATCCGTCGTTGCCGCGTCGTCCGGGCCGGAGTCATGCTCGATCCACGGCACGCTAACTTCCCTGACGAGCGAATCGTCGGACGCAGACATTCCCGCGGGGCCTTCCGTGACCGCCTCTTTGAGCAAGTAGGACGGCGGCGCGTCGCCCAGTCGTACGCGCTCCAGCAGCTGTTCGCGCCCGCCGGCGTGCGC
The DNA here is from genome assembly GCA_030774575.1 of Chloroflexota bacterium. Classification (GTDB taxonomy): domain Bacteria; phylum Chloroflexota; class Dehalococcoidia; order DSTF01; family JACRBR01; genus JALYKW01. The sequence continues at coordinate 52,836 of JALYKW010000025.1, read as the reverse complement.
GGCGATGGCAGGTGCAAGAGGCCGAACGGCGATGCGATCGTCGGACGGGACGGCCCATTCTGTTACGGCCGTGGCGTCGCTCTTTACACCGACGCGCTGGACATCCCGCAACGATTCAGCGACGGAACGCAGCGACGAGAGCTTGGCGGCGCGCTGGGACGCCGACGACGCCGGCCTGGAGAACAGGCGGCGGAGCAGGCTTCGGGTCTCGTGCACAATGACGACGAGAGCGCCGATGACGGCGAGGCCCAGGTAGGGCTCTGAGATCAGCGCCACGGCCGGCGCGAGCACAGCGGCAGCAGGTTCGTGCATACCCAACCCCAGAGCATCGAATCAGCGGGAACCGACGGAGGATACCGAAGCCTTAGGCTACGCGCTCTGGCTGACGTTGCCGCACGGATCAAGGGAAGGCCCACGATAACGGGTGGTGCCTTCACACCCTCCTGGACGTGGATTACGGCGAAGCCGGCGCGCCGCCCCGCGCCTCGCCCGTAAGAAAGCGCCTCGGCACGTCGTGCATCATGAGATCGATCGTCTGTTGGGGCACCCCGTCCCGAATGAGCGCCGGCACCGCCGTTGTCGTCACGAAGAGATACCCCGTCGGCTCGTCGCTCCGTTGGGTGCGCTTCGAAGACGCCGAGACGGGCGAGGGTGCGTAGTCATGCCCGAGCATCAGTCGGTGCGCCCAACCGTGGTCGATGAGCGCTCTCACGGTGGCGTTTCGCTGCCGCCAGTCCGGGCGCCCCTCCGCGCCCGGATAGCGGTCCATCGAGAGATACACGCCGGCCTGCAGGAGCGATTCGAGGTAGCCAACGTCGGTCGTGTCGGCGCTGTGGCCGATACAGACGCGATCCATGGGCGCGCCTTCCTCCTGAAAGATCTCTACCTGCCGACGGCCGACCTGCTCCGGCGCCCAGTGGTGCGTGCTGATCGGACATCCAGTGCGCTTCAGTGCGCGCGCTGCGCCGCGCAACACGCGTTCCCCTTCCGGGGTCACGTCACCGGCGTCGTTGGCGACTTTGATCACGCCCGCCCTTATGTTTGTCGTGCCGATTCCCACCTCGATTTCTCGGACGAAGATGTCAGCAATCTTGTCGACGTCGCGGGCCCAGAACGAACGCGGCACATCGCGCCAGATTCCTGTGGCCACGACGATGTTCATACCGGAGGCCTCGGCGACGGCGCGCACGAACTCCACGTCACGGCCGAGATCGGGCGTGGTCAAATCGATGATCGTGTCGATGCCACCGGCCTTCGCCTCGCGAACTTCCCGTATCGCCTTCGCGCGCGTCGCGTCGAGATCGAACATCCAGGGATAGTGGTGGTTGTCCTCGCCCATGAAGACGAACACGTGCTCATGGCTGAGCGTTACGCCCAGCTTGTCCGCGTCAACCCGGCCTGACACCGTTTCAACTTGCAACCTGCTTCGCCTTTCACGCGTGTGATTCTATCAAGGTGGGGCCTTCGTAGCCGTTCCCGCCGTCGTCGGACGCGGCCGTACTGGTCTGCCGGTGGTGCGCGTTCTGCCAGGCGTCGCGATCAGCGCGTTGCGTCGTGTGCTACTCCGCAGGTGGGGCTAGGTACGCCGCAAGCTTCCTATCCGCGGCGTCAGCGAGTTGCGTTGTATCGGTAACGTCGCTGAACTTCTCGCTCAGGTGAGAAAGGATCGCCAGCGTATCGCCGCGGCGGATCAGCACGAAGTCTTCTTGCCCCTTTATGTCGCCGGGGGTGATCAAAACCGAGATCCGGGCCGCCACCGTCTCGTCGCCATACGTGGGGAGCAACAATGGAGAGGAGCGAAACTGCGATGACGGGCCGCCGCTCTGCGTACTCGTCCACTGTTGGCAGTCGTCGAACGCCGCGCGGACCCTGTCCGCTATTGTTGATGCTTGCCCCGGACGATATACGGCGACCATCTCAAACAGCCCGTCGTTTTGGCGTTCGAGTGCAGTCGAGGCCTGTTCCAGGTTGTCGCCGTAGTTCACATGCTTGTCGCAGACATCGTTGGTAACCGCGAAGCTCTGAGGCGGTGAAGTCACCCAGCCGTTCTTGAGATCTGCCGCGGTAAGCAGCGCCGCTTCCGCGCGGGTATGGGCACCGGTCGCCGCAGCGGTGCCGGCTGCCCGGGTGTCAGGTATCGGGGTGCCATCCCCGCCTCCGCTACATGCAAGCACGCTGGCAGCGGCGGCGGTCGGCGCGATCACCGCGAGACGCCGCACCTCCCTCCACAGCGGGGCGAGAATCGACGGAGATCCACGTCGTAAGCGCATTGTCCCCTGCGTGCCGAAGATAGGGCGATGCGCCTGCGACAGCTGCGTGGCGCCAGACGCGGCGCTCATTCGGGGGTGCTTCCCTGGTTTGCCAAATACGGAGGGGCCCGCTTGTCACTCGCGCCGCTCGAAACAAGAGCCGTTTCAGGCTCTGATACCAAAATGGCTCCCCGGATTGGTGCCCCAGAGCGTCCTTCGCGACGTGTTTCAGGTTCAGCTTACCAATCTAATCAGACTCGTGCGTAGCGCTACACGAACTCGCCTCCGGGCCGGTCGCGACGCCGTGGCCGACGATTGGCGCGAGAAACTGAACGCGGGTGAAGTGAAGAATCGCGCTGGGCTCGCGCGGCGCACCGGAGTCTCGCGCGTCCGCATTACGCAGGTTCTCGGCCCCGTCGGCTGAGTGCGTCGAGCCTCGCAACGAGCGCCTGAACCCGCGGGTCTGGGTGCCGACTTCCATGAAACATAACTGCGGTGGGTTGAGATCCGGGCGCGCGCGCCCGACACCTCAATGAACTGCGGGGCGTCCAACTCGCCGAGCGCGCCACGAAGCGACCCTCGCAAGCGGCTGAGCGCTTGATCGAGGCCGGCTGCGCGATAGTACCCCTCCTGGACGAGTCCGCCGCCTTTCAGCATGGTGCCTCGGTCGACATATCCGTGGCTGGCACGAACTTCATCGAGATGGAGTTCACGCAGTGCCGTATATTCCTCGCCGTCAGGCTTTCACCCAGGAATACATGTCCTAGATGTGCTCCGCACTTCGCGCATTCGATCTCTGTCCGTTGACCGTCCGGGTCAGCGAGACGCTTCACCGCGCCAGGGATCTCCTGATCAAACGCGGGCCAGCCGCAATGCGCATCGAACTTGTCATCGGAACGGTAAAGTTCGGCATTGCAGCGGCGGCAAGTGTAGGTCCCGGCGCCAAAGAAGTCGTCAAACTCTCCGGAGAACGCACGCTCCGTCCCCTTGGACTCAATCACGTATCTCTCCTCACGAGAGAGCTCGTTGTGCTTCTGGTCGCTCATCTCCCGGCACCCCATTTGTTGGACCTTGACAAACCAACGGCTCACCACGCCTTACGGTGATCGATGAGCTACAGCCACGGCGGTAGAACGCGTTTGAACAATAGCCAGACACGCCCCACGCTCGGCGTGTCAGCTGCGAAGTCGGAGGTTGTCATGTGTGCGGGTCGCACGATCAGCGTCACCTCCGGGCCCTGTTCAATCTGTTCGCGGGCTGCTGCTCGATAGCCGATCGCGCCAACGACGCCAAGATAGTGACGCGGAATATCTCTCTCAAGCTGACCCAGGGCATCGGCCACCTCTGCCGTGCCGCGCACCACGACGGACTTGTAAGGCGCACGCTCGTCCTGGACGCAGATGCTCACACGCGAGTCGCGCCGAATGTTTTTTGTCTTGATCGCATCGCTCGCGGTCCTGAAGTAGAACAAACCGTCGCGATAGAGGTACCAGATCGGCGTCGGAGACGGGCTGCCATCGGTGCCGATCGTTACCAGAACTGCCACGTGGCGGCCCGAAAGGAACTTGTCTTGTTGTGGCTTCGACAATCGCGCGGGCATGACAATGCGATTGTAGGGCCGGCGTGAGCCGGTGGCCAACCCTACGGAAAAGCGCTCCGCGATGACCATGCACGATGACAACATCGTGTCTGTGAGTGAGTGGCGCCGGCCCGGACTGAGTTATGTCCTGATCGCACGCCGACCGCACCCCCATTGACATTGCATCCCGCTGCATAGTATTTCTCCAACATCCGGATCGGGACCGCTGCGGCAAGCCGAGGGGAACTCTAGTTCATAACGAGAGGGAGCGATCGATGATCAAGATGTTGAGCGGCATGCTCGCCGTTGTCGCCGTGCTCGCGATGGCCTGCTCGTCGGCCAAGAGCAGCGTCGACAAGACGGCAACCGGCGTCGCGGCGGCAGCCACCAAAACGGCATCGGAGTCGACGACTGCCTCGGTGCAGGTGGACGGCGACGGCGACGGCTACGACGCGTTTATGATCCACTACTTCCCCGACAACGTGACCTTGCACCCCGGTGACATCGTGAAGTTCAAGCTCAAGGATTCGGGCGAACCGCACACGGTCAGCACCGGCGGCCCCATCGACGCCCTGACGAAGTTCATCTACGACACCTGCGGTTCCGAAGGCCTCCGTGCTGCGAAGTGCCAGGGCCAGCCGCCGCCAGACATCGAAGCGCAGTTCAACGATCTCAACAGCAAGCTGCCACAGCTTCTCCCGGATGGTCCGGGCGATGCGAACCAGACGGCTGCGAACCCGTGCTTCCTGGCGACAGGCACGCTGCCGGACAACACCGCCTGCCCCAAGACCGACCAGCCCGCTTTTGATGGCACGCAAGCCTTCTACAGCAGCGGTTGGCTCAGCGCATCGAATGACTACGTGGTCAAGCTGTCGCCGGACTTGAAGCCCGGTGCGTACCGATTCATTTGCCTGCTCCACGGGCCGGAGATGACTGAAACGGTGAACATCGTCGACAAGGCGACGAAGGCAGACACGGCGGACGACGTGAAGGCGCGGATGAATGACCAGCTCAAGACGTTTACGGACGCACTCAGTAAGCCCGCTGCGGATCTCAAGGCGTTCAAGGGTGCGGATGACAACGGCGTGAAGGTTGACGTCCAGGCGGAGGCGGACGCCGACGCCGTGTCCGCTGGCGTGGCGGAATTTGGCCCCGACACGATATCCATTCCTGTCGGCGGCAGCGTGACGTGGAAGGTGAACGGATTCCACACCATCAGTTTCAACGCCGGTGAGGACGCGAAGAGCCTCCGCAGCGTCGCCGCAGATGGCACCGTGCATCTCAACGAGAAGGCCGCAACGCCCGCACAGACGACCCCGCCAGAGCCGCCGATCGCTGCGGGTACCGACGGTGGTCCGCCAACAGGGCAGCCCCCGCCGCAAATGTTCGATGGCGGCACCTGGAACGGCGATGGCTTTTTGAGCACGGGCGGAATTGGTGACGAGTTCTTCAAGCTCACGTTCTCCAAGGCCGGCACGTACGCGTACAAGTGCCTGATTCACGACGGCATGGAGGGCACGGTGAAGGTCGGCTCTTGAGCCAAGGCGTCTCGCCGGCACACGTCATTGATCGCAGGACCCCCCGGCGCCATGAGCGTCCGGGGGGTCTGCGTTCGTCGCCCCGAAGGTCGATCCCGCGCGCCGTCCTCCTCCGCATCGCGATCCGGCGCTCCGTCGCGATCGCCGCGGGTATCGCCATCGCGTATGTCGGTATGGGGCATGCCGCGCACCCGGCGTCCGCGGTCACAGCGGCCGGCGGCGACGTCCGGGCGGCCGAGGCATCCGTCCCCCACGATCACGCCGGCGCAGATCATGAAGCATCCGGCGGCTTTCCGCTCGCGGCGTCCTCAGCCGAGTCCGTCACCTCCGGTGCGCGCTGCGCCACAGACGCGCCGATCCGCGGCTACGATGTCGTCGCCATCAACATCGACATCACGCTCAACCGCTACCTCGATCACGATCCTCAGGGCCGCATGTACGTCCTCGCCGAAGATCTCGCCCGCGCGCGCGACGAGGAATCTCGCAACGCGCGCGCCCGCACCACGCAGGAAGCGCCCGCCGTCTCGATCGGCCTCCAGGGCGACGCGATCCAGCCACTCACGCTGCGCGTGGACCAGGGCGAGTGCCTGCGCATCAACCTTCGCAACGATATGCAGACGGAATCGGCCAGCCTCCACATCCACGGCTCCAGCCTGCACATGCTCGATACCGGCGGCGCCGCTATCGCCACCAACCCCGACGCCGTCGCCGCGCCGGGCGCCACCGTCTCCTACGAATGGATGGTGCGCGACGACGAGCCGGAGGGCACACACTACTTCCACAGCCACGGCAACGACCGCGACCAGACCGTGCACGGTCTCTTCGGCGCGGTCATCGTCGAACCGAGGGGCGCGCGCTGGATCGATCAGGATACGGGCGGCGATCTCCGCGCCGGCTGGGACGCGATCATCCGGCCGCCGTCCGGCAGCGCCTTCCGCGAGTTTGCGCTCTACTATCACGAGGTCGGCAACGAGAACTACCAGGTCCTTGCCCGCGATGGCACGCTCGTCCCGCAGGTCGACCCGCTGACGACGGCCTACCGCCCCGATGGCCGCGCGCTCAACTACCGCAGTGAGCCGTTCATGAACCGGCTCCAGCTCCAGCAGTCCCTCGCCGGCAGCTTCGACGAGTCGATGGCGTACAGCTCCTACGCCTTCGGTGATCCCGCGACGCCGATCATGCGCAGCTACGTCGGCGATCCCGTGAAGCAACGCGTGATCCACGGCGGCTCGGAAGTCTTCCACGTCCACCACGTGCACGGCGGCGCCATCCGCTGGCGCAAGCAGCCCGGCGTCGAGTCGGCGAACTTCGATGGCGGCCTCGACAAGCACCCGCCACTCGTCCCCGACGCCTCCGAGCGCATCGACTCGCAGAGCCTCGGCCCCTCCGAGTCCTTCGATATCGAGGACGAGTGCGGCAGCGGCGGCTGCCAGCAGAGCGTCGGCGACTTCCTCGTCCACTGTCACGTCGCCCAGCACTACTTCGCCGGCATGTGGACGATCTGGCGTGTCTACAACACGCTGCAGGACGGCGCCGCCTCCACCGATGCCCTCCCGCCGCTCCGTCCGCTCCCCGATCGCGCCGATGGCGTCCGCGCCGCCGTCACATCCGAGAGACTCGCCGGCACGACGGTCGACTGGAGCGGCAAGCAGTTCTCGATCGCCCTCGGCGATCTCGCGGCATGGGTCGAGCGGCAGCTCCCGCCGCCCGGCGCGCCGCGTGGCTACGACGCCTCCGTCCTCGACTGGACGAAGGACGGCGCCCTCTACCGCAACGAGCCCGAACCGACGGCCGCCTGGCCGGGCTACCAGCCACCCGCCCCCGGCGCCCGCCCGCCTATCCTCTTCGATCCGGCGACCGGCAAGCTCGCGTACCCCATGCTGCATCCGCATCTGGCGAAGCGGCCCCCGTTCGCCCCCGGCCACGGCCCCGCGCCGTATCTCGATCCGATCCTCGACGGCACCGACCCGCCGCGCCCCGGCGAGAACGGCCCCGCCAGCGTTTGCCCGGACGGCACGCAGTCGAAAGCGTTCGCCATCAACGCGATCGCGCTTCCAATCGCCATCAACTCGCAGCAGAACATCGTCGATCCCGATGGCGAGCTCTTCGTGCTGCGCCAGCAGGAGGATGGCGTCCGCGCCGACAACGCGCTCCGCGTCCCGCTCGCCATCCGCGCCAATGCCGGCGAAGACTGCATCGACATCGTCCTGCGCAGCGAGCTCGCCGACAACGCCGAGAACCGCGGCTTCAGCAAAGCTGACATCCACATCCATTTCGTCCAGTTCGACGTGCAGGCGAGCGACGGCGTCGTCACCGGCTTCAACTACGAGCAGTCCGTGCGTCCCTTCGCGACCGTCGGCGAGAAACTCACCTCACCCGCCGCCGACGGCACCACCAGCGTGGTCCTCGCCAACGCCGATCGTTTTCAGCCGGGCATTCTCGTCGGCGTCGGCATGGACCAGGACGTCACCTTCGAAGTGCGCCGCATCGCCGCCATCGACGGCGTCAACGTCTTGTTCGATGCCGCGCTCGCGCACGCGCACGGCGCCGGCGAAATCGTCAGCAGCGAGTTCGTGCGCTACCGCTGGTACCCGGACGTGCAATTCGGCACCGCCTACTTCCACGACCACGTCAACGCGCTCGCATCATGGAAGCACGGCCTCTTCGGCGCCCTCATCGCTGAGCCGCCCGGCTCCTCCTACCACGATCCCGTCACGGGCGCGCCGCTCGTCAGCGGTTCGATCGCCGACATCCACGCCGACAAGGCCGTCTCGGCTGACATCACCGGCAGCTTCCGCGAGATCGCGCTCTTCTTGCAGGACGACAATCCCCTGACCCACGTCGGCCGCTCCACCGGTAGCTCGCTCAACCTCCGCGCCGAGCCCGTCGAGGGCCGCACGCGCGACCCCGCCGCCGCGTTCTCCAGCGCCGCGCCGCCGGGCGATCCGGCGACGCCACTGCTCCGCGCCTATCTCGGCGACCCGATCGTCTTTCGCGCGCTCGTCGGCGGAACGAACGACGTCCATACGCTGCACGTCGATGGCCATTGGTTTCGCACCGAGCCCTACAGCGGCTTATCACCGCCGGTCGATACCGTCCACCTCGGCATTTCCGAGCGCTACGACCTGTCGATCGCGCACGCGGGCGGCCCGCAGGCGATGCCCGGCGACTACCTCTTCTTCGACGCGCGCTCCTTCAAGCTGCGTGAAGGGAGCTGGGGCATCCTGCGCGTGCTCGATGCTGCCTCCGGCGGCGGGCTGCGTAAGCTCCCCGGTCACGAGGACGTGCCAGCCGCCGCCGCATCCGCATGCCCTGACGACGCGCCCGAAAAGCGCTTCGCCGTCGCGGCGATCGACACGCCGCTGCCCATGCTCGACGGGCGCGACGGCAAGATCTACGTGCTCCAGTCCGACAGGGACGCCGTGCTCGCCGGAACCCAGCCGCCGCAGCCGCTGGTCCTCCACGTGAACCTGGGCGACTGCATCAAGGTCGATCTGGCGAACGAAACGACCTCCGGCAGCGTGTCCATGCACGCCGACATGCTTGCCTACGATCCGAAGGACTCGGGCGGCATCGAGGCGGGCGCCGATGGCGCACAGGCGATCGCACCGGGCGCGTCGCGCACCTACACCTACTTCGCGCATCCGGACGTCGGCGAGACCACCGCGCTCTTGCGTGACGGCGGCGACGCCATCACGAACCCCGGCCGTGGCCTCTACGGCGCGATCGTCGTCGGCCCGCAGCACGCAGCGTTCCGTGATCCCGCGACGGGCGCCGATGTATCGCGCGCGTCGGCGTGGGCGGTCGATGTTATGCCGTCCGGCGGCAAGCCGTACCGGGACTTCACGTTGCTCTTCCAGGATCAAGACGAGGCGATCGGCAACCATCGCATGCCGTACACCACCAATGTCAGCGGTACGGTCGGCATCAACTACACCAACGCGCCGCTCGCCGATCGTCTCGACAAAGCCGGTGACCCATCCGCGATCTACCGCGCTGATCTCGCCGGCTCGCCCGCGACGCCGCTGCTCGATGCGTACGCTGGCGATCCCGTCCGCATCCATGTACTCGCGCCGTGGAGCGAGCAGGCGCAAGTCTTCAGCGTCGAAGGCCACCGCTGGTCCGTCGAGCCGGGGCGCGCCGGCACGAACCTCATCTCGTCGCTCCAGGTCGGCGCGCTCGAGGCGGTCACGCTCGACCTCAAGGGCGGCGCCGGCGGCAGCGACGCCCTCCCCGGCGACTACCTCTATGGCGACCACCGTGAGCCGTATCGCCAGGCCGGGCTCTGGGGCATCTTCCGCGTCCGCCCGCGCGGCGGCAGCGGCGCTAAGCTTGAGCGCCTCTCCTCCAGCAGTGGCGTGAGTGCCATTGCGTACGGCGCCGGCGGCGCCGCGATCATCGTCGTCGCGGGCGCCGGTGCAGTGCTCCTATGGGGGCGTCGGCACCGCTCCAAGATGCGAACGCCATGACCCCGCGGCATCAGATCGGCCGTCGCCGCCAGCAGCAGCCCGACGACCTGCTCCCGCCGCTCCCGGCGTGCTGGCGACGAGGCGCTGCACCGCCTCGTCCACGTGCATGAGCAGGAGGGTGCGGTGATAGCGCTCGCCCTTCCCCTGCGTCTGCGGATGGCGTGGCTTCCCGTGACTCACATAGATCCCCAGACGCATCATGCACGCAGTGAGACGCGTGTGCGGAAAGCGTGCGTCATTGCCCCAGGGTGCACCGTAATCCATGAGCATCTCCTCAGGCAGGCCGTAACGCTCGTAGGTTGCGATGAGGTGTCCGCGTACGGTCTCCAGACGCTCATTGGCACAGGCGACCGTGCCGACGTTGAAGCGCGAGTAGTCGTCGGTGATCGTCAGGGGATGACAGCGTCCGGCGCCGCACGGCAGCCAGCCCTTGAAGTCCATCTGCCAGAGCTCGTTCGGCGCGGCGCGCTCAAAGCGCTCCCAGGCGTGCTGCGTCCGCGTCGCGGGAGGCAGCAGGTCCGCGCGGCGCAGGATGCTGGTGATCGTCGATGCCGCGGGCACGGCGCCGACGCCCAGCCGGAGCAGCCGCGATCTCTCGTCCGCCCCAGGCCGGGTGCCGCAGGCGCAACGCGCAGACGCGGGCCTCGATCTCCGCGGCCGTGCGGCGTGGCTGCGTGTGCGGCGTCCGGCTGCGGTCGGCGAGCTGATCGCGGCCCGGCTCTGCCGTCCGCCGCCACCACTTGTAGCCGGTGGGCGCGCTGATGCCGAACTGCCGGCAAATCGCCCAGAACGGCAGCGGCGATGTGTCCACCATCTGGACGAACGCTTCACGTTCAAGCATCGGACGGGTGTCCTTCCACGGCATGCGACCTCCTTGCAGTCTGTCCTGCCCGAAGGTGTAAACCATGTGTCCGTACGCCTGTAAACGATCTGCCCGGTCTAAACACCCTGGGAGGGCCGGCGATAGGTCACTGGGTGCTACCATGAGTCGTGAGGACGAAACCCCCTCCGGAAGGGGGTTTCCGCATGTGTGGCGATGTTCGACAGACTCGAAGCGACCGATCAGCGGTATGACGACTTAACCGACGAGATGTCGAACCCCGACATCAGCGGCGACTACGAACGCCTGCAGGCGATCGCGAAGGAACGCGCGTCCATCGAGCACGTCGTGCAGCTGTATCGCGACTGGAAGGCCAACGGCACCGCGCTCGAAGAAGCGCGCAGTGTGCTGGGCGATGCCGATCCCGCGATGACCGCCATGGCGAAGGATGAGATCGAAACGCTGACGGCGGGACGAGCGGACCTGGAGGCGCGTCTCAAGCGCGCGCTCGTGCCGCGGGACCCGCGAGACGACCGCGACGTCATCGTCGAGATACGCGCTGGCACCGGCGGCGACGAAGCGGCGCTCTTCGCCGCCGACCTTTACCGCATGTACACGCGCTACGCCGATCGGCGTAAATGGCCCACCGAGGTCCTCTCGGTGAACGAAATCGGCATCGGCGGACTCAAGGAAGTCATCTTCGAAGTGCACGGCACGGGTGCCTACTCGCGACTGAAATACGAGAGCGGCGTACATCGCGTGCAGCGCGTGCCCGCGACCGAGGCGCAGGGCCGTATTCATACGTCGACCGCAACTGTCGCGGTGTTGCCCGAAGCCGATGAGGTAGAGATTCAGATCAACGAATCGGAGTTGCGCATCGACATCTTTCATTCGGGCGGCGCGGGCGGCCAGAACGTGAACAAAGTGGCCACGGCGGTGCGCATGACGCACCTGCCCACCGGCATCGTCGTGGTCTGCCAGGACGAACGCTCGCAGCTGAAGAATCGCGTGAAGGCCATGGCAGTGCTGAGGGCGCGCTTGCTCGACCAGAAGCAGAGCGCGCAGGCCGATGAGATCGCGGGCGCCCGCAAGCAGCAGGTCGGGAGCGCCGAGCGGTCAGAAAAGATCCGCACCTACAACTTCCCGCAGGACCGGCTCAGCGATCACCGCATCGGCCTCACGGTACACAATTTGCCGCGCATCATGGACGGCGAGATTGACGACATCATCGACGCCGTCTCGGCCGATGCGGAGGCGCGCCTGCTCGAACAGCGCGAGTCCGCGTGAGCGACGGAGCCCGACACCGGCTCGAGATCGAATTCTGCACGCAGTGCAGGTTTCAGGGCCGTGCCTTCTGGCTGACGCGCGAGCTGTTTGACGCGCGCCCGGATCTCGCGGAGGAGATCGTGCTCATCCCATCGTCGGGCGGCGTCTTCATCGTCCGATATGACGGCCGCGTAGTCTGGGACTACGCGGCGGCCGGCCGCTTCCCCGAGCCGAAGGAAGTGCGCGAGGCGGTGCTCGCGGCCAGCGGACGTCCCGCCACGCCGAAGCCGCACTGAGATCATGATCGTCGCCGAAGTCGCACACGATGCAGCCAAGCGGCTCGCGAGCGCCGGGGTCGAAGACGCCCGCCTTGAGGCCGAGGTGCTGCTTGCCTGCGCACTCAGCAGCGACCGCACGCATCTGCTTGCCGAATTGCACTCCCGTGCCTCGCTGGAAGCGCTTGCTTCATTCGAAGCGATGATCGCCCGGCGTCTCACGCACGAACCTCTCGCGTACATCGTCGGACGCCGCGAATTCTACGGCGTCGAGATCATCTGTGCCCCCGGCGCGCTGATCCCACGGCCTGAGACCGAGATGCTCGTAGATCTCGCCCTCACCGAGGTCGCCGAGCGGGGAGACGATCTGCGCATCGCCGACGTCGGCACCGGCTCCGGCGCCATCGCCGTCGCAATCTGCGGACGCGCAACGCGCGCGCACGTGGTCGCGATCGAGCCATCGGCGGTCGCGCGCTCGATGGCACGTCAGAACATCGAGCGCCATGAGCTTCAACGGCGCATCGAGCTGCGGAGCGGCGACTTGCTCGAAGCGTCGGGTGTGTTCGACGTCATCGTGGCCAACCTGCCGTACGTCAGCGAGCACGAATGGCAAGCACTGTCACCCGAGATCCGGGAACACGAGCCCCGGGAGGCGCTCGTCGGCGGACCGATTGGCACGGAGGTGATCGAGCGTCTGCTCGCCGGGGCGCAGGAGCATCTTGCTCCTCGTGGCGTCCTCGCCGCCGAGATCGGCGCGGCGCAGGGCGGTAGCGTAACCGCGAAAGCGAGATGGTGCTTCCCCGACGCCAGCGTGTGCGTTAAGAAAGACCTGGCCGGGCGCGACCGGGTGCTCGAAGTGCGGAAGTGAGTGGGGACTTGCATGGGTGTCGATGAGCTGCGCGCCGTGGTAGAAGCGCAGGCTGCTGCCCGCCTTCGGGGAGATACCGCAACGTTCGCGTCATACATGACGCACCAGGCCGTACTGCAGCTTGGAGCCGTCCGTCTGCCGGTGCAGCGCCCGCGCGGCTCGCGCATCGTCGGCATTTCCCTGATTGATGAAACTTCTGCGACTGGCGACGTCCAGTACTCGGGCGCCTGGAGCTACGTCCTCCGCACGCGATGGCGCCTCGTCGACGGACTCTGGTGCGGTACGGCGGCGGAGTTGGTAGCGGGCACACTCAGACCCTCATGGTGGCAGCGTCTGATCCACCGAGCGTCGCGCGCGGCCGAGCCGGTGCCGCCGCGGAGAGACCTCAGTTGAACAAAGGGGGCGCAGCAGTACGAGTCAGAGCGGCGGCCGTGCGGGCGGTTCAGCCCAACCGGCGCACCGGCAGCGATTCGAGGTAGTCGTGGATCGCCCCCGCGGCCCGGCGCCCGTCGGCGAGCGCGGTGACGACCAGATCGGCGCCGTTCACGTTATCCCCGCCGGCAAACACCCCGGCCCGGCTGGTCATGAACGTGTCCGGGTGCACTTCCACCAGGTTCCAGCGGTTCGTGTCCACTCCCGGCGCTGCATCCTTGATGATCGGGTCGGCGTTATAACCGATGGCTACGGCCACCGTGTCGGCGGGAATGACGAACTCCGAGTGCGGGATCGGCACCGGCCGGAGGCGGCCCGACTCGTCGGGTTCGCCGAGCGCCATCTGCTGGCACTCCACTCCAGTTACGCGCCCATCGCTGTCGCCGAGGAATCGCAGAGGGATGGTCAAAAACTGGAAGTTCACGCCCTCCTGGCGCGCGTGCTCGCGCTCTTCAGTGCGGCCCAGCATCTCCGCTTCCGTGCGCCGGTAGACGCACGTCACGTTCTCTGCACCCAGCCGCACGGCGGTGCGCACGCAGTCCATTGACGTGTCGCCGCCGCCGATGACCACGACGTCTTTGCCCATCTGAAGCGGCCCCCGCATGTGCTCCGGCAACTGCTCCGGCTCGAGATTGCCTCGCACGAGGAACTCCGTCGCAGCGTAGATGCCGCGGTACTCCTCGCCGGGTATCGCGAGCTGCCCGCCGAGCCCGGCGCCCGTGCCGACGAACACCGCGTCGAATCCTTGCTCGAAGAGCCCATCGACGGTCACGTCCTTGCCGACCCACGTGTTGCCGACGAAACCGACGCCGAGCTTGCCGAGGTAGGCGATCTTGTCCTGCAGCACGTCCTTGCTGAGCTTGAAGTTCGGGATGCCGTAGAGCAGCACGCCGCCCGGTTCCGGCCAGGCGTCGTACATCGTTGCGGCGTGTCCGGCCTTCGCCAGCTCTTCCGCCACAGCGATGCCCGCCGGACCCGCGCCGACCACGGCGACCTTGTAGCCGGTCGACGGCGGCAGCACCGGCAGAGGCACGCCGACGCCTTTGCGCTGGTAGTCCGTGACGAAGGCCTCGAGCTTGCCGATCGATACCGGCGGCTCCTGGTGGCTGTCCGGCCGGATCGCGAACGCCACCACGCACTCGCCTTCGCAGAGCCGCTCTTGCGGGCAGAGGCGCCCGCACAGTTCGGGCAGGTTGCTCGTCTCGCGGAACCTGTTGGCGGCCGCGTTCATGTCGCCGATCTCCAGCAGCTTGAAGGCGCCGGGGATGTCGTTGTGTACCGGGCACGCCTGCTGGCACGGCGCCGTCGGGCACTGGATGCAGCGCATCGCTTCGACCTTCGCCGCTTCCACGTCGAAGCCGAGGAAGACTTCATCCCAGTTCTTCTTGCGCAGCTCCGGATCCTGCTTGTGGATCGGTACGCGCGAAATGGCAAGGCGGCGCTGAACCTCTGCGTCCTTGGCCATGGCGATCCCCTCGCGGCGTCACGCGCCGGCACTCGCGGCGGTACGACAAGTCTAGGGCGGGCTTGCTCACTTGTAAATGGGAAGCCGGCCGGCACCTGCTCCCGTTAGGGTCACGCCGGGCCGCGGAGCGCGCGCCAGTCAAGATAGGAGTCGAGCGCTCGCGAGATGTTC
Organism: Chloroflexota bacterium; assembly: GCA_030774575.1. Lineage (GTDB taxonomy): Bacteria > Chloroflexota > Dehalococcoidia > DSTF01 > JACRBR01 > JALYKW01. The sequence continues at coordinate 37,704 of JALYKW010000025.1, read as the reverse complement.
GCCAGCATTTCCCCGGCCCGTGGGTTCGATGCGGCGAATCCCTGGACGACATCGTCTCCAAAGTAGCGGTCTCGGTACACTACCGGATCGATCCAGCGCGCCGCTGTGTGCTCGTGGCTAAGGACGACGTCGCCTTCTGCACAATCGGCGGCGTACAGCACCCCCAGCGACTGATGCCCGTACACGTGCGAATGGGCAACTGCCACGCATGTCAGCGGGCCGCTCGGGACCAACCCCGCCTCCTCGAACAGCTCGCGCCGCGCCGATTCCTCGACCGTCTCGCCGGCATCGACGGCGCCGCCCGGCAGGTACCAGCCGCCGGTTGCCTCGCCACTGGCGCGCTTGAGGATCAGGATCTCCCCGGCGCGCTGGGCGAACACTGCCGAAGACAGCGTGAACAGTGGTGCTTTCGGTGTTTCAGCTTCCATGATCGATGATTATCGCCGTGCCGATTCGGCGGCGCAAGCGTGCGCCCGCGTCGATACACTCCCTCTCATGGACCCGCGAGCCATGGCTCAGCGCAAGTTCGAAGCGCCTCCCGTCTGGACGGGCTTGGACCTGCTCGCCCGTTGCGCGACCGATCCGCCGATGGCGATTGGCACCCTCATCGATGCCGCCCGCCCCGATCACGTGGGCGAGCATCGCATCTGTGAGTTGGGCTTCGGCGAGGGCTGGCTGCTGGAGGAGTTCGCGCGCGCGATGCCGGACGCGCAACTCTACGGGCTCGATCAGTCGCAATCGTACGTGTACCGGCTGCGCGAAAAGCTCGGCGACCGTGTACGCGTGGTCCGCGGCGACATGGAGGCGCCGCCGTTCGCAGACCGCTCCTTCAACGTCATGGTCACGTGCTGGACGCTCTACTTCATGCGCGACATCGACGCCGCGCTCGAAAGCATGAAGCGCTGCCTTCGCCCGCACGGGAGGTTCGTCGCCGCAACTGTCGCGCAGGACCACATGCGCGAGTATGAAGACCTCGTCGACGAAGCGGTGCGGCGCGCGCTCGGTCGCGAGCGTGAGCCAGATTTCAGTACGCGGTTCGATCTCCAAACAGGTGATGCCTACATGCGACGCCATTTCGCCCACGTAGAGCTTCGTGAGTGGCGAGGGGTCCTGACGTTGCCGGACGCAGACACCGCGCTGCAACTCTGGACGGCATACCGGCCCGACGGCCTCGATGCCGCCGAAGAGGCAGCACCGCTGATCGAATACCGCCGGCTCACGCAGGAACTCCTGCGACGCGATGGCGAAATCACCGTCCGCCGCCACGACGGCGCCTTCGTAGCTACTGATGCCTGAGTGACGCTGCCGGCTCGGTGATCGTGGATTTGGAGCCGGGGCCCTACGCCGGGCTTCTTTGCGCTCGGGCTCGTCGCCTGGAGCGCTACTGCGTCGGCGCTTCGGAGAAGGCCGATCGCAGGTAGTTGACGATGTTCCACATGTCCGTGTCCGACAACGCGCCCTTGAATTGCGGCATCGCCGAGCCCGGATAGCCGTTTTCGATGAAGTTCTTGAACTGGGGATCGGTGTGCAGCGGCATGTGCAGGCGGAAGTCCGACGGCGCCGGGCTGAGGTTGGCGGCCTCAATACCGTCACCGCGCCCATCGATGCCATGGCACTGGATGCAATTCTGCTGGAACAACTCTTTTCCTCGTGCGACGGACTCAGCTGTAGGCGGTACCGGGTTCCCGGCCGTAGCATTCACCGCATTGCCGTGTGTATGGATGCCGAAGATCAGGACTGCGCCTGACAGCATCAGCAGCGTCGCGAACGTCATGCTGATGCGATACCCCGGCTGCTGGAGCCAGCGCAGTTGTCGCCGGTATACGACAATGGCCAAGCCGGCGATGATCACGGCCGCGCCCGCCACTTCGTTCCAGTTGAACTTCGTGAACGGTAGCTCGAATCCCGAACCCTTCGTGCTCTTGCTGCTGGCGAGCGGCCGCCCGACCGGCAGCACGAACACGTGCGACACATCGTCCGCATCGGAGCGTTGGATGTTCGCCTCGGTGCGCCAGTTGCCCGGCTGTGTAAAGTACGTGCCCGTCGCGCGAAAGTCGCCATCGGCGAATCGCGTGAGGATGATCTCCGCCGGAGCGACGGCGCCCGGCACGTCGTCGTACGTCAATCGGAGCATCGCCTGCGTCACCGTCGTGGCGGGCGTGCCATCCGCCTTCTGAATCGTCATGTTGTACTGGTTCAAGCCAACCCGGTTCGGCGAAACTTCAAGAGACAGCGTGAGGTCGGCCTGGGTCGCCGTCTGGTTGAATTTCGTGGAGCCCGTCTGCGCAGCCTGCTTCTGCGCGTCCTCGCCCTTTGCCGTCGCCGTTTGGGTGAGCACGCCAACCGCTGCGAAGATCGCCACGACCAGCACCACCTCCAGAACGATCGTCCTCGGCAGCAGCCGCTGCAGCGAGGCTACCTGCCGTTTCCAGGTGGCGCGCTGCTCCGGCGTGCCGCGCCCTCCCTCCTGGTACGCGCCGTCGATTGCCGCGACGAGCCGTGGCTTCAGGACGAACGCGTTCAATCCGGCGATGGCGAGCAGCGGCGCCAGCAACGACAGCTTGGCAAGTAGCACCTTCCCGTAGGTCGTGTGGATCATCGCGCCCCAGCTTGGCATCTCCACCAGTCCGTTGAACGTGCCCGTCACCAGGATCACGAGCACGCTGAGACCGGCGATCACCGAGAAGCGGTCGAAGACGTTTGCTAGCAGCAGGAATCGCTGCGTCTCCTCCATCTCGCGCCGTGCCCACCGCAGCAGGGGCGCGAGCATAATGAGCGCTCCCAGCCATGCGGAGGACGCGGCGAGGTGAAGGAAGTCCGAGGTCACCGCCCAGAACTCGCCCGTGCCCGCCGCGCTGTGGCTGATCATCGAGTACGTGAGCATGGCGCCGAGGCCTGCGAGCAGGATGACGCCGAGACCAGCATCGCGGTGCCGCGCAGTGCGGCCCAAAAAGAGCAGATCGGCGCCGGCAAGCGCCACGACCAGTAGAACCAGCTCGGCAAGATGGTACTGACCCGTGCGCAGCCGGGTGACGTACTCGATGACGCCGGTGTTCGTCGCGAACCGGTTCACCGTCAGCAGCAGGAGGATTCCTGACGCAACGAATGCCACGGGAATCAGCACGTGCGCAAGGTTCACCACCCAGCGCTCCGCGGCGTCGGTGAGCTGGTTGTAGTTTTCGTCCTCGAGGAACGTCGCGCCCGGGCGGATACCCGCGATGAGCATGAACGCCGCCCCGATTGCCGCCGCGAGCGACAACAGCGCGATCCACTTCAACGCCGAGTCGAGATTGTTCGGCAGAAGCTTGCCCCCGGTCGTGCTGGCGCCGCCGGTGTTGTCCAGCGACACACCCGCGGGGAATGTGCCGTCAGAATTGAGCACGATGAATGGGTACCGGCCATCGTAATCGTGTCCGTCGACCGCCGACACGTTGCTCCACTTCACGAAGTAGAGCCCCGGCGCCAGCGTCTTTACACCGACCGAGGCAAAGGTAGGGTCTTTGTCGTCGAACGCGATGTCACTCGCATCGACCCGGTTGTCAGAGTTATCGAGTACCTGGATCTGTGTGAGTTTGCGCTCGATCGACTCGCTGAAGTAAAGGACGACGCGCGTCGGCGGCCTGCGCACCGTCTCGTTATTCGCCGGATTCGCACGCACCAGCGACGCATGCGCGTAGGCCGTCCCCGGCAGCAGCGCCGCGGCTAGCACCATGCCCGCCACGGCAACAACGATGATCAGCGCGACGAGCCGGTCTGTCCGCATACCGAGGTATTCCTTCACCGGCCCGCCGCGCCCCACATCCATCATACGCTCCGCCGTACCCTACGGTCGCATGCGGTCGCGTACCGCATACGCCACGCCTCCGCCAATCGCGACGATGGCGATGACCGACGCAACAATGATGATCACATTCCGTGAGGTGTTGCTACTGCCGCTCGGCGTTGAACTTGGCGCTATCGACGTGGCGCTCGGACTCGTCGCCGCGCCAGTGGAACCGGACGCGACTGTTGCGGCGCTCGAAGTCGGCGTCTCCGCGGATGCCGTCCCCGCCGTTGCCGTCAAATCCTCTGCTCCAATCGCAGCGAGTTCCTGGTCCTTCTGGAGATCGGCCGCCGTTGGCGGTGTCTGGATGTAGAAGGAAAAGGCGCCGTTTGCCGGATCGCCGTCGTCGTCCGAGACGTTCTTCCAGTTCACGACATAGCGGCCGGGCGCGAGATTCGGTTGAAGGGCGACGCTCATGTGACTGCGGTCGCTCTCGTCGATCACCGTCGATCCGGCCGTCACGCTCGAGCCACCGTCCGTTTGCACCTCGAGCCCGTACGTACCGGACACCTTCTGTACGTTTTCCGTGAAGACCACCTCCAACCTCGCCGGCGAGGCCTGTACGACTTCTCCCACTGCCGGCGTGGAGCTCTTAAGCCGCGCGTGCGCCGACGCTGTGCCAGCCAGCGGGGCGGCCGCCAGCGCAGCGCCAACAACAATGAGCCCGATGCGAATCCATGTCATTTCACGTCCCTCCTGACGCGATCCGGCTAAGTGCGGACGCGAATGCGGTCGAATCGATGCGGCGCAAGGCCGTGCTTGACGTTCAGCAAGAATCGCCTCCTGACTACGATGTCAATCGGTTCGAGGGTCAGGCGAGGGACGTGACGAGCGGCGGCCGGATTTCCGGACGCCGCGTGATGCCCGCCAGCGCGGGCAGGGTGAGCAGCAGGAGTATCGACAGCATCGCCGGCGTCGCGACGAGCGGGTCGCCCATCAGCAGCTGTCCGGGGCCGGAGGTCACCGGCGCGTCGCTGCAGGTCCCCGGGCTGACGTGACAGTGCGACGCGTGCGCTGCCTGGTCCGCCTTGCCGATGTCACTGTGGCCGGCGAGTGGCAGCAAGTGGTCGTAGGGAAGCACCGACGGAAGCACGGCCAGGAAGACGAGCAGAGCCAGCGCCGATCGCGCGATTGTGCGGCGCCGCAACCCGCGACGGAATCCGCGGGCGACCGGCGCCGGCAGCCACAACGCCGCCGCTACGGCGGCGAAGGCGATCAGGGCCGCGACAACGACCCGCGCATCGAGTGTCGTGACGCGGGCCACGGCCTGCAGTAACGGGATCGGAGGCATGTTAAGAAGCTACCCTCCCTTGAGCAGATAAGTATAGCCAGCGTCCGCCCGGCGATACGCGTTTGACGGCGAAACATAATAAGGGCGGGCGCGATGAGGACCCGCGATGGAGCATGCCCTTGCTCCGCGACGTAGCGTCGTCGTCGTCCGCTCCCGGATCGACAGCGGCATCGCATGCTGCTAGACTCGCTTTCGATGACACTCCCCGCCGTGCGCCCCGACGCCGCGCCGACGTTGTCCGACGCCGCCGATTTTGCGCTACCGCCACCTCGCCGACGCTGGCGCGGCCGCCCGCGGGCGAATGCCGTTCCGGTGGGTGCCTGGCCTGACCTCGTCGGTCGTCTGCTCTCGCTGCGTGGGCTCACAGACGAAGCGGCGGCCATCGCCTTCCTCGGGCCGCCTGACGCACAGCCCGACCCCTACGCGCTGCCGGCACTCGACATCGCGATCGAGCGGCTTCTGCAGGCGGTGCAGCGGCATGAGATCGTCGCCGTGTACGGCGACTTCGACGTGGACGGCGTGACCTCGGCGGCGCAGCTCGTGGAAGCTCTGTCGGCGCTGGGCGGCGCGCCCATCCCCTACATTCCCGACCGCTTCGCCGAAGGCTACGGTCTCAACATCCCCGCAATCGAAGCGCTGCGCCGCGACGGCGCGACGCTCCTCGTCACCGCCGATTGCGGCACCAGCTCCGTCGAAGAAGTCGCCAGCGCCCGGGCACTTGGCATGGATGTGATCATCCTCGACCATCACACCGTCCCGCCCGTGCTCCCCGATGCGAACGCGCTCGTCAACCCAAAGCTCACGGGCGCCGCGCCAGGCGGCCTGCTCGAGCTCGCTACCGCTGGTCTCGCCTTCCACGTCGTCGCCGCGCTGCACGCCGCGGCTGGCAGGGCCTTCGAGCCGGAGGCATCTCTCGATCTGGCGGCTCTGGGGACGGTCTGTGACATGGCGCCGCTCGCCGATGAAAACCGCCGCCTACTCCGCACCGGACTGCCCGCCCTGGCGCGGACGTCGCGCCCCGGTCTGCAGGCGCTCATGGACGTTTCGCGGATCGACGCCGCCTCGGTGAGCGCCGAGGATATCGGCTACAAACTCGGACCCCGGCTGAACGCAGCAGGCCGCATCGCGCACGCCAGGCTCGCGCTTGAGCTGCTGATGACGCGCGACGAAGAGCGCGGCCGTGAACTGGCCTACCAGCTCGACGCATTGAACCGCGAGCGGCAAGAGAAGACCGCGCAGGCGGTCAGTCTCGCCGCTCATCTGGTCGAGCAAGACGCCGCCGTGCCCGCGCTGCTGATGATTGGGCATCCCGACTTCTCGTCGGGAATCGTCGGCCTCATCGCGTCGAAGCTCGTCGATCTCTATGGCCGCCCCGCCGTCGTCTACGAGCTCGGCGCCGAGACGAGCCGCGCCAGCTGCCGGAGCATCGATGAGTTTCACATCACGGACGCCCTCCGCGCTCACGCTGACTTGTTCGAGCGTTTCGGAGGGCACCGCGCCGCCGCAGGCTTCACCGTCCGCAACGACCGCATCGACGAAGCGCGGTCCGCGCTCGTCGCCGAAGCCGAGCGCGAGCTGGCGGGCCGGGAGCTTGCGCCCGTCCTCGAGATCGACTGCAATCTGCCTCTGCGGGCGCTCCGCGGCGAAGAGATCCGCTGGCTCGCGCGGATCGGACCCTTCGGTATCGGGAATCCGCAGCCAATGTTCCTCGCGCGCGGCGTCACAGTTGTTGATGCCCGCACGGTCGGCGGCGGTGACAGGCATCTCAAACTCCGGCTCCGCGATGGCGGCGCGACCTGGCCCGCTATCGCCTTCGATTTCGGCGCCTTTGGAGCCGAGGCGGGCGATCGCGTAGACATCGTCTACTGCGTGCAGGCAGAAGCGCGTCTCGATTCACCTCTTGAGATTCGCGTCGAAGACATGCGACGCTCCTAACCTATCCCCGCCACCTAACCCCCGGCCCCTTCCCTGGGTAGGGAAGGGGAGCTTGCGTCGGATCTGTCCCCAGCCCCTTCCCTAGGAAAGGGCAGGTCGGAGAGGCGCAGGATCTCGCGCGCATGGAGATGCGTGGGGCGCAGATCACGCTGCGGTGACCTAACCGGACCTTCGAGAGATAGGGCCCGGCCGGCGTTCGTGCGGTTCACTTCAGCAGCGACGTGCCGAACTGAAGGTCGGTTGGCTTGGCGCTACAACCCGCTGCGGCTGCGACGACGCCCAGGTCGTCCATAAACAGCAGCCTGGTGGGAGCGTTCGCATAGATGCCGTAGTCCGAAAAGACAACGACGTACTTCGCATCCAGCACGATGTCATCAAAGCCTCCCGTCGGGGGCATCCTGAACGCTCCGTAGAGTTCGAGCGATGGCGATGCGTAATATCGCAAGAGATTGTCGACGGCTTCCGATGGCGGCGACAGACCTCCCTCGCACTGCGCTCCTCCGAACGCTTCAACAAGAGAACCGTTGCTCACGCCGGTAGGGCATGGCCGGCCCAGGCCCAAGCGGCTGTTGCTCCGCAACGCAAGGTGTCAGTATGCACAAGCGTCACAAGCCGATCCGCATCGCCCGTTGCCACCGCGCTGAGCGCGGCGTCGACGGACGCAATTCCGGTGTGACTGGGTGCCTGACGGCGAGGCGTGGGGGTCGCCGAGGCGGTGGTGGCGCTGGCGGTGGGACTGGGCGACACGGTCGGCGCGTTGGCGAGCGCCGTTTTGGCGACAGGCGTCTCGTGCGGCGATTCGGCTGTGCTCGCGCAGGCGGCGCCGGCGATCAATGCGGCTACGAATGTCACAACGACGAGCGCTCGATTCATCCAGGCCTCTACGCTCCAGCCTTGAACGGCTCGACTCCGCTATCGCGGGGGCTTGCGCGTTGCCAGCGCCGACTGCACCTTCTCGAGCATGCGCGCCTCCTCCAGCACCTCGCCGGTCCCCTTCACTACGCACAGTAACGGATCCTCCGCAACGTACACCGGAAAGCGCGTCTCCTGCGCCAGTCGCCGGTCGAGGCCACGCAGAAGCGCGCCGCCGCCTGCCACCGCAATGCCACGATACATCAGATCCGCCACTAATTCCGGCGGTGTCACCTCGATGGTCGAGCGCACGCAGTCGATGACCGCGTTGATGCTGCCCGACAGCGCATCGCGGATCTCGACGGTACTGACCTCGACGGTTTTTGGCAGCCCGGTCGCAAGGTCGCGTCCTCGGATATCGACCGTCCCTTCCTCCTCGAGCGGAAACGCCGAACCCGCTTCGATCTTGATCTCTTCCGCCGTCCGCTCGCCGATGAGCATGTTGTGCACCTGGCGCGCGTAGGCCATGATCTCCTGATCCATCTCGTCGCCGGCGGTCCGGATCGACGTGCTCACGACGACGCCTCCGAGCGCGATCACCGCCACTTCCGTCGTCCCGCCTCCAACGTCCACCATCATGCAGCCGTTCGGCTCCATGATCGGAAGCCCCGCGCCGATAGCAGCCGCCATCGGCTCCTCGACGAGGAACGCCGACCGCGCGCCCGCGTTGAGCGCCGCATCGTGCACCGCCCGCTTCTCCACCTCCGTGACGCCGCTGGGGATGCCGATCACCACTCTGGGACGGGGAATCCCGAACCCGAATCGCTCGTGCACCGAGCGAATGAAGTACTGCAGCATGCGCTCAGTGACCTCGAAGTCGGAGATCACCCCGTCCTTCAACGGGCGCACAGCGACGATGTTCGATGGCGTGCGCCCGACCATCCGCTTGGCCTCCGATCCGATGGCGAGGATCTTTTTCGTCTGCCGGTCGATCGCCACCACCGAGGGCTCGTTGATCACGATGCCACGGCCCTTCACCATGACCAGAGTGTTGGCCGTGCCGAGGTCGATGCCGACATCGTGCGAAAAGAACCCGAGCAGCGCTGTGAGGGGATTGATCAACCGTCGTCCTTCGTCCGCTGGCCGTTTGGGCGCCCCGAAAGGGCCGTCGCCGCATCACCCAGAGGGCGCGCAGCGCGGCCATTATAGAGAGAGGCCGTCACGAACCGAAAGTTGACGTATCTTTTCGTGCTATGGAAAGAGGCTCGGGTCTTCTCGAAACACAAAGGTTGGGAGACGCGAGGGCATCCGATTCTGATGTTTGTGGGCCTTCTTACCCCGCTTCTGGGCATGCGGTGGCGCTCGAGGTCCCCCAGAGCGGTCAGGGCGCGCCCACGAATGCCACCGTATTGGCGATGACATTCGGGTCCGCCACGATTGCGTCGTGGCTCACGAAGGCCGGCGTATCAATCTGATACCGCTTCGAGATCGACGCCTGTCCCTCGAGGAACTGGGTATCCACATCGTTCACCCAGGTCCCGCCCGCGACACAATGCGATGTGTTGTAGAAGCAATCGAACTCATTACCCAACGTGGCCATCCGCACCCCCGCTTGCGCCATCACGGCGGCCTGATATTGCCGCACCGAAGGCGTGCTGGGATCGAGCTTCTGAGCCACGATGTCCGCGCCCGCCAGGTAGGTCTTGTCACATCGAAGGAGGTCCAGGATGATCTTCTTGTCGACGTCCACACCCTTCAACGGAGCGTCCAGCGTCACTACGACATCGATGCCGAGCTTCTGCTCTGCGGGCCGTCCCGCATCCCGGGCCGCCTCAAGGAACGCCAGATAGCCGCCGAGGCTGTGCCCGACCAGCGTGAAGTGCGCGTTCGGGTGCGCCCTTCGGTAATCCTTCAGCATCTGCTCCAGGAACGCCAGGTTGTCGGCCGGCAGTCGGTCCGTCTGCTCGCAACCGTATGCCGCCGGATGCCACGTGCCATCCGCCGACACGCTGCCGCCGTTGTAACTGAAGTCGAGCAGCGAGGCGGGGTCGTACCCCTTCGCGAGGAACGCCGCCTTCATTGTTTCGAACCGGTGATTCTCCGCGAGGCTTCCCTGCGTGCCGCTCGCGTCGTACGACGTGTAGATACCCTGCACGAACACCACCACGCGCGTGCCCGGCGGATAGCACTTCGCCCCGGACATCAGGCCGCAGATCGCGAGCAGCGTCAGCGCCGCAGCGCGTCCCCTGACGACTCGCCTGCTCCGCTGCACAAGACTCAACAAATCACCGCAAGGCCGCCACGAAATCTTGCATCGTCCCTGACTAATTCCTAGTGTCATCCATCGATTCCCTGGCCATCGCTCCTGTGAGCCCTGCCTGACTGTCGTTCGCGTGCCGGCTACCCCAGGAACTCATACCCGCCCGACACGCCCTCGGGCTTCTGGTCCATGATCACGTTCACGCACGCGGGCTTGCCTGACGCGAACGCCCGCTCGATCGCCGGGAAGATGCCGTCCGGTTCCGTAACGAACTCCCCGTGCCCTCCCAGCGCTTCCACCACCTTGTCGTACCGCGCGTTGTCGCCGAGCCGCGTGGCCACCACTCGCTTATCACCGTACATCTTCTCCTGGCCGACGAGGATCTGCCCCCACTGCCGGTCGTTGCCGACGACCGAGACCACCGGCATGCCGAACCGCACGAACGTATCGAAATCGAAGCCGTTCAGGCCGAACGCACCGTCGCCATTTACCATCAGGATCTTCTTCTCCGGATGCACCACATTTGCCGCCATGCAGAACCCCGTTCCGACGCCCAGCGTGCCGAGCGGACCTGGCCCCATGAACTGCCCTGGATGGTTCACCGGAAGGACTTGCGAAGCCAGCCCGACGATGTCGCCGCCGTCGCCCACCACGATCGTCTGGTCGTCGACGAACTTCGCGATCTCGTTGCACAGCCGCAGCGGGTGGATCGGATTTGCGTCCGAGTGCAGCCACTTCTGTCGCAGTTCGATCACCTTCGTCTCGCCGTCACGCAGCTTGCTGAGCCAGTCGTCATGCCGCGCCGTGCGCGAACCTAGTTCAGCTGTGATCTGCTGTAGCGCATTTCGCGGGTCGCCTTCGATGCCGACATCGATCCCCCGGTTCCGGCCGATCTCGTTCGGGTCGATGTCTATTGAGATCACCTTCGCGTTTGCGTTGACGCTCTTACCGTATCGCAGCCGGAAGTCGATCATCGTGCCCGCGAACAGGATCACGTCGGCTTCCCCGAACGCAGTCCGCCGCGTTCGGCTCATGAACTGCGGATGTTCCTGGCTCACCGTGCCACGTCCCATGTCGTTGAGGTAGATCGGCGCTTGAATCTTCTCCGCAAGCTCCCGCAACGCGCCGCCGGCATCGGCCCAGTAGACGCCTGTGCCGCCCATCACCGCCGGGCGCTCCGCGCGCGCCAGCAGGTCCGCCGCCTCTTTGATCAGCCGGAAGTCGCCCTGGGTGCGCCCTTCCGTGCGGTAGCCGACCGGCAGTTCTATGTCGCCGTCGTCCATCCGCCCGAACAAGATGTCCGACGGTATTTCGAGGAACACAGGTCCATAGCGTCCGGTCAGCGCGACGCGGAATGCCTGCGCCAGATAGTCTGGCATCCGGTTCGTAAAGGGGATGGTGGCCGCCCACTTCGTGATTGGCTTCATCATCTCGACGGTGCCAGGGATCTCCTGCAGCGCGCCCATCAACGATGTCCGAAGCGGCGCTGCCCCACCGATGACCAGCATGGGGCTGGCGTTTTGGTACGCCGTGGCCACCGCGGTCACGACGTCCGTCACGCCGGGCCCCGCCGTCACGACGGCTACCCCGCACTTGCGCGTCAGCCGCCCGTAGCCCTCGGCGGCGTGCCCGGCGGACTGCTCGTGCCGCGTGTCAATGATGCGGATACCCTCATCGATGCATCCGTCGTAGATGTTCTGTATGTGCCCGCCCGAGAGCGTGAAGATCGTGTCGATCCCCTCCCGCTTGAGCATGCGCGCGACGAGGTCGCCGCCGTCGATCTGTGCCATGCGTGATTTGCCCCTTAGCCCGCGGTAACGCGCTTCAGCCGACAGGGTACCGTCACGGGAGCTCGCGTGATAGGAGGCGCCTGAGATCTGCGCGCGGATCTATGAATGCACCGGACGTACTAAACTGGAAGCGGCACTGGCGCGCTGGACGTGGCGAGGCAACGCAAGCGAAGGAGTGACACCATGGGTGATGTGCTGCAGATCAACGACGCCGGGCGCGTCCGCACGATCAGCCTGCACCGGCCGGAGAAAAAGAACGCGCTCTCGAACGAGCTCGCGTGGGGCATCGTGACGGCGATCGAAGAAGCATCGCGCGATGATGCCGTGTGGGTGATCGCCATCACCGGCAGCGGCGATGCATTCTGTTCCGGTCTCGATCTCGGCGGCTCAGGGGACTATCCGCCGCCGCTCTCGCCACAGGCGCGCTTCATGGATGACCTCGGCTGGGTGGGCCGCTTCGCCTTGGTCCTGCGGCACGTGTGCGACAAGCCGATCGTGGCCGGTATCAACGGCGTCGCGGCGGGCGCGGGCCTCTCGCTGGCAATGGCTGCCGACATCCGCATCGGCGCGGAGTCGATGCGGCTGATCGCCGGCTATCCCCGCATCGGCGGCTCGCCCGACGGCGGGCTGACGTGGACGCTGCCGCAGGCCATCGGCTATGAGCAGGCGATGCGCTTTCTGCTCGAGAACCGTACCGTACACGCCACGGAGGCGCTGCGCTTGGGGTTCGTCGGCGAGGTCGTGCCGGACGAGCGCTTCGCCGCGCGGCTGGCGGAGTATTGCGCCTTCCTGGCCGAGCGCTCGCCGATCGCGAGCCGCCTGACAAAACGCGGCATCACTCGCGCGACGGCGATCGATCTGGAATCGCAGGTGCGTTTCGAGTTGGCGAACATCCAGCGTGCGTTCGCAACGCAGGATGCGTCGGAAGCACGCGAAGCCTTCTTCGAGAAGCGCCAGCCGGTGTTTGAGGGACGATAGCCTGCGAAGGCATGCGGGCAAGCGCGCCAATAGCATGTGAGGCGTCGGGCGCGCCGATAGCCGACGACAGCACCCGGCCACAAGAATCGGAGACACACGCGCGTGTGTAAGGCGATTTCACGGTTGGGGTCTCACCGGCGCCGGCGCTGACCCGCCTTCTGCCGCAGGCGTTTGAGGACCGCCGCCCGATAGACCGCGCCCGTCGTCGCGCCGTGTTTCTGCATACGCTCGCGGCTGGCGCGCCTGCGGGCGTCCCTGCGCTCCGCCCGCGCATCCCCTGGCTGCTCAGGATCGCTGCCGGCGTCGCTCACTTGTATTGAGCGAGGAATTCCGCGTCGCCCTGATATCGGTCGACGCCGTTGTTGACGCGGTCGCGCAGCAGATGGCGGCTGTAGAAGTGCTGCCCGCTTAGCGCCTTCCCTTCTTTGCCGCAGAGGTAGATCGCCGCCAGTCCCATCGCCTCAGGCCGCTCGAGCATAGGCCCCCCGGACGGCATGGTCTCGTCCAGGCGATAGAACAGCGTGCCGGGTGTAGGCACCCAGCCATACGGAGAGAGCGCGAAGACGCGGATGTTGTGCTCCGCTTCCTCGGCGGCAAGCCCCTTTGTCAGCTCACGCAGCGCATGCTTCGTGAGCATGTACGAGATGTTGCCCGCGCCTTCCTGATCGGCCGCGATCGACGAGATGTTGATGATCACGCCGTCATTGCGGGCGATCATCTGCGGCAGCACCGCCTTGGAACAGGCGATGGCGCCGCGGACGTTGACGCGCCAGATGATGTCCCAGCGCTTCATCGGCATGTCGACAAGCTTCGCCGGCGCCATGATTCCGGCGTTGTTGACGAGGATGTCGATGCGGCCAAACTCTTGCATGGCCCGCGTCACCATGGCGGCGATGCTGTCCTCGTCGGTGACGTCGCAGCGGATGGGCAGCGCGCGGACGCCCATCGCTTCCAGCTCGGCCGCGGTCTCGCGGATCGTCCCGTCGAGCTTCGACTGGCCGGCCTCTTCGGTGCGGGCGGCGACCACGACGTTGCATCCTTCCGTGGCAAACTCGCGCGCCATGTACTCGCCGACGCCGCGGCTGGCGCCCGTGACGATGGCGACTTTCCCTTCGAGCTTCTTCATGGATCTGTCCTCTCGTCCGGGCGGTGCGTGGCGGCCGTCCTCCGCTGGTCGGGCTCGTTGCCGTCGACAAATCGCGGCTTGTACTCAGGGTCTCTGCCGGCGATCTGGTCCCGATGCATGCGGTCGTGCCGGTAGTACGAGCGCAGCCACTGCATCACCGTGAGCGACCCGAACATCGGCTGGGAGGCGCGGCGTTCGAACTGCTCGGGCGCCATCGACTCGATGAGGGCGACGGTGATGGCGCGCTGCTCTCGAAGCTGGTCTACGAGCTCGGCGACGCTGTGGCGGTTAGCTTCGGTCAGACTGACGGCCGGCCGTTCGCCCTGGACATGCGACACGTCGACGCCGTCGACCTCGAGGGCGCGCTGCACCCAGGCCCGGTAGTTCGTCTCCATCTCGGCCAGGTGGGCGAGCTGCTCTTTCACGGACCACTGGGCCTCGCCCTTGGCATCGGGCCGCGAGCGAGACGCCGCCGCCTCGGTGATGGCTTGCGCCTCGGCCAGCAGCGCTTCCCGCTCGCCCGACATCTTGTCAAGTAGTTCAGCGATCGCGCTCCGATCAGCCACGGAGAATCACCTCGCCGTCCCATCGCTCGGATGGGGCGTAACAGATTTACGCATGGTCGCGTTCTATCTGTGTCAAGAGTAACGGAGATGAGCTGATGGCCAAACGGGATCCCGATCGCACAGAGAAGCTGCGTATCGCCGTGCGATACCTGCTCCAGCGCGACGGCATGACGCTTGGGAGTCAGTCGCGTCTGGCGGAGCACTTCAGCGTCTCCCGGCAGCGCGTCCATCAGATCGTCGTCGAAGAACGCCGGCGCCTCGTCTCCGTCAGTCCAGGCGACCCGAACCCCGCCATTTCACACGCCTTGTAGCGGCACGATCCAGGAGATACGAAATGGCGAAACGCGATCCCCAACGCACGATGAAGCTCCGCATAGCGGTGCGGTACCTCATCGACCGCGGCTGCCTGGCGCAGGGCAACCAGTCCCGGCTCGCCGAGCACTTCCAGGTGTCACGGCAGCGCGTCCACCAGATCGTCGTCGAAGAGCGGAAGCGGCCCCAGGAGCACCCGACAGTCGCTTCCGTCTCTTAGGTTCGACTCTTAGGTTCGAGACACAGCCCGAACGCCTCGTGCGCTGCGTCTTGCCGCAGCCTTACGTGCTGAACCCCAGGCGGGTCGCCGTGGCTACGGCAAACAGATCCGTCATACCGGCGATGTAGTCCGCGACGCGGCGGACGAGCGCGTCTTCCGGGCGCGTGTACTCCGAGGCGGCGAACTCGTCCGGATGCCGCAGGAAGTGCTCCCAGAGGAACTCCAGCACGCGTCGCGCGCGGCCGGCTTCGGCGAGGCGCTCTTCCCATAGATACACATTCTCGAAGAGGTAGTCGCGCAGCTCGTTGGCAGCGGCGGAGACCTCATCGCTCATGGCGATGGGGCGCTGCGCCGCGTGCGCGGTGCGGGGGGTAGCGGCGGCATCCCACGAGGCATCGACGATGTCGCTGACCAGCGTGTCGATGCGCTCCGAGTGGGTGTCGCCAAGGACGGCGCGGGCGTTCTTCGGCAGCTCTTCAGTGCGCAGCAGGCCGGCGCGGATGGCGTCGGCGATGTCGTGGTTGAGGTAGGCGACGGAATCCGACAGCCGGACGATCTGGCCTTCGAGCGTGGAGGCCAGCGGGTCGCCCCACTCTTCGGCCGACCACGAGCGCTCTTCGAGCTCGTCGAAGATGCCTTCCCGCGGCTTCGAGTGCTTGAGGATACCCTCTCGCACCTCCCACGTGAGATTGAGGCCGGCACCCGACGCTTCGAGCAGGTCGACGATGCGGACGCTCTGCTCGTTGTGCCGGAAGCCGCCGGGCAGGAGGCTGGCGAGCGCCTGCTCGCCGGCATGGCCGAAGGGTGTGTGACCGAGGTCGTGGCCGAGGCCGATGGCTTCGGTGAGGTCCTCGTTCAGGTTGAGCGCGCGCGCAACCGTACGGGCCACCTGCGCGACCTCGAGCGTGTGGGTGAGGCGGGTGACGTAGTGGTCGCCGGCAGGGGCGATGAAGACTTGCGTCTTGTGCTTGAGGCGCCGGAACGCCTTGGAGTGGACGATGCGGTCGCGGTCGCGCTGGTACTCGGTGCGCATGTCGGACAGCGCCTGCGCACGTGCCCGGCCTCGGGTGCCGGCCACGCGCATGGCTGCGGGTGCGAGGGTCTGCTCGCGTGTCTCGAGGCGCAGGCGTACAGACTCGTGCGGGCGCGGAGCTGCGGGCATCGATGGAGAGTGTAGGGCATCGGGCTACGTCTCTGAGCCCTGAGTTCTGACAGGAGCAGGCGAAGGGCCGATAGCTCGGCCCTTCACTCGCTGTTTTCGCGACTC
Source organism: Chloroflexota bacterium (assembly GCA_030774575.1). Lineage (GTDB taxonomy): Bacteria > Chloroflexota > Dehalococcoidia > DSTF01 > JACRBR01 > JALYKW01. The sequence continues at coordinate 21,284 of JALYKW010000025.1, read as the reverse complement.
TTCGGCTTACTGATGAATCTGACCGGTGTAGGTCCCGGCGCCCGTGATGGTTGAGCCTTCGAACGTCCCCTGCCCGTGCAGGTTCGCGAGCCCACCTGTCCCGCTGACGACGACAAAGTGCCCGTGGAACGACGTAGCGTCACCCGTGAGCACATCGACCTCGGTCACCGTGCCCGCTACGCCGTTGACCGTACCGGTAAACGTCTCCACGGCGTGATCAATGAACGAGCCGTCAGCACGAAGCACATACCGTTCCTGCAAGACGGAGGTCCCGGAGAACGTCCCGGACAGGACGGTGGTCAAAGTGTCGGTGATGATCGTGTTGGGGCCGGCCGATCGGGTGACGACGTTCGCCAGCAATGCGTCCTGGAACGAGCCGCTCGCCGGCGTCGGGGGCGCAGCCTGGGCGGCTCGCGTGCCAGCGCCGAATACGAGGGGAACGACAAGCGCCAATACGAGCAGCGTGAGAGCTGTAATCTTCTTCATGAGCAGACTCCTTTCAAGTGTCTTCCGTGACGGTACTTGGCCGCGGTGCCGCGGTCAATAAGCAATCTGTCAAGTAATGGCGCCTTGCCAGCGCCTGGCGAGCTCACCATCGGACGCTGCTCGAGGCGGATGCGGACGGACTCGTGCGGGCGCGGGGCTGCGGGCATCGGTGGTGAGTGTAGGGGGCACGCGCTCGACATCCCGGTGTTTGCCATCCCCGACGAGTTCGACGCCGTTGCCTGCCATTGGTGCGTACACGAACTCACCGCAACGATGCCGAGGCGACTCCGCGACCCTGAGCTGATAGAGGCGCACGGTTGTCGTCGAAGCCACGCAGGACAGCCGCACCGCGGTCGGCGAAAAGAAAGCTCTTGGCCGGCGACGAGCTCGCGCACGACGTCGGAGACGAGGATCTCGCCACCCCAATCCACACAGCACGAGTGTTGCGGGCGGTGTAACGCTCCGGGCTGAGGCCACGGATCAGTAAGCTACGATTCCGGTGGCGAAGTGGCCGTGCTTGCTTGTCCACCACAACGCATGGGGCGATACTCGATCCCACCGCCCGCGCATCCCCGCGGCGGTAAGCAGCGAGGGGAGAATCGAAGATATGGCCTCACTCAAGGATCGGCTAAAAGAAGTTGATCAACTAAAGAGGGACGGCACCATAACGGATGAGGAGCACCAGACGAGGCGTGCCGCCATCCTCAGCGATACGTCTTCCGCGCCGGAGAAGGAAAAAGGCGAGGGCATCTTCAAGTGGGGCCTTATCGGCTGCCTCGGTATCTTCGCCGTGATCGGCGTTCTGTTCTTCGGCCTCATCGTCTTCATCGTCGCCGCCTTTGGAGGCTTTTTAAGGGAGTCAAAGGACGTTCACGTCGCGTTTGCCGACGGTAGCAGCGGCACGGTCAAGACCGCTGGAGACGTGACGCACCGGGTGACGATCGGTAAGATCACGGATCCCGCCCGATCGACGAACGCCTTTGAACAGCCCACGCCCGGAGAGCATTATCTGACGGTTTCTGTCGTGCTTGAGAACGTAGGGAAGACGGAAACTCACGGCGGTCAGTTCAAGTTGAGAACCGTCGACGGCACGGAGTACGATGCCACGTTTGTCAGTGGTGTCGGAGCGAGCAACCTCAACTCGTTCCAGACCCTAACATCGGGCGGCAAGACGGACGCGGTGCTCGCGTTCGAAGTCGCCGACGGCCAAAGGGTGCAGTGGTTGAAGTTTGATCCGAACCCGTTTGCAAAGGGAGATCTTTACTTCGACGGGAACTAAGCTGCCGGCTGTACTTCGCAGCGTTGCTCTTCGGCGTCGGGGCACTGCGGGCGATTGGCAACGACTCGTCGCTGCAGGCTGGCAGTGCAAGGGCAGAGTAGCGAGGCCGGTACTTTGGGAAAGTGAATTCAATCTCACGTCTCCTGGACTGAGGTGTAAGAGCGAATACAACGAGCGCTACTGGCATCACCGGCACCCGACCTATCCGTTACTCAGCATTATTCCGGAGCCGCCGCGTACGATCTCTCCAGACCTCGTTCGAGCTCTTGTCTCGGACAACAAGAACGGGCCCTGGGAAGAGTTACAAGACCAACTGATTCGCATCGTCAAGTGCGCGGCAGCGGAGCAGCCCCTCGTTGGATCAGATTGCATGAGCATCGCGATCCTCCCGCCGAGCAAGAGAATGCTCATCGGGCAACGGTAGGTCGTGGTACGACGGCGACGGCCTGCGCGTGCGTGAGCGCACCTTTGTCACCACGAGCCCCATCGTCGTGGACGACGACTACTTCTCGCGGCCATGCGACTATATCGTGGTGCTCGCGTTCCACCGGCACGGCATCGCTTAACCCTCGCCATAACCGCGCTCGTTTCTCTACTCGCCATGTGATACGGGGCTCAAGCGGGTGGTTTGTGGTTCTCTGTTGGGCTCTTGACCAGTTCTGGCATGTTGCTCATGAACGCGTGGGCCTGGAAGTGGGACAGTTTTTTCTCGGCACGGACGGAACGCATAATGACGACTCGCCCAGATCTGGAACGAAAGGCCGCCTCGAACCCCGTTCTTCGGTGGTTGATGAAAAAACCACCCCGATAGGGCGTCGGCGGGGGCTTGCCTGACCCGCACCTACAGCTCTGGCGCGTACGCCCGCGCTCAAATACGGTGACGGGCACGACTGCCGACCACGTCCGCTACACGGGCCGGCAGCGCGACGGGAACGTTAACCGCGGCCTGTACTGGCACCGGAGCTGAAATTACCAAACGAATTCCCCGGCGAACCTAACATCCGACATCCAACATCCCCCCGCGCTACACGCGTCCGCCGTTTGCTTGATCGCATCCAGACTCGGGGTTAGATTGGGGCACCTGTACGTCAGGCGCCGGTTGGCGCCTGCGTGACCTTCGGGAGGGCGCCATGAGCCGGCCGGTACTGCGCACGCGACTGTGCGACATCCTTGATATCGAGTATCCGGTGATTCTGGCCGGCATGGGCGGCGTGTCCACGGCTGAGCTGGTGGCGGCGGTGTCGGAAGCGGGCGGGCTGGGGGTCGTCGGGGCGGCATCGATGCCGGCGGACGAGATCGAGCGGCAGGTGCGGCGGATCCGCGACCTCACGTCGAAGCCGTTCGGGGTCGACGTGCTGCTGCCATCGGGGGTGGCTGCGCCGAGAGCGGAGACCAAGGCGCCGGAGACGGAGAAGACGCCGGCGCAGGTGAACGCTTCGCCGAAGCGGCCGTTCGACTACCTACCGGCGCCGTACCAGGAGTTCGTCCACAACGCGGAGCACGAGTTCGGGCTGCCGGAGAAGGGCGCCGACCAGGACTGGTCGCAGGGGATGCGCCGCATCGGGTCGGGTGACTTCTCGAAGAAGCAGGTGGAGGCGATCCTGGAGCTGCACGTGCCGGTGTTCGCGGCGGGGCTCGGGAACCCGGCGCCGTACGCAGACGCGTTTCACGCGCAGGGCGCGAAGGTCATCGGGCTGGTCGGCAACGTGAAGAACGCGCGGCGCATCGCCGACGGCGGCACGGACGTGGTGGTGGCACAGGGCACGGAGGCGGGCGGGCACACGGGGCGCATCGGGACGATGGCGCTGCTGCCGCAGGTCATCGATGCGGTAGCGCCGACGCCGGTGTGCGCGGCGGGGGGCATCGGCGACGGGCGGGGGATCGCCTCGGCGCTGGCGATGGGCGCGGACGGGGTGTGGATCGGCACGGCGTTCCTGGTGTCGCGCGAGGCGACGTGGCCGGACTTGCTGAAGCAGCGGATCCTGGCGGCGACCGAAGAGGACACGCGGGTGACGCGGCTCTACAGCGGCAAGACGATGCGTAACATCAACAACCCGCTGATCGAGTACTGGGAGTCGCAGAAGCTGGACGCGCTGCCGATGGGACTGCAGGGCATCGTCTCGGGGGAGATCATGCAGGGCGCGCGGCAGGCGGACAAGCTGGAGTTGCTGATGAACCCGGCAGGCCAGATCTCGGGCATGCTGAAGGAGTCGCGGCCGGCGCGGGCGATCTTCGAGGAGATGGTGGCGGAGGCGGCGCGGATCATTGCGGAAGGTCTGGGGCGGCGGGTGACGGCGAGCGTGTAGGATAAGAGCATGGATTACATAGTTGTCATCCACACTGCAGAAGAAGGTGGCTACTGGGCAGAGTTCCCCGGATTGCCCGGTTGTTACACGCAGGGCGAGACTATCGAGGAGGTCCTCGAAGACGCGCCGCTAGCGGTGCAATCCCACGTTGAGGCACTCCACGAATTTGGTCAGCCTGTCCCGCACGAGCGTGTGTTTGTCACAACGATCCAGAGCCCAGCGCCATCCGCAGCCTGACAGTTGCCCGAACTCAGAAACGTACGTCCAGCTGATGCCGTGCGAGCTTTCGAACGTGCCGGAGGCGTGCGTCGGCAAGGGAAGGGCTCGCACATCAACGTGAAGATGCCGAACGGGTTCGTGGTAACTATCCCGGCTAACAAAAGTCCGGTGCGGGTAGGCATCTTGCTCGACGCGATCAAGAGGGCGGAACTCACTCCCGACGAGTTCGTCGCATTCTTGAGGTAGGCAGGACACCACATGACTGATGCGGCGCTGTCTGATGTACGGGTGCTCGATCTGGCGGGGGAGATCGGCGTGTACTGCACGAAGCTGCTGGCGGATCTGGGGGCAGATGTGATCCGCATCGAGCATCCGGACGGCGATCCGCTGCGCGAGATCGGGCCGTTCTGGCACGACGAGGCAGGGTTCGACCGGAGCCTGCTCTTCTTCAACCACAACACGAACAAGCGGAGCGTGACGCTCGACATCGCATCGGCCGAGGGGCGAGCGTTGTTCGAGGAGCTGGTCGCCACGGCGGACGTGGTGGTCGAGACGTTTCAGCCCGGCTATCTGGACTCGCTCGGGCTGGGGTATGCCGGGCTCTCGAAGATCAAGCCGGACATCATCCTCACGTCGATCACGGGGTTCGGGCAGGATGGGCCGCATGCCGGGTACGCGTGGTCGGACATCGTCGGCGTGGCGATGAGCGGGATGATGACGCTCGCGGGTGATGAGGATGACCCGCCGAACCTGCCCGCTTCGAGCCAGGGCTATCACGGTGCGAGTATCCAGGCGGCGGCGGGCACGCTGATGGCGGTGTGGCACCGCGACAATACGGGAGAAGGCCAGCACGTCGACGTCTCGATGCAGGAGGCCAACTCCATCAATCAAGAGAGGGCGATGCAGACCTACGACATGACGAAGCAGATCCGCACGCGCACGGGGGCGCGCGCCGAGATTCCCATCGACATCGCCGGCATGGGCGTGTACCAGTGCACGGACGGGCAGGTGTTCGCGTACCTCGGGACGCCGGGCGGTGCGCCGTGGACGGTGATGCTCGACTGGATGAACAGCCTGGGGCTGGCGGAGGACCTCAACGACGAGCCGTATCTAACGCTGATTCGCAAGCTGAACCTCTCATTCCTGACTTCGCTCGCGCGGCCGGATGAGCTGGCGAAGCATCTGGCGGACTTCGGCGGCCGCGTGAATGCCGTCGGTGACCTGCTGCAGGTGATGCAGCACCTGTATGAGGTCTTCGTGCGGTTCTGCGCGAGCATGAGCAAGTGGACGCTGTACGAAGAGGGACAGAAGCAGCGGCTGATGTTCGGCATCGTCTCGACGCCGGAAGACCTGGCGACGAACCCTCAGCTCGCCGCGCGGCAGTGGTACCGGGATGTGGAGCACGACCATCTCGGCGCGAGCGTGCGGTATGCCGGCCCGCCGTACCGGCTGTCGGAGACGCCGTGGGCGATACGGCGGCGGCCTCCGTTGCCGGGCGAGCACAACAGCGAGATCTTTGTCGATGAGCTGAAGATGGAGACCGCGGAACTCGAACGCCTGCGCAGGGCGGGGGTGGTGTGAGATGCTAGTGCGTTTCCAAGTTTATGGCGGTGCAACGGAACCCGTCGCTGAGCACAGGCAACAGCTTGTCATGCTGAGCGCAGCGAAGCATCTTGCTCCACCCAGCAGGATCCTTCGCTTCGCTCAGGATGACAGTTGTGGGCACGTTCCTCGCGGAATCAACTTGGAACGGCATCAACTGGCCGCTGGTGCGCACGATGAGTGAGGGGCGGATGCCGCTTTCCGGGATCAAGGTTGCGGACTTTTCGTGGTTCGGGGCCGGGCCGATCTGCGCCGAGAACCTGGCGACGTTCGGGGCCAAGGTGGTGCGGGTGGAGTCGGAAGCGCACCTCGATGGGTTGCGCCTGGTGGCGCCGTTTCCGCCCGGGAAGACGGGATACAACGTCAGCGGCTACTTCAACAACTACAACGCGGGAAAACTCGACCTGACGCTCAACCTCAACACGGAGCTGGGGCTGGCGATGGCGCGCAAGCTCATCGGCTGGTGCGACATCTTCCTCACGAACCACACGCCGCGCATGATCGAGAAGTGGAATCTCGGTTACGACGAAGTTTCGAAGATCAACCCAAACGTGATCGCGGCGTACCAGCCGATGCAAGGCTTGGAAGGCCCGCACAAATACTTCATGGGGTTCGGAGCGGTGCTGACGCCGATCACGGGATACACCTTCCTGAGCGGCTTTCCCCATCGGCCGCCGATGGGTATCGGCACCAACTATCCAGACTACGTCGTCAACCCGGGGCACACGCTGGTCGCGATCCTCGCGGCGCTGCGGTATCGCAAGAAGACGGGCAAAGGGCAGCGTGTCGAGCTGGCGCAGATCGAGTCGTCGGTGGCGCCACTGGGCGTCGCGGTGATGGACTACAACGCCAACGGGCGCATCGAGAGCCGCGCGGGGAACCGGCTGCCGCACGCGGTGCCGCACGGCGCGTTTCGCTGCGAGGACGGCACCTGGCAGGACAAGCCGGAGGATCGTTGGATCGCACTGGGCGTGTTCGACGACGCGCGGTGGCGCGGGCTGGCGGATGCGATGGGCTCGCCCGCGTGGGCGCTCGACGGACGATACGCGTCCCACTCGGGGCGGAAAGAGCACGAGGACGCGCTCGAGGCATCGCTGACGGGGTGGACGCGCGAGCGGACGGCCGAAGACGTGATGCAGCTGTTGCAGTCGAAGGGTGTGCCGGCGGGTGTGGTGCAGAATGCGCGGGACATGCTCGACGGCGACGAGCATCTGAGGGCGCGCGGCTACTACGTCTACCTCGATCATCCGGAGACCGGTCGCGCCGCGTATGACGGGCCGCCATTCCGGCTGTCGAAGACGCCCGGAGAGCTGCGTACGCCGGCGCCGCTGCTGGGCCAGCACAACGAGCAGGTGTGCAAGGAGATCCTCGGCATGACGGACGAGGAGATCGCGGAAGCGCTGATCGCGCAGGCGCTGTACTGAGCTGCCGGGCCCGAGCTCACGCGCCCCATCATTCCGGTGCATGGCCGGCAACGTGCCTCTGCATCGCCCATCTCAAGCTGCTCACGGGAAAGCCGCCGCTTCAGCTGAGGTGCATCCCCGAGATGGCGCGCGCGATCACGAGCTGCTGAATCTCCGACGTGCCTTCGAAGATGGTGTAGATCTTCGCGTCCCGATGCCAGCGTTCGAGTGGCGCCTCACGCACATAGCCGATGCCGCCGGCGATCTGGATCGCGCGCTCGGTCACCCAGACGGCCACCTCGCTCGCCTTGTACTTTGACATCGATCCCTCGGCCGCCGCGAACGGCTTGCGCTGCCGCGCCATCCAGGCGGCGCGCCAGACGAGCAGCCGTGCGGCATCGATCTCCGTCTTCATGTTCGCGAGCATGAACGAGATCGCCTGGTTCTCGATGATCGCCTTTCCGAACTGCTTTCGTTCCTTAGCGTAGTCCAGCACCCACTCGTACGAAGCGCGCGCCGTGCCGAGCGCCATTGCGCCGACTGCGGGCCGCGTCGTCTCGAAGGTCGACATGGCGGCTTGCACGCCGGAGCGCTGGCCCTCACGGGCGCGGGCGAGCCGGGCATCCAGCTTCTCTTTGCCGCCGAGCAGGCACCGTCCCGGAACGCGCACGTCGTCGAAATACACCTCCGCCGTGTGTGACGCGCGGATGCCGTGCTTCTTGAACTTCGTTCCCTGCCGCATGCCGGGCGCGCCCGGCGGCACGACGAACGACGCCTGGCCGCGTGACCCCAGGACAGGCTCTACCGAGGCGACGACGACGTGGACGTTGGCGATGCCACCGTTGGAGATCCAGGTTTTCTGACCGTTGATCACCCATTCGTCTTTCGCCTGGTCATAGACCGCGCGCGTCTTGAGCGCGGAGACATCGGAGCCGGCGTCCGGTTCCGACACGCAGAATGCGCCGAGCTTCACGTCATCGACGGTCCCGAAGCACTGTGGCAGCCACTCGCCGATCTGTTCCGGCGTGCCGTTTCCCGCCAGCGCGGCTACAGCAAGCGACGTGCCGAAAATGGCCATGCCGATGCCGCCGTCACCCCAGAACAACTCCTCCATCGCCAGGACGAGCATGAGACCCGCGGGGTCTGATGAGGCGTGCCCGAGGAACTGGGGTCCGTAGAGACCCACCTTCGCGGCCTCCTGGATGATCGGCCATGGCGTCTCTTCACGCTCGTCCCATTCGTGGGCGGCCGGACGGACGACGTTCTCGGCGAATTCGTGCACCCAGTTCTGCAGGGTGATCTGCTCTTCGTTCAAGTCGAGCGAAAAGCTGGTGGCTGCCTCGGTTGCTACGACCATGTCCGTACCCTTGCATTTCCGCTTGCCGCCGCCGGGTGGCGGCGTGCCACAACTACCGGGCGAGGACGCGAAATGTTTCACGTGAAACATCTGTTCGCGGTTGCCCTTGTTAATCAGCATAACCGTGCCCGGTCCCCAGCGCCGCCGAAAGTTATTTCCGGCAAATCAATTCGTGGATCGAGGCGATGCGCCTCCAATCGAGCGAAATCGCTGGCCGCCGGCCCGGCGGTAGCCGGCCACTGGACGCGTATTGCGCCGGGCTGGCGGATGTTTACTGATCGGCACAGAGATGATTCCGCTTCGTGCGCGGCGCTATCGCCCTGCGGCGTCCGCGGAGATGTTGTTAATGTGGTCGGCGGCGGCGGCGAACTCTTCTACCATGCTGAAGATCACTTCGCGCACAGGGCGCACGACGCTCATGCTGCCGACGATCTGGCCGACCGGCGTGCCGAGCAGTTCCTTTGCGCCGGAGCCTTCGCGGCCGGCGTAGCGGTAGATCCGCGACGTCGCGTCGCTGGTGAGCATGTACTGGAGCGGCATCGGGAGCGTGCCGGGTGATTCGGGCGCGTCCCAAACATCGGTCCACGGAGTGCGCAGCAGGCGCGCCGGCTTTCCGGTCATCGAGCGGGATCGCACAGTGTCGCGCGAGGTGGCGTGCAGCATGCGGTCGATGAGCAGCGGATGCGTGTCGCTCTCCTTCACGGTGAGCCACACGGAGCCGGTCCATGCGCCATCCGCGCCCAGAGCTAGCGCGGCGGCGATCTGCCGGCCGTTGCCGATGCCGCCGGCGGCGAGCACGGGCGTGGGGTTGACGGCGTCGACTACCTGCGGCACGAGCACCATGGTGCTGATCTCGCCCGTGTGGCCGCCTGCTTCCGTGCCCTGCGCGACGATGATGTCCACACCCGCAGCGACCTGCTTGCGCGCCTGATCCGGCGTGCCGATGAGGGCGGCGACGAGCACGCCTTTCGCGTGCGCCTGCTCGATCACGTCGGGCGGCGGAGGACCGAGTGCGTTGACCAGCAAGCGTATGCCGTGCGACAGCGCGACGTCCACCTGCGGCCGCCCGCCGGCGGGGGTCCAGCCGAGCAACGATTCGGATTTCGGCTCGTCGGCTGGGAGCTCGGGCACGTTGTAACGCTGAAGCACCTCTTCGACGAACTCGCGGTGGCGCGCGGGAATCATCGCTTCGAGCTGCGACTTCCCGGCGTCGGCGGCACCCTCGGCCAGTGACGCCGGCATCACGACGTCAACACCGAATGGTTTGCCGTCGACGTGCTCATCGATCCAGTTCAGCTCAATCTCCAACTGCTCGGGCGAGAACGCGAGCGCGCCAAGCACGCCCATGCCGCCCGCCCGGGAGACCGCTGCCACGACATCGCGGCAGTGAGAGAAGGCGAAGATCGGAAACTCGATGCTGAAGGTGTCGCAGATCCGGGTGTGCATTCCGCTTCCTTCCTGGGCTACTCCGGTGGCTTACACGTACAGGCGCCGATTTGCGTGGTCGAATGCTACGACGAGTTGATCGAAGAATCCGCGCAGTCCGAGCAGGTTGGCCATGTCCCAGTCAGGGCAAAACGCAGCCTCGATCATCATCGACCGACCCATGACCTCGATGGGAATCTGGTGGATCCACGCCGGACGCGAATCCTGGTTGGCCACGATGAGCTCAATCGCTTCGCCGGTAGTCACGTCGCTGATGCCAAGCGGGGCCGCGAAGTCGCGGTTAATCACACTCACCTCCGCGCCGGAGTCGAGGACCATATCGATACGAATCGGCGGGCTCGCGGTTGAGAGACGGACCGCGACTCGAGCCTTTCGGCCGGAGTAGACAAGTTCGTTCGTGAATTCGAGCGTGGTCACGCGATGACGTACGTAGGGAGATTCCGTTCCGCAGGGATCTGAGTGACGAGCGCGTCATCGAACCGAAGCTTCCTCAGTTGATCGATCACCTCGGCCGCGGTCGCACCAGACGCTACGACAGCGCGGCGCTGGACTGCGATCCATCGTCCGCCGTGATCCGCCAGTGCGTACATATTCGCGGTCACCCAGTCGAGGTCGTCGTCCTGAGTCCTTGGTTCGGCTTCGCTTGACATGTGTAGATCCTCGGCAGCAATCTTACCAGAGCCGACTTGTTTACGATTCGCCCGATCAGTAGCTCCGCGGCAGGCCGAGGTCTTGTTCGCTGACGTAGTTGAGGATCATCTCGCGGGAGAGCGGGGCGGTCTTGAGGACGCGGGCGCCGGACCACATCTGCCCGAGCCCCGTCTCCTCAGCGAAGCCCATGCCGCCGTGCGTCTCGATGGCCGCATCGATCGCCTTGATCGCGAGGTCGGCGGCGAGCAGCTTCGCCTGGTTGGCGTACGAGCCGACGATGCCGGGGTTGAGGTTCTGGTCGAAGGCCCAGGCCGCGCGGTACGTCATCAGCCGCACTGCCTCGAGGCCGATTTTGGCTTCGGCGAGCGGATGCGCGATCGCCTGGTAGCTGCCGATGGCGCGGTCGCCGAAGACGACGCGGTCCTTCGCGTACGCAACGGCTTTTGTGATGGCCTGCTCGGCCATGCCGGCGCAGATCGCGCCGACGAGGATGCGCTCCGGGTTAAGGGAGGTGAACATGGCCATGACGCCGTTGTCCTCTTCGCCGACCAGGTTCTCTGCCGGGATCTCGACGTTGTCGAAGAAGAGCTGCCACTGGTATACGCCCTCGGTGGCGATTGTGGGGATCGGGGTCTTCGTCATGCCGGGCGACTTGGGGTCGACGAGGAAGAGCGAGAGCCCATGCGACTTCGGCTTGCCCTGCGCTCTGCACTCGTCGAGCGTGGTCGTGCGGGCGACGACCAGCATATAGTCCGCGACCTCGACGCCGGTGATGAAGATCTTCTGTCCGTTGAGCACGTAGCGGTCGCCTTGCCGACGGGCGACACTCTCGATGCGGAAGGTGTTGCTGCCGGCGTTCGGCTCGGTGACGGCGAAGACGAGGATCGTCTTGCCAGCGACGACGCCGGGGACGATGCGCCGTTTCATCTCCTCGCTGCCGTTCTTGAGGATGCACGCCGTGTCCATGCAGGTCACGAGCATCAGGCTCGGTGAGAAGCCGAGTGCCGTGATGTCCTCGAACGCGAGCGTGAGGGCAAGCAGGCCGGTGCCATTGCCGCCGTACTCTTCCGGCACAAGGCAGCCCAGCAGTCCGAGATCGGCGAACTCCGCCCACATCTCGTAGTTGAACTTGTGCTCCTTGTACGTCTGCTCACGGAACTCGCGCTTGCGGGACTCGTACTTCGCGAGCATCTGCTTGACCGATGCGCGCATTAGCTGGTGTTCTTCGCTGAGGACAAAATCCATGGATCGTCTCCTTGTGATTGGTGATTGGTGATTGGTGGCCGTGCTACTTGTCCCGGCCCCACCAATCACCAATCACCAATCACCAAATCATCTCCCCTTGAACTCTGGCTTGCGCTTTTCTTTGAAGGCGCGCGGGCCTTCGCGCGCGTCTTCCGTCGCCGAGACCTGCATGCCGATGCGGAACTCGACTTCGAGCGCGTCTTTCTCGGGCAGGCATTCGGTGGCTTGCACCGCTTCCTTGACCTTCATCACCGCGACCGGCCCGTTGGACGCGATACGCGCCGCTATCGCTTGTGCCTCAGCGAGCGCACTGCCGTCCGGTACGACGCGGCCGATCAGCCCGAAGCTCAGTGCCTCGCGCGCGGGATACATATCGCCGGTGAGCAGCATCTCCATCGCTTTCGTGTACGGGATCTGGCGTCGCAGCCGGATCGTTGAGCCGCCCTGCGGGAACAGGCTCCACTTCACTTCCGTGATACCGAAGACCGCGCTCTCGCCAGCGATGCGAATGTCGGTCGCCTGCAGAATCTCCGTGCCGCCGGCGACGCAGTAGCCCTCGATCGCGGCGATGAGCGGCTTTTTGAGCTGACGCGTGCGCAGCAGGCCCTGGAAGATCACGTCGTAATTCTCGCGACAGCGCGCCTCGAATTCGTCCTCAGGCGGTTCGTTCGACATCATCCGCGATACCAGCTTGTCGAGATCGGCGCCGGCGCAGAAGTCGCTGCCGGCGCCGGTGAGGATGACGCAGCGCACCTCGGGATCGGCGTCCACCATCTCCCACGCGTCGGCGAGACGGCAAAGCATCTCCGGATTGATGGCGTTCTTCACCTGCGGCCGGTTCATGGTGAGGGTGACGGTGTGGCCGTCTCGATCGATCAGGAGGGCGGGTTCATTCACGCGTGCCTCGGTTCACCAGCGATAACGGTTGCGGATCTGCTACCTGTCATCCTGAGCGCAGCGAAGGATCTTGTTGGGTCGCGAACCATGTCTCGCTTAGGTCATCCCGCTCCGGGTTGACGGATTCAATGAGTGCGATTTTTTTGCTGCGCAGCCGGCCCTTGATCTGTTTTTCTCTGACGATGGCCGCGCGGATGTCATTTGTTGTTTCCGCGTAAACTAGCTTCGTCATGTTGTACCTGGATGTGAGTCCGGGCACTCGTTTGTGCCTGTGCTGGTCAACTCGGAGAGCGACGTTGTTGGTGACGCCGGTGTAGAGCGTCTTCGATTGATTCGACATGATGTAGGCGTAGTATTGGCGCATTGTTATAGCCTCGACGAAGATTCTTCGCTGCGCTCAGAATGACAAACTCCCGGCGCGCTTCCGGTCCATCGCACACAAGTCTCGCTTCCTAGAGACGTTCGTTGGAAATCACTCCTGGGCTGTCGAACCTGCCGCATCATCTCTAATTCAATCGCCTCCGTTTCCCACCGCCACCGCTTTGGCCCAGCGGTAGTCGGCTTTGCCGGCGGGGGAGCGCTGGATCTCTTCGACCAGGTGCATTTCGCGGGGGACCTTGTAGCCGCTGACCTTGGTGCGGCAGTGAGCGACGATGTCTTCGAGCGAGGGGGTGGCGCCGGTCCGCGGCTGCACGACGGCGGCGACACGCTCGCCCCAACGCTCATCGGGCACGCCGACGACGACCGCATCGAACACGGCAGGATGCGACTTGAGGGCTGACTCCACTTCCTCCGGATAGATCTTCTCGCCGCCGCTGTTGATGCAGAGGGAGCCGCGCCCGAGCAGCGTCACCGTGCCATCGGCCTCGATCGTCGCCATGTCGCCGGGGATGACCCAGCGGCGGCCATCCGCGTCGGTGACGAACGTGCGGGCCGTCTTCTCTTCGTCGTTCCAGTAGCCGAGCGGCAGCCGGCCGCATCGTGCGAGGCGGCCGACGGTGTCGGAGCCGGGCGCGATCGGCCGCAGGTCATCGTCGAGCACGGCCGTGAACGGGTCGACAGTGAAGCGCGGGCGACCCGTCTCGTTCGGACCAAGGTTCATCCCCTGGTGCCCCGCCTCGGAGACTCCGAACGCATCGATGAGCAGCGTGGTGCCGAGCTTCTCGCGGAGCTGCTGCTTCACGGTCTCGGACCAGATGGCTCCGCCTGACGAGATGACGACGAGCGATGATGTGTCGTACGCCGCACCGGCCTCGTGTAGCGCGTCAGCGAGCGGCCGCGCCATGGCATCGCCGACGATCGACATCACCTGCACGCGTTCGCGTTCGACGAGCGACCATAGCTCATGCGGGTCGAGGCGGTGCTTCGTGGCGAGCACGACCTTGCCGCCGCCGTGCAGGCCGATGAGCGCGGCCCAGTAGCCATTGCCGTGCATGAGCGGGGCCACCGGCAGCGTCGTCGGTGCGACCTTTCGCTCAAACGCGTTCGGCCCGATCTCCTCGGGCGACGTGATGTCCGCGCCGCCGGGGTTGCCGCCCTGGAGGCCGGCGAAGAAGACATCTTCGTGCCGCCACATCACACCCTTCGGCATGCCGGTCGTGCCGCCGGTATAGATGAGATAGAGGTCGGTGCCAGAGCGCTCGGCGAAGTCGCGCTTCGGGGACGCGGCCGCGAGCGCCGCCTCGTACTCGATGCTGTCGCTCGGCGATGCGGCGGCGCTGCCGTCTTCGACATGCACGAAGGTCTTGAGTGACGGCAGCGAGCCGGCGACAGCATCGACGCGCGGCGCGAACTCGCGGTGGAAGACCAGCGCGGCGATGCCGGCATCGTCGAACAGGTAGCGGAGCTCTTCCTCGACATAACGAAAATTGATATTCACGGGGACGGCACGCAGCTTGAACGCGGCGAGCGCGGCCTCGATGTATTCGTTGCAGTTGTAGAGGTAGAGGCCGACGCGATCGCCGGGGCCGATGCCGGCGGCCTGCAGATGATGCGCCAGTCGAGTCGCGCGCTCGTCGACTTCGCCGAAGGTGAGGCGGCGGTCGCCGTAGACGACAGCCTCGCGGTCGGGGACGTGGTCGGCGACGCATTCGTAGAGGTCAGCGAGATTAAAATGGAGCTTCGTCACGGGTTCGCCTCCGCACCGATCCGGACGGACGACAAGTCCCTGCCCAAGAGCCACTCTTCCTGGAAGGCGATAAAGCGCCGTTCAATCACGCCAGCTTCCGAGCTCGAGGGAAACGTGCCGACGTAGCGCAGACCCACCTTTTCCATCACACGGCCCGATGCTGGGTTCTGGGGACGGTGCGCACCGAAGACCGAGGCGACGGCGAGTTCACCGAAGCAGTACGCGAGCACTGCGGTCAGAGCTTCGGTCATGTAGCCCTTATTCCATTCGTCTCGACGAAGAGCGTAGCCAAAGCTTCGTTCGCCAATGCTCTTGTGGTACGCATGACCGAAGCCGATCCACCCGATGACTTCGTCCCCGGCATGCGACACCATGGCCGAGTTGTGCGCGAAGCGCGGTCGCTGGTTGTTGTGGAAGATCCAGTCTTCGATGCAACGGCGCGTATCGGACTCTGACGGTCTGTAGAAGTTCGTGAACTGCGTGAGCGCGCGGTCGCCGAAGAACTGATGCATCGCCGGCACGTCGGCCATCACGACATCACGAAGCTCGAGGCGCTCAGTGCTCACGTGCATCGCCCACATCCTGTGTAGATCCCTGAGACGTTGCTCCCGATCATGGCTTCTCACTGCCTACGATCCACATGGAGAAGAACTGCGAGCCGCCGCCGTAGGCGTGGCCGAGGGCTCGCTTCGCGCCGGCGATCTGGTGGGCGCCGGCCTCGCCGCGCACCTGCATCGCCGCCTCGGCGAAGCGGAGCATGCCGGAGGCGCCTATCGGGTTCGATGACAGCACACCGCCGGACGGGTTGACCGGCATGTCGCCGTCCATCGCCGTCGCTCCATCGATTGTCATGCGCCAGCCGTGCCCTTCAGGGGCGAAGCCCAGGTTCTCCATCCACATCGGCTCGAACCAGGAGAATGGCACATAGACCTCGGCTACGTCGATCTCCCGCCGCGGATCGCTGATGCCGGCGGCCCGGTAGAGTTCGGCGGCGCAGTCGCGGCCGGCCCGCGGGTTGACCTGATCGCGGCCGGAGAACATTGTGGGCTCGCTGCGCATGGCAGATGCGTGCACCCATGCCGGTGGGCGCGGCGCGCGCTCGGCCGTGGCCTCGTTGCACAGCACCATAGCGCAGGCGCCGTCGGATGAGGGGCACGTTTCGGCATAGCGGATGGGATCCCAGAGCATCGGCGACGCGGCCACGGTCTCCATGCTGATGTCGGGCTGCTGGAGATGCGCGTACGGGTTCTTGAGCGCGTTCAGCCGGTCCTTCACCGCGACCATCATCCCGACGTGAGCGGGCGCGCCCGAGCGGCGCATGTACGCGCGGATGTGCGGCGCAAAGTAGCCGCCGGCGCCGGCGACCGTCGTGGGCGCAAAGGGGATCTTCGGCGCCAGCGCCCACATGGCATCGCTCTCCGACTGCTTCTCGAACGCCACCGTCAGCACGCGCTCGTGCACGCCCGCCTCGATCAGGTGCGAGGCGACAATCGCGGTCGAACCGCCGACGCTTCCCGCCGTGTGGACGCGCATCATCGGCTTGCCGGTGGCGCCGAGGGCGTCCGCCAGGTACAGCTCCGGCATCATCACGCCCTCGAACATGTCGGGCGCCTTGCCGATGACGACGGCGTCGATGTCGCTCCACCCCATGGCGGCGTCTTCGAGCGCGCGGATAGCAGCCTCGCGGACGAGCCCCGGGATCGAGACGTCCGCGCGCTTCGAGGCGTGCTTCGTCTGGCCGATCCCGATGATAGCGCAGCGCTCGGCCATCAGGCGGCCTCCAGCACACACACGAGGTTTTGTTGCAGGCAGGGTCCCGAGGTGGCGTGGGCGAGCGCTCGTGTTGCGTCGCCGTCGATGATGCGCTGGGCCGATTCACCGATGCGCGCGAGGCCCGCGACCATGATGGCGTTCGCGGCGAGCGCACCGCCGGACGGGTTGATACGCACGCCGGGGTCTAGGGCCAGCGCGTCTCGCAGGATCAGCTCCTGATGGGCGAAGGGCGCGTGCAGCTCGGCGATGTCGAACGGAGCTCCAGGCAGCACACCGGCGCGCTCGCCCGCGAGTGTGGTCGAAGGCGAGCGCGTCAGGTCGCGCACGCCAAGCGATGCGGGTTCGATGCGATGATCGATGCCGCGGATCCAGGCGGGCCGCGGGCATGCGCTGCGCGCCAGATCTCCGGCTGCCAGCACGACTGCTGCGGCGCCGTCGGAGATCGGCGGGCACGCATGTGTGCGCAATGGCGAGACGACGTACGGCTCTGCGAGCAATGCTTCGATTGTACTCTTGCGGGTGAGCTGCGCGGCGGGGTTCGCGAGAGCATCGGCGCGGCTGCGCCCGGCGACCTCCGCGAAGTCGCGCTCGCTGTAGCGGCCGGAGTCGAGCAGCGCCCGCGCCTGCAGCGCGGCGACGCTGACGGCATCGGGCCACAGCGGTGCGACGCAGTAAGGGTCGAGTTGCAGCGTCATCACATCGCGGACGTCGCCGAGCGAGGACTTTCCGAACGCGTACACGAGCGCCGAATCGATGTCGCCGCACTGCAGGCGCACCCACGCCTCATACAACGCCCAGGCGCCGTCCATCTCGACGTGCGACTCGCGGATCGGTGGCCAGGCGCCGACGGCGTCGAGCGCGTTGACGAACGCGAACGGCTGCCCGGCGAGGTAGTCGCAACTCCCGGAGACGGTGAAGCCAATCTCCTTGCGCGGTATGCCGGAACGCTCGATTGCGTCGGAGATCACGGGCATGAGGATCTCGACTTCGTTGCGCTCCGTCTCGCGGCGGACGTAGTGAGACTGCGCGAACGAGACGACGGCGACCTCGCGCATCTAGAGATGCTCCTTGAAGGAGTCGTAGGCCGCGTCAGGCTCGCCCGCCGGCCGGAAGTAGCGGATGCTCTCCATGCTCGGGCGCATCTCATCGCGCGGAAGCCATACCGCATGCACGCGCATGCCCATGCGGGCGTCGGCAGCGTCGACCTCTTGTAGCAGGTGAAAGATCGGGATGTCCGCGCCGTCGAGCAACACCGACGCCGCAACGAACGGGGGTCGGATCGCCTGCCCGGGAAAAGGGATGTTGACGATGCAAAATGTCGTGACGGTGCCGGTGTCCTTGCATTCCACCTCGTCGCGGGTAGCGACGCCGCAGGTCGGGCAGGAGCCCCGCGGCGGAATGTAGACCTTTCCGCATACGGGACAGCGCTGCCCCAGCAAGCGCCCTTCAGCGAGCCCGCGAAGGTGCCGTGATGCCGCCTGGCCCGCGGTGTAGGTGTACTCCAGGCGGATTGGTGTGCTGATCACCATCACCGGCTCGGTCATCGTGCCGGCTCCGGCTCGAAGCAGACGATGTCGTGGATGTCGCCCTGTGTCTCGTCGCGCCAGCGCGCGCGCACGCGCATGCCGGTGCGCATCGATGCTTCGTCCGTGGCATCGATCGCGTGGAGGAGCGCCGTATCGGCGCCGTCGAGCCGGATGAGCGCGAAGGCGAATGGTCGCTGCAGCGGATGCTTCGCTCGCGGTTCCGCCACCCACGCCCACGTGGTGACGATGCCGGCATCGCTCACGTCCACGAACTCATCGAGAGCGGCGGATGTGTGCGGGTCGTACTCCTGCGGCGGCACGAGCACACGCCCGCCGGCCATGCGGATGCCGGTGATGCGACGCTCACGCAGTCCGGCGAAGAAGCGCCCGAGTACCGGCCCGACGCTGCGCGTGTACGGGTACTCGAGGACGTGAGGCGCCGTCAGGCTGGTCTGTGGTTCGCTCATGCAGGCTCCGACGGCGCGGGAGCCACCCATCGATCCTGACCACTCAGTCGTGTTTTTGCGACCATGTGGTTAGTATCTTCGAGCCTGCGGGTGGTGTCAATCGACGCGCGCGAGTCCGCGCGCAGCGACAGTCTTCACAATGACTGTTCTTGCCGCCAGGGCACTGATGTAGCGCGGCGTGGCAACGGCGCCTTAGAGAAAGGTAAAGTCGTTCGGGGAAGGCGCGCGGGTCTGTTGCCAGAACTCGATCACGTTGAACGGCCAGTTCTGCGACACGCGGCCGCGATCGTTCTTGTACCAGCTGTGCACGTCGCCGACGCCCCAGGCGCGCTTTCGGTTGCCTTCGTCGATCCGGCCATTGTACTCGTCATGGACATCAGTCTTGCAATCGAGCGCCTTGCGCTTGCCCTCGATCAGCAGGCGCAGGCACCCCATGACGTACTGCACCTCGCACTCGGAAAAGTAGATGATGCTGCCGTTGACGACGATGTTCGTGTTCGGCCCGTAGAGCATGAAGAAGTTCGGGAAGTTCGGCACCACCACGCCCATGTAGGCGCGCGCATCGCCGTCCCACTGCGCGAAGAGGTCGGTGCCGTGTCGCCCGACCACCTTCATCGGCGTGAGGAACCGTGAAGCGTGGAAGCCCGTGCCATAGATGATCGCGTCCGCTTGGTGCTCCGTGCCTTCCGACGTGACGACGCCGTTCGGGGTGATGCGCGCAATCGGATCGGTGATCAGGTGGACATTGTCCCGCTTGATGGTCGACGCCCAGGCGCCGTTGTCGAGAATGATCCGCTTCGACGCCGGTGGATACGAGGGCAGCACTTTTTCCAACAGGTCGGGACGATCGGCGAACTGCGCCTGGATGTATCCCGTGAGTATCATCCGCAACACGTCGTTTTCGGCGCTGACAGAGCGATCCTTGTGCTGCCAGCCATCATCGACGGTCGCGGCCGGCAACAGCCCGTCGGTGGTGCTCCAGAACATCCAGAAGCGGTACCAGTGCGCGTAGTGAGGCACGTGGCGCAGCAGCCACTGCAGTCCCTGCGGCACGTCGTCGTGATACGTCGGCACGGGGACAAACCAGTTCGGCGTCCGCTGGAAGATGTTGAGCTCCGCGACATCGGGCGCGATTGCCGGCACGAACTGCGCCGCGCTCGCCCCCGTGCCGATGACCGCGACCCGCTTCCCCTTGAGGTCCACGCTGTGGTCCCAGCGAGCGGAATGGAACGCCGGCCCCGCAAAGTCGTCCCGGCCTGGTATGTCTGGGATGTTCGGTCGATTGAGCTGGCCGACGGCGCTGATCACGGCCTGAGCCTCGATCGTCTCCTCCGCGCCGCCGGGCGTGCGAATGCGCAGCGTCCATACGAGGCGCTCGTCATCAAACTCGATGGTCCGCACTTCCGTTCCGAAGCGAATCTGGTCGCGGATACCGTAGTCGTCGGCGCACGCCCGAAAATAGTCGAGCAGCACGTTCTGGGGAGAGAAGTACTTCGGCCAGTCGACCTTCTGGGCGAAGGAGTAGCTGTAGAACGCGCTCGGCACGTCGACGCGCGCGCCCGGATACACGTTCTCGAACCAGGTGCCGCCGACATCGGCGTTCTTTTCGAGGATCACAAAGGGCACGCCCGCCTGCTTCAGCCGGATCGCCGCGAGGATCCCTGACATTCCCGCACCGATGATGGCTACGGTGAACTCTGTACCGAGCTCCATCCGCCACGCCGGCGCGCGCGGATCATCGTCGGACGGTGCCAGCTCTTCGAGCATCAGCGGGATGTATTCGTCCGACGCCTTTGAGTTTGTCATCCAATTGAGAATCGCGCGGAGGTCTTCTTCGAGGCGGCGCGCCGCGGGAGCGGCAGCGCCATCGCGCAGCTGACGCAGCGCCTTGAGCGCCAGCTCGCGCGCCGACTCCTGCTGTGCCGGCGTCATGCCGCCCTGCTCGATGCCCGGCGTGATGCCGGGCGAACGCAGGTCGTCCCGCAGGTAAGAGAGATCCCCCGTCGCCTGCGCCAGCGCCGGCAGCAACGCCGGCAGGAACGCGTCCTTTAGCGCCTGCCGTAGGGCATCGTCGGATTCGACGATCGATTCAAGAGGGCGCGAGATAGCCAAAATGTGACCTCCTGCGGTCGTGCGTTGGAGTCGGGGAAGTGTACGCGGTGCGTGCGCTGACCGGGCAATGACAACGGCCGTCAGACGGATGGCGACAACGCGCGGAACGGGCCTCAACTCGCACCTGTCGCCGGGCGCGGGCGACGTTGACGGCGATGTCACCGTCGGATTGAATGGAGCGTGGGATTGCGGTCTGGTGGTTGTCGGCCGCAAGCCGCGTCCGGAGCGGGCGGGAGTAGCTCAGTTGGTAGAGCATTTGCTTCCCAAGCAAAGGGTCGCCGGTTCGAGTCCGGTCTCCCGCTCCAACCTTTCCCTTCCATCTAATGCGGCCTGGATCGCGTCGATTTGTGGGCTCGCTATGGCCCGCATTCGGCGACCATTTGCTTT
>JALYKW010000024.1 GCA_030774575.1 Chloroflexota bacterium | reverse complement strand
CCTATTCAACCACACCCTTGGGCGCGCCTTCCTTGAGGGCTGGTACGAGAGGTAGATCGCACCTCCAATCCACCTCACGTTCCGTGCCGCTGAATTCAGGTCGTCCCCGCCACCACGATCGCCCGATGGTGAAGATAGGCTGCCGTCGGCCCGTCGCCGTGCTTGTCCGCAGCCCGCGCCGCTCCCTCGTCATGGTGCTACAATCGCTCCACGATGACCGCGCCCGAAAATCCGCCTAAAACAGCCAGCGCGGCAATAGGGGCGAGATCAGGGCCAGAGGTCGAATCCGGATGACCGAACCGAGGATCGGCTTTTGCACAACCTCCGATGGCGTGCGAATCGCGTACGCGACCATTGGCGCCGGTTCGCCGCGGGTCTGGGTTCCCGCCTGGGTAAGCCATCTTGCACTCGATTGGGAAGATGCGGACAGCCGAGCGGACATCGAATATTGGGCGGCGCGCAACACGATCGTGCGTTACGACAAACGAGGTACAGGTCTCTCCGAACGTAAGATGGAGGATTATTCGATAGATGCTCGGGTCCTCGATCTCGAAGCCGTCGTTGACGACCTAAAGCTAAAGAAATTCGCTGTCACCGGCAGCTCTGAGGGGGGCCCGGTCGCCATTGCCTACGCGGCGCGCCATCCTGAGCGTGTGTCGCGATTGATCCTGATGGGGACGTTCGCGCACGGCGCCGGAGAGGGGCGCGGTGAAACGATCGACGCCTTTGCGCAGCTCGTCGAAGCGGAGTGGGGTCTCGGCTCCCAGACGGTGGCGAATCTTTTCCTACCATCCGCCAGCGCGGATCAACTCCAACGATTCGCGCAGTACGAGCGGGACAGTGCTAGCCGGCACGATGCAGCGGCGATGATACGCGCACTAAAGGACATCGACGTTTCGGCCCTTCTTCCGAAGATCACAGCGCCAACACTCGTGGTTCACGGCAGGAAAGATGCTGTGATCCCATTCGCCCTGGGTTGCGAACTGGCGAGCAAGATCCCCAACGCTCAACTGTTTGCGTTTGAGGGCGGGCACTCGGGCGACGCCAACACAGAACTTCAGCTACGCCACGCCCTGGAGGAGTTCTTGACCGGGGGGCGCCGTACTAAGCGTAAAATACGGTCGGAAGTCACACGCGAGGATATGCCTGTACGGGATCCGACCATTATCGTCGGGCCGACCCCACTGCAATCATTCGCCAGCGGACGCTACGTGGTCGTGCGGCCGCTGGGCGAGGGCGGACAGAAGAGCGTCTATCTCGTGCACGACAACGCGCTCGACCGCGACTGCGCGCTCTCGATGGTGAAGTCGGAACTGCTGGAACCAGACGACCTCGAGCGCTTGCGACGCGAAGCGCAGGCGATGGCGCGGCTCGGTGCGCATTCGAACATCGTCACCGTGCACGACATCGGCGAAGAAGATGGCAAGCCCTATCTGGTCTGCGAGTACGTGCCGGCCGGCGAACTACGGCGGCATCTTCGCGATGCCGGTGCGCCGCTGTCGCTCGAACGCGCGCTGGCGATCGCCGCCGACATCGCCCGGGCGCTCGCCGTCGCGCACGGGCGTGGCGTCATCCACCGCGACGTCAAGCCGGCGAACGTCTGGCTGTGCGACGACGGCAGCGCGAAGCTCGGCGACTTCGGCCTCGCGTTCTCGCTCGACCGCACCCGCATGACCTTACCCGGGTCCGCGATGGGCACCGCTACCTACATGTCGCCGGAGCAGGCACGCGGCGAGCCGGCCGACGCCCGCACCGACCTCTACGCCCTCGGCGTGATGCTATACGAGATGGTCTGCGGCCGACCGCCGTTCTTGGGCGATGACCCGCTGAGCGTGATCTCGCAGCACGCCAGCGTCGCGCCGGCGGCGCCGGCGCTGCACGCGCCCGGCCTGCCGCCCCCGCTCAACGACCTCATCCTGCGCCTGCTGGCGAAGCCGCCCGACCTCCGCCCGGCGAGCGCCGCGCTCGTGCTCGACGAGCTGCGCGCCATAGCAGAGAGCCTCCGCGCACCCGACGCAGCTCCTGAGGCTGAGGTATCGGAGTTGGAGCCGGCGCCCGCGGCGCCCGGCTTTGTTGGCCGCACGCCGGAACTGGAGCAGCTTGCGGCGGCGCTCGACCGCACGATCGGCGGCGCGGGCTCGCTGGTGATGGTCGTGGGCGAACCCGGCATCGGCAAGACGCGGCTGCTCGAGCAGTTCGCCGCGCATGCGCGCGCCGCCGGCGTTCAGGTGCTGAACGGCCACTGCTACGACGGCGACTGGGCGCCGCCGTTCTCGCCCTTCGTCGAAGCGATCAAGCAGCATGCGACGACCACGCCGCCACAGCGGCTGCGAGCACACCTCGGCGCCGATGCCGGCGTCCTCGCGCGCATCGTGCCGGCGCTGCACGAGCGGCTGCCGAACATCGCCGAGCCGCCGGCGATCCCCGCCGAAGGCGAGCGCTATCGCCTGCTCGAAGCCGTCTCCGACACGCTCGGCCGTCTGGCGGCGGAACGGCCGCTGGTGCTGGTGCTCGATGACCTGCACTGGGCCGATAAGGGCACCATCGCCATGCTCCAGCAGGTCGCCCGCACGTCGGCCACGCAGCGCGTGCTGCTGCTCGGCGCCTATCGCGATGTCGAGCTGGACCGCACGCACCCGCTCGCCGATGCGCTGGCCGGCCTGCGGCGAGAGAAGCACTTCGAGCGCATCGCCCTCAAGGGACTGGACGGCGCCGAAGTGGCCGAGTTGTTGGACGCCATCGCCGAGCAGGAGGTACCGGCGGCGCTCTCCGAGGCGATCGCCCGTGAGACGGACGGCAATCCCTTCTTCATCAAGGAGGTGCTGCTCCACCTCGTGGAGGAGCGCAAGATCGTGCAGCAGGACGGCACCTGGACCTCGAAGCTCTCGATCGCCGAGATGGGCATCCCGGAGGGGGTGCGGGAGGTGATCGGCCGCCGCCTCTCGCGCGTCAGCGAGACCTGCGGCCGGATGCTGACGGTCGCCTCCGCGCTGACGGCCGGCTTCTCGTGGGACGTCATCTCGGCGCTGACGGACGCCGACGACGCCACGCTGCTCGACGCCGTCGACGAAGCGCTCGGCGCGCAGCTGATCGTCGAGCGCGAACGCGGCCGATACGACTTCACCCACGCCCTCATCCGCCACACCCTCTACGAGGAGCTGAGCACCCCCCGCCGCGTGCTGCTGCACCGCCAGATCGGCGAGGCGCTAGAGCGCCTGTACGCCGCCGACATCGAGCCGCATCTGGCGGAACTGGCGCATCACTTCTACCACGCGGCGTCCTCCGGGCTTGTAGAGAAGGCGATCGACTACGCCCGGCGCGCCGCCGACGATGCAACCCGCAGCGTCGCGTACGACGTGGCGGTCACACAGTACGAGCACGCGCTTGAGCTTTCGGCCATGGCGGGCGGCGACGAATCCGAGCGATGCCGGTTGTTGATCGCGCTCGGCGAGGCACAGTGGAAGACAGGCGACGCGGAACGCAGCCGCGAGAGCTACGGCGCGGCGGCGGAGATGGCGAAGGTCCGCGGCCTGACGCGGGAACTGGCCGTGGCCGCGCTCGGGTATGCGGGACCGCCGGAATACCCGTGGGGCGGGCTGGAGGCGATCGCTCTCCTGCAGGACGCGGTCGAGGCGATCTCTAGCGAGGAGGACCGCCCCTACCTTGCCATGGTGTTGGCCCGTCTCGAGCTGGCGCTACCTCTGGCACCGACCGATCCGATGCGCGCGCTGCGCCCGGCCGTGTTGCGATATGCGCCCGATGGCGATCTGAGCGCGAGGGCTCTCGAGATCGCACGCGAAGCCGGTGAGGTCGGTGCGATCGCATATGCCATCAGAACCAGGCTGCGCGTCCTTTGGGAGAACGACGTGCCAGCGCCTGAGTGTCGCCGGTTGGCGGAAGAACTTTACTCGATCGCCCAGAGTCGCGGCGATCGCGGCCTGCTGGCCTGGGCGCGAACGTGGCTCTTGGGGGATCTACTATCCGTCGGAGACATGGCGCCCTTTGACGCCATGTTCGCGGAATACGCCAGCCTGACTCGCGAGCTTCATGAGGCGTTGCACGTGTATGTGCATGCCCTCTTGGAAGGAACTCTGTCGATCATGCGGGGGGACTTCGTGGGAGCGGAGCGGAAGGCCCAAGAAGCCTTTGTCATCGGGAATCGCGCAAAGCTCGTGGATGTGGTGCTTGAGTTCAGTTTGCAGCTCTTTCTGATCCGCCGCGAGCAAGGACGCATCGCTGAGATGGAATCGCTGGTGCGCTCCTCCGTCGAGCAGAACCCGGACTCCGCTTTGCTTCGGTCAGGGTTCGCCATCTTGCAGCTCGAGCTTGGCCACGATCAGGAGGCGCGGGAGATCTATCAGCCGCTTGCAGCGGCAGGCTTTTCTCAATTGGGGCGCGGTCAGTTCCTGCCGATTATCCTGGCGCTGCTCGCGGAGGTCGCTGGCAGTCTGGGCGATGGAGACGGTAGTGCGCTCTTGTACGAGCGGTTGTTGCCCTGGCGGGCGCGCCAGTTGGGGGCCGCGTCGATCGTCTATGGGTCGGCTTCAAGGCAGTTGGGCATACTCGCCGGGACCATGAGTCGCCTCGATGACGCGCAGCGCCACTTCGAAGACGCGCTCAGAATGAACACCCGCATGGGCGCGCGGCCGTATGTCGCCCGCACGCAACTCGACTACGCGCGCATGCTCCGCAAGCGCGACGCCCCCGCCGACGCCGCACGTGCCCGCGAACTGCTGGAGCAGGCGCTCGCTACGGCGCGGGAGATCGGCATGGCGAAGGTGGCCGCCGACTGCGAAGCATTGCTCACCGCCGGCGGCTAACGGTAATGGTGCGCCGCTCGTCCACCATTGTGCTCTCTCGTGTGGCTACGGCGTCCTGATCATCAACCGTTCAAGTTCCGTCGGCGTCTGCGGCTCCGGACCTCCCAAGCGATAACGCCGACGAGAGGTAGGAAGGCGACTAGGTCGAAGGGATCTACTCCACCCCCTCGCGGCAGGCGCCAACTGTCGGCAGTCCTCGCATTGCAGGTGCACGACAGAGCCGGATCAGTTGTGGCGTACTGGATCGCAACGGAGTCCCCGACCTGTAGTTTCAGCACGTCGCCGTTCCCGAGCTCGCCACCAGTGCCCGATCCGGAGTAGGTTCTCCCGCTCACCTGAAACGTGTAGTCCACCGTCGGATCACCGCCGAATCCGTCGATATAGACGTCGGTCACGGAGGCTTGAGCGTTCAACGGTTGACGTCGGAGCGCGTCCGGTCCAGGGCCGTGCCACAGCGCGTCGACGCCACCCAGAGCAATCAAGACCGCTCCGACAGCGAGTCCGATACGGACGACACTTCGCACACCGCCAAGCATATCAGGCAAGGCGGGCCGTTGAGGGTCTGGGCGTTCAGAAACACTAAGCGTGAATGCAGCACCGGCATGGAGTGCGGAGTTCCGGAGGGTACGCGTCGCCTCAATTTCATTTCAACACCCAGCACCCGGTACCCACACGAGGTGGTCATGTTGTGCGTCCGGAGGATGCCCCGGAGCGCCACGCAGCCGATCAGCACGTTGCAAACCGGAGCTGCCGTCCGCAGATGCCGCGCGGCATAGTAGCTACACTCCTTTAGGTAGGTAGAAGGAGAAGTGATGCGCGAGCAAGGCCCGATCATCGTCCCGCTCGACGGCTCGGAGTTGGCAGAAACGGCGCTGCCACTTGTCCGAGTTCTTCATCGCGTTCCGGTAGGCCGTGTCGGCCGCCACCTTGGCCGGGATCTCCTCCGACATGAGCTTCGCGATCTTGTCGGCGTCCTGCCACTCGACGTTGCTGAACTGCTCATTGAAGGCGCGCACGATGTTGCTCAGCCGGTCAAGCTTCCGCCACCGGCTTTCAACGGCCGACAGGGCTGTCCAACGCGCGAACTCATCGACAATCTTAGTTCGCGGCGTCATTAGCGCTCCCCTCGCGCTCGAAGAACAACAGCGGTGCTTCCGATGACATTGGCGCCTAGTCGCCACCGAGTATGCCACGCTTCGCGCGATCAAACTCGTCGTCTGTGAGTGCACCACGCTCGTGTAGCGCAGCAAGCCGCTCCAGTTCATCCGTTGGGTTGCGGGCCTGCGTCGGTGTCTGCTCGGCGGGGCTGGGCGCGCCAGCGGCAGTTCGTTCATAGACGACGACCATATGTGCTTCCGGCTTCCAGACGAGCGCCCCGATGAAGCCGAGGCCGAGGACTCGTCCAATACCCGGTTGCTGCGGCTTGTCGGAGACTGACGCGACTCGCCAGCCGCTGCTCAGCCAATGCCGCCGGTCGAGGTCGAAGTCCTCTTTGCTCAGGTACTCAAGAACCTCTTGAGGCGCCGTACTCGAAGGCCGCGCGGAGTATTTCTTCGCGAGTTGGGTCTGTGTGTAATCCGCTCTAGCCTGCTGCCACTGCGCATCCTGCGTCCGTCTGATCTCGACGCCCCGCTCGATGGCGGCACGACGTTCTTCTGGACTGCGACGGTCGCGCCCCGCCCAGTAGAACCCGAAAAGAACGACCACAATCAGAAATGCCACCAACACGGCGATACCGCTCATGCCGCCACCTCCCGCAGACTGGGCGAGGCGTCAGACCTTGTCGAGGTCGGGTCGCGCAGCGTGAACGGCGAAACGTTGTAGAACGCCTGCCCGGCCGCCTGCCGTGGCGCGGGCTCTTGGTGGGCGATGCCCACAGCGTCGAGCTGCTCGTTGATGAGAGCACCGCCTACTTTGTCGGCTCGAACACCACATCGAGGCGTCGGATGACCACCCGTGGCAGGGTCACGTCGCGGCACTTGCCGCGCACCTAGACATCGCGCAACACATCGTCGGCGATCCCCAGATGAAGTTGGCGATCGCAGAGTGTTGAGACTCGTTCACGCAGAGTGACCTGCTCGTGGTGGCTGTTGCGTGACACTCGCAGAGTATACGTCACCTACGAGTCAATCGGAGAGGTTGTGCCGAACACGCGCCGGCCCGACGCGTCACGGTGCCAGCGCCGCCGAGATCTGCGGTCGCCACGAACGAGCCTAATTCAATCTCCAACGGGGCCGCGAGCGTGTGACTCCGGTGTCGACGAAGTCTCAGTCGTCGCCCAGCACCCATCTCAGCGCGAACAGCATACCATTCAGCATCCCCCATTCGAGGCCGTCACCAACGGGACTTGGCGCCGGGGTTGGAGAGTCGACGACGACACGGACGGCACGCAGCACTACCTCCAGAAGGCCGCGCGCGTCGGCGGACGTCCGCAGGGTGATAGCGAGCGCAAACTCGCGGTGTGGGCGATCACGCGCGACCCGCTCACATGCTCGGCGGTGACGGGCTTCTGGGTTGCTGGACACAGCCGTCCGAACCGAGCCGTGGCAGTCGCGTTCACGCTGAAGTGGACGTGGTGTGAGCGGTGGCGCCAGAGCCCGGGCGTGCTGGCGCGCCATACCCGCGTTCGCGATGTAACCTTTCGATAGTTCCGTGGAGGAGGCCCAGGGTGTCGATCGAAGACTTTGCGGGGCCGATCATCGCACTTGTTATCATGGCGGTGATCGGCATTCCGATCTTCATCTGGTTTGCCGTGATTCGAGCTGCTGTGAGCAGCGGGGTGCGCGACGCTGCGGGTACGCCTCTCGTTGCCCGTGACGATGTTGGTGAGAGCGTCTTCTGTGTCCGGTGCGGACGCCAGAACCCGGCAGACGCCAATTACTGCATGAAGTGCGGAGCCGCGATCGTTCGCTAGATCGATCGCCTCATGAACAGGTGTTTGTTGGTTGTAACGACTGTAACCACGGAACTGACGACTATAGTTGTATTCGGCGGAGCGTCGTCGACGTCCATTGTTCGTTGCCTCTCTGCTAACGCAGCGGTGAAGTACCATCGTCCCGCGCCAAGGCGGAACCCCATCTGCTGTCTCTTCACCCTCCTGATCGCGATCTGGGCACTGGATGTCAACGACCATCGGCACCGGTGGGGGCTGCGCCGTCGTTGCGATGGTGGTCGACGCGGGTTCAGCGCGTGGATGCTGCGAACACGACCAGCCCTCGTGACGGTGACCGCCACGTACACGCCGCGCGCGACGTGCGGAAGCCCCGATCATGCGGCGCTAAACCATCGCTTCTTGGGCCCCTTGGGCAGTGGAATGGCAGTAACTGCTCACCAACGTGAGCGCAGATCGGGCGTAAACAGGATCGAAAGTGGGCCGAGCGGCCGGACTCACCACCAGATCTTGTCTACGCTGGCGAACGTATGGTCCGGCCAAGCAACCAACGCACCCTAAGCGCAGGAAGCGGCACCGCGGCGTCGCGCTTACGCGAGTTTGTCGATCGCCATCCCGACGCCCGCAGTCGCTATAGCCTCAGCGAGATCGCAGGCGAGGTCGGCATCTCACGACAGCACGCGTTCCAGTTACTTCCGCGATGGACCGCGGAACGCCAGCGATTGCAGGCGGATCAGGTTCGCGCCTTCGCACAAGCACATCCGAAGGCGCGGCTCTCCAACCCGAGTAACCGACTCGACTGGCGGCAGATCGCTGAGGAAATCGGGCTGCCCGTCACGACTGTCAGGAGGATCTGGAGGGCGTTGCGCCTTCCGAACGAGAATGAGGACCGGCGCGACCCCGAGGCGATCAAACGCAGACGCGCCGACTCGCAGCGGCGCCGTCACGCAGAGGTGCTTCGTCTGGAGACCTGCGTGATGTGTAGCGTTAGGTTTCCGTGGACGACCCAACACGAACTCACACGAAAGTATCACGGGCGCTCGGTCACGTGCTCGCAGTCATGTCGTCAGCGTTTCCATCTCGCTCGCTCTGACAAAGGTGACCAACACTAACTGGTCATCGTGCGCGTTCAGAGGTCGGCGTCGATGGAGATCGTTAGATGCTGCGGCCATCGATGGCCTGCGCGCGCTTCTTCAGCGCCAGCGCGCGCTCGATGATCTTCTTCATGCCGAGCTCTTCCGCGGTGTCGAGCGCCGCCTGGAGCAGCGCCAGCGCGCGGTCGCCGTCGCCGGGAGCGGCGCGCGCGAGGAGCATCTTGGCGTAGTGGTACTGATCGTGCGCCACCCACGGCCGCGCGTTCATCTTCTGGTCGAACGCAAGCGCGTCTTCGAAATGCCGCTCGGAGACGTCGTACTGTTCCATGACCGCGGCCAGCATGCCGAGCTGGCGGGACGCTGATCCCGTGCACAACGCGGGCTGGCCCACGATGATGTTGCGCCCGGCGTAGGGGAGCAGCAGGTCGTAGAGCGTCGTGGCACGAGCCACGTCGCCGAAATAGTCGCACACCTCGATGAGCATGCAGATGCCGACAAGCCAGCTGGCGTCGCGCGGCAGGGCGGCAAAGCCTTCCGCGGCCAGCTCCT
This sequence comes from Chloroflexota bacterium, assembly GCA_030774575.1. Lineage (GTDB taxonomy): Bacteria > Chloroflexota > Dehalococcoidia > DSTF01 > JACRBR01 > JALYKW01. The sequence continues at coordinate 3,020 of JALYKW010000024.1, read as the reverse complement.
CGAACTCGCGGCGCGCCTCCTCGGCGCTATCGATCTCGGCGTGGACGAGCGCCAGCGCGCACTTAGACGCGACAAGGTTCGGGAACTGCTTTACCTGCGCCCTCACGAGCGGCTCGACCTCGGCCAACCGGCCCTGGAGGAAGCGCAGGCCGACGAGCTGGACGCCGAATGCGAGCACGGGGCCATCGCCCTGGACTTGCTGTCCGAGAACGAGCGCCTCTTGCATGAGCCGCTCTGCCTCGTCGAAGCGCCCTTCCAGCAAGGGTCTCATGGCGAGCGCTGCCGAGGCGCCCCACATGGGGCCTGCGAAGCGCACCTCCCTGGCGAAGGCAAGATTCGCCTCGAGATCGCGCTGAGCACCGTCGATGTCACCGATCTCGGCGAGGTCGATGATCCGGCGGAGGAGCGCGTCGTGGGCGGCGAACCTGTCTCCCCGCGCCGACGCCAGCGCCAGCAGTTCGTCCACGATGGCGATCCGCTCCTCGACGCTTTCGGGGCCGGAAAGGACGATGTGCGCAGATTCCAGGACCCCGGACAGCGTCGCCGGGTCGTTGATGCGCCGGGCCACGCCGACGGCGGCGCGGGCGGTCTCGGCCACGTCTTCGCACGGTGCGGTGAAGTACTGGACGCGGACCAATCGAGCCATGACGAGCGCTCGCGCGGGGCTGTCCCCTTCGGGTAAGCCAGCCAGCGCCTCCTCGAGCATCGCGATCAGTGGCGCGGGATCGTCGCTGAGATCGAACCGCCCGGCGTAGCGCGCGGCCGCCAGGGCTTGCTGCTCAGCGAGGCCCGCCGCCTTCGCGACGAGCGCCGCGCGCTCGTAGAGGTCCCTCGCCGAGGCGAAGTCGCCCATAGGTTGGTGCGCCAGGCCCAGCCGCATGAGCAGGTCGAAGCGCTGTTCGTCGGTCGAAGACTCGCCGTGGAGAGCGGTCCCGGTAAGGTCCATGGCCTGGAGCGCGCGCGCGTAGTGGCCTGCCGCCTCTTCCCAGGCGTACAGCTCGAACGCCCGGAGCCCCGCCCGCGTTGCATAATCGATCGCCTTCTCGACGTCGCCGCCGGGTGCCGCCTGATAGAAGTGGTGGGCCAGCTCCGCGAGATGCTGCTCTATGTTCGCCGCGTACAGCTTCTCCAGCGCCCCGCCGATCTGGCGGTGCAGCAACACGCGCCGCGGTCCGCTCAGCTCGCCGTAAAGCGTCTGCCGGATCAGCGCGTGCGTGAAGTCGTAAGTCTCCGAACGCTCCGCCTTGCGCTCGGCGATCAGCTGCGCGGCCAGCGCGTCTTCGAGCAAGTCAAGGAGTTCGGCCTCCGGCACGTCAGGGTTGATCGCCTTCAGCGCGTCCCAGGTAAAGCCGCCGGTCATCGTCGAGGCGCGCGTCAGCAAGCGGTTGCAGCCGTCGCTCAGCCGCGAGAGGCGGCGGCCGATCACTTCGCGCACGCCTTCCGGGATGCCGAAGTCGGAGATCGTCAGCCCACCGAACGTCCAGCGCCCGCCCTCTCTTCTGATCTTGCCTTCTTCGAGCAGATGGCTCAGCACCTCGCGCACAAAGAACGGGTTGCCTTCGGTCTCCTTATGCAGGGCGGCCGCCAGCGCGCGCCGTGCCGGCGCGTTCTCCTCGGACGAATCGGCGGAAGTGAGCAGGTCGATGACCGACTCCTGCGGCAGGCCACGCAGCAGCACGCGGTGATAGTTCGGGAGACGGCGCAGCGCGCCCAGGGCATCGGACAGCGGATGCGTGCGATCGAGTTCGACGTCGCGATAGGCGCCGAGGACCAGCAGACGGTCGCGCGCGGTCCGCTGCGCCAGATGCTGCAAGAGAAGCAATGACGGCTTGTCGGCCCAGTGCAAGTCGTCGAGGTACAGCACGATCGGGCCCGCTGCGGAGGCGTTGCGCACGAACTGCGTCACGCTCTCGAAGAGCCGCAGCCGCTCCGCCTCCGGGTCGAGCGGGGGCGCCGCCTCGATGTCGGGGAAGCGCTGGCGGATCTCCGAGACGAGCGTGGCGACCTCGGGCGCGCCCGGGCCGAGTTGCGCGCGCAGCTCGTCGTCCGGGCGCGAGCGCGTGTACTGGCGAAGCGCTTCGACGAACGGCGTGTAGGGCAGCGACGACCCACCCTCGTAGGCCCGGCCCGAGAGCACGTGCGCGCCGCGCAGTTCCGCGTACACGGCGAACTCCTCGGCCAGCCGCGTCTTGCCGATGCCCGGCTCGCCGGCGACGAAGACCAGCGCCGCCTTGCCGGAGATCGCTCCATCCAGCGCGTCCTTCAGTTGCTCCATCTCCTCGCGCCGGCCGACGAAGACGTCCCAGTTGAGGCCGCGCAGGTCCGTGACCGCCTGCGGCGGCGAAGGAGGCGGCTCGACTGCCGAAAGCTCGATGATGCGCCGCAGCTCCTGTGCCACCTCCTGCGCGGAGGCCGGGCGCTCATCAGGCGCCTTGGCGAGCAAGCGGAGGACCAGCGCATCGAGGGGCTTCGGCACCTCGGGGTTGTGCCAGGACGGTACGACCGGCACGGTATTCGTGTGCTGCGAGATGATGGCCAGGGCGTCGTCGCCCGAGAACGGCGGCCGTCCGGTGAGCATCTCATACAGCACGCAGCCGAGCGCGTAGAGGTCGCTGCGGGCGTCGGCCGGCTGGCCGTGCGCCTGTTCCGGAGCCATGTACGCGGCCGTGCCGACGACCGCGCCGGCGAGCGTCAGCCGGGAGCGATCGGCCGCGGTCGCCAGGCCGAAGTCGCCGAGTTTGGCCGCGCCTTCGCTGGTCAGCAAGATGTTCCCGGGCTTGATGTCGCGGTGGACGATGCCGCGTCCGTGGGCGTGGGCGAGCGCCCGGCAGAGGTCTTCGGCGATGCCGAGCGCGCGCTCCATCGGGAGCGGGCCGCCCGCCTCGCGCAGCGGCCCCCGCAAGTCGCCGCCGGTGATGTACTGGCAGACGAAGAACGGCCGGCCGTCCTCTTCGCCGACTTCGTGCACGGCGACGATGTTGGGGTGGTCGAGGCGCGCCATCGCCTGGGCTTCGCGCCGG
>JALYKW010000023.1 GCA_030774575.1 Chloroflexota bacterium | reverse complement strand
TCAGCTCGACGTCGCGATAGGCGCCGAGGACCAGCAGGCGGTCGCGCGCGGTCCGCTGCGCCAGATGCTGTAAGAGGAGCAGTGTAGGCTTGTCGGCCCAGTGCAGGTCGTCGAGGTGCAGCACGATAGGGCCCGCGGCGGAGGCGTTGCGGAGGAAGTCCGTCACGGACTCGAAAAGGCGTAGCCGCTCCGCCTCCGGATCGAGCTTGGGCGCCTCCTCGATGTCGGGGAAGCGCTGGCGGATCTCCGAGACGAGCGTGGCGATCTCGGGCGCGCCCGGGCCCAATTGCGCGCGCAGCTCCGCATCGGGGCGCGAGCGCGTGTACTGGCGCAGCGCCTCGACGAACGGCGTGTAGGGCAGCGACGACCCGCCCTCGTAGGCGCGGCCGGAGAGCACGTGCGCGCCGCGCAGTCCCGCGTACACGGCGAACTCCTCGGCCAGCCGCGTCTTGCCGATGCCCGGCTCGCCGGCGACGAAGATCAGCGCCGCCTTGCCGGAGAGCGCGCCATCCAGCGCGTCCTTCAGTTGCCCCATCTCCTCGCCCCGGCCGACGAAGTGCCCCCAGTCAAGCCCGCGCAGGTCCGTGACCGCCTGCGGCTGCGGCGAGGGAGGCGGCTCGACGGTCGAAAGCTCGATGATCCGCCGTAGCTCCTGCGCCACCTCCTGCGCGGAGGCCGGGCGCTCATCCGGCGACTTGGCGAGCAGGCGGAGGACCAATGCTTCGAGGGGCTTCGGCACCGCCGGGTTGTGCCAGGACGGTGCGACGGGCACAGTGTTCACGTGCTGCGAGATCACGGCGAGGGCGTCGTCGCCCGAGAACGGCGCCCGCCCGGTGAGCATCTCGTAGAGCACGCAGCCCAGGGCGTAGAGGTCACTGCGGGCGTCGGCCGGCTGGCCGAGCGCCTGTTCCGGGGCCATGTACGCGGCCGTGCCAACGACGGCGCCGGAGAGCGTCAGCCGGGAACGGTCGGCCGCGGTCGCCATGCCAAAGTCGCCGAGCTTGGCCGTGCCATCGCCGGTCAGCAAGACGTTCGCCGGCTTCACATCGCGGTGGACGATGCCATGTTCGTGGGCGTGGGCGAGCGCACGGCAGAGGTCTTCGGCGATGCTCAGCGCGCGCGCCATCGGGAGCGGGCCGCCCGCCGTGCGCAGCGCCCCCCGCAGGTCGCCGCCGGTGATGTACTGGCAGACGAAGAACGGCCGGCCGTCCTCCTCGCTGACTTCGTACACGGCGACGATGTTCGGGTGGTCGAGGCGCGCCATCGCCTGCGCTTCGCGGCGGAAGCGTTCGAGGTCATCGGCTTCGAGCAACTCTGACTTCACCATCGAGAGCGCGCAGTCGCGGTCGAGCGACTCGTCATGCACGAGGTAGACGACCTTCTGCCCGCCCTCCGGCAGGACCCGCCGGACGACGAAGCGGCCGGAGGCGAACGTCCGCGGTGCCGGGACATCGACCTTCATCGTTTGGTCCGGCTCGGGCATGGATGATGACATCGACCGGCACTCCGTCCTGCTGGTGTAGGGCCACCAGTGTATGCGAGGTTGCCGCCTGATGGGAATTAATCAGGCTCGCTCCGCGTTAGCGCGCGTGTGTAGCCGGCAAGGCGCAGCTGAAACCGACACTACGTCCTCATAGTGTCGGTGCGAGCAACCACACGAGACCGGATGCTTGACGGGCGGAGCGCTCAAACTTGAGGGACTGACCTTGCTGAGCGATCGGTCTTTCATGGACGATCAACGCGCTCCAGGGGTGGGGAGTACACGCTTCGTGAGCGAGTCGATAGAGAGAGGCGCGTCCTGACACCGGCTCGCTCTTGCGTTTCGTCCACCCCGCCGGAACAGCGTGCATGCAGGCGTCAGCCGTGTCATCTTTGCCGGAACCTGAGGGGCCACTCACGGCAACGACGTCGCGAGGCGTCAGTTCGAAGGTCACTTCGCTGAGCGGTCGCACCTCGCCGGCCACGCTTCCGTAGGTCTTCGTCACGTGGGTCCGTGTCAACACAATCGCTGCGCGGCGTTGGGAACGGAGATTCGCCTAATGACGGCTAACACTTCCCGCGGGTCTTGTAAATGATCTTATGGAAGCGTAGGATGGGGACTCCAAAGGGTTCCGGGTGCGTTCTCATGCGGGCGCTTAGGTGGCCGTAGTGCGCGCCGCGCCAAAATCACGCTGTTTGCTGCTGCGACCCTAGCTTCAGCGGTCAGCGCACTCGCGGGAGTTGGGAGAGTAACGTGGCGTTGAGACGTTGGGCGCATCGCGCCCGCCCGAATCCTGCGTTCACGTTGCTCATTGGAATGATGACGTTGTTGATCGGGGTAGCGATCCTAATTCAGGATCGGCAGGCCGATGCTGCAGGCGCGTGGTCTCGCGGTGCCACCCTTCCACAGGCAAGAAGCGCCCACACGGCGACCGCACTACAAGATGGTCGCGTCTTGATCACGGGGGGAATGGGCGCCCTCAACAGCGCGGAGATCTATGACCCGTCTACCAATGCGTGGACCCCTGCCGCAGATCTAGAGGTCGGTCGTGCGTATCATCGCGCCACCCTGTTAACGGACGGCCGAGTATTGGTTACCGGCGGAACGCCGGACCTGGTGACAGCGATCGCCAGCGCAGAGATCTATGATCCGAGCACGGACACGTGGACTTCGGCCGGAAGCATGCCGAATGCCGTATGGGTGCACTCGTCGACGCTGCTGTCCACAGGTCAAGTGTTAGTGGCGGGCGGCCATAATTCGTCTGGGTCGCTCACGGCGGCGGAGCTGTACGACCCCGTCGCTAATACGTGGTCGACGATCAGCGGTATGGCGTTCGCAAGAGAAGGTCACTCGGCCACCGTCTTGAGCGACGGCCGCGTGCTGATCGCTGGAGGCCATGGCGGTCGTGTTGTCGCCGATTACGTCGGAGTCGCCGAACTGTTCAACCCGGCCACGAGAACATGGTCGGACGCCGGAACTCTGATGACTGCTCGCAATCAACACTCTGCGACGTTGTTGGACGATGGGAAGGTCTTGATCGCCGGTGGGTTCACGAGCGTGTCTGGCGGGTACGTCGCGACAGCCACCTCCGAGCTATTCGATCCGGTGACGTTGTCGTGGTCCTCGGCAGCATCATTACCAGCGCCGCGCGCAGCCGCGCAGCAGGCGGTGCTCCTGCAGAACGGGAGGGTATTGAGGGAAGGCGGAACGGATATCGCTGGATACGATCCGCAACACGACGCGGAGCTGTACGACGAGGCGACGGACACCTGGACCGACACTGGCCCAATGAGCGACAACCGCGTGACGCACACCGCAACGCTCCTTGGCGACGGGCGAGTCCTCGTTGTTGGCGGAGGTGACATCGCGAATCAGATCAGCGGCGTAGAGCTATACGATCCGGCATCTGATTTACCAACGCCGACCGCGACGGAGACGAACACGCCTACGCAAACGAAGACGCCGACGAACACTGCCACCCCGACGCCTACGAGGACGCCCACGCGCACGCCAACGCCCTGTACGCCGACGTGTACGCCGACCGCGACGCCAACGTCAACGAACACGCCGACGCCCACGCCCACGCACACACCGACCACAACGCCCTGTACGCCGACTTGTACGCCGACGCCAGTGCCGACGGCGACGGACACGCCGACGCCAACCCCCACACACACGCCGACGCCAACGGGGACGCCAACGCCCACGCGCACGGCAACGCCAACGCCCTGCACGCCGACCTGTACGGCAACCGCCTCGCCAACGTCAACCATCACGCCAACGAGGACGATCACACCGACGCGGACGACCACGCCGACGCCGACCTGTGCGGCCTCACACCAAGGGGACGGCTGCAGACAAACTCAGACAGCGGCAGCAACGACGCCTTCGGTGACGCCAACGCCCACGCCGACGCCGACGCCGACTATCACACCAACGCCGATGAACACGGCCGTGCCCACGGCGACGGACACACCGATGCCGACGAACACGCCAGTGCCGACGGTGACGGACACCCCCACCGACACACCGACGCCAACCGACACCCCAACCGACACGCCGACCGCGACGGATAGCCCGACCGACACGCCGACGCCGACGGGCACCCCGACGGATACGCCGCCCGCCACCTCGACGCCGACGGACACCCCGACCAACACGCCGACGCCGACTGATACGCCGACGCCGACGGACACCCCGACTGAGACGCCGTCGCCGACGGATACGCCGACCGACACACCGACGCCGACGGATACGCCGACCGACACGCCGACGCCGACGGACACGCCGACGCCGACGGACACGCCGACCGATACGACAGTGCCGTCGACCGTGACGGACACGCCGACGCGAACGGACACTCCCCCGGACACCCCGACGCACACCCCGACGGATACGCCGACGCCGACGGACACTCCAACCGACACGCCGACGCCGACGGGCACCCCGACACCGACGCCGACGAGGACGCCCACACCGACGACGGTGCCAACGGCAACGGACACGCCAGCGCCGACGGCGACTAACACACCAGTGCCCCCGACGACGACGAACACGCCGCTGCCGCCGACGGCGACAAGCACGCCAGGCCTGCCGAACGGTACCTGCGATCTGGACCTTCTTACTGAGAGCCAACGCGACAACGACGATGGGAGGCCCTGCGAAATCGGTTTCTACAAGGGCCACATAGCGTTTGTGCACGGCCTCTTGCCGATCACCCTGGGTGGCCCGGGCCCGGACTGTCAGGTAGCCACCAGCAAAACAAAGTGCTTGCCGACAATCACCATCACCGTGAACGGAGACGCGGAGGCGAAACTCATTCTCGCGGGCTGTGGCAGCAGTGACTCGTCCGTGCGGCTGGCCTGCCAGCTGCTCGTCGCGAAGCTCAACCTCAAGAGTGGGTCCGCCTACTTGCCGAACGGCGACCCGCTGTGCATTCTTGTGAGCATCACCTCGGCGGACGGCGCACTGCGCTCGTCTGGGTACAACACCAAGCCGAGCGGTGCCACAAGGCAGGTAGAACTGGATCTCGCCATGAAGCTGGCGTTCTGGAACAAGAACGGGACCTGCATGTAACAGCGATCCCTGTCTGTAAAAGGCGATCGAAGAGCAGACGAGCGAACGGTCGCGAGCGCTGCTCGATCACCGTCGCACGATGGTTCGATGGTGTGCGTCAGCCGTCCACCGGCTGCTCGACGAGCAGGCGCAACTGCGCGACCTCGTCGTTGCTCGGCTCTGCCAGCTCGCATCTCGCAGACCACAAACGCCGATGGGCTATGACCGCGGAAGCCCGAGGCCGCGAGTTGCGATGATCCCCCGGTTGATCTCGCTCGTTCCCGCCGCGACGGTCAGCGCAGCTGCGTTCAGATAGAGCGTCTCGACTCGCCCGCGGAGCTTAGCCCCCGGCGACCCCGGCGCGAGCTGGCTATCTAACCCGAGCAGGTTCATGCCCACGGCGGCAAGCCGCTGCGCAAGCTCAGACCCGTACAGTTTCGAGGCCGAGGCCTCGTAGTTAGGGACCCGCCCCTGGCTCTGCAGCCAGGCGACGCGGTAGGCGAGAAGCCGGCCGACCTCGAACTCGATCTTCAGCTCCGCGAGACGGTATCGCACCGGCGCATAGCTCTTGGGGACGCGCTTCGACGCCACCAGGTCGGCCGCATACGACACGATTTCGTTGTACATGCGCAGCGAGCCGATCACGCGCTGAATGCCCGACCGTTCAAAATCGAGCGTGGACGTCGCCACGTACCAGCCCCGATTCAGTTCACCGAGCAGGCTGTCCCGCGGGATCCGGACGTCTTGAAAGAACACCTGGTTGAAGGTGTGCCGGCCGAGCATGTCCGTAAGTGGCTGTATGGAGATACCCGGCGTGGTCATGTCGACGAGAAAGTAAGATATGCCTCTATGCTTCGGTGCGTCGCGATCCGTGCGGGCCAGGAGAATCATCCACTGTGCGAAATGCGCGAGGCTCGTCCAGATCTTGCTCCCGTTCACCACGAAGCTGTCACCGTCCATCACGGCGCTGGTCTGCAACGACGCGAGGTCGGAGCCGGCGCCGGGCTCACTAAAGCCCTGACACCAGACCGCCTCTCCGCGCATGATCGGCGGCAGGAAGCGCTCCTTCTGCGCCTGCGTACCGTGCAACAGGATCGTCGGTCCGACTCGGTCGCTGCCGAGGTCGCCTGCCGGCGCTTCGGCGTAGGCCATCTCTTCGTTGAAGATCAACTGCCGCATGTGGCCCGCACCGGCGCCGCCCCATTCCGTAGGCCAGGCGAGCGTCAGCCAGCCTTGGCCAGCGAGCTTTCGCACAAAGGCGCGCGCGAATTGCCACGCCTCTACACCGTCCGGCCGGCGCTCGGGCAGTTCTTGTGATAGAAAGTCCCGTACCTCTCCGCGAAACGCCTCATCTTCGGGGCTGAACTGGAAGTTCATGCCGGCGTCGCTCCCTCCGGTGAGGCAGCATCGTCCGCCATCAACGTGTCACGCGTCGCGACGATGCCGCGTTCCATCAGTCCCTCGATCTCCGGTGCGGAGTACCCGAACTGGGACAGCACCTCGCGGCTGTGCGCTCCAAGCGCTGGAGGCGGACGGACATCGCTGGCGGGCACGCCGTCCATCCGCAACGGGCTCCGCGGCATGCGCAACTGTCCCAGGACCTCATGTTCAACATTAGCCATGAGATCTCCGGCGATCACCTGCGGATGCTCGAAGATCTCCTCCGGGAAGTTCACCGGGCCGCAAGGAACATCGGCGTCGTCGAGGACGGCGATCCATTGATCGGTCGTTCGTTCAAGAAACGCCGCCTCCATTGGCGCCGTGACTTCTCGGTGTGTTCGGCGAACCTCCTCGGAGAACCAGTCGTAGCGCAGGCCTTCTACAGTGGGATCGTCGACCGCCAGGGCGTCGCGGAGCCCCCGGCGCTGCTGGTTCTGCAAACAGGCCACCGCGATCAGCCCGTCCCGCGTCTCGTAGACCCGGTAGTAGTTGTTCCGGCCCCGTGCCGGGAGATACTCGCGCCTCAGCTTCTCCGCCTCCTGATATCGCAATCCATGTTTGCGGCGAACGGCCAACTCGGAGAGGAACCCCTCGCGAACCGGCCCGTCGACATCTTCGATCGAGAGCAGCGGGCGGTATTGCGCCGCGATGCCTGCGGCGAACAGGCTCGTCTCGATGCGTTGGCCCACGCCGGACGCGCTGCGAGCGTGCAATGCCGCGACGATCGCGAACGCCATGAACATCGCCGAGGTCAGATCCGCCACGGCGAGGGTCGATATGTAGCCCGGGACGCCGCGCTCAATCTTGTTTTCGTACAGGATCATGCCCGTCGCGGCCTGCGACAGGATGTCGAACCCGGGGCGGTCGCCATACGGCCCCTCGCGACCGAAAGCGGTGTTCTCGCAGTAGATGAGGCGCGGGTTCTCTCTTGATAGGGCGTCATACGACAACCCCATGCGCTCGGCGACGCCCGGCCGGTAGTTCAGCACTGTGACGTCCGCGGCCGCGAGCATTCGTCGCGCCGCCGTCAGTCCCTCGTCCGCCGTGAGATCGATCGCGATGCTGCGCTTGCCTCGGTTGACGCCAAGAAATCCTCGCCCCTCATACGGTGCAACGGGAGCCGTGTGCCGCCAGGCATCGCCATGAGGCCGTTCGACTTTGATGACGTCCGCGCCCATGTCGGCCAGCATCATCGTGCAGTACGGTCCCGCGATGTACTCGGAGAAGTCGATGATCGTCGTACCGGCGAGGGGCGCCGCCATGAGGCCTCCGATACAGCATTGGGCGTGCGGTGATTCTCGCGGCAGCGACGGCCGCCGTCAATAGGGGAGCAGGGGCGCCATGGGCTTCGTCTCCAGGCAACGTAGCCCCTAATCCACCTTCCGTGCATGATGACGCCATGCCCCGAGACGGTTACGACGTGGTGGTGGTAGGCGCCGGCAACGCCGCCTTGTGCGCGGCACTGGCGGCGCGGCAACGCGGCGCGTCCACGCTGGTCATCGAACGCGCGCCCGAGCACCTGCGTGGCGGCAACACGTACTTCACGGGCGGCGGGTTCCGGTTCCCGTACCGCGGCCTCGACGATGTCCGCGCGCTCATCCCGGACCTGTCGGACGTGGAAGCGCGCTCCATCGATGTCGGCTCTTACAACGAGGAGCAAATGTACGCCGACATGATGCGCGTGTCGGAGGGCCTCGCCGACGAGACGCTGATCGACCACGTCGTGCGGCACGCATGCCCGACGATGCTCTGGATGCGAGAGCAGGGCATGCGCTGGGTGCTCCAGTACGGACGCCAGGCCTTCGAGTCCGGTGGAGTCCGCCGTTTCTGGGGCGGGTTGATCAGCGAGGCGGTCGGGGGCGGCAAGGGGCTATCGGACGCGCTCTTTTCGCTCGCGGAACATGCTGGAGCCCGGATTCGCTACGAGACCAAAGCCGTCGCCCTGCGGCGCGACCAGGCGGGCGGCGTCTGCGGCGTCGTCGCGCAAACGAGCGATGGCTTCGATGAGATCGACGCTCGCGCAGTCGTCCTGGCCTGCGGCGGCTTCGAAGCCAACGCCGAGATGCGGACACGGTATCTGGGACCCGGCTGGGAACTGGCGACGGTGCGAGGGACACAGTTCAACACGGGACAAGGCATCCAAATGGCGCTCGACATCGGTGCGATGCCATACGGCCATTGGAGCGGATGCCATGCCGTTGCGTGGGACCTGAACGCCCCTCCTTTCGGCAACCGGAACGTCGGCGATCTCTATCAAAAGCACTCGTACCCCTTTGGCATCGTGGTAAACGCGAACGGCCAGCGGTTCATCGATGAGGGCGCGGACTTCCGCAACTACACGTACGCGAAGTACGGGCGCGAAATCCTAGGGCAGCCGCAGCGTGTCGCTTACCAGATTTTCGATGCAAAGGTCATGCACCTCCTACGCGACGAGTACCGCATTCCACAGGTCACGAAGGCAGAGGCGGACTCCGTCGGCGGCCTCGCGCAAGCCCTCGGTATCGACAGGGAGGGCCTCGTACGCACCGTCGAGGACTTCAACGCATCGGTGCAGTCAGCCAGCTTCGACCCAACACGCCTCGACGGCCGGCGCACCGACGGCGTATCGCCGCCGAAGTCGAACTGGGCACAAGCGATCGACACGCCGCCGTTTGTGGGGTTCGCCGTGACCTGCGGTATCACGTTCACCTTTGGCGGGCTGCGCATCAACACCGGCGCCCAGGTGATCAACAGCGACGGCCGCGCCATCCCCGGGCTGTTCGCGGCCGGCGAGCTGGTTGGCGGTCTCTTCTACTTCAACTACGCGGGTGGTTCCGGCCTGATGTCGGGCTCGGTCTTCGGGAAAATCGCGGGCGAGTCCGCTGCCACGCTCGCCGCAATGTAATGGCGGCTCCCAGGCAGACGACGACAGGCGGCGATCGGTTCGAGCCGGCGGCGAGTTGCCGAGCAGCTATAACGAGAGCAGGCCGCCTTTCGCGACCCGCTGCTCTGGCGAGGAGTTCGGAGGCTAGCTGGTGTGCGTCAGCGCGTGGTCGACCGCCGCCTTCTGCGACCCGAACGTTGCGCCGCACGCGCCGCAGCCGTATGAAGCGACGTCCGTCGCCCTCGCCCGCATCGCCTTGGCTTTCGGCTTCTTCGCGGCCTTCGCCTTCTTGGCGCCCTTGCTCTTCGCCTTTGCCGGTGCCTTGGCCTTCGCTGGCGTCTTCGCCGGCTTCTCCGCCTTCGGCTTGCTCACCCGCGGCGTCGGCTCCGTGCCCTGGATCGACCAGAACCTCCAGCCGTTGCACGCGACCCCGCCCATCGCCGCCTTGCCCGCCGACGACGGGCTCTTGTGCTCCGTCCCGTCGTCGAGCCGGTAGCGCAGGCCGTCCGGCGTCTCCACCACCTCGCACATCCGGTCTGCCTTCTTGTACCGCGCCACAAGCACGGTCCCCGCTGCGATCTCCCTGTTCTCGATCGGCATGTTGCCGCTCCTTTCGCTGGCCCCCTTCCGAGGGCGTCTCACTGGTGCGGCCATACATCACTCTGTGCTCCGACGAAGTCAACGACTCACCCTTCATCGTCGTTTGTCTCTCACGTCCGGGTAGGCTGTACGATCGACGTGCCAGGAGGGGCATCGATTGATCCCTACCCTCATTCTGTTCGGCCTGGCGTTTGGCCGATGGTGGCGGTTCTCTCTTGCCGCGGCCGCAGTCGGTTGGCCAGTGGCGCTCGTTCTCACTGACGTGATGGGCCTCGAATGGGGGCTGATCGGCGCAGCGGTGTTGGCCGTCGCGAACACGTCGGTGGGTGTCCTGGTGCATCAGGGAGTTCTTTGGGGCGTCCGACGTGCTCGCAGTCAAGACCGGCAGCCGCCCGTTCCGAACGATCACCCGCGTTGTTAGGCGACGCCGTCGTTGATCTGCTTCGAGATGTCGGGCCGTGCCGGCTGACGTGGACGAGCGAGCCGCGGCCATCCCTCGCGATCACGAAGACCCCCGGCATACGGCCTCCTTGCCGGAGAAGCTTTCGTAGCGAGCCAACACGACGCTCGCATAGTGCTGGTCAAGTTCCATCCCGTAGGCGATCCGCCCGGTGCGTTCGGCTGCGATCAAGCTGGTCCCTGATCCGAGGAAGAGGTCGAGCACGACATCGCCCTGCTTGCTGCTGTTGTTGATGGCGCGTTCGACGAGCGCCAAGGGCTTCGTCGTCGGATGCATCTCGCTGTCGGACGGCCGGTCGATTTCCCACACATCTCCCTGGTCGCGGTCGCCGCACCAGTGATGCTTCGATCCCTCACGCCATCCGTACCAGATCGGTTCGTACTGCCGCTGGAAGTCGGCGCGGCCCATGACGAAGCGGTCCTTCCGCCAGATGACCGTGTCCGACCAATGGCCACCGGCGTCGGCGAGGGCGTTGCTAACGCTCGCCCATTCCTTGGTGCTCATGCAGACGTAGATGGCGCCGTCAACGCTGTCGATCAGGTTCGTCGCCCAGCCGCGGATGAAGGCCGCCCACTCCTCCGGCGCCATGGCGTCGTTCTGGATGCGCCGCTTCCTTTGTCCTCGCTGCTGGCCGCCGTGGTCGCCGAGCGCGACGTTGTAGGGCGGGTCGGTGAAGCACATGGACGGGCGCTTCTCGCCCAGCAGGCGCTGGACCGCGGTCGTGTCGGTCGCATCGCCGACGAGGAGCCGATGGTCGCCCAATGCCCATAACTCGCCACGTTTGGCGCGTGTGGCCGCACGTGCGGCGCTCAGGGCGGCGTCCACGTCGAACGCTTCGGGCTTGTCGCGCTTCCCGCGCACGTCAAGCGACTTCAACAGCTTGTCCAGCTCGCCCTCGGTGAAGCCGGTCAGCGTGAGGTCGATCCCCTCTATCGGCTTCAGGCCGGCGACCATCCGTGCGAGCAGTTCGTCGTCGAAGCCACCGCGGATCTGGTTCAGAGCGAGGTTCAACAGCTTGGCCTGAGGCACCGTGACGTCGAGGAACACGACGGGCACGACGCGCAGGCCGAGCTTCCGCGCCGCGACGAGCCGCTGGTGTCCGCCGATAATCACCTGGTCGGCCCGTCTCGCGATGAGCGGATCGACCAGGCCGAAACGGGCGATGTTCCGCGTCAACGCGTCCAGCTCGGCATCAGTCATCTTGCGCGGGTTGGCCGGGTCCGGCCGCACCCTGTCGATATCGACGTGCTCGATCGTAATCTGTTCGGCGATATTTACCGTCAATTCTCCCTCTCCCGGCTACACGAAAAACACGGTGGACACCTGTTCCTCCTCGGCCACCATGGCGCGTCCCACCGCCATCGCCAGCGCTACCATGCCGTCCACGCGCTCGGTGGACTTCGCCTTGTCGATCTTCAAGTTGCCTGCGGGGTCCTGCCGCACGGCGACGTTGCTCGCCATCCAGCGCAAGACGGGGTTGCCGCCGTGGCGCAGCTTGCGCTCGAGGACGAGCCGCTCCAGCTCCTTCGTCGGCGCCGTCATCGAGGCGAAGCCCTGGCCGAAGGGGACGACGGTGAAGCCGTCGCCAATCAGCTGCGTCTGGAGCTGCGTCGAGTTCCAGCGGTCGATGGCGATCTCCCGGACGTTGTAGAGGGTCGCTAGCTCGTTGATGTCGGCGCGGACCACGTCGTAGTCCACCACGTTGCCCTGGGTTACCCGGACCAGGCCATCGCGCGCCCAGACGTCATAGGGCACGCGGTCCCGCCGGGCGCGCTGGTGGATCGTCTCCTCTGGCACCCAGAAGTACGAGAGTACGTCGCCGCCACCGTCCTCGTCGGCGAAGTACAGCTCCAGCGCGGTGATGTCCTGCGTCGTCGAAAGGTCGAGGCCCGCGTAGCACTGCCGGCCGTCGAGCGCCGGCGATACGTCGTCGTTTTGGTCCCACACCGCCATGTCGATCCAGCGGTCCGCCTGCTCCGTCCACTGGCAGAGATAGAGCCGCCGAAAGACGTTTTGCTGGCCCGGCACCTCCCGCGCCCGCAAGCCCGCGACGCGCATCTCATCCAGGCTGCGAAAATCGTCGAGCGCCGGGTTGCAGGCCCGCCAGACCGCCTGGTCGAGCCAGTCGGCCTCGTCGTCTGCTCCGTAGAGCACGGGCAGGAAGGTCTCATCGGGGATGATCCCGTCGCGCACTTTGGCGGCGTAGTCATGGAGCTCGTAGCAGATCGAGTTGCGGTCCCAGCCCGCTGTCGTGATCACGAAGGTCAGCGGTTGCCGCCTGGCGCCTGTCGAGGTGGCGAGGACGTCGTAGAGATCGCGGTTGGGAGCGGCATGGAGCTCGTCATAGATCACCGCCGAGGCGTTGTAGCCATGGCGCCCCGGCGCCTCCGCCGGGATGGCGACGTAGAAGCTGTTGGTCCGCGGACAGTAGATGCGGCGGCGACTGTCGATGATCTCGCATGCGGCGCTCAGCTCTGGATCGTTGCGCACCATCTGGGCGGCGACGTTGAAGACGAGGCTCGCCTGGTCGCGGTCAACGGCGGCGCTGTACACCTCCGCCCCGTGCTCGCCGTCACCGAGCAGCATGTAGAGCGCGACGGCCGCCGCCAGCTCGGTCTTGCCGTTCTTGCGCGGGATCTCGACGTAGCAGGTGCGGAAGCGCCGGTTGCCGTCGGGCTTGAGCGTGCCGAAGAGCGGGCGCAGGATCTCCTCCTGCCAGGGCCGCAGCGCGAAGGGCTGCTCAGCCCACTCGCCCTTCGTGTGCGTGAGGTTGTTGATGAAGCGGACCGCCCGCTCGCCGGCGTCTATGCGCCGGATCGCTACAGCAGCCCGGCCCACTTGCTCTCCCTCTCGAGCCCCTCAGGCTGGGCGTTGACGCGGCTGCGGCTGCTCGGCGTCATGCCGAACTCGCCCAGCAAGAGCCGCATCTGCTCCAGGGACTTGGAGGCGACGGAGAAGTACGGTGAGACCATCGGGTAGCCGGACGGGGACTTGATGATCGTGCCGTACGTGCGGAGCGCCTCCTCCGCTTCGATCCAGCGCGACCAGGCGGCGCAATAGGCGGCGAGGCCGGCGCGGTCGACGCGCGTGAGGAGCCCGGCCTGGGCCAGCTCATGCGCCACCCGCTTCCATTCGCGCTTCGCCGCCGGCGACAGGGCGCGCGGGCAGGTCGGTAGACCGCTCGATAACGATGCCTCTTTGGCATTGCGACGGTCGCTCCGCAGCGTGCCGCGGATCAGTTTCAGCTTCGTCGGCAGCGGCTTGCGTCCTCTTCTCGGCATCCCGACCCCCCTTGACCCAATTAGGCAACGCGCGTGTGACGGTACGCCAGCGCGTCCCCAGATCTCACATCACTGAATTATTCGGCGCCTGCCATTTCGCGCTTCCGTCCTCCGCTTGCGTTCGTTGCAGGGCGCACAGCACGCCGCGAGGTTGTCGTCATCGTCACTTCCTCCAGTTGCGATGTTGATCACGTGATCGACGACCGTCGCGGGCTCGCCGCAGTAGCGGCAGCGGTGGCCGTCGCGCGCGAGGATACGCTGGCGCGTGCGCTGCCACGCCCATCCGTTGCCCGCCGGCTGTCGCCTCGGCTGCGACCGGGCGAACGGACGGCGCGCGTGCTCGGCGCACGGCTGCACGTTGGGACAGCGTTGCATCGGGCATGGCGACGGTGCTCGTCTTGGCACGACTCACGGACTCCTCGCATCGGGCTGAGCTTCATCGAGATGAAATCGCTTGATGCCGGACGATTCGGTCATCGTGTCCGTCACTGGGACACCTTCCGTATCGACGACTCGAACGCCGCGATGATGGACCAGTTCACCAACGTCAGCAGCCGCTCGTCGGGGAGCCGCCGAAGAGGCGGCGGCAGATGGGGACGGATGTCGGCGAGGATCGCGCCGACCGTTGCGTTGAGCGGGACGCCGAGCGCGATCATGAGCTCGGCCTTGTGTACCGTCAGTTCTTTGCGAAGCGCGTCGGGTAGCCGTTCCGCGCCGCCGCGGACGACAAGCTTCTGATCGTGGACGACGAGGTCGGCCTCATGCCGGTGCACTTCGCGAATGATCTCGGCTGCGTTCATGGGACCACCCAGTCCCCGTCCACAGCCCCGGAACTGCCGTCATTGCTGTCATTGCCGTCACCGCCCGATGCTGAAACGAGCGCTGGAACGGGTTCCGACGCGGGATGGGTCCTGACGGCAGCGTCCGGGGTGACGCTAGTGTCGTCATTCATGACGGCAACTTCAGGTTCAATGACGGCAGTGACGGCACTTCCGGAGCGTTGCAGGACGATCAGTCGCTCCTCGCCGCTTCGCAATCGGCTCAACCGTATGCCGAGTCGCGCCAGGTTCGGGGCAACCTCGTTCAGCCGACGAGTCAAATGGGAAGGGTTCTTGGGCCAGGCCTTCGACTTGATATCAATCTGGTGCGCTGCCGCAGTCTCGGACAGGCGCTGTAATGTGGCTGACGGTGTGTCCTCCCAGTAGTCAACTTCGACCATGAGGAACAACACGGCCTGTGCGACGAGGCTGTTCTCGATTGCGGTCTCGTTCTGTGCCGCCGTGTTCAGGCCCAGCGCCGCTACAAACTCAACCTGGCTGTAGCCGAGGTGCTGAGCGATCGCGCAACCCCACTTCGCGAAGTCCGCCATCCTCGGAAGCCCCGTCACGTCGATGCTCGGGACCGTCCGCATGGCCGCCGAAAGAGCGTCGAACATTGCGCCGAGCAGGAGCGGTTTCAATGCGTCGAACCGCGCCAGCGTCTCTTCCTCTGTCCTCCGCTCTGCCTCGTCGATCTGATCGAACATGAGAATGAGCGCCCGGTCGAGGAGATCCGGCCGCGTCGCCATCAAATTGATTCCGTTGATGGCGCCGAGGCCCCGCAGGTCGTAGATCACATCATCGTCGTCTGTGTAGAGCGCACGCTTCGTAAAGCCGTCGCCCGTACAGAAGCGACAGAGCGCGTCGCTCAACCAGTCCGGCAGGTACGAGACGTTGTCCAGGAAGAGGCAGAGGTTGTGCGAACCCGCCTGGACGAATTCCCGGAGGCTGTCCGGCGCCGCCTGCGGTCTCAGCAGGGAAGGGTCGAGGAGCGAGCGGAAGAAGCTGAAGAACGTACTCTTACCGCTGCCATGCTCTCCGTGCGCCGCGACCACGGGGCGGGGAATGTGCGGGACCAGGCCGCTGACGAGATAGACCAGCGCGAGCATCTGCTGTCGGGGCTCGCGGATATTGAGCAAGGGCAGCAGTTCGTGGAGGTTACCGCCACGTTTGGGCTCGGACTGCGGACGCTGATGACGGAAATGCCTGAACAGGACCGGTGGGCGCTCGACGACCTCCCAGCCGTCGGCGGTGATACGCGCCGCCCTCCAGTCCCCTAGGTCGTACCAGATGTCAGGGTCCACCCGCGCGACACGCACGTGCAGCGAATGCTGTTGTCCCTCAAACACGGCGAATGCCGAGAGGGCGTTGCTGGCGGATGACATCGCCTCGCCGGAGGGTGCTCTCGTCTCGCGCTCCCACGAGAGCAGCGCGAGCCACTGCTTGAAGTCGCGCGACGCCATCGATCGAACCTGCCGTCGTCCATTGATTTCTAACGCGACGTAGGGCTCGTCACGCTGGTCGCTAAAGAACTCGGCTCCCGATGCGCGCGCATAGTCGACCAGGCGATCGGCCGCCGCTCGCTGGCCATCGCTCTGGCTGTCCGTCTTCGGACCGGCGCGAAGTTCAGGAGACGAGAGCGCCACGACGTCGTCGATGTCATGATCAGCTGCGAGGAAGTCGTCGACGCCCACCTTCTCTCCGTGCGCACCGCCGGGCAGATAGACGAACATCAGTTAGCGCCGCGCGCCTTCAGGAACTCGCCTAGACGAGACAGGGCCGAATAGACCGCAGGATTCGTCATCACATCGGAGTCGAAGACGATGAAGACGCGACGGCCATTGAGCGCGACGTACTCCCAATCCACGAGCGCGGTCTTGCCGCCGGGTTCGTTGGTGCCGCGCCAGTTCCAAACGCCGAGAAGTGCCACCGCGCAGGCGCCCTTCGAGACCAGCGCATCGCCCTTCTTGATGCCCTCGGTGATGAACAGCGGGATCGCGGGATCGGCCAACAGCACGCGCGCCTGAGGATGGACATCCAATACCATGGTCGAGCCGCGCGGGGTCTCATACTTGATAAGGCGGCCATCGGTCCCGACGCGTGGCGTGTCTGGCCGGATCTGATAGCTGGCGACGCCACCCTTGAAGCCGTGGACGGGTAGGAGCATCGCCGGGACGCGCCGCTGGTTCTTACCGAATCCGAGTCGCTCGAGATGGGCGGCCTTCGTTACCGTGTCGTACCCGCGTTCGGCGCTCACCTCGTCGCTGACGGCAGAGGAGCGCAGTGCGTGAAGATGCAGTTCAGACAGGCTCATGCGCCTCCTCGCCCAACATCTGCATCAGCTTGGCGCGCGGGACCAACAACCTTCGGCCGATGCGGATTGTGGGAATTTGGCCGGTTCTCGCAGCTTCATATGCGGAGCCGCGGCTGAGCCGCAGGACCAAGGCGCACTCCTCGATCGTGAGAGTCGGTGGCAACGAAGTGATGTCCATAACTGAGCCTCACTAAACAGCAGTTGACCGCGCTCAACGTATCCGACTATCATGCGTTCGTCCAGACACCTGATCCTGTTATCGAGACATCGCACATGCCCTGGCTTCCCGAACCTACCAGTGCTGAATGGAATAGAGCGGAGCGGCGCCGTGCCCTGTCGGCGCATTGGGTCGCTGCTGACTATGAGATCGTCGACGGCGTCGTGCGGGCGGTAGAAGAACCTCCGGCAGGAACAGGCGAAGAGCGAACGTACTTCCCGATGGCCAACCCCAGCATGCTCGGTGACTTTGCGCGTCTTCGCGTCGGGGATAGCGCGTCGCTGCTGACGTTCACGCGGCGTTGGGGCCTACTCGGCTACGACGCCTTAAGCCGGCGCGGTACAGCCTCGCTTGCGCTGACGAGTGAGGGCGATCCGGTCGCCTGGGTCTGGGCTCACCTTTCAGGCATGCAGACTGCTCTTCGCTTGTGGAAGTTTTGGCGCGAGGGAGACGCCGCCGGTGCCGAGCGCCTTTTGCGCAAACGCGAAGTGTCTCAACAACAATGGCGAGCGCTCGCGCGGGTCAACACGCTCTTAAAGGACGGGAAGTTCGTCGAAGCACAAGCGCTCTTGGAGCGCCATCTCGCCAAGCCCCACGACTCAGACGAAAGCGACCGTGCCGTCGTCGTTGTTTCAGCCGACGGCGCGAAAGTTGCGCACACCCTCTACAACGTTTCGACCGGAGAAGGACAGCCGTGGTTCGGTGTGTGGAACATAATCCGCAGCATCATCAACCCGAACCTTCGCGGTGTCCATCCAGAAATCAGCACGTTCGCAGGACGGTCGCCGGACGTGCCCGTCGTCGCGCAGGGCTGGGACGCCATCATGAGCGTAATCTACCGGCACTTGTTCGAGGTGATCGCCAGCGACCAGGAGCGTGGTGAAGTAGAAGAGTGCCGCGAGTGCACGACGCCGTTCATCCGTACCGATGGGCGTCAGCGCTTTTGTCCGCCGCCTCCTGGGTCGCGCGAGAGCCTGTGCGCGATGCGATTTCACAAGCGCGAGCAACGCAAGCGTAAAGATGGGCGCGCGCGGTGAGAGGCTCACTCGTCCGCCGCGGCGCGAAGTGGGTGATCATCGTGGACGTTGGTCGCGATGCGAAAGGACGCCGAAAGCAGCGCTGGCATAGCGGTTACCAGACCAAACGAGATGCCTCGCGAGCGCTGACCGAGATTCTCGGGCAGCTCCAGGTCGGCTCGTACGTCGAGCCCTCGAAACAGACGGTGCGCCAATTCGCAAATGAGTGGCTCGACGCAGTCCGGCCAACCATCCGGAACTCGACGCTGGCGTCTTATCGCCTGAACGTCGTCTCGTACATCGTCCCTCGCATCGGCGACGTGCTGTTGCAGCAGTTGACGGCGTCGCGGTTGAACAAGATGTACGCAGACCTCTTAACGACCGGCAGGCACGACGGGAAGAGCGGCCTGAGCACGCGCACGGTCGGATACGTCCACACGCTCGTACACCGGATGTTACGCGACGCCATCCGCTGGGGTCGCGTTACGAAGAACGTGGCCGACCAGGCGGACCCGCCCAGGACGCGAACGCGGCCACCCATGAAGATTTGGACTGCCATGGAGCTCCGAGCCTTCCTTGAGCATGTCGCTGAGGATCGTCTCTACGCTGGCTGGCTGCTATCCGCGAGCACGGGCATGCGCCGTGGGGAATTGTTGGGACTGAGGTGGTTCGACATTGATCTCGACGGTGGCCGCCTGTCGGTTGTCCAGACGCTGATCATGGTCGACTATAGGCTGGCGTTCTCCACGCCGAAGACCGCACGCGGGCGGCGCTCCATTGCGCTGGACGCAATGACAGTGATGGCACTGCGGGCTCATCGCGCGCGACAGATCGAGGAGCGACTCGCGTGGGGCGGCGACTACAACCCGGCCGACTTGGTGTTCTGCCGCGAGGATGGGAACCCGGTTCGGCCCGACTGGTTCTCAACCGAGTTCGAGCACCATGTCAAAGCGATCGGTCTTTCATGGATTCGGCTGCACGGGCTGCGCCACACGCACGCGAGCCTCGCGCTCGCCGCGAACGTCCACCCGAAAGTTGTCTCCGAACGTCTAGGGCACAGCACCATCGCGATGACGCTCGATACCTACAGCCACGCGATCCCTGCGCTCCAGGAGGATGCGGCGGAACGGGTGTCGCGGATCGTGTTCGGGGGCTGATGTTTGCAATCCGTTTGCAAACGCCCACTCAGATCGGCTGATTTAGGTTCGGATCGGGCGGGTTACCACCAAATCTTGTCTCCATCCCCGCCCGTCCGACGTCCTCCGATCTCGTCCGCGCACGCCGCGCCCTGGGCACGGATCCGCTCGCATGCGAGCACCGTTCGTCCGACGTCGTCCGCGCACGTCCGCCGTCGTCGGGCAGTACTCTCGGCAGTGCGACGTCTCCAGCGGTGCGGTCAGCGCGGGACGCGACTGAAGGTTTGATCAGGAGCCGGCGTCGGTCCTGTGCAACTCGGTAATGTATCTGATGACCGCGACTTGCAGAACCCGTCGTCCGTAATCGGACATGGACGCGATCCGGTTGCCAAGCGGCAAGGCATCCTCGCGGAGGGTCGTGATCCTTCGAAGATCAAGGTAACTCTCTGGCAAGCCGACGCTCGTCCAAGCCGGGATGTAGAGTCTCCCGAGATGCGCGCCGCTAACGATCACGGCTGCGTCCGTCGGCGTGAGCGTGCCGAGAGGCCGCACCAATCCGACCAGGCGGTGGCTGCGGCTGTCGTCATGCGCGATCTCGCAGTCGTGCGTGAGCACGATCGCCATGCCGAGCTGACCCTCGGCGATGACACGCTCCTTCTCCCAAGTGAGCGGGCTCTTAGGGGGATCATCCGGCGTGTGCGTGAACAACTGCGTGCGGCCGCCCTTGGCGCTGAATTCGCGGGCGACGATCCAGCCTGGCTCCGATAGCACCAAGTGGAGGGTGTCTGTGTAGATGTCGCCCTGTCGGAAGTCGCCTTCGATGGGCGTGACATAGTAGTCCTCTGCCGAGGGCGGGTCCGTCATCGGACACAATTGTACTAGTCAGAAGTTAGTTGCGGGTGCGTGTGCGCGGGGATCGGCTGCCAGTCCTGGTACCGCACAAGCATCGCCGCGTGGGCTCCCAGCGCCGTCGCCTCTCGTTGCTCATGGATGAGGTCAACCACCGATACGCCAACGGTATTGGCGTTGCCGGTGGTCACCGCTGCTCCGGTGACTGTCACGTTGAACTTCTGATCCCCACCGTCTCTGGTCGCCTTCGAGTCAGGGATGGTGAACCCGGGGGCTGCTGTGGCAACCATCTTGGGCCTCCTGCTTGCTTGTACAACTCTAACCCATTATCGGCAGGCGGGGGACCCGAACTTACCGTAGCTGGAGACCTACCGGAAGGGCTTGGAATACAATCTGCTTCTCGCGACCTGCACAGGATACCGTGATCTCATACGGGCCTGGGCCGGGAATCTGAATCTGTCCCGCGAGACCGACCACCACCCGCTGAGTCATGCCGACGGGGAGACCCGTCTGACGGCCCACCTCGAAGTCCCCCGAGCCGCTTGCCAGTTCCGGCCCCTCGCTGCTGCGGATGGCGAAGGTGAACTGCTGCTGTCGGTTAGTCTCGTGCCAAGGCACGAGGAAGCCGAGACCCAGCCCGAACGGTATGACCATCGGGTACTGAACAGCATTGACGATATTCCAGCCCGCTCCAACGACCGTGAGCTTGCCCGCAACGGCCTGCGCAAAGTCCCCCAGAACGGCGAAGTCGATCACGATCTGCTCGGTCGGGGCATCGGGTGTACGCGGACGTCGTTGACGTCGTGGTCGTTCTTGAGTCATACACGATTATCCAAGTGAGACGATTCTACGCTCAAGCCGCCTCCGCTGCCAAGCGGGACGAGCAGCGGCCACTTGACGCACTCCTTGATGTTCATCGCGTCTCCGTGAGCAGCTCCAGCGTGCGTCGCGTGCCCTGCTGCCGGGCAGCACCACCGTGCCCGTCTCCGGCTTGTGGGCGTAGCCCGCCGCCGTTCCCTCTTCCGCTCCTCTCGCGCGGTGCCGGCCGCGGAGGGCGACCGCGCCGCGATCGTGAGCCCTACGTCGCCCTGATCAGCAGCTCGTTCCGGGGCCGCCACGTCTTTGTGTACGGCGCCATTGAGTACCGGTGCGGCAGGTCGTCGACCCGCGCCCAGGCGTACGCGTCACGGACGCTGTCGTCGTCGTCCATGGACAGCAGCCACCTCCCCCGACACGCCCGCAGGTGATCCGCCAAGCGAGCGTGGTCGTCGAGGTCCATCGCGACCTCGTAGCACGACGCGCCAGCCACGACGTATGGGGGATCGAGGTAGGCGACGTCCCGCGGGCGAACCCGCCGCAGGGCCGCCGCGCCGTCCTCGCAGCGTACCGTCATGCGGCCAGCCACGAGGTCGCTGATCCGGTGCATCTCCTCGACGATGGCCTCCGGCTTCCACTTGAAGTCGACCTTCCACCTGCTGCTCTGGTCCTGCCCGCCGATAGGCCGGTCGCCCAACCCGGAGAAGGAGGTCTTCGACAGGAAGATGCTGCGGAAAGCGAGGTACGCCGGGCTCCCGCGGTCCTCTTCCCGTATGCGCGCGAAGGACGCCACGGACGGACGGCGAGCACCGAGGAGGAGGTGCTCGATCGCACCTAGGTTACCCTCCGCCATCGCGCGCCAGACCTCGGACACGCCGGGGTCGAGGTCGTTCACGGCGAGCGGTAGGTCCCGGTAGCGCCGGGCCACCTCCAACACGACGGCCCCACCGCCGACGAAGGGCTCGTGGAACTCCGACGCGCCGTCCAACCACGGCTCCATCTCGTCCACTAGGAGCGGGGCCAGACGCGACTTGCCGCCGGGGTAGCTCCACACGCGCACCACGCTGGGGAGGGCAGCGGGGAGGTAGGGCTGGGTTGGGGCGTGGCCGACCTCCTGTCTCGCCTCCGCGAGCAGCGCCTCCAGACAGGTCTTCACCCTCGGCAGGTACCGGAGCGCCGCCTCCGCGTCGCCGATGATGCTCCCCAGCCCGGCGTCGTCCGTCCCGGCGAACCACGAACCGCCTTCGCGGGTGGCGCGTAGCAGGGCCGCACCGTCGAGGGATACAGCCGCGATCGCCGCGTGCACGGTGTGCCAGTGGGCCTTCGTCAGCCGCTCCTCGTCGCCCTGCCGCCCGGTGCGCGAGGGTGGCGGAACGTCAAGCGACTTGACGATCTGGTCGATACGCTGCTTGGAGAGGTGGAACTCGCGGCCGATCTGCGCGTAGCTCCAGCCCAGCCTCCGCAGCCGCAGCATCCCGGCGTTGCGCTCCGCCGTCGTGAGCGCGAGCGCGTTCGCCAGGTTGGCCGTCACGTTCCGGGCGAGAGCGTCGTCGAGGGTGCCGTCGCGGACGAGGACGCGCAGCGTCTTCGTCCCGGGGTGCACCTGCCGCGCCGCGGCGGCGCGGTGGAACCCGTCGGCCAGGACCAGGCCGCCCGGCGTTCGCACCACCTCGACCGGGGGGAGTGACGCGAACACCTCGGCGTAGCGGGCCACGACGTCCGGGTCGAGCCTGCAACGGAGCTGGACCTTCGCGTACCCGGCGCGGAGGACCGCGCAGCCGAGCTCCCAGACCGTGATCCTGTCCGCGCGCCAGCCGTCCGAGCTCCTCGTCATAGCGATCTACCCTGCGCCTGTCGATAGCCGTGGCGGTCCTCGCGCCGCGTGCTGGCTATAGACTATTGCACCCCTCCGCCGGGTGCCCGCTGGCGGTCCCCGCGGGTCACCGGCCATTCGTAGATCTCCTCGTCCGTCAGCCTGACGACCGTCACGCCGTACCGCTCCAGCAGCACCCGGTCGCGCCGGGCGTCCCTGTCCGCGGCCACCTTGCCGGCGTGCCGGTAGACCTCGCTGCACTCGAAGGCCAGCATCCGGTCCGGCAGGTAGCAGTCCACGCGGTAGTGCCCTACCGGGTGCTCCGGCAGCACCCGGTAGCCGGCCACCTCCAGCAGCCGCTGCATCCTGAGCTGCGGGTGGATGAGCCAGGGGGTGATCGGGTAGCCCTGCCGGATCATCTGCCGTGCCGCCCTGGCCTCGTCCGCCACGGTGATCACGAGCGCCTGCACCGGCGGTCGTCGCACGCGGCGCCGCTCGCGGTCGTACCGCTCGAAGGCCCACTTGACCGCCCGGTAGCCGACGTTGTAGCCCTGCTTCCGCACCCAGGCGGACGCGTACTCCGTGCCGCAGGACCCGCGCCGGGCACGGACGGCGAGCGCCCCGTCCCAGGCGGGGTGGAAGGGGCCGAAGTGCTTGCCGCGTTCCGCTATCCGGAAATCCGCGTCTCTACGTCCACCACGCTTGATCATTATTAAGCACCTAATTCCCCTGTCCCACGGCGGCGAGCGCCGAAGTGGGATCGCGCGGTTCACCACCGCCCGCATTCTCGTTCGCCCCTTCAGGCCCGCTTCGGCGCACCGCGCGCTGGAATTCCGCGCCGCCGGCCCCTTGAACATCGGGATCACCTGGGTCTCCACGGGATCACGATGGGCTCTCTCACCGCACCGCCAGGGTGCTGTACCGCGTACTCGTACCCATCGTCGTCCCAACCACCATAGGCGTACTCCCACCGAGTGGGGCACCGCCGCACCACCACACCTACCCGGTCCACGTCGACTGCACTCCTGGGCTCACGTTCTACCGCCCAACCACACCATTCATCGGACATCGTCGTGTGGATCGTGGGCTCAGGTATGCCTGTGGGTTGTACTACCTGATGGTAGACATCTCATGTGGAGGCGGACGCAGAGAACCGCTGTAACGGTTCTCCGCACTTTGCCTTCTCATGTGGTGGGCGTCGTGCGTCGAAGGCTACTTGCCCTGTGGATCCCGTGATCCGCCCCCCGCCAGTGCAGCCGGTTGATGCCCAGGGGGACTTCGGACGTTCGCTCGCGGTAGGGGATCCTCCGTCGACTCCTTGCAGTGACGTCGAACCTCTCCCCTGCGACCTGGTGGTGGCCTCTCACCGCTATCTCCGACCGCTTGTGTCTTACGGCGAGTCTGCGGCGCCCCGCTGTGGGGTGTATTGGCCTATAGCAGCGGACTTCGCTCCGCCTTGTCCCCGTTACCTAGTGTCCCCGCCGTCGTTGTCCGTCCGCTTGACCCTCTCGTCGACCCAGTGCCGCAGCACCTCGGCGGAGATCCGCACGCTGCGGCCTAGCCGAACGCTGGGGATCTCCCCGGCGCTCGCCATCCGGAACAGCTTGGACCGCCCGACGCTGAGTGCCTCAGCGGCCTCCGGGACAGTTAGCAGCAGCTTCTCCATCGGTACGCGGCTCCCCTTGCTCGGCCGCGCGACCGGCGGCTCCGCTGATACTCTCGTGGTGTGGGTGGCGGCCCGGCGTCGGAGCCGAGCGCCGCAGGAGGCGCATGGGACGCGGGTGCGTCCGTCGCAACCCAATCATAGCTTACCGTTGCTGGCGATATCCAGTCCTCCTTTCAATCGGCCGCCTGCTCTCGGCCAACGGACGCACCGGCGAGATCTCGTCAACTCGTCGAGTTCCCTGCGCCCTGCCGTAGTGGCGGACGTGGCGCACGAGGCCGCGAACGTCCGATCAGCCGACGAGCGCGGCCTATCCACCCCAGCTACACCTCAACCGCCCGACGTTGGGGCCGTGTGGCCCGACGTTCGCGGGTTGTGGGGGCGACGTCGGGGCGGCGCGGGTCTAACAAGAACGGCGGGCCATCCGCCGAACGGCTCGGGTTTACCCCCACTCAGCGGCGAAGGACAGATCTCGGCCGGAGGATCGACCGAACCGGCCGTGGAAGGCGTATCTTGAACTGAGGGATCATCAGATCCCGAAGCGCACCGGCCCCATCCGGGGCACGGCCAGAGCCGAGGTGCGTGTGGCGATTGACCCCTTCCCCGATGCGTTGCTCAAGGTGCCCGACGTCGCCGCGCGGCTGAACGTCTCGGAAGACCTCGTGCGTCGCTTGATCCACACGGGCGACCTGCCCGTTGTCCAACTCGGGCGCATCCAGCGGGTGGCGCCCGCCGAACTCGCCGCCTTCGTGGCGCGCGGAGGCGCGCGACTGGACGACGACCGGGCAGACGAGCGATAGGTACGCCGCGCGCGGTCGACGCCGCGGCGCGGAGAGAGAAGGCGAGATGGGACACCCGAGACGGATCGAGGACGGCCTGTGGGAGGTCGTCGTGGAGGTCGGCGTCGACCCGGCGACCGGGCTGCGCCGCCGCGCGACCCGCAGGGTCAAGGGGAGCAAGGCCGACGCGAGGCGCGTGCTCCGGCGGATGGAGACGGCGGTCGACAGCGGTACGCCGCCGGACGCCACCCGTCTCACGCTGGCGCAGTTGCTGGACCGGTGGCAGCGGGACTATGTTGCCGTCAACACCCGCCCGCGTACCGCCGAGAGTTACGCGATCTACGCGCGCCACCTGACGCAGCAGCTGGGCAAGGTGCGCATCTCGCGGCTGTCGCGCGACGACGTGAAGGGGCTGCTGGAGCGGCTGCGAGGCACCCGCCTCAGTTCGTCGACCCAGAGGCAGATCCACGGCGCGCTGGTCCAGGTCCTGAAGTACGCGATCGAGGAGGGGCTGCTCGCGGTGAACGTCGCCGCCAACGTCAGGCGGCCCCGGGCAAACCAGGCAAGGATCGACCCGCCATCACCGGACGCCGTGCTCGACATCCTTGAGGCGTCGCGCGCCTACGGCTTGTACCCCTTCGTCCGCTTCCTCGTCGCCACCGGCGCTCGGCGCGGTGAGGCGCTCGGCCTTCGGTGGCGCCACGTCGACCTGGAGGCGGGGACGGTCGCGATCGTCGAGACCCTGGCGCGCGTGAAGGGGAAGGGCCTGGTCGTCGAGCGCCCGAAGACCAAGGCGGGGGAGCGTCGGGTGCAGCTCGACGCGGACACCGTCGTGGTGTTGCGGGCGCATCGGGCAGCGCAGAACGAGCAGCGGCTGCGGCTCGGGGGCGCCTACCGCGACGAGGGCTACGTGTTCGCGGGTGCGACGGGCGCGCCGCTGGAGCCGACGAACGCCAGCCACACGTTCGAGACGGTCCGCACGAAGGCGGGCCACCCGAAGGTCAGGATGCATGACCTTCGGCACCATCATGCCTCGGTGCTGCTCGGCGCGAACCTGCACCCGAAGGTGGTGAGCGCTAGGCTCGGGCACGCGACCGTCGGCATCACGCTTGATCGGTACAGCCACTTGATCCCCGGCTACGACATGCCGGCGGCGGAAGCGTTCGGCGACGCGATGCGCGAAGCGGCGCGCCGGCGGGGCTCAGCCGGCTAGTCGACCTTCTTGCCCCGCGCCTTCCCGGCCTTGAGTTGCTTGCCCTTCTTCTTCACGATTCGATCGTACTGGGCGGGCGCGATCATGCCCGTGACCCAGAACTCGCGCTCCGACGCGGCGGCGCGGTTCACGATATCCCTGTCGCCGTGGGACGCCAGCCATCGTGAACAGTCCTTGCACACGTGCAGCGGCGGCAGGGCGATCGTAGTGACCGCCTCGACGCTGTCGCACACCGGCTCGTAGATCACGCGTACGGCGCCGTCGTTGAGCCCCGGCCCCTTCCGGTAGCGGGCAGCCGCCGCGGCGTCGGGCGTCCCGTCGCGCAGAGGCCGTGGCGCGTCGGACGGCATCGGTCGGAAGACGTCGGTAGCCGAGCCCACCGGGCCGAGCTCCTTCTGGAACATGACATGGTCTATGCCCGTGGCGTCGGTCACGAAGGAGTACGGCCGCGCGAAGTACCCCGCGTCCAAGTCGCTGAAGTCCTTCAGCGAGGTATCCGGGAGCTTGGTGCTGGTCAGCCAAGCGAGCCCTGGCTCGTGGTACTTCTTCTCGCGCTCGACCCCCCAGTACGCGCGCCCCGTCTCCTTCGCTGCGACCAGCGTCGACCCGGATCCCGCGAGAGGGTCCACCACCAGCTCGCCGGGAAGCGTCGACTTCGCGATCAGCGTCTCCAGCAACTCCAGTGGCTTCTGGTGCTGGTGGAAGCTCTTGCTGTCCGGCACGCGATCCCGGACAACGACGTCGGGGAGGGGCTTACCGATCAGCTGACGCTTCGGCGCGCCGCGCGTCCCGCCGCGCGTCCCGAAGATGATCAGCTCCGTCGTGAGGGCGAACCCGTCCACGAGCTGGCCGGAGCTGCCCTTGACCCAAGTGATATAACCTCTGATGTCGAAGAACTCCTTCACGACCGGCGCGAGCCGCAGGAACGAATCGCGGCGCAGGGTCGTGAAGATATAGCAGTGGGCGTCGGGGGCCAGCTTCGGCTCCATCTCCGTCAGGACCTGGCGGAGCAGATCCGCTGCCTCCCCCTCGGTGTCCCCGGCGATCTGGCCGGCCTTCAGCGGGTCGGCCGAGCTGCCTTCGTGCTCAGATCCGTAAGGCGGGTCACACAGGAGGAGCTGCACCGACCCGTTCTCGAGCGTTCCGATGTGGTCAAGAGCGTTGCCGTGGATGAACGCGCCGTCGTCCAGCGGGGTGCTGTGCTCGGTGTCCCGCAGCACCGCTTCCCGGTTGAGGACGAGCCGCAGCGCCCTCACGTCGCGGCGCTCCATATCGGGACGGATCTGGCCCGTCGCCAGCGCCCTCTCCAACTGCCCGTCTGGCAGCCTGCTCAGCCTATAGAGCGAGTCCGGCGACGGGGGCAGAAGCGAAGCGTGCTTCGCATCTGCGAGCACCGGGTCTCGGGCGATCGCCATCAACATCTGCGCGTAGCGGGGGGTGAAGGGGAGGTCGTTCTTCACCATCGCCCCCCACTCCCCGTACGAGAGCTGCTGCTTCGCGTCGACCAGCAGACGGCCGGTCTCGACGAT
Source organism: Chloroflexota bacterium (assembly GCA_030774575.1). Lineage (GTDB taxonomy): Bacteria > Chloroflexota > Dehalococcoidia > DSTF01 > JACRBR01 > JALYKW01. Next base: position 137,051 of record JALYKW010000023.1, on the reverse strand, counting down.
CGCTTGCAACGCCTGCCGCCAGGTACGGGCGATCTTCGCGGCCCACTCGGTTCGCGTGAGGTAGCCCGCCGGGACGACGGTGCCTCGCTTGCGTGTGCTCGATGTCGCCGCCGCTCCGGCCCGCTTTCCGATGCTCTTGCGCTTCGCCAGGGCACACCTCCGCGCGCCCATTGTATCGGCGAGCGAAGGTTGGCTTAAGCCGGGTGCTGAAACTGCATGCCGACGACCGGAAGATACCGGTCGGCGTGACCGGTTCCTCGCCTCCCTCCGCCGGAACCCAGCGGCAACAGCCCAAGCACCGTCGCTGCGCGGCGCGCCTAGGTTAACTCTTCCGCGAGAACTCCGGAGTTGCGTGATTACGGCTTGACTTCGTCCGCGACGAGAGCGAGTTATGCCCGCTACCAGCGAGACGGCCCGCGAGGGCCTAGCGAGAGGAGCGGCGACATGCCGATCGACGACAGGAACCTGGGGACGGGGACGCGCCTGGTGGCGCACCACAAGGGCAAGGACCGGACGTGCGAGGTCGTGCAGACCGACGACGGCGTGCGGTACCGGCTCGACGACGGGTCGGAACACCGGAGCCCGTCGGGCGCGGGCAGGGCGGCGATGGGCGGGACGGCCTGCAACGGGTGGCAGTGGTGGAGCGTCGAAGGCACCGAGAAGCCGAAGCGCGAACGACAGCCCAAGGCCGACAAGCCGAAGAAGGAGCCCACCGCGAAGAAGCCGACGAGGGCGAAGTCGCCAGCGAAGAAGCCCGCGAAGGCGAAGACCGGCGCGAAGAAGAGCGGCACCAAGAAGGGCAAGGCGATGCGCGCGGCGTCGAAGGGCGACGCTTCGTACGGCTGCGGAATCTGCCCCGAGACGTTCCCGACGATGGCGGCCGCGACCGATCACGCGCTCGCGCACACCACCGGCGACTGACGAGAACCGTTCACTGGCCCGACGACAGGCTCCGCCGCGGGGCCTGCTGTCGTTCTTGGTCGCCTGCACCTCGCACCAATGTGCGCCGCCCCCGGCTCCCGCCGGCCCCGGCCCCACGAGCGCCCCAAGTTGCCCTACACGGCCCGCGCGCCTGCCAAGGGCCAGCGCGGCCACCGTGCTCAGAGGGGGATAGAGCAAGTGGTTTCCTAAGCCGCGGAGCCTATACGCTGTGCTAACAGATGTGGGCCGCTGGCCGTAAGCGCGCAAGTTATCTTGTGCATTCGAGGTCCTAGGCGACCGTCGATCGTGCGGCGTGAATCCGAGCCGGACGGTGGAGACTCAGTGATGAAATACAGCTTAACCCTAGACGCACACCAGAACGACTTGCTAACGATCGGCGAGTACTCAACGCACCGCCCACCGCCAGCACGTCGCGTCGAGATCCACGCAACGAACCGCCACTTGGTGAAATACACGGAGAAGCAGTACGGCACTGCTGAGCACTATCGCCTCGCCTACGAGGTCGAGAACCGCAATGACTCACCCGCGTTCTTCGAGGTAGTGACCGAAGAGCCCTCGCCCTAGTGAGTCAGCGTGAGACCTAGCAGGGCAGCGGCATTCAGAGGTTGGGCGATTGCCATCACTGCGGTCGTAGGCGTGCTAGTCGCGCTGGTCGTGGCGAGGGCGATGTACGGGCCGAACGACAGCCCGTCGCCCCCGAGTGCTCTACTAGCTGACCCTGGCGTCGCCGGCGTGCAGGCAATCTACGCGTACCAGATGACGCTCTACGACCACATATCACACCATGGCGAGCTCGCCGACGAGCACTATGTGCGCGCTCTGTACGATCTCATGCCTCCGTCTTGCGCCCGCCGGTACGGCAGCGACGGTTATGGTTACTTCACTGACCAGCTGAAGAACGGGGACTGGTGGGAAGCTATGGGTCTCGCAGCGGCGGTTCGCTCCGTCGGCGTAGCGCCTGAACCGAAGCAGATTAGTATTGACAGCCGCTACCACGACGCCACGGTAGCGCCGCCCGGGAGGGACCCGGCCAACATCGACAGTCTGAATTCAGAGAACCCTAAAGCAATTGGTGGAGGATGGGGCTCTTGGAGCAGATACATCTACATAAATGGCCGTTGGTACGACGACCGTCCGAGCATATGCCCGGATCCACTGAACTGAGAGAATGGTGGTGACAGAACTCACCAGCAATGACGCGTCCTAACGGGCGGGGTCTCCCAACTCGTACGTCTGCAGAAGATCCAGGGCGTGGGACATCCTACTGAGCTTCCAAGAACTCCATTCGGAGCCGCGCTCTTGAGTGCCGGATTCCAGGTATGGGTTCGCTTCTAAGCGTGGGTGCCAGAACCCGCGGGTCAAGGGCCGCGACCGAGCACGCGCTCAGTCACACCACCGTCGGCTGACCCGACCTTTCGCCGACCCGACGGCAGGCTCCGACGCGGGGCCTGCTGTCGTTCCCGCCTTACGCCACTTCTCGCGAACGTGCGCGCCGCGCCGCAACTTGGCTACAACGGGGCGGGAAGCGACGGCACTCCGCCTGTTGGCCGCGTGTGCCCCGACGATCGGCCACGTGTGCGGCCTGCACGGCTCCCGCGGGCCGCCTCAAGGCCGCAAGTCCGCAGGTGGATCCGGCTCGCGCCCCTAGACCGCGGTCTGTCGAAGACGGGTCCAGGCGCGTCGCAATCAGCACCAGGGCGCCTTCCGTCCCTCACAGGAGGCTAAGGAGCGACGCAATGCCCCAAGCCATGACCGTGGTCTGCACGATCATCTTCGCCGCGGAGATACGCTGTGCTGCCGCCGCACCCGGAAGGATGAGATTCATGACGGTCCCCACCTGTGCGAAGAACGCGCGCACGATCAGCACCCATGCACCTAAGTTGCGCTCCGTTTGCACGCGCCACCTCACCATTGGCTCCCGACCCGCCCATGAAAATGATCGGGCGGACACAGCTTCCGCGTCGCGGGCGACATAGCCCCGTTCAAAGCTCACGTCCTGACGAAATAGCTGCTGGACGACGAGACCCCCCTCCCAAGCGATGTTCCGCAGGTCAGAGAGCGGCGTGCCCGATATAGCGGCCAATATGCCGTCGTTGATGAGCGCCTCCGCCGGACCTAGAAGGGGGATCCAGCCGACCGGCGACCGGCGGTATTCCCATTCGGCGGAATAGACGCCCGCCACTCCGGAGAGTGCCGCCGTCACGTCGAGCGGCAGCGCGCCGTCCGTCGGATCCAACATCCGCCGTCCAGCGAGTTCATTCAAGGTGCCGGCGAGGAGTTCGAGCGGATGCGTGATCACCAGTTCCATGATCGCGGCCGCCATAACGGGCACGCTAACAAACAAGCACAACAATCGTCGCATCAGCTGGTTCCTCTCAAACCGCTGCACACTCAACACGTGAGCGCGGTCGGCATCCGGGATTCGAGCTGCACGCCCCGCTCACCACAGATCCGTCTCCGCACGTCGTGCGTCGGCCGATAACGTCCGCCCGCTTTGCGCGGTCCTCGCGCAGCACCTCCACGATCGCGGCGTCCACGTGTCCCACCCATCGCCTCTTCCCGCGTGGGTGGGTCTTCTCCTCTTCTTCGGCCGGCGAGACGAGGAGCGCCTGCGTGCCGATCCACCCTCCTATTCAGAGGCTAGGTCGCTAGCCTCTGGACGGACGACAAGAGCTTCTTGATCCCTTGCGCGTGGTCGTCAGCGAACGTCCGGAGTGATTCGGGTTCGTCACGCTGCCAGCAGAACACGATCTGCGCCATGACAAGTACAGTCTGTCTCACGTCTTCGGTCGATGCACTCGTGCCCATGAACAAGAGGACCCCGACGGCAAGACTAATGAGCCCGTAGATCGGGCCGAGGAACCAGAAGCTGCTACCGATCACGGCTAAGGCCACGGCCGCCGTGACCGTGTTCGCCAACCCCTTTGTCTGGGTCTCAGCCTTTGACCACGCACCCAGATCAGTCATCCAGTGACCGCTGCGCGGCTTCACCATCTCTACTGTTTGCTGCGAGAACGGCAATCGCTCGTTCATGCTCTGGATGTAACGATCCAAGAGCCCTTGATCCTGCATCAATCGCTTCCGCATGCGGTCCGTCTTGAAGCCCAGGGCGAAGAACATAGACGAGAACAGCACCACAACCGCTAGTGCAATCTCCACGCCGATATGGACTGCGAGACCCATGATCGCCACCTCTTTAGGGATCACCGTTAGTCAACGAACTGCCCGTTGTGCTCGGAGCCGATTGTAGACGCTTGCCCCATCTCACGGCTCCCAATCCAGTGAGGCAGGATCCACCTGAAAGACAGTCGCCAGACTCTGAAGATCACCGGCTCTGAGGCCAACCCGTCTGAACAGCTTCTTGGTAACGACTTCTTCGTCCTTGTGCAGTTGTTCCTGGGCGAGCATCAACTGCTGAAGTCTTGACATCTCGGGCTGGCGGCCGCTCCGCATCGCGACAAGACTGTCGTGCAACGCATCGGCCCACTCTGAGTACCGCATGTACCACGCCATCGCCGCGAAGTAGGTCGGCAACGCGAGGTCGGGTACCGGCAAGAGCAGCGACTGCCGGCGAATGAGTTCCGTCGCGCACATAGACAAGCGGCGCGAAGCGTCCACCATCACCGCGGCTGACGCGGGATCGCTCATCGAGTTCACGTGGATCATCGCAGCACGGTTGTATCGCTCGGCCTCGCGATCCTGGAGCAGCGCTACAACCAGACTCTTGCGGTAGTAGGCGAATACCGCGTCGCGCTCTGCGGGTGTTACGCGCGGTTGACCCTTCAGCGAGTCGACCAGACGCCTTATCGTGCCGGGCGTCGAAGCCCCCGGCACCTGAGCCTGACGGCTCGACCGTTCGTCGGCGATGACACGCTCTAGGAACAAGCGATGTGCGATGTTGGCCTTGATGCCCCACAGGACGATTAACGCAAGTACCGTGAGGCCGAGCAACAGTGGCGTTCTAACCCACCACGTGAAGGGTGGGAGCACGGCGGCGAACACGAAGAACGAGACCGCCGCGCTCAGCCACGGCCACCGGCTGAACCAGTAGAGTGCTGTCCTCATGGGCTCCCCGTTGGCTCGTATCGTACATCGAAGAGCCCCGGCCTGTTGGCTAGGGGCTTTGCTCTCCTCTGCCGGGAACCAGTCCGTCGGCGAACCCGGCTCACGTCATCGCGGCCGTCTGGCCGCTAGAACGAGCGTCGTGATCGGCAACAGAGTCCAGACCGCTCCGAAGAGTACGGCGAGTGCCCAAGAAGCAAACTGGAGAGGCTCGTTCCCTGCGATGTGCGCGGCGGTACCCATCAACGCGAACTCGACCGCTAGGCTCCAGGCCTGCATCGGGATGACCTTGACGATTAGTCGATGTGTGCTCCTCGCCTCGTACCCGAAGATCGGTTGGCCGTACTGGCCGACGAGGTCAAGCATCCACCACTCTGCGATGGTGGTCAGGTCTAAGACAACGAGTACCGCGATGGGTATAAGCAGCAACTCCCAGAGATCTCCGAATACCAGACCCGCGGCCGCGAACGCAAGTACTGCGGCCCACATGCCGACGTTGTTCGCCAGCATAATGACGAACTTAGGTGTGCCGTACTCGGGGCGCTTCCGCCCTTGGGTGATCCAAAGTGCTATCTGCCAGATACACACCACCGCGATCGCGAGGAAGATTGCGAGCCGTACCATCGTGACGTTGACCCCCCATGAAGGCCACCAGCATATGCCTGCTCGCCCGGTGCATCTATCCGCGGCCGTCAACCTGCGGTGGGCAGTACCGCCGCATCATAGGGGTTCGGCCTCCTGTGCTACTATCGGCGGGCCGCCCGTACAGCAGATTCCTAGTGGGATTCCGGCATGATCGAGACGTACCGAATCACCGCCCAACTGGTTGCCGACCTCGCATGGCCGCTCGTGGTGCTGCTGGTCAGTGCCGTGATACTCAACCAGTTCCCGATCGAGATCCGCGGTCTTCTGAGGCGCGTCCTGGGATTCAAGACTCCGCTGGTCAGCGCCGACTTCGGCCCACCCGTGCAACTCGAGTCGTCGTCGCCGACCGAGGAGCCCGGCGTGTCGGCGGCGGTCGTTACCAGCGTGATCGCAGTGGCATCTCAGGCACAGGTAGACCTCGCGCAGGCGCAGCAGGCCGTCGGCGTATGGTGGAACTACTGGCGTCACGAGATCAGCTACCGGCGAATCTTCGGGACACAGATGGACGTGCTGCGCTTCTTGAACGGCCGCCCGGACGGCGTCGGCGTGGACGAACTCGACCCGCTCTACCAGCGCCATCTGGGGCTCGTTCGTCTCAGTTATCCTGCGTACTCCTATACCCGCGAAGCCTACCTCAACTTCCTCGTCGGAGAGGAACTCGCAACCGCGACGCTCGATCGGTTTGCCATCACGCCCCGCGGCACGGACTTCCTGTCCTACCTGGTGACGATGAAGCTACCGGACAAGTGGTATTAGGGTAGTGGGAGGGGACACCATGAAGACGCTATTGGGATCGGTGGTTGTGGCGGCGCTCGTCCTCGGATCGTCGTGCGGAGGCAGCTCGACAACGTCGCCGAAGGCGAGTCCGTCGGCGGCAGCGCCAGTGGCGACGACGGCGACTAAGGGTTGCCCGCAGGGCTGCACCGCCTCGTCGCCGGGCTGCGTCATCAAGGGCAACATCAGCACGGGCACGGGAGAGAAGATCTATCACGTGCCGGGCGGCCAATTCTACGCGGCGACGATCATCGACCCGTCACAGGGAGAGCGTTGGTTCTGTACCGCGCAAGAAGCCGTCGCCAATGGCTGGCGTGCCAGCCTCAAATAGACTTCACCTTACGGCGTTAACGGTTGAGGTGCGCTCCTGCTGATAGATGTTGTAGCCAGTCGCGAGCACGCCAACGATGCCAAGCACGATCACGGCGGCGAACTCTATCCACCGCCGTCCCGCGTAGTAGTCGTTCGAGGCGGCGTACGTCATGATGCTGCCGATCAGCATCGCCCACGCCAGCATTAGTAGGGCAGCTGTGTAGATCCGGTGATCTGGAGCGAGCCGTGCTCCGGCCCATATGAACGCAGCCGGCGCGAACGCTGCTTGTCCAAGCCGCTCTAGTGTCACCGGAGGGAGATCCCACAGGCTGGGACCACCACCATCGTCGCCGCTGGATGAGTTGGTAGCTATCAGGACTATGAGATGGATCGGGACGCTCACCAGTACCGCGGCGATAACGGCGCAGGGCAAGACGCCCAACCATCTGAGCGCGTAGACGAGTCTGTCGCTAGTTGTCACCCGACCCCGCCGTGATGCGAGCAGGTCCCGCGCCCGCTGGAGTGCGAGTACGAGCCGTCGCGGCAGCGCGTTGGGCCACCACCGTTCCCCGGATATGGGATGAAGTGCATGACCGGCGTCGCGGTGGGACGGAGGGGCGCGATCGTGGCGACGGCGCGGACCGGCGGCGCTACGTTGGGGGCGTACGTCGCTTGGGCGTGCACCGTGGCTTGGGCGTGCACCGTAGCGGCAGCGGTCGGCGTAGCGGAGCCACTACGATCGTTGCAACGACCCGCAGTGCCGAGCACGCTGAGCGCGACCAAGAGCGAGGTCAGGAGAAGTCCACGAGCGTGCATGTGAGCCGATCGTGAACCTATTCTGACGCGCTGTCAAGATGGACGCGGAGCCTGGATCGGGAACACGGGCGGCGTGGCGCTCGCGGCGATCGTCGCGGTGGTCTGGCTAGCGACCCGACCTTCGCGCACTTAGCGCGCGTTCTTGTGCCCGTTCGGCAGTGGAATGGCAGTAACTGCTCACCAACGTGAGCGCAGATCGGGCGTAAACAGGATCGAAAGTGGGCCAGGGGGCCGGACCTACCACCAGATCTTGTCTTCGATGTCGGAGGGGAGGTCTTCGTAGTCGGTGGTCCAGAGCTGGGTACTCAGATACTTCCAGCCGCCGTCGGCGAAGAGGCAGACGATGTTGCCCGCGTCGAGGCGCTCGGCGACGCGCTGGGCGGTCTTGACGACGGCGCCGGCCGAGATGCCGGCGAAGATGCCCTCTTTCTGCGTCAGCTCCTTCGATGATGCGAACGACGTGCGTGAGTCCACGACGATCTTGCCGTCGAGCAGGCTCTCGTCGAGCACGGGCGGGATGAACCCCTCTTCCAGGCTGCGCAACCCCTGCACGAGGTCGCCGGGGTGCGGCACCGCTGCGACGACCTTCACCGAAGGCTTCTTCGCCTTCAGGTAGCGGGCGACGCCGGTCAGTGTGCCGCCCGTACCCAAGCCGGCGACGAACACATCGATCTCGGGGAGATCGCGCAGAATCTCCGGGCCGGTGGTCTCGTAGTGGGCGCGGGGGTTCATCTCGTTGCCGTACTGGTATGGCATGAAGTAGGTCGGGTCTTCGGCGGCGATCTGGTTCGCCATTTCGATGGAGCCGTTCGTGCCACGCAGGCCGTCGGAGTAGACGATCTCCGCGCCAAATGCGGTGAGCAGCTCCGTGCGCTCGGAACTGACGCTTTCCGGGATGACAACCTTCAGGCGATAGCCCTTGATACGGCAGATCATCGCCAGCGAGATGCCGGTGTTGCCCGATGTCGGTTCGAGGACGATGCGGTCTTTCGTGAGCACACCGCGGCGCTCGGCGTCTTCGATCATGTACTTGGCGATGCGGTCTTTGACGCTGCCGCTGGGATTCTGGCCCTCGAGCTTCGCGTAGAGCTTGACGCGCGGGTTTGGGCTCATCCGCGGCATCTCAACGATGGGCGTGTTGCCGATGGCTTCGATGAGGTTGCTGTAGAGCATGCGGGCGGGCCCCTCACCCCGGCCCCTCTCCCACAAAGGGCGAGGGGGACGAAAATGGAAACTAGCCGCCGGCGAGAGCGGGGAGGATGCTGATCGAGTCGCCGTCCTTGAGACGCGTCTCGAGCTGATTGAGATAGCGGATGTCTTCGTCATTGAGATAGATGTTGACGAAGCGGTGCAGGTGGTCATCCTGCATGATCTGGTTCTTGAACCCGGGGTACTGGCCGTCGAGATCGGACAGGAGCTCGCTCACCGTCGCACCGTGGCCCTCGACGACCTTGGCGCCGGTTACCTTCTGCAGCACTGAGGTTACTTTCACTTCAACAGCCATGATCGGATCCTTCTGTGTTGCGGCGGGCACCCGGTGATCGCCCCGGTAGTCCTTTTCCAATTGCGGGCGGGGCAAGCCTCGCCCCTAGATGCGTATTATCGCGTCGTCGCGCCCCGCGTCTTGCCTTCGCCAGTCGCGGGCGGGCAAGCCCCGCCCCTACGTGCGTGTTGTTTGCCGGCGTTACACCTTTGCTTGCTCACGGATGACTTTCGCGGCGTCCGCGGCCTTCTGTTCCTCTTCGTTCGTGTGGCCGAAGGCGCCGCCGCAGAACGCCTCGTAGTCGATCAGTTCTGTGACGGTCGGGTTGTCGCCACAGAGCACGCAGTGCGGGTCCTTGCGGATGCGTACCTGGCGGAACTCCATCGCCAGCGCGTCGTAGAGGAGCAGGCGGCCGTGCAGCGATTCGCCGACGCCAAGGATCAGCTTCAGCACTTCGGTGGCCTGGATCGTGCCGACGGTGCCGCACAGCGCGCCGAGCACGCCTGCCTCCGCGCAGCTCGGCACCATGCCTGGTGGGGGCGGAGACGGATAGAGGCAGCGGTAGCAGCCCTGCCCGGGCAGGTACACGGTCACCTGGCCGTCGAACAGCAGGATCGATCCGTCGATCAGCGGCTTCTTCAGGAAGTGACAGGTGTCGTTGACGAGATAGCGCGCGGCAAAATTATCGGCGCCGTTGACGATGTAGTCGTAGCCGCCGATGATCTCCATCGAGTTGTCCGACGTGATCGGCACGTTGTGCGTGACGACTTCGACATCGGGGTTGTAGGCGTTGATCGTCTCTTCCGCCGACTGCGCCTTGGGCTTGCCGATGTCGTCGTTCTGGTGCAGGATCTGCCGCTGCAGGTTGCTGATGTCGACGGTGTCGAAATCGACGATGCCGATCTTGCCGATGCCGGCGAGCGCGAGGTAGACGGCGATCGGCGAGCCGAGGCCGCCCGCGCCGATGATCAGGACGCTGGACTCCATGATCTTGCGCTGACCGCTCGGCCCAACCTGCGGCATGATGATGTGGCGCGAGTAGCGCTCGACCTGCTCGCCGGTGAGCGCGCCGATACGCTTGCGCTCTGGCTGGGCGGGAGCGGCGCCGTCGCCGGAGCCGCCCGCCATCGCGGGGATGACGGCTACTTCATCGCCTTCGCTGAGTTTTGTCGTGACGCCGTCGAGCGAGCCGATCTCCTGCTTGTTGACGTAGATGTTGATGTGCGCCGGCACCTCGCTGCCACTGCCGAAGACGAGTTGGTGGAAGCCGGGGTACTGCTTGTCGACGTTCGCGAGCACTTCGGCCACGTCTTTGCCCTCAGCCTCGATCTTCTGGCGGTTGCCGGTGAGCTTGCGGAACGGCGTGGGAATGTAGACGGAGACAGCGGGCATGATGCGACCTCCGGTAGTGGAAGCGAGAAACGGGACGCGGGAAGCGGGATCGCCCGCTTTTGCAGCGAGAGCCGCTCGGGATGCGGCCGCGATGTCGCCTGACGTCCTATCGATGTGGAGGTGTCCGTGGTCCATGATGTGTTCCTGTACTGCGCTTCAAATTTCTGCTTGTCGTTCGGCTTTCCCGTTTCTCGTATCCCGCTTCCCGCCTCCCGGCTTTCCTGTTTCTCGTATCCCGCTTCCCGCCTCCAGCGTCCCGCTCCCTAAAGGTTCACGCTCAAGTAGCGCTCGCCGGTGTCACACAGCATCGTGACGATGCGCTTGCCGGGGCCAAGCGTCTTCGCGATCTGCAGCGATGCCCACACGTTCGCACCGGAACTGATGCCGACGAGCAGCCCTTCTTCTCGCGTCAGGCGCGAGGTCATCGCGTATGCATCCTCGTCCTTGACGGAGATGAGGTCGTCGTAGATCTCGCGGTTGAGGACGCCGGGGACGAAGCTGGCGCCGATGCCCTGGATCCCGTGGATGCCGGCCTTGCCTCCGGCGAGCACCCGCGACTTCGCCGGCTCGACTGCGACGATCGTCACGCCGGGCAGCTCTTTCTTCAGCACCTCGCCGACGCCGGTGATCGTGCCGCCGGTGCCGACGCCGGCGACAAAGGCATCGATCTTGCCGCCGGTGTCGCGCAGGATCTCGCGCACCGTCGTGCGGCGATGCACGTCCGGGTTGGCCGGGTTATTGAACTGCTGCGGCATGAAGTACGCGCTCTTCTTTTCGTTCATCTCCTGCGCGGCGAAGACGGCGCCGCTCATCCCCTCGATGGCGGGGGTCAGTACGAGCTGAGCGCCGTAGCGCGTGAGGAGACGGCGGCGTTCGACGCTCATGTCTTCGGGCATGGTGAGGATCAGTTTGTAGCCCTTGACGGCTGCGACCATCGCCAGGCCGATGCCGGTGTTGCCGGACGTCGGCTCGACGATCGTGTCGCCGGGCTTGATCAGGCCATCGCGCTCGGCCGCCTCGATCATGGACAGCGCGATGCGGTCCTTGACGCTGCCGGCAGGGTTGAGTGACTCCATCTTGCCGAGGATTTCCGCGGAGCCTGCGGGCGTGACGCGCGCGAGCCGGACCAGCGGCGTGTTGCCGATGAGGTCGAGCACGCTGTCGGCAATGCCGGTACGGAGCATCGGCGCGGTGTTGGTGCTAGATGACATAGCGGCCACCCACCCTGTCGTACTCCAACTCGCGCGTCGCGAGGTCTCCGATAGTGACGCCGTCGAGGATCTGCGCCGTCGCTTCCTCGACCGAGTGCCAGACTTCATGCGCGGCCCGGCACTGGTGGCCCTCGTCGTGCAGATGCGACACCGGCGACAGCGAGCCCTCGAGGGAGCGGATGACATCGCTGAGGCGGACGTCCTCCGGACGGCGGATCAGCGCGTGCCCGCCCTGGGGGCCGCGGACGCTGCGGATGAAGCCGGCCTTACGGAGCGTGGTCAGAAGCTGGTCGAGATAGGGTTCCGGGATGCGCTGGCTAGCGGCGATTTCGGCGCTCTGGATCGGGCCCTCACCGTAGTGGTGGGAGAGCTCGATCAGGGCACGGACGCCATAGTCACCCTTGGTAGAGATGCGCATTTTGAACCTATCCGGCAGGAAGTCTGAAAAGTCTACCGATTACATCAACAATTGTAGCGAGGGCGGGCGGGAGGACGCAAGTGCGGGCGTTTGGACGTGAGGAGACGCGACGGGAGAAGCGGCGACTGTCGCGCTTGGATGCACGAGACGGGAGGCGAGAAGCGGAACTTACGCCGCAGTCGCCTAGAACGATGGATCGAGTTCGAGCCGGTCTTCGCGCTTGGCGACGGTGAGGTGAAAGTTGCTGATGAAGTCCATGCCGAGGATTGCCGGCAGCGGGTTGTCGTCGTCTCCCGGCAGCGCGACGCGAACGGGGAAGGTGTAGCGGGCGATCGCACCGTCATCGTGCGCGAACTCGAGCCAGCACATCTCACGGTGGTGGCGTGCGACGCCGCCGACGCCGGCGTTTACTTCGACCCTCGCGCCCTCAGAATCACGTGCGTAGTCTATGCCGAGGAGTCGCGCCTGTTGCGAGTGAACAACCGAGATTGCGGAACCGGTGTCGATGAGCCAGTCGAGCTCAAAGGGTTCGAGACGCAGACGCCGAAACTGGATTCGACCGGGCAAAAGTGGTTGATCCGTCTCGAACCTGCCTCTGATCACAAGGGAAGATCGTCGCGACGGGCACGGGCGTATCGCACGAGCACCGGGCCATCCTTAGCGCCGAGAGCTTTGACATGTCGTAACACATCTTCAAAGTCATGGCTTTGGAATACCTTACCGTCGAACACGGCGACCCATTCTGCTTCACGTCTTGATGGATCCCCCAAAACGGCCGTAAGCGTGCGCGTGTCTCGCGAAAAGCGCTCGAACGCTGCATCTGCGGCGGCTTTGCGCTCGGGGGTGGCGGGCAGCCGCCACTCTTCCACGATCTCGCCATCGGCCAACTCGCGTTCGATCATGGCTGAATTATACGGGCGCGTGCCCGGTTGCCGCAGCGTCTTCCGCCGTACCGGTCGTTCTGGTCAAACAAACAGCAGGATCAGCGGGATCACGAAGATCGCGGCGAGGAAGAGCGCGAAGCCGCGTTTGGTGCCGGTGGCTTTGCCGGCGGCGGCGAGGATGAGATCGCGGAAGGGGTCGAAGACAAAAAGCAGGATGAACAGCGATACCGCCAGCACCGCGAGCATCTCGCTGAAGATGATGGTGAAGGCGCGGGGCGCATCGAGGAGCAACGTCACGAAGAGTTTGTCGACGAAGGTGCCGATCTGCGCGCCCATGACGTACGGAATGATGTTCTTCCGCCGCACGATGCCCTTCATCGAGAGCGGCACGAGGATCGTCAGCGACACGGCGACCGATACGGTGAGTACCGTGATGGCGATGCCCAGCACGAACATGGTCATCTTCTGGTGGAAGAACTCCACAACCTTCTGGAAGCGCTCGTCGGTAGACTCCAGGGACGGCAGGGCGGCGTCGAACATCCTGAGCGAGAAGACGACGGCGACGACGCCGACGGCGAAGAGTCCCAGTAGCGGCAGGAAGCCGTCGAGGAAGTTGACGGCCGGAGCATATGCGTTGTTGACGCCGCGGATGAGGCCTGGCGAGCCGAAGCGCACGCCATCCACCCAGCCGCTTTTGAGCAGCACGTAACCGATGGGGATGCCAGCGGTGTAGACGACGGCCGTCGTCATCAGTGCGACAGCGCCGATGTAGAGGCCGTCAGGCTCGCGACGGCCGCGCACGTAGTACATGAATCCGACGAAGAGCACGATGAACGAGGCGCCGAGACGGCCGCCGCTGATCATGAAGTACGTCTGCGTCTCGCTGAGGACGTGCCGGCTAAACAGCGTTAGCGCCACGGAAGCGACGGGAGAGCCGCTGCCGAGGAGGTAGGCGCTGAGCCAGCCGAAGCCCAGATAGTTGACGGAGCTGCTCACGGTGAGGTCGTCGAGGATCGGCGTGATGCCGGTCGCGCCGCGCTTCATCAGCTGCAGCGACAGGATGAACAACGCGAGCGCGAAGGCGATCGACAGGAATCGTCTGAGCAGACGGTAGCTGTGCGTGAGCCGCGTGACGTGGACGGCATCAGCGCCGGGCGCAATCAGGAGCGATTCGCGCGCTCGGCCGGTGGCCACGCCTAGACCTTCGCGCGCTCCGCGGCGATGAGGACGCGCGCGACTTCCGGGCGCGTTAACTCGTGCGGCGGATCGATGCCCTGCGAGAGGAAGTCGCGCACCTGCGTGCCGGAGAGCGAGACGCGCTCGTCGGCGCCGTGTGGGCAGGTCTTGCTGGACGCCATGCCCTCGCAGCGCTTGCAGAAGAAGGTGTGCTCGAAGAACAGCGGCGTGATCCCCAGTCGCGTGGGATCGAACTCGTCGAAGATCAGCTGCGCGTCGTACGTGCCGTAATAGTTGCCGACGCCGGCGTGATCGCGTCCGACGATGAAGTGCGAGCAGCCGTAATTCTTGCGCATGATGGCGTGGAAGATCGCCTCGCGCGGGCCGGCGTAGCGCATGGCGGCCGGCAGCACCGAGAGCAGCACGCGGTCCTGCGGGTAGTAGTTCTCGAGCAGAACGCGATAGCACTCCATGCGGACGTCGGCCGGGATGTCGTCGGACTTCGTATCGCCGACGAGCGGATGCAGAAGCAGGCCGTCCGTGATTTCGAGCGCCGCCTTCTGGATGTACTCGTGCGCGCGGTGCACGGGATTGCGCGTCTGAAAGCCGACGACGCGCTTCCAGCCGCGCTCGGCGAAGACTGCGCGCGTCTGCGCCGGGTCGAGCCGGTACTCCGGGAAGGTGGGGTTGGCGGGGCGCCGGAAGACCTGCACCGGACCGCCGATGAGCACGTCATCCTGCGCGTAGACAGCGGCCACGCCCGGGTGCTTGTCCTCGGTCGTGCGATAGACCTGCTGGGCTTCGTGCTGTTTGTCGTACTCGAAGGTCTCGGTGACGGTCATGATCGCCAGCGGATTGCCGTCGGCGTCCGTGAGCGCGATGTCGCCGGTGAGCTGGTTCGCCTGCTCCTTCGAGACGCTGAGGGTTACGGGGATCGACCACGGGAGCCCGTCGGGCAGGTGCATCGACGCCACGACAGACTTGTATTGCGGCTGCGTCATGAAGCCATCGAGCGGGCTGAAGCCGCCGTTGGAGAGCAGCTCGAGGTCTGCGGCCTCGCGCGAGTTCAGCTGCCGCTGCGGCAGCGACTTCGCCTTCTCGGCGAGCGTTTTCGCTGCATCGCCGGAGACTTCGCGCGCGTTGAGCTTGCCGCCGTGCGGAGCGATCAGGCCGTTGTCGGTGCCGTCTGTCATGTCCTGATGTCTCCCTCGTGATAGCGCGCTCATTGGCGGGGCGCTCCTGCTTTGCGGGACTGGGCGGGCGCGGCAAGCCGCGCCTCTACGGCTGCTCCCCGCGGCGCGCCAAGCGCCTACGCCTTTACGGCGGCGGGAATGTAACCGAGCGACTCGAGCTTCGACATCACTTTGGCGACGCTCTCCGATAGATCTTCCTTCTCGGAGTCCACCGAGACGTCGGCATTGAGGGGTGCTTCGTAGGGGTCGCTGACGCCGGTGAAGTTCTTGAGCTCACCCTTGCGCGCCTTCTCGTAGAGGCCCTTCACATCACGGCGCGTCAGCTCTTCGATCGAGCAACTGACGTAGACCTCGACGAAGTTGCCGACGCCCGCGCGCACTTCATCGCGGATCTCGCGGTAGGGCGAGACCGCAGACGCCAGCACGCAGACGCCGTTGCGCGTGAGCACTTCCGCCACCCAGCCGATGCGGCGGATGTTGGTGTCGCGGTCTTCCTTGCTGAAGCCGAGGCCCTTGCTGATGTGCGTACGCACGACGTCGCCGTCGAGCTTTTCGAGCTTGCTGATGCCGCGCTCACGCAGGAGCGGTTCGATCGCGTCGGCGATCGTCGTTTTGCCCGCGCCCGACAGGCCCGTGAACCAGATAGTGAATCCCTGTTGCTCCAAACGTCTCCGTCCTTTCTGTCTACGCGTTCCCATCGCCGATCCGTGCGGCCGATGCACGTATGGATCCGAACCCTCCTCTGAACCGGATCGGAGAGCTCAGGCGACGGCTTTCCAACCTCCAACCTCCAACATCGCCAACCCATACGGACAATCCCCCAAAGCAAGCTCCCCTTCCCTCCCAGGGAAGGGGCCGCGGGATAGGTCACTCGGCGGCGACCTCCTCGACGATGTTGATCTCGCCCGTGTGACCTTCGGGCACGTGGATGCCGCACTCGATCTTGTCGAAGCCCTGCCAGCGGCCGCTGCGCGGGTCGGCGCCTTCGAGCACCGGCTTCGTGCAGTTCGTGCAGCCGATGCTGGGGTAGCTCTGGTCGTGCAGCTCGTTGTACGGCACGGCGTTGTCCAAGATGTACTTCCAGACCTGCGACTCCGTCCACGACGCCAGCGGATTCACCTTCACGAGACCGAACTTCGCGTCCCACTCGACGATCGGTGTATTGGCGCGCGTCGACGACTGGTCGCGGCGGATGCCGCTGATCCATGCGGTCTTGCCCGCGAGCGCGCGCTCGTTCGGCTCGACCTTGCGGATCGCGCAGCATGCGTCGGGGTCGCGCGCCCAGAGGGCGTCGCCGTGCTTTGCTGCCTGCTGCGACGGCGTCAACAGCGACATATAGCCGACGGGCTTGAAGTCGTACTTGGCGGCGACGGCGTCGCGCAGGCGGTAGGTTTCGGGGAAGAGGAAGTCCGTGTCGAGATAAAAGACTTCGACCGCGCGGTCGATCTGCATCATCATGTCGAGCAGGACCATGCCGGAGGGGCCGCCGAAGCTGCACGCAAGCGCGAGCCTCGGCTGGTACAGCTGCGCTGCCCAGGCGAGGATCTCCTGCGGCGTCTTGCCCTCGAGCGCCGTCGCAGCGGCCTCGAGGTCTGCGGTCTTTGGTTCCTGCACGGCTTCCTGCGTCATACGCGACTGATTCCTCTGCTGATGTCTAGACGGCCTAGACCGCGCACTCCCCTTCGCCCATGTCGTCGAGCGTAAAGAACTTGGTCTGGCCCCAATCGACGTACGCCATCGGGTCCTTGGTGAACTCCGGGACGATCTTGTACTCGGCGAGCACCTCCTGCACGTGCGCCTTCCCGACGCGGTCGTTCCACGACTGGAACTTCTCGCCGTCGTTGCGCTCCGCGACGTAGGTGTCGATCAGCGTCTCGACCGCATCAGGGGCGTAGCGGGCGGGGATCTTCATCGTGATCGTCGCCAGGCGGCCTTCGCCCTGCGCGTTGCCGCCGAGCATGAGCTGGAACGCCGGCACCTGGCGGTCGCCCATGCGCACGGCCATACCGTAGAAGCCGATGTCCGCGACGTGGTGCTGTCCGCAGGAGTTGGGGCAGCCGCTGATCTTGATCTTGATGTCGTTCACCAGCGGATCGCGGTACTTGCCGTTGCCGGCGAGGATCCGCTGCCGGATCTCGGTGCCGAGCCCCTTCGACGACGTGACGCCGATGCTGCAGGTGTCGGCGCCCGGGCAGGTCATGACGTCGGAGATGGTCTGCGCGTGGTCTTCCGCGAGCCCGATGCCGGCGAGCTCGGCGTGCAGCGCCGGAAGGTCGTCTTCATGCACCCAGCGCAGCACGAAGTTCTGCGTCGCGGCCGTACGAATGTGGCCGCCCGCATACTTGCGCGCGATCTCGGCGAGCGCGTGCATCTGCTCCGCCGTAGCGTCGCCGATCGGCAGCAGCACGTACACCGTGGAGTACGGCCGCTGGCTCTGCTTGAGCGCGTTCGTGCGGCGCCACACGTCGTAGCCTTCGCGCGGCGCGGCGGCCCCGCCGTTGCGTGAGGCGTGCGAGCCCTGCACCGGCGGCTCTTCGAGCAGCGTGAAGTCGGGTTCGCGGTACTGCTCCGCGCCGGCGGGCGGCAGTGTCGCCAGCTCCAGCTCGTAGAGGCGGCGGAACTCATCGATGCCGAGCTTCGCGATGAGGAACTTGATGCGCGCCTTGTTCTTGTTGCGCCGCTCGCCGAGGCGGTCCCACACGCGGATCACGGCCTCGATCGTGCGGAGCTGTTCGTTGACCGGGATGAAATCGACCAGCACATCGGCGACGCGCGGCGCGGCGCCGAGGCCGCCGCCGACGCTGACGCGGAAGCCCTGCTGGCCGCCCCGCTCGACCGCCATCAGGCCGATGTCGTGTATCGGGATCATGCCGCGGTCGGCCTCGCTGGCCGAGTAGGAGATCTTGAACTTGCGGGGCAGCTTCTGGTTGACGGTGTTGCGCAGGAAGTAGCGCAACGCCGCCTCGGCGTACGGCGTCACGTCGAACACGCAGTCGGCGGCAATGCCGGTGAGCGGGTCGGCCGTGATGTTGCGGACGGTGTGCCCGCACGCCTCGCGCGTGGTGATGCCGACTTCGGCGAGGCGTCGCATCACTTTCGGCGCGTCTTCGAGCTTGACGAAGTGGATCTGGATCGCCTGGCGCGTGGTGACGTGACCGAGCTTGCGCGGCGTGTAGACGTCGGCTACTTCGGCGATGGCGTGGAGCTGGTCGGGCGTCAGGGTGCCGTGGGGCACCTTGATGCGCATCATCTGGTTGTCGGCCTGGCGCTGGCCGTAGGTGCCGTGCTGGAGGCGGAAGGGGCGGAAGTCGTCGCCGAGCCCGCCGCCCGCGCGCCAGGCGAGCGCCTCGCGTTCGAAGTTGTCGATTTCTGCCTTGACGATAGGGTCGTTCGACTTGTCCTGGGCGAATTCGGTGCGGGTTGTTTGCGTCACCATGACGGCCATCCTCCGAGCCACGTAAAGTGAATCGACTTTGTCAACATTATCGACGCTGGGGCGGGAGCGAGTCAAGGGCCAGTGTAGGGGATCGGGGAGTACGGGCGCGAATTAGGACTTGAGATCCGGTACCACGCCAGCTTCGTGCGGCAGCTTGATGCGGCTTTCCCGACCGCTTATAGGACTCTCATGGTATCGGATGCGGCCAGGGGCTTCCGAGCCGAGGAACCAGCATGGCGACAGGCGCGAAGCGCTGCGTGATATACTCGCGTACCCTCACATGCGCCGGGAGGCACCATGAAGCGACCTCTGATCAAACATGAACGAACTGCCACGGCACAGCGCTCAAAGGACGGGCCAGCCTCGTCTCGCTCGGAGGTTGACGAGATCATCGCTCGCTTCGATCGAGAAGAGCGGGAGTCCGGCTGGACGACCGAAGACTTCCGCAGAGCCCACGCAGAGGCATTCGCCCATCCCGAGACCCAGGAAGCCATTCAGCGTGAACGCGCGAGGCTCGCGGCTCGCCAGCAGGCGGTGAGGCGCCGTGCGCTACAAGGTGGTCGAGGACGGGCGGGTACAGCGTAAGGCTCGCTCGCTGTTCGTCCGAGAACGCGCACGCTATCTCGACATCAAGAAGGCCCTCGGCGAATCTCCTCATCCAGGTGAGACCGATCGCATCAGCCAACTCGATTTCGACGACGGTCTTTCGATCTACTCCTTCGTGGCGCCAGCGTTCACGTTGATGGTTGTGTATACGATTCGCGAGCCCGACTCCGGCGAGTCGGAGGGAGAGGTGCGCATCATCGCGCTCATCGACCGCGATGCGGAGCGCGGCACCCGCTGACACCGGTCGACGCCGCTACGGCGCCGAAGCCAGTAGCGCTTCGCAGTCGGCGGCGACCTTCGCCATGCCGATCTCCTGCGCGGTCGCGAGCGC
This sequence comes from Chloroflexota bacterium, assembly GCA_030774575.1. Taxonomy (GTDB): domain Bacteria; phylum Chloroflexota; class Dehalococcoidia; order DSTF01; family JACRBR01; genus JALYKW01. Next base: position 117,370 of record JALYKW010000023.1, on the reverse strand, counting down.
CTGCTGGAGCAGTTCGCGCGCCCGCGCGGCATCACCGGCCGCGTCGCGCTTGCGCAGCATGCGCGCGTAGTCGAGCTGCGTGCGCGCCACCCACGGGCGAGCGCCGAACCGCTTTTCTATCTCGATCGCGCTCTCAAAGTGACGCGCCGCGTCGTCCCGGCGTCCCATCAAGGCGGCGAGGAGCCCCAGGAGCCGGTCCGCGGATCCGAAAGGCACCCGCCAACCCGTGCAGAGCATCAAGTGCTCGCACGACAGCAGGGCTTCGTACAGCTCCGGCGCCGCAACCTGCTCACCGATCGCGGCACAAGTTTCCGCAAGCAACGGGAGCGTCGCGTCGAAGTTAGGGTCATCGCGCAGCCCCGCGACTCCCATGGATAGCAACGGCTCGATCGTCAGGTGCGCCTCGTCGAGCCTATCCGTTTGCGCGAAGCCGAGGCCCAGTGCGGCGCGCAACGCAGGGAAGTCGGGGCTCTGCTCGACGGCATTCCTTACCAGCGGTTCGATCTCCGCAAGCCGCCCCTGGCTGTTCCGCAGCGAAAAGAGCTGATAAGCGAAGCTCGTGGTGACGTCGGCGTTGTCGCCTATCTCAGGCGACTCGCCCGCGATCGGTGGTGGCGCGTACGAAAGGCAGATCGCCATCAGTCGCTCGGCCTCCGCGAACTCGCCCGTAATCAGTTTCCGATTCACAACGCACGTCGTCGACCACCAACTAAGCACGCGTATACGGTACTCCGCGGCTGTGCGATAAAAGATCTCAAGATCTTCGTCCATGGCCGGGTCACCCACCGACATCAGGCAGTGCGCTCGCCACATGTGTGCCGTCCGCACCATGGGCCGATTCCCGGAATTGCTAGCGAGCTCAAGAAGTTCTGTCGCGGCTTGAAGCTGACGCCCACGGCCGCGCAGTTCAGCCCACAACGCCCACTGCGTCCAGTAGAGGACGTACATGAGCACTAACGGGTCATCCAGCTCCCGAGCGATCGCTTCTGCCTCGCGCGCGAGCGCACTCGCCTCCGCGACCCTGTGTGCTGTTTCGCCAGTGGAATTTCCCGCGAGGGCCGAGCGCTGTGCCAGGGCGCAGGCGCGCAACCCGTTCGCGCCGGGAGGTAGATGAGCAACGGCTTCATCAAGCAGCGGCCCGATTCGCTCGCTATCCGTCGGCCAGATCGTTGAACTGTAGACTCCCCTGCCTGCCGGAAACGGGTCGCGGAGGACAGCGCGCATCATGAGATCCCATTCGCCCGCGTCTCTCGCTCGCTCGGCGGCCGCGATGAACACATCTATGCTGTGGATGCCGGCCGCAAACCGCGTGCCAGCCACCTTCAACATCATTCCGATCCGCCGCCGCTCGTCTTTAGTCGCCGCGGCTCCGAGCAGGAAGACAGCGCGCTCGAACTGGACGACGCCCTCGTCGTACGCAAGTGAGCGTAACGCCGCATCACCCGCTGCTTCGCAGAGCGAAATGGCCTTCTCACCGCCGGTGCCTGCGTCCGCTTCATAAAAGTGGTGCGCCAGTTCGCCGACGTGAGCACTCAGATCGGCCACGTAGAGTCGCTCTAGCGCTTCGCCGATCTGGCGGTGGAGCAGCACGCGGCGGGGCGTGCTCAGCTCCTCATACAGCGTGTGGCGGATGAGGGCATGGGTGAAGTCGTAGCGGCCGCGCTCGCGCTCGACGATGAGCTGCGCTCCGAGCGCCTCATCGACGGCGTCGAGCAGGGCGGTGTCGCCCGCGTCGCAGATGGCGGAGATGGCCTCCCACGAGAAGCCGGCGGTGAGGGCGGAGGCCACCGTCAGCATGCGGCCGCAGGTCTCGCTGACGCGCGAGAGACGGCGGCCGATCACCTCGCGCACGCCCTCCGGGATGCCCATCTCAGCGATCGAGAGCTTGGATGTCCAGGTGCCGTCCTGCTGCACGATCTTCTTCTCCTCGACGAGGTGCAGCAGCACTTCCTTGATGAAGAAGGGGTTGCCGTCGGTCTCGCGGGCGATCGCTTCGGAGAGGGCGGCGGGCACGTCCTGCTCGGCGATCGCGTCGAGCAGCTCGGCCACTTCGGCGCCGTCGAGGCCGCGCAGCGCGATGCGCTCGAAGTTCTTCTCGCGCCGCAGACCTGCAAGCGCGTCGGCGAGCGGGTACGTGCGATCCAGCTCGACATCGCGATAGGCGCCGAGCACCAGGATGGGCTGCGTGGCCGACGTGCGGGCGACCTGCTGGAGCATGGCGATGGTGCCCTTGTCGGCCCAGTGCAGGTCATCGAGCACCAGCACGAGCGGCCGCTTCGCCGCCAGACGGCCGAGCGTGTCCGACACGGCTTCGAGCAGGCGATAGCGCTCGCCCTCGGCCGGAATCGCGGGCGGCTCGGCGATGTTCGGCAGCCGCTCATGCAGCGCCGGCACGATGCGCGCGAGCACGCCGGCATCGTTGCCGAGCTGCGCTCGCAGGCGCTGCTGCGGCGTGTGCGTGGCGTGTTGCTTGATCGCTTCGACGAATGGGGAGAACGGCGGCGCCCAGTCGCCGTCGTAGCAGCGCCCGACGAGCACGAGCGCTCCGGCGGTCCGCGCGTGCGCCGCGAACTGCTCGAGCAGGCGCGTCTTGCCGATGCCCGGCTCGCCGACCACCATCACCAGCGAGCCGGCGCCTTCGATCGCGCGGTCGAGTGCGGCGGCGAGCTGCTCCTGCTCCGGCGCGCGGCCGACGAAGCCTGGTACGGGAGCCATCGGTTCCGGCTCAGGTTCTTCCAGCTCGGGCGGCGCGTTGGGTGTGCGGAGACCCTCGCTGATGGCGCGCAGCTCTTCGAGCACGACGGCCGCGCTCGCGGGGCGCTCGGCCGGCGGCTTCGCCAGCAGACGGAGGATCAGGTCGTCGAGCGCCAGCGGCAGGCCCGCTGCGTGCGTCGCGGGTGCCACCGGCGCGACATTAGCGTGCTGCGAGATCACGCTCAGCGGGTCATCGCCCAAGAACGGCGGACGCCCGCAGACCATCTCGTACAGCATCACACCCAGGGCGTAGAGGTCGGTGCGGGCGTCGGCCGGATCACCGCGCGCCTGTTCGGGCGCCATGTAGGTGGCGGTGCCCATGACCGTACCGGCGATCGTCATGCGCGTGCGGTCGATGGAGAACGCGAGGCCGAAGTCGCCGAGCTTCGCGCTGCCGTCGTCGCACAGCCACACATTCGCCGGCTTGACGTCGCGGTGGATGACGCCGCGGCCGTGCGCCACCGCCAGCGCCCGCGCGATGTCGGCGGCGATCGCCAGCGCGCGCTCGAGCGGTAGTGGCGCGGCGGCGTCACGAAGATGGCGCCGCAACTCGCCGGCGGGCACGTATTCGCAGACGAGATAGGGCTTACCGCCCTCGTCGCCGATATCGTGCACGGTGACGATGTTCGAGTGCGCGCCAAGCCGCGCCATCGCTTGCGCCTCACGTCGCAAGCGTTCGAGATCGTCGGTTTCGAGCAGCTCGGACTTGACCATCGAGAGCGCGCAGTCGCGGTCGAGCGCCTCGTCGTGCACGAGATAGACCACCTTCTGCCCGCCTTCGCCGAGCACGCGACGCACGGTGTAGCGGCCTGCGGCGAACGATTGCGGGGCAGATGAGGTGACGCGTGTGACTTCGCCGAAGGCCTCAGGCGGCGACGCGGGCGCCACATCGCCGAGGAACTCCCCGATCACCCGGAGCCACTCCTCATCTATGCCGGTGCCTGTCCATGATTCGAGGACGGCGAGCCGGGCCTCCGGAATGCGAGACGCCAGCAGCTGGGATGACTTTGGCTGGGCGTACTGCCGTGAGGGGCGGCAGATGACGAGCGTCGGCACACGGATCTGCGGTAGTAGGTCCGTCACGTCGATCTCAAGGGTCGCGTCCCGGAACGCGAGCATCGTAGCAGGCTCTCCCGAGGCTTGGATCAGGGCTGCGCGCTCTTTTGTCCTGTCCGCGTCCGAGAATTGAAAGTCCGCGCTTGCTGCGGCCAGGGCGTAATACTCCCATTCGTCGTTGGTGATCGGGCATCGCCGCGCGGGCCCGCGTCGCCGGGCTGGCTTCGTATCGGTCTCGCCCGCGGGCAAATGCGTCGCTCAGGATCAGGTGCGTTATCCGCTCTGGATGCCGGACGGCGTAGGCCACCGCCGCGAGGCCGCTATGGTAAGGACCGTCCAGGGCGAAGCTCTCCAGCCCTAGATGATCGACGACCGACTCCAGATCGAGGAGACGCGCCGCGAGCGAGAAGTCGGACGATTCGCGCTGCGAGAGCCCCGATCCCCGTCCGTCGTACCGTACGACCCTGTGGCGTCGCTCCAGCGCTTCCATACTTGGGCGAATCCCCGACATGCTTCGTTCCAACAGCAAGTGGCTACCAAAGGTGGTGCTCGCGCGGACGATCGACGGGCCGTCGCCCATCACGTAGTAGGCGATGCTGACACCGTCGCTCGTCGTGCAGTAGCGGACTTCTGGCGCTGTCATGGTGGAGCGATTGTAGCACCGTGGCGAGCGAGCGACGCGACGGCTTCGGCCTGCCCGTGAGCGCACGATACGATAGACGTTCTCCACCCGGGAACAAGCGCCGATTCTAGCGGAGTCTCGACGCGGGCAGCAAACTCTTGCTCCCTACCTTCGCCGCGATGCACTCATGCCGCCGGGCCCGGCTGAATGCGCTACGGTTGACGCTGGTGGTACGATAGTTCTCTCTCATTGACCGCGGGGCGCGGTCGGCAAGCACAGGAGGGTACACGATGTCGGTAGCTCGGGTTACGGAGATCTCGTCACAGTCCGCACGGAGCTTCGAAGACGCGACTCGGCAAGGAATCCGGCGCGCGCATGAAACGCTGCGCAACGTGTCGGCTGCCTGGATAAAGGAACAGCAGGTCGCAGTCGAGAACGGAAAGATCACCGGATACCGCGTAAATCTCATGGTCACGTTCGTTCTGGACGACGCTCCCCGTGGCAGGGCGGCGGCGGCGAAACAGCCGGCGGCAGTGCCAGCGACGAAGCCCGCACCCAGGAAAAGTGCGAGCAAGGCCGCCCGCCGGCGTTAGAGGCGCCGCGCGGCTGTTCCAACCATGGGACTCCGCCCTCCACGCAAGAAAAAGCCCCTCGGGCGGGCTAAGGGAGGCTCTTACGGTGTGTGGGCGCCGAGAATCACGCGGGGTGGCGCCGCTGCCATGAGCTCACGGAATACCACACAAACGAATCGACACAGCGCTCGATTCGCTTGCAAACGTGCGACGGCATTCGCTGATCGCGGTCCACCTCATCTGGTCACGGGTGTCGCGTTTACTTCGCCACGCAGTACAGGTTCTCCGCCTGAGGTCGTTCCGCGGGAGTGCGCGGCGGGCAGCGCCAGAGCACACGCGCGCAGCCGGGCTGGCAGCCTTCGGGCCGTCGCAAGATCGGGCGTGGAGGCGGCTTCGGCAGTCGTCGTCTACTCAACGCGCCAGATAGTTCCCCGCGTCCGATCGCGGAGCGTCGGGTAAGGCAGGGATGCGGCCGGGCGAGGCCACGGCATGATAGCAAGGGCGCGCGTTCGGCTCGGCGCATCCGTCGCTCGGCCTGCCTGACGCCCCTACGTCCGTAGAAGTTCCGGATAATACTTGCGCGCACCCGGACAGAGGTGCAGGAGCACGCATTCGGGGCAGCGCGGACGCTGGGCGCCGCAGACGCGGCGGCCGTGCTTGATCAGGCCGATGTGGAAGGCGTAGAAGTCGTCCGGCGCGACGCTCGCTTCGAGCATCGGGTGGGCTCTCTCGGGCGTCATGGCGGCGCGTGCCGTGCGCTCCGGTATCAGGCCCAGGCGCATCGCCACGCGGAAGACGTGCGTATCGACCGGCATCGCAGGGCGGCCGAGCGCGAACATCAGCACGCAGGCGACGGTCTTGGGGCCAACGCCGTTGATGCTCCGCAGCCAGGCACGCGCCTCCTCGAGCGGCATTTCGGCGAGAAAGCCGAGGTCGAAGCCGCCGGTCCGCTGCTTGATGTCGCGCAGCGCGGCCTGGATGCGCGGCGCCTTGGTCGGCGCGAGGCCGCCGGGCTGTATCGCGGCGATCAGCTCCGCCAGTGGCGCATCGGCGACGGCGCCCCATGATGGAAACGCCTCGAGCAGTCTGGCGAAGGCGCGGCCAGAGTTGGCGTCGGCCGTGTTCTGAGAGAGGATGGTCAGGACGAGTTCGGACACCGGGTCGCCGCGGGGGCGCCACTCCGGCACGCCGTATGCGTCATCGAGCAGAGCGATGATCTCGCGGATGCGGGCCGGCGCCGGCGGCGCGAAACGCGCCCGTCGGCTGTGGGCGGCGGAACGTGACATGTGGCAGAGTACCGCACCGAATAGCGAGGAAGCCGCACAGCATCGCCATGCTATCCGGCGTCTCCGGGTCCGTCCCCGGCCGGTGACGGCTGGGCCCGCGCCGTTCGTGGTTCAGCAGTCATCACGGATAGGAGTGCGCGCCAGCCCTCGACGATGGCGACGGCGGACATGGTCAGGATGATCGGCAAGACGGCCAGGTGATAGCGCGGCTCACCGAAGAAGACCACGTGCGCCGCAGTCCAGAACGCCAGGATGAGCCACAACAACAAGCGCTCGTCGCGGAGCGAGAACGTGAGTGGCACTGCAACGAGCGCCAGGATCAGTGTGGCGTAAACGACGCCATCGGCCAGGTCCATCAAGTGACTTCCGCGCGCGCTCGACCCCCAGATCGGCGTGCTGCCGAACGACGCCGCCCAGATGATCGAGTCGGAATCCGTCGCGTAGAGGTAGAACACCTTCTTGCCCGAGAGTGCTATCTCATCGATTGGGTGGTGTACGGCGTAGTCGATCGAGCGCCGGATCGCGGATGACTCGCTGGGCAACGCATCGCTCGCTGGGTCGATCCGGAACGGCGTCCAGGGGAAGATGTAGCGGCCCGTCGAGTACGGGGCGTGCCCGATGCGCAGGTTGTATCCCAAGTTGTTGGAGAGCACGGTAAGCTCGCCGGTGCGGGCCGTGTTCCAGATCGCCACCGGCACGACGAAGATGCCGGCAGCGACGACCGCGTAGCACAGCGGCTTCAGTATGGCGCGCGGCGACTCTCCGCGGACCAGCCAGTACGTGGGCCCGGCGCCGAGCAAGACCACTGCCTGAGGGCGGATGATCCCCGCATATCCGACGGCAAGCCCGATAAAGACTGCTTAAGCGCGTGTCGGTCGGGCGCCCCCGTACACGAGCAGGACCGTTGCCACGGCGAACGGCGCGGTGAAGACCACGTCGGAGAACAGGACCGAGGTCCAGAAGATGTTTGCCGGGTAGACGGCGAACAGCGCCGCGGCGACGAGCGCCACCGCCCCGCCGAAGGTACGCCGTGCGAGCAGGAACACGAGCGGGACCACGAGCGTGCTGGCGAACACATTCCGCAGCTTCCCGGCCGTCAAGCCCGCGCCAAACACCTTGAACACCGCGGCCAGGGTAAGCGGATAGCCCTGCGGCCAGAAGATCGCCTGTATGCCGCCGGGGCCTGGCAGGTAGCCCTGCGACGGTACCACGCGAATGGTCATGCCGTTTCCGGAGGCGAGGTTCTTGGCTGTACCGAAGTACCACTGGGGGTCGTTGTACCCGCCGAGCCCGCTGTGCACCGTCAGCACCCAGACCAGCCGCAGAGCGCACGCGGCGAGGATGATCAGAACCAACCATTCCAACTCAGCGCGCGATGGCTCGCGCCGCGGCTTCGTCGCTGTAGGCTCGAAGGAAGCCGATGTCGTCACCATATTCTCCGAAAACTTCACGTGAGCGGCCATTATATCCGTCCGGCTCCGGCTTGCCCGGCTTTTCTCCCAGGCGATGTCACCGCGGACGCCGGTCACGGCCAGCGGCGGGAGAGCATGTCTCGATCCCCAAGGGATCGCGGCTGGCCGACGTGCTGAGAAGGCAACATACCGCTCGTGGGATCGATCCGGCGGCGCAACCCGGAGAGCCCGCGAGACCACTCGCACCGGGTGGCCATCTCGTCGTCACGCATACCTCGCGGGCCCAGCACACCTCGTGGCACGGGCGGTTCGGGTTCGCTAGGATCGTCCGCATGAGGCTCGCGGCGCCGTTTGTCCTGCTCTTCGTGGTGCTGCTGGCGATCATTCCGACCTCCGGATTCTACGACCTGTACCTGCTGCCGTGGCAGACGCGCCTGATCTTTCTGGAGCATCCGGATTTCTGGCGTGCGCTGGACGGCAATCCGTCGGTCTTCCTGCCGGGGACGATGTTCTCGGCGCTCCCGTACGGCCCGCTCTTCTACTATCCGTTGGGCGCCTGGGTGTGGGTGATGGATCTGACGCGTGTGATCGACATGCACGCGTGGTCGGACTTCCACCTCGCCGAGGGTTCGCCGCGATACGCGGCGGCGCTCAAGTTCCCGAATCTGGTGGTGTACGTGGCGGCGGGCGTGGTGCTGCTTCGCTGCTTGCCGGGCGAGGCCGGCGTCAGCGCCATGCTGCTGTGGCTGCTGAACCCGGCGGTGATCCTCGTGTCGTTCGTGATGGGCCAGAACGACGCCTGGAGCATGCTGGCCGTGCTGGCCGCGCTGCTGCTGGCGACGCGATGGTTGCGGGGCGAACGCGAGGTGCGCTTAGGCGGGCGCGCGCTGCCTGCAGACGCGCTGGCGATGGTTGCGCTGGGCGCGGGTGCCGCGGTGAAGCTGCACCCCCTACTGCTCGTCGTGCCATTCGCGCTCGCGCTGGCGCCGACGGGAGTGGCCTGGCTACGTTTGGTCGCGATCGCTGTCGTGACGTTCGCGGTCCTGATCTCGCCGTTCTTGTGGGACCCGCTCTTCCGCCACCACGCGCTGTTCAACCCGCAGGCGCAGGACATCCTGCGGTACAAGGCCGGGCACCTGTCGCTGTTTTATCCCGCATACGGAGCGGCAGCGCTGATCCCCCTAGCGATGCCGGAGCGGCCATACCGTGCGCTGCTGGCGTCGATCGTGGGGGTGCATCTGATCGTGTTCGCACTCACGGGCTGACCGCCTGAGCGCGCGGCGTGGTTCGCGGGCGCGCTGGCGGTGCCCGCGGTGTCGTATCGCGCGGCGCTGGTGGCGTACGTGCTGGTAACGCTGCAAGTACTGATGCACGCGATCGGGTTCGGGACAGGGCTGGGCGCCGGTGTCTTCGCCGTACTGACGCCGCGCCTCGCTCCGGGGTCTGGGCTTGATGCCGCGATCTCGCGCGTCGCGGACTACGATCGCGTGGAGGCGGTGACGTTGGTCATCGCGATCGCGGCGTGGGCGATCGCGCTGGCGGCGCTGTTGCGCGACCCGGCGATTACGCCGCGTCCGCGCGCGGTGCCGGCTGCGGTGCCGCTGGCGCTGCTGCTGGTGCTGCCGGCGTACTTCGCGGTTTCGCTGGCGTGGACGAGCGGCGGCATCACGAGCGACCGCGTGGCGGGCACCGCCTCATGGGTGGTGGGACCGGCCACCGTGCAGCAACCGCTGTTGTTCTCGGAGTTCGACGACGTCTCCGCGTTGGACCTGCTCTATGACAGAGGCAGCGCTAAGGCGCCCTTGACGGCGGCGGTGGCGTTCGGGCAGGCGCCGCTGGGCGATGCTTACGCCGTACCGGCGGAGGGGGGGCGCGCGCGGGCGCGGTTCGCGGCGGTGTCGCCGGCGCGTGGGTTGCGGCTCCGGGTCGAGCTGAAGGTGCCCGCGGGCGCGCGCCTGGGGTTGGTCAGGCCGCCCTCGAACGCCTTTGCGCCGGCAACCGTAGACGGGCGCCCGGCGGACGGCATCGTCGACGTGCGCCTGCACTACGACCGGAACTGGGGCGCGGTGTGGCGGGAGGTGCGGCACACGCTCGCCGAGCATATCGGTGTGTTCATCGCGACGGCGCTGACGCTGGGCGCGGCGCTCGGGTTCGCGTGGTGGCGGGCTGCCCTGGCACTGGCCGAAGAGCCCGCGACGGCGAGCGCGCCCACCGCCGAACCCGCGCCGGCGCGGCCGTGAGGGGGCGTGGTTGAGGCGGCAAGGCAACGGCGGGAAGTATATCACCGGCGCCATCGAGAGGGTGTCCGTCAGACGACACCAGAAAGCCGGACGCGATGTCCGGCCTTCTGCTTTGCCCGTAACGCACGACGCGGCGCTTCGGCGGCCGGCCGCCGCTAGTTGACGATGTGGATCTCGGCCAGGGTGGAGCCGAGCTCACTCTGCCAGGCGATGCCGTCCGACGTGTTCTCGAAGTAGACGTCGATCCAGGTGGCCGGCAGCGAGCCGCGGTCGAGACATTCGTAGACGCGGCCCGTCGGGTCGCCGCTGATGGTGAGGCGTGTGCCGAACTGCAGATTCTCGCTGCAGGCGGCAGCGCCCTCGAACGCGGAGCCGCCGCTGGCCATGTGGTTGCAGAAGCCGCCGCCCGGGCCGCTGCAGCCGTAGATCGTGATGCGTGCGCGCATTGCCGTGCCGGCCTCGATGCCGGATGGCGAGCTCATGCTGTATGGTGCCGCGGCCGACCGCGCGCTTCGGGCCGATGCCGCGTCTGCACCGGCATTGCGATCGGCGGCGATGCTATTCATCGCAATCAAGACATCCCAGCTGCGCTGCTCCTGCGCACCGGCGACCAGCGCCGCCCCGACGGCGGGCGCGCCAGGCATGGCATTTGCGTACGCCTGCTCCCAGTTGCCGCTGACGCCGGCGGCGGCGCGCAGCTCCAAGGGCGGCCCGAAGGACGGTGGCGGCGATGCAGGCGCCCGCAGACTGCTGGCAACGGCGGTGATCGCCGGCAGAGTCGCGGCGAGCATGAGGACAGCGACGCCGATCAGCGTCGCCAGTGCGAACCGGCGCGCGAAGTTGTCGCGGGCCAGAGTGAATGCCCCGAAAGCCGAGTTCCCGGCGGAAACGACCACGGGCCTGGATGGTGCATCTGCTTCGACGAAGACCGGCTTCAGCCTCCGGTCGTTCGCAAGCGCCAGGCCCACCGATGCGGCAGTGCCGGCGACCATAACAGTCACTTTGGCGCCAGCAACCAATCCTCGGTAACTCAGAGAGCCCCTCCTTCAACTTGCCCGGTTACGGTCAAAGTTCAGTGTGTCCCCGCCGTCGGCGAGGTCGTGCCACCAGGACCGGGAGCACAAAACGGGCTGATTATAACCCCCAAAGAGCCGAGGTCAAGGCTGAAAGGGTCAGGAAAAGCGAGAAATCAGGCCCAAAAAGACCCTTATGCGAAGCAGCCCGACCTGGCCCGTTTGAAGCTAAACGACCGGAACTTCGAGCGTTTCCCACAGGATCTCGTGAAAAAAAGCACCTGCCAAGCCTGGGAGACCAAATCGGACGTTATGTCGCTCCAAATGCCGCCAGGCTCGCCTAGCCGCCGGCGAGCAGCGCCTCGACGCCTCGCCGGTCGTCCGGCGGCAGCATGCTCCGGATCCGCGACCCGTCGCCGGGCCGGCGGCCCCAGATGAAGAGCAATCGCGCCGCCGCGTCGGTCTCGATGGCGGGGCTGCCATCGTCGGGCACGAGGCTCAGCGAAGCGCCCGTGCTGTCGTGCGCAATGGCGATGTCCTGCCGGCCGTCGGCGCGAATGCGCGCGGAAAGGGCGCGCCCCGCCACGGGCGCAACGCCGCAGCCGCGCGAGAACAAGAGAGGAGCCAGCGTGGTGACCGCGTGCTCCGTGATCTCCGGCCGTGACAGCAGATCCAGGCTTATGTCGTCATCGCCCACGAGATCCCAGCGATGGATGGCGCTCTCGCTGCGCGAGTGCAGGACGAACGTCGTCGCCTTGAACGGCATACCCGTGAAGGGAATGATCGCCTCCGGTTCACGCGTAAGCACGGCCTGCATCGCCGAGCCCATGCGCGCGCTTGCCGCGAATAGCCGCTTGCGAAGCGCCCCATCGTCCATCGCCCGATACGGCGCCTCGCGTTCCTCGAAGCCGCGCGTCGGCGGCACGGGCAGGCCCTCGCCAAACGCCTCGAACAATCGCGCGATCTCGTCGGCGCCGGCCGCCAGGTGCGCCGTAACCTCGTGCGCGGTCCAGCCGGCGCAGGCGGTGAGCGCCGTTGGCGGCACCCGGTCCAGCGCCTCCAGCAGCGCCTGTGCTTCTGAGATCTGGGTAGCCTGCATGATGGTGGTGCTCCTTTTGGCCGGCCATCGTGCGGCCGGCGGGCTGGGCCACGGAACGATGGCATCGCTTCGCTTTCCGTAACGGAGGCCCGCTTGAGTCCACGCCTCGGATCGCGCCACAATGGCCTTCACTTCTGATTCGGAGGCCAGCTCGTGGGCACACAACGATTCGACCTGCCCGTCGCCGTCACCCTGCGGCTTCAGTCCCGCGCCGGCCGCGTTGATGTCGTCGCTGAGCCGCGCGATGACGTGCTCGTCGAAGGCGACCGCATCGAGGCACTGACCGAGGACGGCGGCGCCACGATGAAGATCCGCAACGGAGCCGGGTCGAAAGCCTTCGTCGTGCGCTGCCCCGCCGGCACCGATGTCACAGTGGGCACCCAATCTGGCCCGGTCCGGCTCACCGGCGACTTCGGCATCGTGTCCGTCACTACCATGAGCGGAAAGATCGAGGTCGAGAGCGCCGACGAGGCCGACCTGCGGGCCGTCGCCGGGTCGGTCGAGATCGGGCGCTGCCGCGGCCGCTGCCGGCTCAACAGCGGCAGCGGCAAGGTGACCGCCCACGACCTCGCCGCCGGATCGGCCGGCACGATGTCCGGGACGATCCGCATCGACCGCGTCAACGGCGCCTTCAAGGCCCGTACCGTCAGCGGCTCCATCGACGCCATCTGCGGCGGCGAGGGCGCGATCGCCATCAAGACGGTGTCCGGCAAGATTCACATACAGCTGCCCGTCGGTGTCGAACCGCACACGCGCTTCAAGACACTGTCCGGGCGCGTGCGATGCGACTGCACGGAGGGAGACGACCTGCTCCTGGAGGCGATGACGATCTCCGGCTCGATCGAAGTGGTGCCGGGATGAGCGCGCCGGGCGCCGCACCGGACTTCGTCGATGGCACCGTGATGTTCACCGACATCGTGGGCTTCACCGAGTTCAACGCGCTCCGAGGCGACGCGGAGGCACTCGCGCTGCTCTCGTTGCAGGACCGCATCGTCCGCGAGTCGCTGGTCCCGGACTCCCGGGTCGTCAAAGACATGGGCGACGGGCTGATGCTCTGGTTCGGCGACGCGCGCGACGCGATCCAGACCGGGCTGCGCCTGCAGGAGCGCTTCGAAGCGGAGTCGACGAACATCGATGCGCCGTTGTGGGTACGCATCGGCGTCCACGCCGGACGCCAGACCTGCCGTGGCGAAGACCTGCTGGGCCACGACGTGAACATCGCCTCGCGCATCATGAACCTCGCGAACTCGGGCGAAGTGCTGGCCTCCGAGGCGACGGTGCAGAGCGCCAACGGTGGCCTCGACGACGTGGAGTTCGAGCAGCTCGGCCCCGTCGTGATGAAGGGCATCCCCACCCCCATCAACCTCTTCCGCGCAGAGCGCGCGGTGGTGTAGCAGCGTCGCTGCGCCGCTCGCCGGCATAGCTCAGTGGTAGAGCGCTCCAGACGTGAAGCCCTCGCCGTGGAACGCGCAGGTATCTGGTATTCTGGCGGGCGCATTGAGCGACGTACTCCGACGCGGACGGCGGCTGGGCAGGAAAGAACCGTCAGACTCGCAGGCGGGCGCGAAGTTAGAGTCGGCTGCGGCTGATTCTGTCTCCCCTAGTCAATAACTCTAGGCACACTATTCACGGGAGGTCTGCCATGTACGCACGACTCGTCAGGTTTTCACTCGGCCCGGGAAAACGCGCCGTCGCCCAGGCGCTCGCCGACGACCTGGCGCCTCAGATCGCAGCGATGCCGGGCTGCAAGGGCGTCACCGTCTTCGCCGACGACAGCGATGGAGAGAGCGGCCTGTTCGTGCTCTGGGCATCCCAGGCCGACGCTAACGCCGCAGCACCTCAGATCCGTCCCAAACTCGACGAGATGCTTGCCGCCCACGTGCAGGGAAGTCCAGACATCCGCCTGTTCGAGGTGCTCTCGAAGTAAGACCGGGACCTGTTTCGTAACACCCCGCACACCGAGCGCTGTGCTCCAGACGCGAAGTCCTCCGCCGTAGATCGCACAGTCATCTGGTGTTCGAGGCGTGGCTCCGAGGCGATCAGATCGCCGATAATGCGGTCATGGAACCCCAGTTTCGCTTCTGCACGAGCACGGATGGCACCCGCATCGCCTACGCGGTCTACGGTAGCGGGCCGCCGCTGCTCTACGTCAACGGTTTCACCCGCTCCATGGAGGCGTACTTTACAGTCCCCGAGTCACGGGCGTACTTCGACGCGCTGGCGGCGCATACCCGGATCGTTACGTTCGACCGGCGCGGCACCGGAGCGTCGGCTCGCGATGTTGACGACATATCGTTCGAAGCGGACGCGCGTGACATCGCCGCCGTCGCCGCTGCGGCAGGACTTGCCGACTTCGCCTTGTTTTCGGACAGCACCGCCGGCGCGTGCCTACATTACGCCATCGCTGGTCAAGGACAAGCCCGGCAACTCGTCCTTTGGACCCCATCTGTCGACAACGCTCGGTTCCGGGAAATGGCACGCTTATGCCGCGAGGACTGGTCGGCGGCGCGTCGACGCATGGCGGGTACATTCTTCCCCGACGGTCCCGTGTCGCTTCAGCGCACCCTCAGCCAGAACATCAAGGGCACCGTGACGGCAGATGTAGCGGCACGGTATTGGGAGCGCGGTGCTAGCCAGGACCTCGCGCCGCTGCTACCCCGCGTCATGGTCCCAACAATGGTGCTGCTGCGTGAGACCAGACCGCGACACGACGCGATGCGCGTCGCCGGGCTTCTCCCGAACGGTCAGCTGCGTTTGGTGCCGGGCACTTCCGACGGGCCCTACCCAGGGCATGAACCCATCGTGAAGACGGTCGTCGAGTTCATGGGGTTGGGTGAGATCGCCTCCGCGCCGCCGCCGCACGGCACCGCCATCATTCTGTTCACGGACATCGTGGACTCGACGGCGCTGACGGAGCGGATGGGTGACTCGGCGTTCCGCGCCGCGTCACGAGCGCTCGACGAGAGCGTCCGCGCGGCGATGCAGGAGTTTGGCGGGACACCCGTCGAGGGCAAGGTGCTGGGCGACGGCGTCATGGGCGTATTCGCCTCGGCCGCACAGGCGATCGATGCCGCCCGGCGCTGCGTCGAGCTGAGCGCAGGCCTGGAGCTGCCCATGCACATCGGCCTGCACGCCGGCGACGTGATCCGCGAGGACAACAACGTCTACGGCGGCGCAGTCAATATCGCCTCTCGCATCTGCGGGCTCTGCGAGCCAGGCGAGATCCTCGTATCGCAGACCGTGCGCGATCTCGCCCGCACGTCCGCAGGCGTGACCTTCGAGGATCGCGGCGAGCACGCGCTGAAAGGCGTCGCCGATCCTGTGCGTGTGTTCGCGGTGCGTCCCGCGTCAGGGTAATGCGGCTCGATGCCTCTGCGACGCGATTCCTCAACCTGCGTCAGCGCCCGACACGGCCCCCTCGCTTCGCCAGTCGAAGAGTCGCCGCAGGAGACCGTGGCTCAGTGGTAGGGCGGTCGTAGAGTCGCCGGCGGAGACCTGTTTCGTAAAGCCTCCCCATCCTGAGCGCTGTGCAGCCGACGTGAAGCCCCCTGCCGTAGACCGCATAGTTATCTGGTGTTCGAATCGTGGCCCTTCGTCGTTCGAATAGTTGATAATTCGCGCATGGAACCGCGCATCCAATACTGCAAGACGCCGGACGGGGTGAACCTCGCGTATTCGTGTGAGGGAAGCGGGTCGCCGATCGTGTACCTGCCATCGCCCTCCGCCTGGGGGAATATGCAGGTGCAACTCCAGGTTCCCAGGACCAAAGCGGAGACTGGCTACCTCGCGCAGCAGAACACAGTGGTGCACTACGATTGCCGCGGCGCCGGGCTGTCAGATCGAGACGTTGACGATCTCTCACTGGACGCGCACGTTCGGGATTGCCTGGCCGTTCTGGATCGTGTCGCATCTCGCCCCGTCACCCTGTTAGCGAGTGTGTTCGCCGGACCAATCGCGATCTCAGTTGCACATCAGTATCCGGAGCGCGTATCGCACCTCATCCTGACCAGAACAGCGGCGAACCTTCCCGCCGTGTTCGCTCACCCTCGTCTGCGTGCACTCGATGCATTGATCGGGATTGATTGGGATCTCTACACGGAAGTGGTCGCACGCAGTATCGTAGGCTGGGATCATGAAGCTGCGTCGCGGATCGCGGCGCAGCTACGCGCGGAAATGACTAGCTCCGATGTGGAACGTTGGTATGACCAGGTGCGCACCTGGAATGTCACGACGTTACTTTCCGGAATCCGGACACCAACCCTGGTGATTCACAATAAGGAATCGCCCGTTTTTGGTGATGAACGCTGGCCGCGCGAAGTTGCGGCGGCCATACCAGGCGCGCATCTCGTGAAGGTTTCTGCGGGGGAAGAGACCGCCAGAGCGGTAGACGAATTCGTCAACGGAAGGTCGCCAGCGCGAAATACGAACGCAGGTGCCGGAGGTACCGCGATCATTCTCTTCGTCGATATCGTTGATTCCACGCCCCTCACGGAGCAGCTGGGTGACAAAGCGTTCCGCGTCCGCGCCAGCCAGCTCGACGCGGCGGTCCGCGCAAACATGCGTCAACGCAGCGGCATGCCGATAGATGGCAAGGTGATGGGTGATGGGGTCATGGGCGTATTCGCCGCCGCGCATGAGGCGATCGACGCCGCGCGCGCTTGTCGCACGTCCGCTGAAGGCATGGGCCTCTCGCTGCACATCGGCGTTCACGCGGGCGACGTGATCCGCGAGGACAACAACGTCTACGGCGGCGCGGTGAACATCGCGTCGCGCATCTGCGGGCTCTGCGAACCGGGCGAAATCCTCGTGTCGGGCACCGTGCGGGAGTTGGCCCGCACGTCGGCGGGCGTGACATTTGAAGACCGTGGCGAGCAGATGCTCAAGGGCATCGACGATCCGCTGCGGGTGTACGCGGTCCGTCCAACCTCCAACATCTAACCTCCAACCTCGCTCCGATAGCGGCTCCAGCCAGCGATCCGCTACAATGCCCCAGCCTCGCACAGCGGGGCGTTTCCACGCACCGGCCGGCGTAGCTCAGTGGTAGAGCAGCTGTTTCGTAAACAGCAGGCCATCAGTTCGAATCTGATCGCCGGCTCCAGCCGAATCGCATGACGCACGCCAGCACGGCGTGCGTCTTCGTTCTGGCCCTCCGGCCGCCGACCTGACACCCTGCCCCATGCTGACGAGCCGGCCGAACATCGTCTTCATCCTCGCCGACGATATGGGATACGGCGACTTCGGCTGCTTCAACGGCGGCGGATCGCAGACGCCCGCGCTCGACCGTCTCGCCGGCGAGGGCGTCGCCATCACCCAACACTACTCCGCATCGCCGGTGTGCGCTCCCGCCCGCGCTGCGCTGCTCACCGGCCGCTACCCGCACCGCACCGGCGCCATCGACACGCTCGAGATGCGGGGCCTCGACCGCCTCGCCCTGCGAGAGCGCACCATCGCCGACCACCTGCGCCGCGCCGGCTACGCCACCGGCCTCATCGGCAAGTGGCACAACGGCGCGCTCGACGCGCGCTACCACCCGAACCGCCGCGGCTTCGATGAGTTCGCCGGCTTCTCCGGCGGCTGGTCGCCGTACGTCGACTGGCGCCTCGACCGCAATGGCAGCGTCTCGAAGAGCGACGGCCGCTACCTCACCGACGTCCTCACGGAAGAGGCAGTGCAGTTCATCGCCCGGCACGAACGCGAGCCGTTTCTGCTGATGCTCACGTACAGCGCGCCGCACTTCCCCTTCCACGCGCTCGAAGACGACCTCGCGCCATTCGCCGCGACCGGCGCCTACACCGCCGCCGTCAGCCATATCTACGGCATGATCCGCTGCCTGGACCGCGGCGTCGCGCGCGTGCTGGCCGAGCTCGACCGCCGCGGCCTCGCCGAGAACACGCTGCTGATCTTCACAAGCGACAACGGCCCGCAGTTCGGCGGCGCCGGCGAAATGTGCTCCGACCGGTTCAATTGCGGCTTCGCCGGCGCGAAGCTGCTCGTCTACGAAGGCGGCATCCGCGTGCCGGCGATCGTCCGCTGGCCGGCACAGCCCGCGGGCGGCCGCCAGGTGCGCGAGATGATGCACTTCACCGACTGGCTGCCGACGCTGCTCTCCGCCGCAGGCATGGACCCTCCACGCGATCTGCCGCTCGACGGCGTCGATGCGATGCCGCTGCTGCGCGGCGAGCCGAACGAGATGCCGTCGCAGCGCTTCTGGCAGTGGAATCGATACACGCCCGTCGCAGAGTGCAACGCCGCGATGCGCGACGGTGACTGGAAGCTCGTGCTGCCCGCTATCGATGAGGCGATGCAGCTCTCTCGCGCCGACCTGGCGATGGACATCGACTCGAAGTACCACCCGGAGAAGTACAGCGACATCGTGCGCGACGGCGAACCGCAGCGTACGATCGACGCAGCGCCCGCGCCGCAGCTCTTCGACCTCCGCAGCGACCCGCAGGAGCAGCACGACCTCGCGGCGTCGCAGCCCGCGCGAGTGATGCGCATGCAGGGCGACCTCGCCGCCTGGTTCGAAGATGTCGAGAGCGAGCGCCGGAGCATTCCCGCATGAGCGACACGAAGGAGGACCGCATGTTTCGGCTCGATGGCAAGATGGCGGTGGTGACGGGCGCCGGCTCCGGCATCGGACAGGCGATCGCCCGCACCTTCGCGCGGCAGGGCGCGCGCGTGTTCGTGCTCGAGCTGGACGGGCGCGGCGCCGCCGGCACCGTCGAGAGCATCCGTGGCGAAGGCAAGGCCGCCGATGCTGTCGCGTGCGATGTCTCCGACGCCGCTTCGGTCGCCGCCGCGTTCCACCGCGTCGAGAGCGACGCAGGCCGCATCGACATCCTGGTCAACAACGCCGGCATCGCGCACATCGGCACCGTTGAGACGACGAGCGAATCCGATCTCGATCGCATCTATGCGGTCAACGTGAAGGGACTCTTCCTCTGTTCGCAGGCCGCCGTGCCGCGCATGGTCAGCGCCGGCGGCGGCGTCATCCTCAACCTGGCGTCGATCGCGTCGCTGATCGGGCTCACCGACCGCTTCGCCTACTCGATGAGCAAGGGCGCGGTGCTGACGATGACGCGCTCGATCGCCGTCGACTACATCAAGCAGGGCATCCGCTGCAACTGCGTCTGCCCTGCGCGCGTGCACACGCCCTTCGTCGATGGCTACCTGCGCAACACCTATCCCGGCCGAGAGGAGGAAATGTTTCGGCAACTGTCGGAGTACCAGCCGATCGGCCGCATGGCGGAGCCGGAGGAAGTCGCCGCGCTCGCGCTCTACCTTTGCTCCGACGAAGCGTCGTTCATCACCGGCCAGGCCTATCCGATCGACGGCGGCGTGCTGGTCTTCTGATGAAGCGCTACGCCCGCACGATCAACCTCAAGGATGACCCCGATGTCATCGCCCGTTACATGGAGCATCACCGCGCCGTCTGGCCCGAGGTCGAGCGCGGGCTGCGCGACATCGGCATCGAGCGCATGATGATCTGGCGTCTCGGCCGCCGTCTCTTCATGCTGATGGAGACGGTCGACGCATTCGAGCCAGAGCGAGACTTCGCTCGCTACGCCGCGTCGAGCCCGCGCATCGCCGAGTGGCAGTCGCTCATGGAGTCGCTGCAAGAGCCCGTGCCCGAAGCGCAGGCGGGCGCGTGGTGGGCGGAGATGGAGTTGGTGTACGCGCTAGGTGATGGTGACTAATGACTGGTGACTTCCGAAATGACGCCCGGTGTCCGCTGGCGCATACCCTACGACAGTAATCTGAATGCACCTGGGGGATCCCGGCGGAGGCGCTGCGCCCCCCCGGCTTCCGGTCGCCAGGCTGAGGAAGCTTTGGAAGCACCGTCGAGTGCCCATGAGCTTTCGCGAAACTCAGAACTGACCGGTCATCATGCGGGCACGTTCCTTGCGTTCGTTACGTCTCGCCACCGTGCCGTAAACGAATGTTCCCGCCAGGCTAGTCAAATCGAGCGCAGCAACGCTCGTGCCTTCAATGGAGTGCCCTCCATCAACAAGGAAATAGGCAGCAGCCAGACCAACAATCGCGACAATGAAGCCTGCAACTAAGCCCCAAAGGCGCGCCATGCATCGGCGTGGACGACGTATTTTTCAAGGTGGATGCGATGACTCGCCTGATTCTCCGCCATCGCGAAAATACGCTCTGCGCCGCCAGGCACGATAGCATCATACTCTCGCAAGACATCAGGACTTGGAAGCGGTCCGCTCGTAAACGACGCCGTAATCTGCTGCTGGACGAGCTGGTGTTGTTGTGTGCGTAAGACGGCGGCTTGTTTCTCTTGGGCGCGCTTCTGCTCGCGCTCGCGTTTCTTGCTCACCTACGGCGCAGATTCGACAGCTTCACGCGCCATATCGCGTTTCGCTTCGGCAATGGCGTGTCTGAGGTCGAGGCCTACGGCGAGCCAGTCCGCCCTAGTCGCGAAGAAATCCGCCTGCTCACCATTAACCGACTCGTTGAACACGAACATGGTGTTCCCGAGATCGAGTACCTGCCCGAACCCAGCCCAGAACGAGGGCCGCGCAAACAGGAAGTATGACGGGGAGTACCTAAGGCTACTGTCCATGGCCACTAACACTATAACTATCGACCAAGGGGAGCAACCAATCCATGTCATTGCAACTCTAGATCAACTCAGGCAACGCATTGCCTTCGCCCTAATGAAGCAATGAGGCTCATCGCCACATGAGACCGAATCTTAGCAAATCTACGGTTCCAAGGTGCTATTCGGCAGATCGGCGATACTCCGCTCCGCCGTCACCAAGGCAACGCCTCCATCCCAAGTCAAAAGGTGAAACCTATCGTCGGCGTCGGTAATCAGGTCTGTAACGGGCTGAGCTTTCGCTCGATTCCCTGGTCACTAAACGCTCATCGATCACCAGATCACCAGTCGTCCCCCAACCACGCGCTTCCCGTCGGATACTCGAACTCCGCCAGCGACGCCGGCAGCATCTCGATGCTGAACCCGGGGGCCTTCGGCGGGAAGTAGCGGCCGCCATGCACCGTCACCGGATCGACGAAGTGCTCATGCAGGTGGTCCGCGAACTCGATCGCGCGGTTCTCCAGACTGCCGCTTACCACGATGTAGTCGATCAGCGACACATGCTGCCCGTACTCGCACAGCCCCAGCCCGCCCGCGTGAGGGCACACCGGCACGCCGAACTTCGCCGCGAGCAGCAGCACCGCGAGCGCCTCGTTCAGCCCGCCGAGGCGGCAGTTGTCGAACTGGCAGAAGTCGATCGCCTCCGCCTGCATCAGCTGCTTGAACATCACGCGGTTGGACCCGTGCTCGCCGGTGGCGACGCCGACCGGCCGTACCGCCCGCCGGATCGCCGCGTGCCCGAGGATGTCGTCCGGGCTCGTCGGCTCCTCGATCCACAGCGGGTTGAACGGCGCGATTGCCTTCACGTGCTCGATCGCCTCGCCGACGTCCCACGCCTGGTTGGCGTCGGTCATCAGCGTGTAGTCGGGGCCGATCTCCTCCCGCACGAGGGCGCAGCGGCGCACGTTCTCATCCATGTCGCGGCCGACCTTGATCTTGAAGCGCGTCCAGCCCGCCGCCAGCGCCTCGCGGCAGAGCGCGCGCACCTGCTCGTCCGGATACCCCATCCAGCCCGCCGACGTGATGTACGCCGGATAGCCATCGCGCAGCATCTCCACCTCGCGTTCGCCACGGGTCGATGCGTTGCGCTGCAGGATCGAGAGCGCGTCGTCGGGCGTCAGCGCATCGGACAGGTACCGGAAGTCGATGCAACCGACGATCTGCTCCGGCGACATGTCGGCGACCATCTTCCACACCGGCTTGCCTTCGACCTTCGCCCAGAGATCCCAGACCGCGTTCACGATCGCCGCCGTCGCCAGGTGGATCGCGCCCTTCTCGGGCCCGATCCACCGTAGCTGGCTGTCGCCCGTCAGCTCGCGCCAAAAGGCCGCCATGTCGTCCATGATCGACGCAAGCGTCCGCCCCTGCACGATCGGCAGCAGCGCGCGCACCGCCGCGCACACCACCTCATTCCCGCGCCCGATGGTGAAGGTGAGCCCGTGCCCCTCAATACCTGCCGGTGCATCGGTGCCGAGCACCACGTACGCAGCCGAGTAGTCGGGGTCGGTGTGCATCGCATCCGACCCCGCCATCGTCCGCGAAGTCGGCGCCCGCACATCCAGCACCCGCGCACCCGTGATCGTGATGTCCATCTGGTCTCCTCCGGCGATTCTACGCGCAGGGCGCATCTGTCACCCTGAGCGAAGCGAAGGGTCTTGCCTCGGTCGAAGAAGATGCTTCGCCGCGCTCAGCATGACAGGCTGTCGGTACAGTGCTCGCGGGAGCATAGCGATGGCAGCAATGTCCAGCACCCTTCAGCGCGACGCGCAGGCAGACTCTGTCACCCTGAGCGAAGCGAAGGGTCTTTGCCTCGGTCGAGGAGGGTGCTTCGCTGCGCTCAGCATGACAACCTGCCGCTTCCGCACAAGCTGCTAGCCTGTCCCACATGACCGACGACATCGCCTCTGCATTTCGCGAGCTGAAGCAGGCGTGGCCGCTGCCGTCGGCCCCGCGCCCGATCGTCGTGATCGGCGCGGGCAGCATCGTCCGCGATGCGCATCTGCCGGCGTACGCTCGCCTCGGCTTCCCGGTCGCCGGCATCTTCGACGTGGACGAGGCGGCGGCCCGCGAGCGCGCGGATGCGTTCTCGATCGCGCGCGTCTTCAGCTCGCTCGATGACGCGCTCGCCACGCCCGGCTGCGTCTTCGACATCGCCGTGCCACCGGGCGAGATCGCGGGCATTATCGAGCGCATGCCGCGCGGCTCTGCTGTGCTGATCCAGAAGCCTATGGGGCGCGACCTCGATGACGCGCGCCGCATCCGCGACATCTGCCGCGACCGTGCGCTCGTCGCGGCGATCAACTTCCAGCTCCGCTTTGCGCCAAACATGCTCGCGCTTCGTGAAGCCGTCGCCCGCGGCATCCTCGGCGACGTCGCCGACATCGAGGTGCGGCTCAACGTGCGCACGCCGTGGGACTACTGGCCGTTCTTGAAAGGCCTGCCGCGGCTCGAAGTGATGAACCACTCGGTCCACTACGTCGATCTCATCCGCTCGCTGCTGGGCGACCCGTCTGGCGTCTACTGCCGAGGCGTGCGCCATCCGGAGCTCGCGGGCTATCCCGATGTGCGCACCAGCATGATCCTGGACTACGGCGACGATGTGCGCTGCAGTCTCGTGATGAACCACACCCACGACTTCGGCCCGCAATTCGCCGTATCCGAGCTGAAGGTCGAGGGCACGCGCGGCGCGGCAATCGCAAAGATGGGCGTGAACCTCGACTACCCGCACGGCCGCCCGGACGAGCTGCTGGTGACGGCGCGCGGTGATGGTGAGTGGACGTCGATCCCGCTGCGCGGCTCATGGTTTCCGGAGGCATTCGAGGGCCCGATGTCGAACTTGCAACGCGTCATCGCAGGCGAAGACGCAGCGCTCGTCTCGCCGGTCGACGACGCCTTCCGCGCGATGGCCGTCGTCGAAGCCTGCTACATCTCCAGCGAGCGCGGCGCGACGCCGGTGCCGGAGGCATAGGCATGCCGCCACGCATCGACGCACACCAGCACTTCTGGCGCTACGCCCCCGACAGCCACGCCTGGATCGACGAGAGCATGGGCGCGCTCAAGCGAGATCTCCTCCCCGAAGACCTGGCGCCGCTGTTGCGCGATGCCGGCTTCGACGGCTGCATCGCGGTGCAGGCGCAACAGTCCGTTACCGAGACGGAGTGGTTGCTGCAGCTTGCCGGAGAACATGACTTCATCCGCGGCGTCGTCGGCTGGGTGGATCTTTGCGCACCCGATGTCAGCGATCCGCTTCGGCGCCTTTCCGCCAACAGGAAGCTGCGCGGCATCCGCCACATCGTGCAGGACGAGCCGGACGATCGCTTCATGCTGCGCCCGGACTTCATGCGCGGGATCGCCGCGCTCGCGGAGTTCGACCTCGCGTACGACATCCTGATCTACCCGCGCCAGATGCCGGCCGCAGTCGAGCTGGCGCAGGCGTTCCCGCAGCAGCGCTTCGTGCTCGACCATCTCGGCAAGCCGGAGATCCGCGCCGGCGAGTTCGACCGCTGGGCACGCGGCATCGCGGCGCTCTCGCGCAAGCGCAACGTCTCGGCCAAGCTCTCCGGCCTCGTCACCGAGGCAGACTGGCACGCGTGGTCACCAGACGACTTCATCCCTTACTTAGATGTGGCGATGGACTGGTTCGGTCCGGAGCGCTTGATGATCGGCTCCGACTGGCCCGTCTGCACGCTCGCCGGCGCGTACGCCGACGTCGTCGCCGTCGTGCAGCGATACATCGCGCGGCTGGCGCCGGAGCAGCAGGACGAGATCATGGGCGGGACTGCGGCCCGGGTCTACAGAGTTTAGCAGCCCATGTATCCACGGGAATGTTTCACGTGAAACATTCCGGGCGAGTTGCCTCCCACTCAACTCCCCATTCCTTTCGGGGAAGGGTCCGTGGGGCTCTGCCGTTCGCGGCAAGACCGATACCGCCCAATTCAACGAAGTGCTGTGCAAGGTGCTGTACCACAACATCTGCGTCCTGATTCAGAGCATCCACGAACTGGGCATCGAGGCGGATTTCGACCCGGCGCTGTCTGCATGGGAGGAATCGTACCGAGAGTGGTAGAGAGCGCCATCCGTATAGACGGTCATGGTGGTAGGATCGGCGACATGCCGGGACAGCATCCACAAATCTACCGAAGTCATCGCTATAGCGTCTCCCCTAAGGATGTTCTGCATCGTCGGAAGTGGCCGTTTTTCTTTGAGCAAACGAACTACTCTTTTCTAGTCGCGGTGGAGCGCACTGATGAGAAATACCCGACGAAAGACTGGCCCACTATCGAGCTGGCCGTCCGCTTCGAAAACGATGACTTCACGCAACGCACCCTTACACTGCCTGACCTTGCCATTGGCGAGAAGGGGACGCTGGCCTTTGACGAAGTATATGTCGCTCATCCAGGGCAGACGGCGATCGTCATTCCGATCCGTTGGGAGGCATCGGGAAAGCCAGACGACTGGCTCAACCTCTATTCATATCGGGTGCGCACTCAAGAATCGCTGTGGGTGTCGATCGCGGCAGTAATCTTCGGAGTTGTGTCGCTTTCGGTATCGATATTCGTGCCGATTTGCACAGCGAATTTGCGAAAAGCCCCTGTTGTTCAAGGGCCAGTCATCAACAATATCATCTCGCTACAAACACCGACAGTTACACCGACAACTACACCGATACCGCTGCCCCCGGCGGGAGCGAGTACGCCGTCGTGACGGCCTATCCAATGTACTTATCCAAGGCCTTTTTCAAGTCAAGAGTCATCGCATCATTGAGGCCACGAATGGTCGCGACGACAGTTCCATCGCTCGTGCCCAGGACTTCTACCAGTTCGAGCTTCCCGCCATCGTGATGGCTATAGCGCCCTTTGAAACTCCGCCCTTTGTAGCTGAATCGCAATTGGCGAGTGCTGGAGAGTTTAGGCGCGTGACCGATGGCTTGACTGATCTTCCAGATCGCGGGGCCGACGGATGCCGCGAGACGTTGGATGTGTCTACTTCCCGGATACTCATTGAACAAGTACTTGAGGTACTGCCGGGCCAATCGTTCCTCTGGCGCTTCCATGACCAGAGTATAGTCAAGCTAGAGGGTTTTTGTGCAGACTCTCGACTTATTGTGCAGCCACGGCTTTCTGTGCAAAGCCGGGCCGGGGGATAGGGATAGGTCACACGCCGGCGTAGGAGTGCAGGCCGCTCACCCAGAGATTCACCGCGAAGTAGGTGAACAGCACGCCGATGTAGCCGACGATCAGGATCGCCGCCGAGCGCTTGCCGTGCCACGCGCGCAGGCCCCGCGCGTGCAGGTAGCCGGCGTAGATCAGCCACGTCACCAGCGCCGACGTCTCCTTCGGGTCCCAGCCCCAGTAGCGTCCCCACGCGGAGTTCGCCCACCAGGCGCCGAGCGCGATGCCGAACGCCAGCATCGGGAAGCCGACGAGCACCGATTTGTGGGCGATTTCCTCGAGCTTTGCGCCTGAAGGCAGGCGGGCGAACCGCCGCTTGCCGTCCTGCACGAAGTACAGCACCGCCGCGCCGAACGACACCGACAGCGCGCTGTACGAGAGCATCATCATGCCGACGTGGATCGCCAGGATGCGGTTCGCCTGCAACGCGGGGATCAGCGGCTCTACCTTCTCCGGGAAGAAGACGAGCGACACCGTGAACAGCGCCGCGATGCCGGGGAACAGCACCGCGCCCAGCGCCCGCTGGCGGTACACGCGCTCGAAGATCACGTAGAACAGCGTGCTGCCCCAGCCGAGGGCGATCGTGTACTCGTACATGTTCGCGTACGGCGGGTGGCCGGCGGCAGCCCAGCGGAACGCCAGCGACAGCGTCAGCGACGCCAGCACCAGCCAGCTCGCGCCGGTGGCAAGCGGCCCCAGCGCCTGTGGCGGCTCGCTCGGCGAAGCGATGGTCATGCTCGTACCGGCAGTCGTCTCTGCGCTGCGATAGCTGACACGCGGCCAGAGCGGATGCGCCAGGTACGCCGCCGCGGCGGTCAGCGCGAAGATATAGGCGGTAATAAAGAAGTTGTAGGCGAGTGCCTCCACGGAGCCTCCGGCACAGGCACGCGCCGGCGTGTGCTTGTGCGCTGATTCCGAAATCGTGTTTGTGCCAGCTCGGCAGTGCCGCTGGCGCGTACTGCAAGGGTAACTTATGCGTTTGAAGTCCGGAACGTGGAACGTGGAGGCTCACCCGTCGACGGCGGCGGCGCCTTTCGCCAGATTTGCGACGCATTGCAACAACGATTGTTAAGGCTCTCGATTCAAGAGTCGTCCGCTTAAGCCTGCAAAGCTGCGAGCCATGTCCGGACACACCGCCATATATACTCGGCTATGTCTGTACAGAGGCCGTGGGAGGAAGAAGCTCGAAATTGGGTCACGTGGGCGCGAACGCCGGATCACGATGTCTTCTCGTATTACGCGCCGTCCTTCTTTGAACAGGTCGTTCCTCCAGCGCAAGGGCTCACGCTCGAGATCGGGTGTGGCGAGGGCCGGGTCGCCCGGCAGTTGGCGTCGAAGGCGCACAGCGTCGTCGCCGTGGACTCGTCCTCGACACTCGTGCGGTTTGCCCGCGAGGCCGATGCTCAGTCGGCGTATTTCGTCGCGGATGCGACGTCGGTGCCGTTCGCAGACGCAACCTTCCAAACTGTGGTGGCATATAACTCGCTCCAAACGATGGTCCTCATGACGGATATGGCGCAAGCCGTCCGAGAGGCAAGCCGCGTCCTCAAACCGTCTGGGCACTTCTGCCTCTGTGTCGCGCATCCCATGACCGACGTCGGCCGCGTTAAGGAACCGTCTGCCGAGGGCGATCTCGTCATCTCTGGGTCTTACTTTGAACACCAGTGCGTGAACGAGATCGCAACGAAGGACAGCCTGAAGATGACGTTCCATGGGTGGACCTATACGTTGGAGGACTATGTCCGTGCTCTCGAAGAGGCGGGCTTCCTCATCGAACTGGTGCGCGAGCCGGTCCCGAGCGCGGAGCAAGCGGCGAAACGCCCGGGCCTCGAAGGCTGGCGGCGCGTCCCGCTCTTTCTCTTCATAAGAGCGGTCAAGCCTGCTCGATGATTGAGCCCTTCCCGCCCGACCTAACCGGGCGCTGGATCACGACCACGCAATCGCCGTGAGAACGAAGGGGAGTCCCGGAACGATCCGCCGCGCGAAACACGAACGCATTTGCGCCGGACCGGAATCTTGACGCTAAGGATTCGGCGGAGGTGTGCCGGGCGCGCCGGCGGGCCTCCTGAATTCAATACGACGGAACGACTCCGCGTGGTCGTATCCGGTGCGCTTCCGGCTCTCGCGGCTGCGCTTTCCGGAACCGAACCAGTTCTTGAGGATATCTTCCCGGCTGCGCGCCTCGATCTGGCTCGTGTGACAGAGAATGGCGTCGGCCTTCTTCTCCAGATACGGCCCGATATCGACGTGGTAGTCAGCGTCCTGAGTGCCGGCAAGCAATAGCTCCGCCGTGCGATGCGGCCCGATGCCGGCGCGCGTCAGCTCGCCGTAGTAGTGCGGGTCGTGCGCCGCCGGGAAGAGCGCATCACGCACGACGCGGCCGATGACGCGATGGTCGCTGTGGTTGAACCCCGCCCGAAAGCCATCCCACGTGATCATCAGATCGGGCTTGAGCGTGCGGATGAGCTTGACGACCTGCCCGCGCAGCTCGTGATCTTCTTCCAGGAAGCCATCCGGCAGGCC
Organism: Chloroflexota bacterium; assembly: GCA_030774575.1. Lineage (GTDB taxonomy): Bacteria > Chloroflexota > Dehalococcoidia > DSTF01 > JACRBR01 > JALYKW01. Next base: position 89,008 of record JALYKW010000023.1, on the reverse strand, counting down.
CCAGAAGAGCACGTTGTGCAGACCGAGCACTCTCGCCGCGGCGCGCTGCTCCGCCTCGCGCATCGCCGCCAGCTCTTGCCGGCGCAGGCTGGCGTCGCGCGTGCCCTTGTCGCCGCTCGTCGCGACGGCAAGCGTCGTCTCGATGCCCATTGCGCAGAGCTTGGCGATCGTGCCGCCGGCCAGGAACTCCGCATCGTCCGGATGCGCCGTCACGATGAGCGCGCGCTTGTACGTCGCCCATTTCTGCTCGACGGTCAGCTCCTTCTTCTTGGGCTCTCGCCTGGGGCGCGCGGGCGGTTTTATCGCCATCAGTCAGTCCTCGTTCCGGTTGCGCTGGCTGCCCGGCGCGCCGAGCTTGAACTTCGCCGTGCCGATCGCCACGAGTGCGCCCGCCGCATCATGCACCTCCACCTGCGCGATGGCGATCGCCTTGCCGGCGCGCACCATGCGGCCTTCGGCGATCAGCACATCGCCCGTGCCGCGCTCCAAGAAGTGCACCTGCATATCGATCGTGCCCATGATACGGTCGTCGGGCAGGGTGCCGGCGGCGATCGCCGTGCCGGCGGTGGAGTCGATGAGCGCGCAGACCGAGCCGCCATGCGCAGCGCCGAAGGGATTCAGCACTTCGGGGATGAGCCGCAGGGACATGCGCGACCATCCTGGCCCCGCCGCCTCGATGGTCATCCCCAGATACGTGTTGAGCGACGTGCCTCGCTCGAACAACGCGCGCCGCGATTCGATCCAGGCGTCCCAATCGACTTGATCTTCGTTCTCGCTTCGCAACGTGGCTGCCAATCGCACCTCATCCGGTATTGCTGTCCGGCCAGCTTGCAGATCGTAGCAAAGGCCCTCGGCGCGGGCGAATGTCGATCACACCGTGCCGGAACCTCTGGTGCCCCGGCGGGGAGTGACGAAGCAAAGCCGGGCGTGGCGTTGATGCTGATCGTTATCGCGGTGCTGATCGCCGGCAGACCACCCGGCTCGGCGACGGGCCTGGCTGCTCGACAAGCCAAACGGCTGGAAGGAGATCCATCCCGTGGCCAGCATGGAAGCTCTCCCCCTGGACCGCCTTGACAGCCTGACGGCCCCTCACCGATGATCGCATTGATGCTGAAGCTGGCCGCCGAACTTCTGCGCCACTTCGATGCGACACCCGCGCGTGCCGTGCGCGATGGGGCGGCCCCGTCGCCCGAAGCCGATTGTTGGGCTCCATCCGCCGGATCGGGTGAGGCGGCGGGGAGCATCGGCCCTGAAGCTGACCTGATGTTGTCGCGGCGCCTTCTAGCGCCTTGCTTCACGGCTGAGGCGCCGCATTGACGCCGGTCGCCTACCTCGATTGCTTCTCCGGCATCAGCGGCGACATGCTACTGGGCGCGCTGGTCCACGCTGGCGTGTCGATTGATGATCTGCGCGCGCAGCTCTCGAAGCTCGGAGTCGACGGATGGTCGCTCCGCACGGAAGCGGTGCGGCGATCGGGCATCGCTGCTACGAGAGTGCACGTCGACCTCACGGAGTCCCCGCAGCCGCATCGCCGTCTGCCCGAGATCCTGAAGGTCATCGATGTCTCATCGCTCGAGCCAGTCGACCGCGAGCGTGCGGCGAAGATTTTCGGGCTCCTGGCCGATGCCGAAGCGCGCGTGCACGGCGTCTCTCGCGATGAGATCGAGTTTCACGAGGTCGGCGCGCTTGACGCGATCGTCGACATCGTCGGCGGCGTCATCGGCTTGCGGCTGCTCGGCATCGAGCGGCTGTACTGCTCGCCGCTGCCGGCAGGCGGCGGCACCGCTCGATCGGCGCACGGCGCGCTGCCCGTGCCGGCACCCGCAACATTGGAGCTGATGGCGATGGCCCGCGCACCCATGGCGCCGTCGGCCGGCGACCGCGCGATGGAGCTGGTCACGCCCACCGGCGCGGCCATCGTGACGGCGCTTGCGTCGTTCGAGCGCCCGCCGATGCATGTCGAAGCCGTCGGCTACGGCGCCGGCGGACGTGATCCGGAAGGCTGGCCGAATGTGCTGCGCATCTGGGCCGGCAAGGCGATCGAACCGGCGCGGCCGGCGATGCTGCTCGTCGAGACGAACATCGACGACATGAACCCGGAGATCTTCGGCTACGTGCAGGAGCGCTTGTTCGCCGCCGGCGCCGCAGACGTCTGGTTCCAATCGATCCAGATGAAGAAGAACCGGCCTGCGGTGATGCTCTCCGTGTTGTGCAGCGCCGACCGGGAGGATGCGATCGCCAGCGTGCTGCTGCGAGAGACATCGACGCTCGGCGTCCGCGTCAGCACCGTCTCACGCCACGAGGCGCAGCGCGAGAGCTTCGAGTTCGAATCAAGCCTGGGTCCCGCCGCCGTCAAGGTGAAGCGCCTTCCCGCCGAGCCGCCTCGGGTGTCGCCGGAGTACGAAGCCTGTCGCCGGATCGCCGAAACGAGAGGCATGCCGCTGGCCGAGGTCTACCGCATCATCGAGCAGGAAGCGTTGGCGCGCCTGGCCACAGGCCCGGCACGTTCTTGAGTGTCCTGAGGAAACCACAGAGACACAGAGGGCACGGAGGAAGGCGTTAGAGACAGTGGTGCCGGGCGACGCGCTGACTGAACGCGAGAATGGCATGGCGTCGCCCGGGACCGGCGGCGCATTCGACGCACGCGGGCGCTTCTCGTACGATCCCTGCGGCTTGAATTTCAGGGCCGCTGGGAATCCGGCCCGGCCACCCATCTCCCACCTCCAGCAGCCCAACAAGAGGAGCGTGTCCGTTGCCGACCGAAATCTCGCCGCACGTCATGAGTTTGCATGTCGACCTGTCGTGGTTCCCGCAGCCGTATCCCCCGAACGTCTTCCTGGTCCGCGATGGCGGCGAGGCGGCGATCATCGATGCCGGCTTCAGCGATGACGAGTCGTTTAACAAGCGGACGGAGATGCTGGCGGAGCTGGGCGCATCGAAGCTGAAGTACATCGTCCTGACGCACCACCACTACGACCACTCGAGCGGGGCGCAGCGGCTGCGCGAGGCCACCGGCGCGCAGATCGTCGTGCACGCGGACGAGGAGCGGCTGCTGAAGGAGCCGCCGAGCGAATCCGGCGATATGGAGATCCCCGAGGACCAGAAGGAAGCCCGCGAGCGCGCCAAGCAATGGATCGCCGACTCCGCGAAAGCAACGCCCGACGTGCGGGTGCAAGACGGCGAGATCCTGCGGGTGGGGTCGCTCCACCTGCGCTGCGTCCACGCGCCGGGCCACACGCTCGGACATCTCTGCATCCTGCTCGAAGAAGACGGCGTCATCTTCGCCGGCGACAACGTGCTGGGCGTGGGCACGGGCGTCGTCAGCGACATGGCGGAGTACATCCGCTCACTCGCGAAGATGAAGGCGGTAGATGCGAAGCTGCTCGCGCCCGGTCACGGACCGGCCGTGAAGGAGCCAGCGCGGAAGATCCAGGAGCTGATCGACCACCGCCACCAGCGCGAGGACCAGATCGTCGGCCTGCTCGGCGAAGGCAAGGACAGCGTGAAGTCGCTGCTCAAGGCGATCTACCCGGAACTCGACAAGCGCCTCACCTGGATGGCGACCAGCCAGCTCATCGCCCACCTGCAGAAGTTGCAGAACGAGGGCAAGCTAAAGCTCGAGGGCAAAGGCGCGGAGACGCGCGTCGTCTCGCGGTAGAAATGTTTGGAGGAACCACAGAGGCACAGAGACACAGAGGCCGACCTTGTTGGACAAACACGACGGGCGCGATCCACTCACGGAGCGGGTGATTGGCGCCGCAATCGAAGTGCACCGGCACCTCGGTCCAGGGTTACTGGAGGGCGCCTACGAGGAATGCCTGTGTTGGGAACTCTCGGATCTCGGGATCATCTTTCAAAGACAAGTTCCGTTGCCCCTCCACTACAAGGACGTGCGGCTAGACATCGGGTATCGACTGGACGTCGTGGTCGAAGGACGGTTGGTTGTCGAACTCAAGACGGTCGACTCCCTGACGGCTTTGCATCAGGCCCAATTGCTGACGTACCTCAAACTTGGCGGATACAGGACTGGCCTCTTGCTGAATTTCAACGTTCCGCTGCTGCGCGCCGGCATCAAGCGGATAGTCTTGTAGTCTCGCTGGCGGGAAGCCTGGCATGATGCGATGTCGTTAGAGAAACCACAGAGTCACAGAGACACTGAGTTGGATGAAGTCGTCGTGAGGCTGCTCTCTTCCTAGCTCAAATGGTTCGTCTCGGGGGTGGTCTTAGAACGCGCTGCGTCGCTGCCTCCCTTAACAACATTCAGCCTCTGTGCCTCTGTGACTCTGTGGTTTCCACCGTCTAGCGTCCACTGCCACGCGTATACTCCCTGACATGGCTCGCCCCGACGTTCCGACCGCATCCATTGATCATCTTCCGGAAGTGCAGGGCGCGCTGCTCGACTGGCACGCGGCGCATGCGTTGCAGGCGCCCTGGCGGGAGTCCGGCGATCCGTACCAGGCCCTGGTGGCCGCGGTGATGGCGCAACAGACGCAGATGAGCCGCGTGCTCCCCGTCTACGAGCGGTTCATGGCGGCGTTTCCTTCGGTGGAGTTGCTTGCCGCGGCGTCCGCTGGCGACGTGATCCGCGCCTGGGCGGGCATGGGCTACAACCAGCGCGCCGTCCGGCTGCATCGCGCCGCGCGGCAGATCGTCGCAAGCGGCTGGCCGCACGATGCTGAGTCGCTCGCGAAGATCGATGGCGTCGGTCCCTTCACCGCGGCGATCATCGCGTCCTTCGCGTTCGGCACAGCGGCCGCCTGCGTCGACACGAACGTCCGCCGCGTGCTCGGCAGGCTCGCGGGCGACGAGAGCATCGACGGGCCGGCATTGCAAGCGCTGGCCGACGCATCGATCGCCGCGGCCGCTCCGGCGGCGTGGAACCAGACGCTGATGGACTACGGCGCGCGTATCTGCACCTCGATGCCGAAGTGCGCCGAGTGCGTCGTATCCACCTGGTGCCCCACCTACGCCCGCCGCACGGAGGCGCCGTTGCTTCTCGCAGAAGGCCGCGCTTCCTACGACGCGAGGCCTCGGCGCCGGGCCGCGAAGCGAGAATCGCCGTTCGAGGGATCGTCCCGCTACTACCGCGGCCGCATCATCGACCTGCTTTGCCGGCTCGCTCCCGACGACAGCATCTCCGTCGAGGCGCTGCCCGCGCTCCTTTCGGACGCAGACAGCGGCCTCCCCGACAGTGAGCTGATCTGGGGCCTCGTTAGCGCGCTCGAGCATGCGGGACTCGCGCACTCTGACAGCGGCAGGATCTCCTTGCCGGAGTAGCCAATACCCATAACGCGCGCTGTGCCGTAAGATCGTCGCACTCGATTTTTCTCGCCTCTAAAGATAAGGAGGTACCCATGCCAGCAGACGTGATCAAGGTGGGACCGCTCGGCCCATACGACAACAACGCCTACATCATCGTCGACCGCGCGACGAAGCAGTCGCTGTTTGTCGACGCGCCGCTCGAAAGCGAGCGCGCGATCGATGCGGCGCGGGACAGCCACGTGCAGATGATCGTCATCACCCACCGCCACGGCGACCACTGGGCGAACATCGACCTGGTGAAGGAGCAGCTTGGCGCGCCGGTCTGGTGCCACGAGGGCGACCGCGCGCCCTACGCCGCGAAGGTATTCGACACGCTGCAGGACGGCGCTGAGATCGAGGTGGGTGAGTCGCGCGTGCGTATCATCCACACGCCTGGACACACCCCCGGTAGCATCTGCCTGTTGGTCGACGGCGTGTTGATCTCTGGCGACACGCTCTTTCCCGGCGGCCCCGGCCGCTCCGACAGCCCGGCCGCGTTGCAGGAGATGGTCGCGTCGATAACGTCGCGGCTGCTGACGTTGCCCGACGCCACGGCCGTCTATCCCGGGCACGGTGACAACACCACGATCGGCGACGCGAAGCGCGAACACGCCGTCTTCGCCTCTAAGCCACATCCGGCGGATCTGTGTGGTGATGTGACGTGGGGCGGGGAGTAGGGTGTTAGGTGTTAGGTGTTAGGTGTTAGGTGTTAGGTTCTAGGAAGCAGCCCGGAGCCAATCTCTTACGATTGGGCTGACGGATGACGACTGTGAACTGTGAACTGTGAACTCACCGATTGAACGCGTCCACCTTGCTGTGGAATATGCTGGGAAGGATCTTCAGCACCGGCGCAGACGCATTGATCATTACTGATGCGAACTGTGAGTCGTCGATCTTCTTGTCGAGATCGTAGCGCGGGTACGTGATGAAGAGGATCAGCAGCACTTCGATGATCACGAACGCCTTCGCCGCGCCGAAGGCCGCCCCCAGCAGCTGATCGAAGATCCCGAGCTGCATCACAGTGATCGCCGGATGTATCAGCATCGCCAGGACCTGGCCGGCGACCGTGACGCCGCCAAAGATGATCAGGAACCCGACCACCGAAGCCGTTGTCGGGTTGTCGATGCTCGACAACAGCGAGTCCGCCACGTCTTGGTAGAACAGTCCCGCCAGTACCACGCCGAGAACCGCGGCGGTGGTGCCGATCGTCTCCCGGATGAACCCGGCGCTGAAGGCAGTGACGATAAAGTACAGAAAGATGATGACGATGACGGCGTCGATCCAGCTCATGCTTCCCCCACTCTCTCGTCGAGCGCCACGCGCAGCACGTCCGCCATGTCACCCGCAAAGACGAAGTGCAACTCGCGGAGCACGGCCGCCGGCACATCGGCGAGGTCCTTCTCGTTGCGCTTCGGCAGCACGAACGTCTTGATGCCGGCGCGGTGCGCCGCCAGGATCTTCTCCTTCAAGCCGCCGACCGGCAGCACCCGTCCGCGCAGCGTGATCTCGCCCGTCATCGCCACCTGGCGGCTGATCGGACGGCGTGTCAGCGCCGAGATCATCGCGGTGGCTATGGTGATGCCCGCCGACGGGCCTTCCTTCGGCACCGCGCCCGCCGGCACATGCACGTGAATGTCGTTCTTCTCGAACACCTCGAGCGGTATGTGCAGCTCCTGCGCGCGCGACCGCGCGTACGAGAGCGCGGCCTGCGCCGACTCCCGCATCACCTCGCCGAGCTGGCCGGTGAGGGTGAGGCCGCCCTTGCCGGGCATGAGCGTCACTTCGACGCCGAGCACGTCGCCGCCCAGCTCCGTGCGCGCCACACCTGTGGCGACGCCCACCTGGTCGGTCTCCTCCGCCGAGCCCCAGAAGAACTTCTGCGCCCCCAGAAACGACTCGACGTTCTGGGCGTTGATGTGCACCGATGCCGTCTTGTGCTCGGCGAAGCGCCGCGCCACCTTCCGGCAGATGCCGCCGATCTCGCGCTCGAGGTTGCGGACCCCGGCCTCGTGCGTGTACTCCCGTACGATCTTCTTCAGCCCGCCCGCCGTGAACGTCAGCTGCAGACGTGACAGCCCGTGCTCCTCGAGCTGCTTCGGCACCAAGAAGTGCTGCGCGATCCGCAGCTTCTCATCGTCGATGTAGCCCGGCAGCTCGATCACTTCGATGCGGTCGCGGAGCGCGGGGATGACCGGGTCGAGGATGTTCGCCGTGGTGATGAACATCACGCGTGAGAGGTCGTAGTCCACATCGAGGTAGTGGTCGGAGAACGCGACGTTCTGCTCGGGGTCCAGCACTTCGAGCAGCGCCGACGACGGGTCGCCGCGGAAGTCGGTGCCGACCTTGTCCACTTCGTCGAGCATGAACACCGGGTTTACGACGCCCGCCGTCCGCATACCGTGGATGATCCGTCCCGGCAGCGCGCCGACGTACGTGCGCCGGTGGCCGCGGATCTCCGCCTCGTCGCGGATGCCGCCGAGGCTGATGCGCACGAACTTGCGGCCGAGCGCCTCGGCGATCGAGCGCCCGAGGCTGGTCTTGCCGACGCCGGGCGGTCCGACGAAGCAGAGGATCGGGCTGCGCTGCTTCTCTTTGGCGAGCTGGCGCACCGCCATATATTCGAGGATCCGCTCCTTCACCTTCGGCAGCCCGTAGTGGTGCCGGTCCAGCACCTTCGCGGCGTCCTTGATGTCGAGGTGGTCCGTCGTCGCCGTCTGCCACGGCACCGCGACCAGCCAGTCCAGGTACGTGCGGATGATCCCCACTTCCGGCGACGCGGAGGGGATCTGCTCCATCCGCCGCAGTTCTTCTTCCGCCTTCTTGGCCACCGCCTCCGGCATGCCTGCCTTAGCGATGCGCTCTCGCATGTCGACGGCGTCCCGCGTCGCCGGGTCGGTCTCGCCCAGCTCGCGCTGGATCGCCTTCATCTGCTCGCGCAGGAAGTACTCGCGCTGCGATTTGTCCAGCTCGTCCTGCACGCGCGAGTGGATCTTCGTCTGCAGCTCCAGCACGTCGAGCTCTTTCGCGAGATGGATGCTCAGCCGCTCCAGCCGCTCCCGCAGGTCGACCGCCGCCAGGAAGTCCTGCGCTTCGTCGTCGTCCAGGTTCATGCACGACGCGACGTAGTCCGCCAGCCAGCCGCCGTCCTCGATGTTCATCGCCATCACGTAGGCATCCTCCGCGATGCCGGGCGCCAGCCGCGCGACTTTCTCGAACAGCGCCAGCACGGCGCGGCGCAGCGCCTCCGTCGGGATGGTGATGTCGGTGGCGTCTTCGATCGGCTCGACGCGCACGCGATAGTAGGGGTCTGCGCCGACGATATCGAGCACCCGCAGCCGCCGGAAGCCCTGCACCCAGACCTGCGTCGTGCCGTCGGGCAGCCGGAGCGCGCGCTGGATGTTGCCCTCGGTGGCGATCGGGTAGAGGTCGCGCAGCGTCAGGTCCGTCAGCGAAGGGTCGCGCTGGGTGACCACCGCCACCATGCCGTCGCTGTTGGTGGCAGCGTCGATGGCGCGTAGCGTCGTGCGCCTGCCGACGAGGATGGGGCCCGCGGTGTTGGGGAAGAGGATGCCGCGCCGCCGGGGCAGCAGCGGCAGCTCGATGGTTGCGTCTTTACGCCGCCTCTGACGGGGCACGACCCCTGACCTCCTTGCCCCCGCGCGGGGCCCGCGCCGAAGCTACGGGCAGCCGATGCGCGGGTGCACGCACCCACAGTATCGGCACCGGCAGTCTATCACGGCAGCCCCATGCCGGAGTCTGCGGTTATGGCGATCTGAGGGACGCGAACTTCGACCCGTCGCGCAACAGCTTCATCAGGTTATCGTCACACGCAGCTGCGAGTCTTACCAGGCGCGGAGGCGGAGATACGCCGCCGCCAGTGCTACGCTTGCGCAGCGATGACGCAGCTGTTCTTCGAGACCGACGCGCCGGAGCCGTGCCCGGTCGACTTCCGCGGCGCGAGCGATGTGCTCGTGCACTTCCTCTCGCTCGCGTTTGCGACGCGCTACGGCTCGCTGCACCCGCTCTCGCAACTCGCGCTGCTGCTCCGTGGGGAGATGAAGGTCGACCTGCGCACCCTCACCACCTTCGCCGACCGCAACGTCGAGGAGGAAGCCGACCGCGTCGAGCTGGAGCGCGTGTGGCAAGACGCCGCGCCGCTCGCGAGGAGCATCGCCGCCGTCGTGCGCGCACTCGACTCCGGCGACGAGCGGATAGCCGTGCTCACGGAAGAGACGCCGGACCTGCGCGACCGCCTCGATGATCTGAGGAAGATGGCGGAGTGGGCAGCGGAGCGCGGCGCGCGCGCGCGGCTGACGTTCGAGCTGTAGTAGTCAGTTCACAGTTCACAGTTCACAGCGGCTACGTTGGCGGCGCCCTACAACCTACCCCCTACCACCTACAACCTAGGGAAAGATGCCGCGCACCTGCGTCGCCTCGACCACGCGCCGCACGGCGAGCATGTACGCCGCCTCGCGCATGGTGCCGGCGGCCTGCGCCTGGATCTCGGCCACTTCGCGGAACGAGCGCTCGATGATGCGCTTGAGCTTCACGTTGACCTCGTCCTCGTCCCAGAAGAACGACTGCAGATCCTGGACCCATTCGAAGTACGAGACGATGACGCCGCCGGAGTTCGCCACGATGTCGGGCACCACATGCACGCCCTTCTCGGCGAGGATGCGGTCGGCTTCCGGCGTTGTGGGGCCGTTCGCCGCCTCGATAATCATGCGCGCGCGGATGTTCGCGGCGTTGCCGCCGTGGATCTGGCCCTCGAGCGCGGCCGGGATGAGGATGTCGACCGGCAGCTCCAGCAGCTGCTGGTTGGTGATCTTCTGGCCCGGGTGATCCTCCGGGATGAGGCCCTGGTCATGCTTCCGTGCGAGCAGCTCATCGATGTCGCCGAGGCCCTTCTCGTCGTAGATGCCGCCGTTCGAGTCGCTGACCGCGACGACCTTGCCGCCGGCGTCATCGATGAGCTTCGCCGCCACGCTTCCGACGTTGCCGAAGCCCTGAACCGCCACGGTCGCACTTTGCAGCGGAATGCCGAAGTGCACGCACGCCTGTTGCGTGATGAAGAGCACGCCGCGGCCCGTCGCCTCGACCCGCCCGCTGCTGCCGCCGATCGAGACCGGCTTGCCGGTGACGACGGCGGGCGTCGAGTGGCCGTGGATCATGCTGTAGGTGTCCATGATCCACGCCATGATCTGCGCGTCGGTGCCCATGTCGGGCGCGGGCACGTCTTCGTCCGGGCCGATCATGCCGCCCAGCTCGGCGGCGAAGCGGCGCGTCAGCTTCTCCAGCTCGCGCTTGCTCAGCGCGCGCGGGTCGACGATGACCCCGCCTTTCGCGCCGCCGTACGGCAGGCCGGCGACGGCGCATTTCCACGTCATCCACATTGCAAGCGCGCGCACCTCATCGAGCGAGACGTTGAGGCTGTAACGCAGGCCGCCCTTCACGGGGCCGCGCGCCTCGTTGTGATGCACGCGATAGCCGGTGAAGACGCGGATCGATCCGTCGTCCATCTCGACCGGAAAGTGCACGGTGAACTCGCGCTTGCAGTGCCGCAGCACCTCGCGCATTCCCTCATCGAGTCCGAGCTTCTCCGCGACCGCGTTGAACTGCTCGATCGCGTTGTCGAAGGGATTCTCAGCCGGCGCCTGTGCCGCTGCGGTCGTCGTCATCGCCGCTCCCCGTTCGCGAGCACGCGGGCAAGAGCATCGAACGATCCACAGATGACACAGATTTCACAGAATTGATTGAAGAGCATAGAAGTCACCATGGATCGAGCCACGGTCGATCTGGCTTTCTTCGATCCTATCACTCGCGCCGTCCGTCGAGCTGTTCGATTAATTTGGTGGCGTATGCGGAGCCGCCGAGCTATCCGTGAACGCCTCCGCGACGCAGTCGCCCCTCTTCATCTGTGAAATCTGTGTAATCTGTGGATTCGTCCCGACCTCTCAGACTACGGTTGGTCGACGGTCTCCCGCAACCAGTTGCCGTCTGGGAAGGGCGCCGTCGGAAAGAACGCGTCGAGCCAGGTCGCAGCCATCGCCGCCGCACCGCCCCGCAGGTACGCGCGGCATTCGCCCGCGCTGCGCCACGACGTCGTCTCGATCATGGCGCCGCCGTCTCCCTGGCGCCGCAGCTCGTGCGCTAGGAAGCCGGGCTGCTTCTGCAGGTACGGCATCAGCCGCGCGAGCAGCGCCGAGCTGCGCTTGTCCCATTCCTCTTGCGCCGTCACCGTGCAGGTCCGCCGCAGCGTCGAGACGATCATGCCCGTAGGATAGTACGGACTAGGGACTAGGGACTAGGGGATAGAGAATGGGGAGTGGGTAGTAGGGGGTTATCGCGTGGCGGCGAGCGGCGCGATGACCGAGGCGCTCTGTATCGGACGCAATCCGTCCGCCGTCCACTGCAGGAAGAGGGCGTTCTCTTTCGACGGAGGGTCGGCGGCATACGCGCTGCGCGGCAGGTCGAACGCCGCGGCATCGCCGTACACTGCGCGGGCCACAGACGGGACCCACGTGTACTGTTCTATGGGGCTCGTCCAGGGGCCATCGACGATCCAGATCGTCGTGCCGGGGGGCACCTGCTCGTAGTTGCGGCGCAGCTCGTTCGCCAGCAGTTGCCAGCGGTCGTTCTGACGCCCCGAATGCGCATTCTGCGCGTAGCTCTGCCATCCGTAGAGCGCGGCGACAGCCGCCACGAGCGCGAGCCCGAGTAGCGTCGCCGGGGCGCGTACGTGCCGATGCAGCCGCCGCGAACGGTCGTAGAGCTCGTATGCGGCGATGGCGGCCAGCGGCGCGAAGAACGCCACCGCGCCGTAGGTGTAGCGGGACGCCGTCCAGATTTCGACCGGCACGAAGGGCAGCAGCGCGAGGGCGATGCCGGCAACGGCGACGCGGGCGATGTCCGGCCCGCGCACTACAAAGAACGCGGCCACAGCCACGACGATTGCCGCGAGCGCCCAGCGCAGCGCATCGGCGTGCAGCGGCATGTGGTGCGCGGGATAGACGACCCACGAGAGATAGAGGGCGTAGTTCGAGAAGACGTGCGGACCCCAGTAGTAGCCGTCGAACTTGAGCTGATCGGACGACGACCATTCGTAGAACGAGAGCCAGCCGGCCGCCAGCAACGCGAATGGCAGCGCGTGCAGCATGAGCCGGAGCGGCGCGTGGCGCCATCGCCGCGCGAACAGCGCGTAGGCCAGCACGATCACGGGCGCATATACGAATGAGCCCTCGTTCGAGAGGAACGCGAGCGCATAGAGCACGAACGAGAGTGCGAACGCCGCCCGATTGCGCTCGCCGTCCTGCGCGTAGCAAATGATCGTCAGCAGCGAGCAGAGGACGAAGAAGGTCGCCATGACGTGCGGCAGCGCCGTGATGTAGGTAACGGTATCGAAGTGCGCGCCCGACACGCCGAAGATCAGCGCCGCAATGGCGCCGACCGCCTGCCGCCTGGTTACGCGGGTGACGAGCGCGTACATCACGACTAAGGAGCCGAGATGGAACCCGAGATTGACCGCGCGCCAGCCGCCGGCATTCATCCCGAAGGCGTGCCACTCGCCGGCATAGACCAGCGCGGTCAGCGGCCGCCAGCTTGGAATGATGTCTTGCATCCGGAAGCTGTCGAACAGGTACTGCCCCGTGCCGCTATAGCGGATGCTGCCGACGACGACGAAGTCATCGCCCGCGAAGTAGTAGCGGAGCGTGGGTGCGTGGACGAGGAAGGTGATCGCGAGTGCGGCGAGTAATCCCCAGTTTCGGATCACGAACCGCCGGGCGTCGCTGGCAGTCAGCGACACGGCGACCCGAGGCCGACGGAAGGAGAACCCATCCGCAGTCGCGGTGATCGGGTACTTCACTATTCAGTTTTCTGTACAACAGTTGTCTGCGGCGGAGGGCGCCGCATGGGACATTCCGGCGGCATTGTAAAGGCAGCCAGCCCTCAGCCGGACATCATAAACAGTCAACTTTGCCGGAGTTTTCCCACCGCGGTTTCTTGCATAAGATCGCACCTCGGTTGGGCTGTCGCCCCAGCGCGTGGTGCTCGAAACTATGAGCTACTCTCTGGCGGCCGTATCGATCAGTTCTCGAAGGAAAGGCTAACTTCATGTGTCACGCCCTTGATGCCCTCCCGCCCATCGCGCCGCTTGCGGGCGCCGCCGTCGATTCGCGCGATCTCACGCTGACCTCCGCCGACGGCACGCAATTCGCCGCGTTTCTGGCTCGCAGCGCAAAGCCGGGCTCGCCAGGCATCGTCGTGCTGCCGGACGTGCGGGGCCTGTACCGCTTCTACGAGGAACTGGCGCTGCGATTCGCCGAGCACGGCCTCAACGCGGTTGCTATCGATTACTTCGGCCGCACGGCCGGCGTGGGCAAGCGAGACGAAGCGTTCCCGTTCATGGAGCACGTCATGCAGACGCGCGCGGACACCATCAGCGCGGACGTCGGCGCGGCGGTCGCATATCTCGGCTCCCCGGACGGCGGAAGCTCCTCTGCTGTCTTCACCGTGGGCTTTTGCTTCGGAGGCGCGAACTCGTGGCTGCAAGCCGCGTCCGGCCACAGCCTCGCGGGCGTCATCGGCTTCTACGGACGCCCCGGCGCCGGACGTGACGGCTCTCCCGGCCCGCAGCAGCGCGCGGCCGAATTCAAAGCACCGGTGCTGGCGCTGATGGGCGGCGCCGACCAGAGCATCCCGCAGGATCAGGTCGGCGAGTACGAGCAGGCACTCAAGTCGGCCGGCGTCGAGCACGAGGTCGTGGTCTACCCGGGCGCGCCGCACAGCTTCTTCGACCGCTCGGCCGACCAGCATGCGGACGCCGCCGCCGACGCGTGGCAACGAGCGCTCGACTTCGTCGCGAAGCACAGCCGCAAAGCGTGATGGCGGCGCAAAGTCGCGTCAAGGCCGCGTATATGGGTTGATTTCATGAGAGCGCTATGGCGGCCCTTTATATGGGCACGGCGTCCGCGATCCACACCAGGCCATGCTGCCACGCATTATTCTGGGTCGAACACGCGGTATTGCAGAATCACTGGAAGTAAGTCATCGAGGTACTTGATAGAAGCGCAAACCGGAGGGCAACTGACCCTCTGTGACTGCAGAGAACAACGGGTTTGAGCGAGGCGTCTCGCTGAGGATGCTCTTGACCGTCTGGTAGTCGCGTTGGACGCGGTCGCTGAAGCGGCTAATCGTGAGCGTTACGACCGGCGCTTCCAGAACTACGTATTTCACTTGGCAGGAGCGCCTTCCACTGGTCGAACAGCGCGTCTCCCGCGCGAAGCTTCTCTTCCAACCCAGGTCGCGCCGCGGCAGCGGCAAGTAGTTCGCCCCTACGCTCAGGACTCGTCCGATCCTGTCGGGCTTCGATTAAGTCCTGTCGTTGCTTCCACAGCGGTTCCCGCACAGGGGGTGCCACCGCCCGTGATAGAGCGGCCCGTATGTCATCGACGACCGCTCGGAGGGCGGCGATGGCGTCTCGCAATCTAGTCGGTTGACTCAGCAGTTTCCATCGGGTGATGCGTGTGAGTTTTCAACATCATGCCTCACCTAATGATCGACCGATTAAACGGTCAAGTCAAGGCATGATGTTCCTAGAGACCCGCCTTCGCAGTGCGCGTTATCCCCCGCCGAAGAACGCATGCCACGACTCGGAGTTCCCGACCCGTGCGTTTGATCGCCCACCTGCTCCGGCGTATCCTGCCCGAACCACGAGCCGGAAGCGGAGTGCAGCATGCCCGACCGCGCCCTCAGTGACCTCCGCGTCGTCGATATCTCGCAGGGGATCGCCGGCCCGTACGCCACGAAGCTGCTCGCCGATAGCGGCGCCAGCGTCATCAAGGTAGAGCCGCCAGTCGGCGACTACAGCCGCCGCCTCGGCCCGTTCCCGGACGACGTCCCGAACCCCGAGAAGTCCGGCCTCTACCTGCATCTCAACACCAGCAAGCGCAGCATCACGCTCGATGTCTCGGTGACCTCCGGCCAGGTGGTGCTGAGGAAGCTGCTCGCGAACGCGGATGTCCTCGTCTGTGGCGAGAAGGCCTCGACGCTCGAAACGTGGGAGCTGACCTATGACGACCTGAAGGCGGACTTCCCGGAGCTGACTCTCGCGCAGATCTCACCCTTTGGCGCGACCGGGCCCTACGCCGACTACGACGGCAACAACATCACCGCCATGGCCATGAGCACGATCATGTACAACACCGGCGATCCCGACCGCGAGCCGCTCGTCACGGGCGGTCAGGCGGGCGAGTACCTCGGCGGCGTGCAGCTGTGGATCGGCATCCTGGCGGCGCTGGCGAACCGCGCGAAGAACGGCGGCGGCGATCACGTCGACGTCTCGCTGGTGGAAGCCGTGGCGTCCGCGGACGAGTACAACGCCGCGATGTACGGCTTCCAGGGCGCCATCCGCCGGCGCTATTACTCGCGCCACATCTGGGGCTATCCGAACGACATCATGGAGTGCGCCGATGGCCACATCGTCGTCATCCCCGGCGCCAACGGCTTCCCGACGCCGTTGCAGCCGGACACGATCTCGCCGATGGCGCTGCTGCTGGAAGACATCGAGCTGGACCAGACGCTGTTGTTCAAGCAGATGGGCGAGCGCATGGTGAACTGGCGCGAGTTCGAGGGCCTGATCGCGCCGTACCTGCAGTCCAAGACGGCGATGGAGATCGTCATGACGGCGCAGGCGCTGCGGCTGCCGTTCGCATTCGTGCCGTCCGCCAGCGACCTGCAGTCGGACGAGCACCTGGCGGAGCGCGGCTTCTTCGAGAAGCAGAAGCACCCGGTTGCCGGCGAGATCACGCTGCCGGGTGCGCCGTTCAAGATGTCGGAGACGCCGCTGCAGGCGGAGCCCGCACCCGCGCGCGGCGAAGCGAACGTCGATGTGCTCGTCGGCCAGCTCGGCTACGAGAAGGGCGACCTCACCATCCTCAGCGACCGGGGGGTGATATGAACGGCGCGCAGGGGCTGCCGCTCGAGGGCGTGCGCGTCGTCGACCTGGCTCAGGTGTTCGCCGGACCGGCCTGCACGCGCATCCTCGGCGACCTCGGCGCCGATGTCATCCGCTTCGAGTCGGCGAGCCGGATGGACGTCACGCGCAACCTGATCATCACCGACAACGACGGCCTCGACCACCACTGGCTGCGCGCGTCGTACTTCGTCATCCGCAACACCAGCAAGCGCGAGATGGTGCTGGATCTGGCGAAGGAAGAGGGCCGCGAGATCATCCGCAAGCTCGTCGCCGGCGCTGACGTCGTCGTCGAGAGTTTCACGCCGCGCGTGATGGGGAACTTCGGCCTCGGCTGGGAGGTCCTGAAGCAGATCAAGCCCGACCTGATCATGTGCTCGCTGTCCGGCTACGGGCAGTACGGCCCGATGCGGGACTTCGGCGCCTATGGCATGGGGCTCGAGCCCGCCTCGGGCATCTCATCGATCACCGGCTACCGCGATGGCCCGCCTATGCGCTCCGGCCTCTCGTTCACCGATCCCTACTCCGGCTTCGTCGGCGCAGGCGCGATCCTGACGGCGCTGCAATACAAGCACCGCACCGGCAAGGGACAGTACATCGACCTGTCGGAGCAGGAAGCGGCGATTCCGATCATGGCCGCCGCCCTGCTGGACTACCAGATGAACCAGCGCCTGCCCGAGCGCATGGGCGACCGCGGCGACTACGCCGCACCGCAGGGTTGCTATCGATGCGCCGGCGACGACCGCTGGGCCGTGATCTCGTGCGAGAACGACGCCGAATTCGAGCGCATGGCGCGCGCGATGGACCACGCCGAGTGGCTCGACGACGATCGCTTCGCCACTGTGCTCGCGCGCCACGACCATCACGACGCGCTCGACGAAGCGATCACCGAATGGACATCACAGCGCGACCACTACGACGTGATGCATACGCTGCAGGCCGCCGGCGTAAAGGCGGCGCCCGTGCTCGACGGCAAGGAGATCCTGTTCGACCCGCAGTTCAAGGCGCGGCATCACTTCGACATCGTCGACCAGCCGATGCTGGGCAAGCGGCCGGTGCAGCGCCACGTCGCAGCAAAGTTCACGCGCTTCGAGGCGAAAGCGCGCGGCCACGCGCCCCTGCTCGGCGAGCACAACGAAGAAGTGCTGAAGGAGATCGGCTATTCCGACGAGGAGATCGCCACGCTCAAGGAAGATGCTGTCATCGCCGACCGGCCGGACCTGCCGGTACCCGCGCAGTATGTGTCCGCCGCGCTCAAGCTGCCCTACGACCGCTACATCGAGAACCAGATCCTGCAAGCCATCGAGCCCGATTACCGGGAGCAACTCGGCATCGCCACGTGAGCGCGCAGTCGGCGCCGCTGTCCGGCATCCGGCCGGTGGTGCTGGTGCGGCCGGCCAGTGGCGGCCTTTGCTCACGCTCCGCGAGGTCTGTTTGTATAGTGACGGAATGAGCAGGTCCTTGCTCGACGATGCGTTTGCCCATCATGTTTGGGCGACACTGCGGCTAATCGATGCGTGCCTCGCGCTCAGTCCTTCGCAGTTGGATGCCGCAGTCCCTGCGACCGACCGCTCGATCCTCGCGACGATGCGCCACGTCATCGGGAGCGACTCCTTCGAGCTCTTCGTCGCGAGTGGTGAGCGCGGCTCCTTCATCAGGGCGGACCGAATGGGGCTTGCGGAGCTCAGGGCTGCGATGGAGGACATCGGCACCGGTTGGTTGCGACTCCTCGACGAGGGCATCGATGCGGACGCCGTGCTTCGTGAGGTCGACCCTGACGACGGGTACCAGAAGCACGCTCCGATGGGCATCCGTCTGGCGCAGGCGCTGCATCACGGGACCGACCATCGGAGCCAGATCTGCACCGCGCTCACCATGCTCGGTGTGAAACCGCCGGCCGTTGACGTGTTTAGCTTCGGTCTGCAGGATGGCCGCGTGGTCGAAGTGCCTGCCGGATCGTGATCTCTTTGCCGGTTTCATGGACGGAGCCGACCGCCGAATGAGCGCGCAGGATCGGTTCGACATCCGGCCGGTGGTGCTCGAAGGCAAGTACGTCCGGCTGGAGCCGCTGTCGCTCGGCCATATCGACGCGCTCTACGCCGCTGGCAACGACGAGAGCATCTGGAAGTGGGTGAGCGTCGGACCTCGGACACGCGAGGACTTCGCCCGCTGGGTGGAGGTAGCGCTGACGGGGCGCGACGCCGGCACGGAGCTGCCGTTTACGACGATCGACCTCGCCAGCGGCGACGTCGTCGGCAGCACGCGCTACCTCGAGATCTCACCGCGCGACCGGCGGCTGGAGATCGGCTGGACGTGGCTGACGCCGAGCGCGCAGCGCACGCGCATCAACACCGAGGCGAAGTACCTCCAGCTCAGGCACTGCTTTGAGGAGCTGGGCTGCCTGCGCGTCGAATGGAAGACCGACGCTCGCAACGAGAAGTCTCGCGCGGCGATCGCGCGGCTCGGCGCGAAGGAGGAGGGCACGTTCCGCAAGCACATGCTCAGCCAGCACGGCTTCCAGCGCGACAGCGTGTTCTTCAGCATGATTGACGACGAATGGCCCGAAGCGAAGGCCCGCCTGGAAGCGATGCTGCACCGATAAGTTCGGAGCTCTCGCAGACGTGAAACCTCGACCGTAGACCCTACAGTTATCTGGTTTGCGAACCACCACCTGTGGCTTGATCGGGGGCCGATCGCGGATAATCCCCGCATGGAACCGCAGATTCAGTACGTGAAAACGAGCGATGGCGTGAATATCGCCTACTACGCGATCGGCAACGGGCCCCCGTACATCGCCATGTCGCCGCGTATCTCCAGCAACATCGAGGACGAGTGGAAGATCCCGTCCCTCCAGGCCATCTTCAGAGCGGCCGCGAGCGCGTTCACCTTTGTCAAGTACGACATGCGGGGCTGCGGATTGTCCGACCGCGACGTCGGGGAGTTCTCGCTTGAAGCGATGATGCGCGACCTGGATGCGGTGGCGGACCGGACGGCGCCCGGTTCGTTCGCGCTCTCTTGCGCCGGCACGAGTGTGCCGGTGGGCGTCGCGTACGCCGCCATCCACCCCGAGCGGGTGTCACATCTTGTGCTGTGGGCAGTGCTGCGGGGCGCAAGTGTCGAATCGCCCGACCCGCTCGACCAGTTGTTGTGGCTGGCGCGCACCGACTGGAAGCTCGCGAGCGAGTCGTGGATGGCAGCGGTCGATAGCTGGTCGAACCAGGAGGACGCCCGCAGCTACGCCGCGATGATGCGACGCTCGGTCGCGCCCGAGACCTTTTTTCGCCACGAAACGGCGAGCAACGAGTGGGATGTCAGCGAGCTTGCGCCCCGCGTCCGCGCGCGCACGCTGGTGGTGCATCCGCGCGACCATCCGTATTACCCGACCGAAGGGGCGAGATCACTTGCGGCGGCGATCCCGGGCGCGCGCCTGGTTCTCTCCGAGGGAAACACCGTGCTGGTACTCGGTCCCCAGGCGTTGGCGGCGATGAGCGAGTTCTTGTCGGACCTCACCGGCTCGATCCCGGAAGCAATGTCGCGTGTTATCGCTGGCAGGACGGCGCCGGAACGCGCCGCTGACCCCCCCTCCGGTACGGCCGTCATCCTCTTCGCCGACATCGTCGACTCCACCGCCATCACCGAGCAGCTCGGCGATGCGGCGTTCCGCGAGAAGGCGCGAGAGCTGGACACCGCGATGCGAGCGATCATCCGCGAGCACGCAGGCAACGCGATCGACGGCAAGCTCCTCGGCGACGGCGTGCTCGCCGTCTTCAAGTCGGCCCGCGAAGCGATCGATGCGGCGCTGCGCTGCGCCGCGGCGGGCCATGCGGGCGGCCTGCCGCTCCACCTGGGCATCCACGCCGGCGACGTGATCCGCGAGGAGGACAACGTCTACGGTGGCGCCGTGAACATCGCATCAAGGATCAGCGGACTCTCGGCACCCGGCGAACTGCTGGTCTCGGACACGGTACGGAGCCTTGCGCGCACCAGCGCCGTCGTGCGGTTTGAGGACCGTGGCGAGCACGCCCTCAAAGGGGTGGCGGACGCGCAGCGGGTGTTCGCGGTCATCCGCGAGCCATGAACTCCGAGGCGGCCGGTGCCGGAGGCCATTCCCCCGACTCCGGATAGTCGCGGCCTCTACCACGCTTCTACCTCCGCCTTCGGCTGCGGCCTCCCGTCTCCCGCCTCCCGTTTCGCGTCTCTCTCCATTACGATGTCGCCGTACTGCACCCCAAGGAGCACCACATGCCTCTGACATTCCTGCCTGACGGCATCGAAGCCTACGCCGAGCGCCACACCTCGCCGCTGCCGCCGCTGCTCGCGGAGCTGGTGGCCGAGACGGAGCGCAAGATGGGCCCGCGTGCCGGCATGCTCTCCGGGCAGCTCGAGGGCACGCTGCTCCAGATCCTCGTCGCCGCCACCGGCGCGCGCCACGTGCTGGAGATCGGCATGTTCACCGGCTTCAGCGCCCTGATGATGGCGGCGGCGCTGCCGGACGACGGCCGCATTACCACGTGCGAGATCGACGCCGACACGATCGCATTCGCACGCGGGTTCTTCGACCGGAGCGAGCACGGACACAGGATCGAGATCCTGCAGGGTCCAGCACGGGAGACGCTGAAGGCGATCGACGGCATCTTCGACTTCGTCTTCATCGACGCCGACAAGACGAACTACCTCAACTACTACGAGGCCGCGCTGGGCCTGCTCGCCCCGAACGGGCTGATCGCCGTCGACAACACGCTCTGGAACGGCACCGTGCTCGACCCGAAGAACGACGACGGCAACGCGATCGCCGCATTCAACGACCACGTCCAGAACGACCCGCGCGTGCAGAATGCGATCCTGACGGTCCGCGACGGGCTCACCCTGATCCGCCGCGCCTAGCCGCGTGCTGAAAAAAGGGCCGAGCGGTGTACCCGCCGACAGCCAGGCTGTCATGCTGAACGCAGTGAAGCATCTTTTCTCGTGCCGAGACCCTTCGCTTCGCTCAGGGTGACAGATCTGCAGCACCCTGCTGGCCGTCCGCGTCGTCGCGGTCGATCCTGCGCAGCACCACCACTGCCGCGAGCGCACCGGCCACTGATCCCACCGCGTCCGCAGCCAGGTCGTCGAGCGAGGCGTCTCGGCCGGGCACGAAGCGCTGGTGAAACTCATCGCTCGCGCCGTACGCCATGCACACGGCGACGCACGCCGCGAGCAGCAGCGGCGTCAGCCGGCCGCCGGCGTAGCGCCGGGTGGCGCCGGCGAGCAGGAACGCCAGCACTCCGTATTCGCCGAAGTGCGCCACCTTGTCAAGCGGCAGCGTCGGTCCCGAGGGCGCGAACTCGTTCGGCACCGACGACCCGGCGAAGATCAGCGCCATCCACGCCAGCACAACCGGCCAGCGAAACACGCGCGGCAGCCAGCGGCGGACTAACTCCATGCAACCATCTCAAACCAATTATCGGCAGATCCGGCAACGCGCCTCCGCGCCGCGCTCGTAGCACCGCCTCGACCGATCGCCCATAATCCCCGCATGGAAGCGCCACCGGTCCAGTACACGACGACTCGCGACGGCTTGAGTATCGCCTGGGCCGAGATCGGCGAGGGGCCTGCGTTGCTGTGGTGCAACGGGACGCCATTCTCTCATGTGCAGGAATCATTCTCCGTCTTCGGGGCGCAATTCGAGGCGATCGTACGATCCTTCCGCCTCGTGACGTTCGATGCGCGCGGGTCGGGCATGTCCGAACGCGACGTCGATGCTGTCTCGTTGGAGACCTCGCTGGCGGATGCAAAGGCGGTGATCGACGCGGCGAAGCTGGACCGGTTTATCGCATACGCAGATGGCGGCAATATTTTAGCGGTCGCCACCTGCCTCCGGCTTGCGCTCGAGCTCCCAGACCGAGTGACTCACGTAGTTATGGAATCGCCCTACACATCTATGCGGGAGCTAGAGGACACGCCTCTCGGGCGCACGAGCGCGACCCTCGCCGAATTGGACTGGAACGTTTACACCCAAACACTGATGCGCGTGCTCCTCGGTTTGGACGCATCGTCCGAAGTGGTCATTGGGCTGGCTGGCGCGGTGGCGGGATGGGTAGACCCCGTCGTCGGCGTTCTGTATGCGCGAGTGTGGGAGACTATTGATCTCGGCGACATGCTTCCCCAAGTGCGCCAGCCGACCCTCGTCATAAGGCAGGAACCGTATTTTGTACCTGCCCGCTGTTGCCAGCGTGTGGCGGCGAAGATCCCGGGCGCAAAGTTCCGCCAATACTCCGACCCCACCTACGCGATGGTGGCCGAGCTGATTCAGTCGTCATCGGATCTTCTCCAACCGAGCCGTCGGCCGAGCCATCCCCGCCATCGCTGTTTCGCACCGTGCTCTTCACCGACATCGTCGGCCACACCGAGATGATGCAGCGGCTCGGCGACACGAAGGGCCGCGACGTCCTGCACGAGCACGAGCGCATCACGCGCGAAACGCTGAAGCAGCACGGCGGCACCGAAGTAAAGACCATAGGCGACGGCTTCATGGCCTCCTTCGGCAGCGTGACGTCTGCGATGGAGTGCGCGATCGCGTTGCAGCGCGCGTTCGCGTCGCACACCGAATCGATGCCGGAGCCGCTGCACGTGCGAGTCGGCCTCAACGCCGGCGAGCCGATCGAGGAAGACGGCGATCTATTCGGATCGACGGTGATTCTCGCCTCTCGCATCGCCGCGAAGGCGGGCGCGGGCGAGATCCTCGTCCCCGATACCGTGCGCGGCCTGCTGTCCGGCAAGAGCTTCCTCTTCTCCGACCGCGGTGAGTTCGTACCGAAGGGCTTCGACGACGCCGTCCGCCTGTACGAAGTCCGGTGGCGCGAGTGAGCGAGATCGATCCGGTCGCACACAATCGCGCGGCCTGGGACAACCAGGTGACGCTCGACAACGAGTGGACGCGACCCGTCACATCCGAGGTGATCGCACGCGCCCGCGATGGCGACTGGTCGGTCGTGCTCATCGGCTACGAGCCGGTGCCGCGCGACTGGTTTCCGGCTGACCTGCACGGCGTCGACGTGCTGTGCCTTGCTTCCGGAGGCGGCCAGCAGGCGCCGGTGCTGGCGGCGGCGGGCGCGGACGTCACCGTTTTCGACAACTCACCGAAGCAGCTCGAGCAGGACCGCAGCGTCGCCGAGCGCGATGGGCTGACGCTACGCACCATGCTCGGCGACATGGGCGATCTGAGCGCGTTCGGCGACGAGAGCTTCGACCTGATCTTCCATCCGGTGTCGAATCTGTTCTGCCCGGAGATCACGCCCGTTTGGCGCGAGTGCTACCGCGTGTTGCGTCGCGGCGGCTCGCTGCTCGCCGGCTTCATGAACCCGGACATCTACATCTTCGACCGCGAGGCGGAAGACGAACGCAAGGAACTCATCGCGCGGCACAGCCTGCCGTACACCGACCTCACGCATCTCACGCCCGACGAGCGCGCGCGCTTCATCGGCGATGCGCCGCTCGAGTACAGCCATTCGCTCGTCGAGCAGATCGGCGGGCAGCTCGCGGCGGGCTTCGTGCTGACGGACTTCGCCGAAGCGCCGCACCACGCCGGCCTCACCGCCAAGTACATGCCCGGCTACTACGCCACGCGCGCGGTCAAGCAGTAGCGACACTCAACCGTCATCCGAAGGAGATCTTTCGACATGAGCGATCAGCAACCCACCCTCACCGGCGTCCACCTCTTCGTGCGCGACATGACGGCTACGCTGGCGTTCTACCGCAAGCTGCGACTCACGTTCGAGGCGGACAGCGAAGGGAGCTTCGCATCCGCTGACATGCCCGGAGGAGTCGCGATCCAACTCGGCACGTGGGAACTGACGAGGAGTTATGACCCGAACTGGCAGGAGCCATCGGGCGCGGCGCCGAACACACTCAACTTCTCGCTCGCATCGTCACAGGCGGTCGACGATCTGTACCGCGAGATGACCGGCGCCGGCTACCACGGCCACCTGGCGCCCATCGACGCATTCTGGCGCTCGCGTTACGCGATCATCGACGACCCGGATGGCAACATCATCGGCCTGCACGGACCGCGTAACGCCTGAGTCACGCTCGCGTGGCGAATCCGTAACGATCGATCCCGCGTCTCTCGTCGTATCTCAAACCGGCTATCGACACGCCGCCGCAGTATTGGAACAATGACGTGAAAAGGAGTGTGCATCGATGAAGAAGCTCACGACGTGCCTGTGGTTCGATGGTCAGGCGGAGGAGGCGATGAATTTCTACACCTCCGTTTTCAAGAATGCGAAGAAGGGTGAGATCACCCGCTGGGGCGACACCGGCCCGGGGGAACCCGGATCCGTGCTGACCGCAACGTTCGAGATCCTCGGGCAGGAGTTCATGGCGCTCAATGGCGGCCCCGAGTTCAAGTTCAATGAGGCCGTATCGTTCGTCGTGGACTGCGAGACGCAGGAAGAGATCGACCGCATGTGGGACACGCTCATCGCGGGCGGCGGCGAGCCGAGCCAGTGCGGCTGGCTGAAGGACAAGTTCGGCCTGTCGTGGCAGATCACCCCGCCGATCCTGGGCGAGATGCTCGGCGATAAGAACCGGAAGCGAGCTGACCGCGTCATGCAGGCGATGATGCTGATGACCAAGATCGACATCGCCACCCTAAAGCGCGCGTATGAGGAGCCCGTCGCCGCTCGCTGACCCGCCTGCAGATCCTCTTCCCATTGACAGAGCAGCGCGCCTCCCCCGATGATGCGTCGGGGGAGGCGCCATGACCGAACGCGAATCATATCTCTGGACCGCCATCGCCGGCATTGCGACGGTGGCCGCCACCATGGTCGCCATCGCGATCTTTCTCTCGGTCGGCCCGCCCGACGAGAGCGACTCCGGCCCGCAGGTCGCGGCCTTCTTCGCCGACAACCGCATGCCGGTGCTCATCGCGCTGTATTGCGCCGCCATCGGTACCGGCGTCAACCTCGCGTTCTATCTGCTTCTGCGCGACGTGTTCCGCAGGCTCGATGCCGGCGTCGAGACGCTGGCGGCGCTCGGGGTGGCGGGCGGCATCACCTTCATCGCCATCGTCTTCACGGCGTTCGGCGTGCTCGCGCAGATGGCGTTCCGCGAGGGCGCCGGCGACCCGCAGACCTATCGCACGCTGATGGACGTGTACGCACTGATGCTCGTGATGAGCGGTCTGCCGACGGCGGTCTCGCTGATCGCGATCTCCCTCGCCGTCTTGCGCACGCAGCTCTTCCCGTCCTGGCTCGCCTGGTACGGCTTCGCGGTCGCGGCGGTGCACCTGGTCTCCGCCGGCTCCTTCGCCCGCGACGGCTTCTTCACCCCCACGATCGTCGCCGGCACCATCGCGCCGGTGCTGTTCGAGCTGTGGGTGCTGGCGATCTGTGTGGTGCTGCTCATGCGCCCTCGGGACGAGCGGGCGACCAAGAAAACCTAAGCGCCGCGCTCATGCGGCGGCCGACAGGCACCCATGTCAAAAGGCTAAGGCAGTTTGAACGGACGTTTCAGTGCGTCGTTCGTACGCCGTTGTTAAGATGTCTTTCAACTCACCGGTGGTGCGCACGGGAGTTCCACCCTTCTCAAGCAGAATGCGATTTCCCGCGCGTCCATGCTCTCGCTTCGCGTACTCCATTACCCAAAGAGGCTTCTTCTGCCGGAGGCCCTCTAATCCGGCGTCTAGTGTTCCTCCTTTTTCACGCGCTTCAATCACAAAGAGTCCCCGCGACAGAGCGACGATGTACTTGTTTCGCTGCATGGCACGGTAGGCGGTCCAGCCCGCATTCGGTTCAAACTGCGAAACGACAGCGAAGTTCTTGTTGAGATCCGCAAGATCCCGAAACTCACGAGCCACACGGAACTGATCGATTCCCTCGGGGCTTACCACGACTGTTGCGCCGCCGGCCTCCAGAGCGCCTCTGTGAGCGGCGCGATCCACTCCCTTCGCATTCCCGCTGACGACCACGAACCCAACCTGGGCGGCAATTGCCCCGAATTGCTCGGAATAGCGCAGCGCAGATTCGCTCGCCGCTCGCGATCCGCAAATACTGATCGTCGGCTGCGAAAGCAGGTCCAGTCGACCGAGAACGTATAGCGTTGCTGGCGTTGCAATCGAACGCGCTACGGAGGCTGGATACTTTGAATCGGCGGGGGCGATCTGTTCGTACCGCATGTTCAAGTGAATTGGTATCCCGTGGTCCCTTTAACTGTCTTAGCGATCGCCACACCAAACACATTTCTTACGCCGGCCGATCGTAACGCTCGACAACCTTCAGCCATGGTCTCGCCACCCATGTAAAGATCGTCGATCAGGAGAACGGACTGGTCGACCACTTCATACTCCAAATCCATTGAGCCTGTCTGATTCTCGCGGCGCTTCGACATCGAGCCCACACTCTTTTGTGACGAAACGGTTCTTGTTCTCTGAATCTCCACGACTGGTATGCCTAGACTCTCGGCAAGGACTCCAGCCCAATAGACAGGCAGGTTGGGCCTAAAACGCGATTCGCCTGACGAGGGAATGGCGGCAACGGCGGTCGAGTTCCGCAAAGCTGGGTGATTGACGACATGCTCAACCATCGCACGCCCAAGCGTGCGGGCGGCACCATCTGACCCGCTGTATTTCGCACGATAAAGGAAATTGCCTAGCTCCGTATAGTGCCACTCCTCTGGATCTTCGTCAGATTCCGAAGGCACCCGGTAGAAGTCTAAGCACTGGCTGATGTCACACTTATCTACCACATTCAGCGAGATCGTCATCCCGAGCAGCAAAGCCTCGAGGTCATCCGTCCTTTCACCGATGTTTACAATGTCGATTCGCTCTTCGGTCGAGAACGCTTGAAGGCCTCTAGCACGAGAACGGGAGCAGGTTGCTCCGGGAAGAGTTCCCTCGATGACTCTTCGGAGATTCGTAAACTGCGGAGCCATCGTTGCGCTCACGGTGATTCCAAGAGCGTCGACCGCGAAGCTGGTCAATCTGTATACGTCAGGCATACTATCTCCCGTACCGAACAGATGTTCTAAGCCTATATCCGCCTCTGCTGTCTTGTCAACCACAGGCTCTATGTAGTGGGGCCGCCGCCGAGCCCGTTTCGCGCCGGATCGTTCGGCGGCGCTCCCCTAACTAACCGCCGCCGGACGCACCACCAACCGCCTGCTGCTCCTCCACCCACCTCCGGAACTCCAGCTCCGGATCCTCCACACCCAGCTCATCGGCGGCGCGGCGGCGGCTGTGGATGCCGCTGCTCACGAGCACGCGCTCGTCCTCGACGAGACGGCTGCGGTCGAGCGGGAGCACGCTGCCCCAAACGACGCGCGAGCGATACGGCGCGTAGCTCACGCTCGCGGAGTCGCCGTTGCCGTTCGAAGAGTCGCCGTGGCGACTGCTCACAAGGGCGTACTGCTCCAGGATGCGGAGGATCATCTCGTTGCGCCGCCGATATGCGGACCCGCGGATCAGCCGCTTGCGTTGCACCTTCTTCAACAGCGGGTCCAGCTCGACGTTGAGCGCGACGCCCGAGAGCCCGCTGCGGTTGTCGCCGAACGCCGTCCGCGGCGACTCGCCCAGGTCATGCAGCGCCCGGTAGATCAGGTCGACGTAGTCGGCGTGCAGCTTGACGCCGCCGCCCTGCAGCAGGTCGAGCAGGTACGCACGCGCGCGCTCCGGCAGTTCCCACACGGCGCCCGGCATGACGGCGATGTCGGTCGACTCGCTGACGTTCTCCAGCACAGCGATCGGGTTGCCGGACAGCTCCAGGATCATCGAGAGCTGCGTCAGCGCGCGGTTCAGCTCGCGCACCGGCTCCTTGATCGCGGGCAGGTCGCTCTGGCCCCAGAACTGCTTCGGCTCGCGGATATTCGGGTAGATGATGATGGGGATGAAGCCGTACGGGTTGTCGCGCTGCTCGATGCGCGCGCCGTCCGCCCACAGCTCGAACTGCTGCGCCGTCCACACTTCAACGATCTCGACGCCGGGCTGCTTCGCCGCGCTCGAAAGCCGTGCGCCCTTCGCCGCCGTCACGCCGTACATCGCGCGCGCCGACTCCGCGTCGATGCCGTAGCGGCTGGCGATGCGCCACACGCGCGAGACGTCGTCGCCAGCCCACCAGGCGAAGAGGCCCTGCACGTCCGGGGCGGAGACGCGGACGCGCTGCTCGGCGGCGTCCCAGGTCACCTTGTATGCGCCGTCGCCGAGGATCGCCGCATCGATCTCGGTGTCGAAATCGAGTTGGTCGAGCTGGTTCGCGTCGTACACCTGCGCCAGCGCGCGCTCCGATGCGCGGGCGCGCGCCGCCGCCGCCGGCGTGTCGCCGTCCGCATCGACGGCGAAGTTGAGACCGGACACCAGGTACGACGTCGTCTTGTCGACGATCGCCTTCGCGTAGTTGAAGACGGGGCGCCGGTTCTGGCGACGCGTTATCGATGCCGGCCACTGGTCGCCGCCGTAGAACGCCAGGTTCTCGCCGTAGCGGCGGAGGCGGCCGGCGTCCATCTG
Organism: Chloroflexota bacterium; assembly: GCA_030774575.1. Lineage (GTDB taxonomy): Bacteria > Chloroflexota > Dehalococcoidia > DSTF01 > JACRBR01 > JALYKW01. Next base: position 60,260 of record JALYKW010000023.1, on the reverse strand, counting down.
CCGAATCTGCTGCGGAAGGGTGGTGGCGTCGGGCATGGGAGTGCTCCTTCGGGAGTTGGTAGTTGTCAGTCTTGAGTTCTCAGTCGTCAGTTGTCAGTCGCGGCCGTCGGTTTTCGGGTATACGTGTTGGATGCGCTCATTGATGGTGCTTTGTGTTCTCGCCATGCTCGCCTGGGCGTGCGCCAAACCGGCGGGCGCTCCCGATGCAGCAGTAGCGACGCCGACGCCATGTACGAACGCCCCGTTGATCTTGAGGCGAGCCGGCGAACCAACGCCCACTCGTATGCAGGTGCAATGCCCGACGCCGACACCCTTCGTGCCTACCGCCACGCCGACGCTCTGCGCGATTGCGTTCGAACCCGATGTCGCCATCCGCGCCGGGGAGTCCACTCCTACGCCACCGCCTCCGCGCCTGGCGCCGTGCCCGACGCCGTTCGTGCCAACCGCGACGCCGTAAGGGCGCCGCCCCGCGCACTGTGCGCGCGCCGGCATCCAACCTCCAACATCTAACATCCAGCCTTCGCCCCACCTCTCACGTCCAACCTCTCATCGCCCATCTCCCGGATCACCGGCGCTGTTCGCTGAGGATGCGGAAGATCGTGCGCGTGGTGACGCCGTAGGTCTCCGCCAGCATGTCGATCGGTGCGCGGTGGCGGCGCCTGAGCACGGCGATCTCGCGGTCGCGCGCGGCCATCATCGCCCGCCGCAGCGTGACCGGCGCGTCGTACTTGCAGTGCTCCAGCGGACAATGCTGACAGCTCGGCGACAGCTCGCATCCGGTATCGCGATAGTCCACGTGCTCCGGCAGCGTGTCGCGCCGCACGAGCGGCAGCGGCTCCAGCATCGGCTCCGGTTCCGCATCGATGAACCGTAGCCGCACCCGCGTGTGTGATCTTCGCCGTCCGTCTTCCTGTCGCAGCGCGACCATGCGTCCCTCCAGGGAGTTGTCAATTATCAGTTTTCAGTAATCAGTCGTCAGCGGCCGTGTTGGCTGCGATCCGGCTTCCATCTTCCACCGTCCATCCTCCATCGTCCCGTCTCCCGCTTCCCGCTTCCCGTCTCTCGCTTCTCACACGCTCACCCGCCCCATCGCCGCGCGCCGCTGCTGCGCCTGCGATGCCCGCACGAGCAGCGCCGCGCTCACGAGATAGTCGTCGTGACCCTCCGCCGGGTCGACGAAGAAGTTCATCGTGCTGTTCGCGCGGTAGGCGACGCGCGCGAGTTCCGCCTGGCGCCAGAACTCGCGGTGCTCCGCCGAGCCATCGCCGGCGTCCGACTTCAGCCGGCCGCCGTTGATCGCCGCGAGGAGGGCAAAGCCGAGCTTCGACTTGCTGTCCGACGTGAACTTCACCGCATCGACGCGGCCACCCCCGAGTGCCGACGCGAGCAGCCGCGCCGTCGTCTCGCCGAGACCGGTGGCATCGACGGCAACGCGGTGCACGCGCCAGACGCCGCGCAGCAGATCGATGAGCCGGGGCAGCAGCGTCTCGTGGGGCTCGCCGGTCCACGCGTAGTGCTCGACGATCTCGACGCGTGGCTCGCTGACGAGCGCCGCGCTCTCGGCGTAGACCAGGCGGCCGATGGTCAGCACCGTCGCGTCGCGTCCGGCCGCGGGCCGCGAAGCGCCTTCGTCCTCGCCGCCGGCGATGTCGAGGCCGGCGACGTATGCCTCGCCCGGCAGTGGTGCGTGCAGGCGCGCGCGCGTGCCGGCGAGCTGCGCGCGCTGCTGCGCCGTCAGCAGCCGGCCGCCACCCGCGATCGGCTGCAGCTCGTACTGCGTCAGGAAGAGCGGATGCGTCGCCCCGAGGCGCCCGCGCTCGGACTCGACGAATCGCGCGTACGCCGGATTGTGCTCGGCGACGGCGCGCCAGTCGTACTGGAAGTGACGGCGGATGCCGTCGCGGCGCTCGGATTCGACATTCGCCTGCTTGGCGCGCTCGAGCAGTGTGCGGTCGTCCCAGGCAGTGCCGTAGTACACGGTGGTCGCGTTCGCGGCGGCGGCCATCGGGCGGAACTCGCGGTCGAACTTGTCGATGTCGACGTCCTGCGCCTCATCGACTTCGAGCAAGAGCGACGCCGTGTGGCCGACGACGTTCGCGCCGTGCTCCGCCGAAAGGAACAGCACGCGCGCGCCGCCGAGCGTGATCGCGTTCGGCTCGCGTGTCGCGCATGTGGCCAGCCCGCTCGCTTCGAGCCGGCGCCAGAGGCGGCGCATGCTGATGCGCAACTGCGGCCGGAAGGTCGGCGCGCACTTCACCGCATCGCCGCCGCGCCGATACGACGCTGCCAGCAGCAGCATCTCGATCTTCGACGACAGCTCGTTCTTGCCGCCCTGCCGCGCGATCTCGATGGTGATCGAGTGCCCCAGTCCGCGTCGCACCGACTCGAGGACAGCGCGCCCAGCATCGGACTGGTAGGGGCGGAGGGAGGGGATCATCAGTTCACGTTCACAGTTCACAGCTGTCAGTCCTTCAGGCGATCAGGCGCAGCACCAGCTGGGTGATGACCGCACCAGCTACTACGAACAGCACGCCGTTCGCCCGCGCTCGCACGTCGGCGACGTCGCGCTCGAGGATACGGAGGCGCTCCGCCATCAGCGCGCGAAACGCAGAGCTGGTGAGCGCCCCGACGTTCTCGGGCACGATCTCCTCGCGTGCCTGCCCGCGCATCCGCAACAGACGTGAGATCGAGCGCTCCAGTTCGAACAAGGGTTACTCCTGCTCTGGTCGCCGGTCGTCGGTCGCCGGTCGTCGGTCGTCGGTCGTCGCCTCTGCTCTCTGCTCTCTGCTCTCAGCTCTCTGATGTCTGACTAGCTGAAAGCTCAGAGCGGCGCCGCGCCTTCTCCCCAGAACGCCAACCCCATCCGGTCCAGCACATCCGTGATGCCCTGCGCCAGGTCCGCCGACTTCTTCGCGCTCATCCGGTAACGCGCCGACACGGTCCGCACGATCATCTCGATGCTCTTGAGCATCAGCGCGTACTGCTCCGGGTTGTCGAGCATCGCTGCGCGGCTCGCGTCCATCTCCTCGCGGAACTTCACGCGCAGCAGCGACAGCTCGCGGTCGACGCCCTGGATCTCGTCCGCTTCGATCAGATCAGCGGCGTCGTCTACGACCGAGCGATAGAACTGCGGCGGTGGTTCCGGTTGCGTGACGGCATCCGGTTGCGCAGGCGACGGAGGGTCAGCGCCGGGGCGGATCATCGGCAGCCTCCTCGGTCGAGAGCATCGCCAGCAGATCGTCGATCGTGGCCGGTGGCGCCTTGCGTGCGGCAGCCACCAGCGCCAGCACCAGCGCCAGCGCGACGCGCTCCCAGTCGTTGCGCTTGATCGCGCGTTCGAGCGCTCCGGCGTTCGCGGTCATCGCACCCTCCTGAAGATCAGCATCGTGAGCAGCAGCGTGCCGGCGAGCAGCGGCAGCCGCGCCGCGAGCCACGGCGTCGCGCCGAAGAGCGGCTCTTCCGGCCAGCCGAACCGGTGCGCCGAATAGAGCGCCTGTGCGTACACCGCCTGTGCGGCGATGCCCGCGTTGACGGCACTCAGCGAGAGCGCCGCGAACCGCCTGCCCCGCGCCGCCGTGCGCAGCCAGTGGCCGAAGGGCCAGGCGGCGTTGAAGGCGGCGGCGACAGCGGTCGTCGCATCGGCGGCGAAGATGATGCCGGCGGGGGCGTCCACGGGGTGCCTTTCGTGGGAGTGATCGGTCATGAGTTGTCGGTCGTCCGGCTTGTGGGCGGGTTCGGATGCGAGCATAGTAGAACATTTGTTCTGCCTCCCGCAAGTGGGGAATGTCACCTGTTCTAGGGTTGGCGCCCGATTGTGTCATGCTTGGCCAATGTTCGGTGACGGCGATCCACGACAGCGCGTGAGCGACCTGATGGTCACAGGAGATCCGAGGTGGCGCGTTGAGGATATGCGCCTTCGAAGGTGCAACAACTGCGGGCTCCTCGGCCAATTGCGCCTCGTTGATCGTGAATTGGTCCCGATGCTAGAGGAGTTCCGAGGAAGGGACGGCAGCTTTGCGGACTTCGTCCCGCTTAAGAGAGACTACGAGCGGATGCCAATCTGCGCGGCGTCAGCGCGCACTTTCAAGCCGTATGTCAAAGACCTCGACATCCCGAGGTGGAACCAACTCCTAAGCGAGGACATGTCAGCTTGCAAGACGTTTACTCAGTGGATCCCGGGTCTTAGCATCAGGGAACACCAGGAGAGGCTAGACCGACAGAATGCGTTGGAACGAGAGGATCGACGGGACGCCGAAATGCGCGACCGAGAGGATCGGCGCGACGCGGCCCAGCGGCAATGGCAGCTTGACCTTGTTGCGATGCAGCATGGCCTCGCAACCGATCTGGCGCAGCAAGCATGGAAGAAAGAAGACGCTCGATCGGGGCGCGAACTTTGGGTCGTCGGCGGCGTCGTAACAGCGTTTCTTGTGGCCGCGACGCTGGCGGGCTCGATGATTCAAGCCGGGTGGATACCGCAGCCTTGGTAGCGAATAGGGGCTATAATCGCGGCAGCCGATGCCGCTGAAAACCAACACCCTCTACTACGGCGACAACCTGCCGATCCTGCGGGAGTACATCCCGGACGAGTCGGTGGACCTCGTCTACCTCGACCCGCCGTTCAACTCGAATCGCAACTACAACGTGCTGTTCAAGGAGACCAGCGCGGGCTCGAGCCCGGCGCAGATCGAGGCCTTCGAGGACACCTGGCACTGGGGCGAGTCGGCGCAGCAGGCGTTCGAGCAGGTAGCGCTGCACGGCACCGACAACACCGCCCGCCTGCTGAAGGCGATGGTCGATGCGCTCGGCCACAATGACGTGACCGCCTATCTGAGCATGATGGCCGTGCGCCTGATCGAGCTGCGCCGCGTGCTCAAGCCCACCGGCTCGATCTACCTGCACTGCGATCCCACGGCGAGCCACTACCTGAAGGTGCTGATGGACAGCATCTTCGGCCCCACGTGCTTTCGCAACGAGATCGCGTGGAAACGCACTTCCGGCCACAGCGATGCGGAAAGATATGGCCGCGTGCATGACACGCTCCTTTATTACGCCCGCACCGAGCACGCCGTCTGGAATCAAGTGTTCCGACCCTATGACGAGGAATACACTCTGCAGTATTACCGCTACCAGGATCCGGATGGGCGGAAGTGGATGTCGGGGGATGCGAGCGCAGCCGGACTGTCCGGCGGAGGCTATGACTACGAATGGAAGGGCATCAGACGCGTCTGGCGATTCCCGCAGGAGACTATGCAAAGGTTGGACAGCGAGGGTCGAATCTTTTATACGCGGAACGGCATCGCGCGGGTTAAACGATACCTTGACGAGTCGAAGGGGCTGCCGATACAAGACGTTTGGAGTGATGTGGAGGCCGTTCGCTCCTGGCATACGGAACTCTTGGGATACCCGACACAGAAACCCCTTGGCCTGCTAGAACGCATAATAGAAGCGTCCTCCAATGAAGGGGACGTTGTGCTCGACCCGTTCTGCGGCTGCGGGACGGTGGTACACGCCGCGCAGAAGCTCGGGCGCAAATGGATCGGCATTGATATCACCTTCCTCGCCATCGGTCTCATAGAGCAACGGCTAGAGGATGCATTCCCCGCCCTCAAGGGAAAGATCAAGACGGTCGGCGAACCCGCCGATCTACCGGGCGCTGAAGCGCTCGCGAGAGATGATCCCTATCAGTTCCAGTGGTGGGCTTTACGCAAGCTCCGCGCGCTGCCGGCGGGCGGTGACAAGAAGAAGGGCATGGACCGCGGCATCGACGGCATCATCCCCTTCGTCGAGGGCAGCACCGACCGGCGGCGGGTGATCGTGTCCGTGAAGAGCGGCAACCTCACACCGGCCTTCGTGCGCGACCTCAAGGGCGTGCTGGAGCGCGAGGGCGAGCCGATCGGCGTGCTAGTCACCCTCAAGCAGCCGACGCGTGAGATGCGCACCGAGGCTGCCGCCGCGGGCTCGTACCACAGCGATCTGTGGAAGACGGACTACCCGCGCATCCAGATCATCACCGCGGCCGACCTGCTCAACGGCAAGAAGGCGGACATGCCGCCGTCGCAGGCCTCGCCGTTCGCCGCCGCGCCGAAAGAGCGCATCGAGAAGGGCGAGCAGGGCGGGTTGACGCTATAGCAACCGCACGAGAGGCCAACACCATGAGCGCGGGACCGAAGGCGACGCGGCCGTACATGCCCGGATACGGCATCTTGCCGGCCGGGGAGGGCGATGGCCTGCTGCCCTGGAGCTGGGCCGTCGAGCGGCTTGCCGCCGCCCGGAACTACTGGGCCGTCACCGTGCGTCCGGATGGGCGGCCGCACGCGATGGCGGTGTGGGGCGTCTGGCTCGACGACCGCTTCTATTTCACATCGGGCGAACGCTCGCGCAAGGCACGGAACATCGCGACGAATGCGGCGTGCTCCGTCGCCATCGAGTGCGCATCGGACGAGATCGTCGTCGTCGATGGGACGGCGGCCGAAGAGCGCGACGCAGAGGTGATCCAGCGCTTCATCGCGGTCTACGAGCCCAAGTACCAGTGGAAGATGGACCCGATCCCCGGTGCCGTGTACGTCGTCCGCCCGCAGGCCGTCTTCGGCATCGGCGCCACGCCGTTCGAGGGCACCGCCACGCGGTGGGTGTTCGAGTGACCCATCCCCCTCGCCACGGCGAGTCTTCGACGTCCCCTTTCCTGGGAGGAAGAGAGTTTGGGTGTGATCTGCGTGCACGACACCACCCTCCGGTTTCAGAGCTCCCCTTGTATCCCTCCTAGGGAAGGGGCTGGGGGTTAGGTGGGCGGGGACGCAAGGGGTTCTTCGGCGCGTATCGCTAGCCCCGCTGGTGCTGGTCCTCTTCCCGCTCGCGATCTTCCGTGCGTTTCGCGGCGGACTCCTCATCCTCGAGCTCCGCCGCTCCTGCCTCGACGTCGCGCTTGATGTCGGTCGGCTGCGGGATGCGCGCTTCGAGCCGCTCGCCCAGCACAGCGTAGTAGTTGATGCCGAGGTAGTGCAGCGGGCGCTCCTCCGGGTCGGCGAGCAGCCATGTGCCGTCGGCGAAGGCATCCTGCTCGGCAGACGCCGCCGCCACTTTGCCGACGAAGAGCGTGTGGTCGCCGATGCGGTAAGCGTCCTCGACGCCGCACTCGATCCAGCCGACGCAGCCTTCGAGCAGCGGCGCCTGCAGCCGGCGCGCGCGAAAGGTCGGCAGCCGCGTCAGCTCCAGCTTGTCCAGTTCGGCACCGCTCACGGTGCCGAGGTACTGCACGTGATGCAGGAGCTGGCGCGTCGGGATGTTGAGCGCGAATTCCTCGCTGAAGCGGATCATGTCGTGGGTGTGCCGGCCGGGATGGACCGCCACGCCGATCAGCGGCGGGTCGATGCTCAGCGGCGTCACGAAGGCCGCAGGCATCACGTCCTGCGCGCCGTGCCATGCCGTCGATACCAGCGTCACCGGCCCGCCGCCGAGCAGGCGCCGCGCATCGCGTTCGTCGATGGAGTGCCTCATCGCCGCATCGTACGGGACGCGGCGCAGCGTGGCGAGGCAGCCGTGCGGTGCGGTGCGATCAGGGCAGGACGAACTCACCCTCCACCGGCTCGCCGGCATCATCTCGCGCATTCGCTGGAACTGGATGCTCGGTCGGCATGGCGCTTCCTGACTACGCGCTGGTCAGCGCTGCCAGAATCGCATCCATGTGGCGGGCGAAGAGAAGATGGCCGGCGCCCGGCACGAACGTCGCCCGGCAGTCAGGGATGGTCTTCGCCATGTACCGCCCGACCTCCGGCGCCACTGTGTCGTCGAGCTCTCCATGCCAGAGATGCACCGGCACGCTGATGTCTTCGACGCGGAAACCCCAGGGCCGCGAGAGAACGGTGAGGTCGCCGAGGAAGCCGCCGGTGCCCTGGCGGACCGCTTCCAGCTTGTCGTCCCGATAGATCTCCCAGTAGTCGCGCAGCACCTCCTGGTCGAAGACGCATTCGGTCGCCGATAGGCGCTTCACGGTGCCGTCGGGCCAGCGGTGAAGAGCACGTACCAGCAGCCAGAGCACCGGTTGCACGCTGCTCGGATACTTCGCGACAAGGCGCATCAGCTGGCGGAACTTCGGCGTCGTGCCGGCGGTCGGGCCGAACGGGCCGGCGCCGCTGCTGATCGCCACGCCGGTCAGACGGTTCGGAATGCGGTGCGCGCACGCGGCGGCGTGCGGACCACCCGTGGAGTGGCCTACCACTGCGAAGCGCGCGATGCCAAGGCCGTCCGCGAGCTGTACAACGTCAGTCGGCCAGTCGAGCAGCAACCTCCCGCGATTCGGATCGGAGAGTCCGTAGCCGGGGCGATCCGGACAGATCAGCCGCACCCGGGATCGCACCGCCGCTTCCGCCACCATAGCGCCCTGAATGCGCGTGGCGGGCGCGCCGTTGAAGAAGATGACGGGCGCGCCGTCAGCGTCGCCGTACTCAGCGTACCCCAATCTCCGCCCATCCTTCAGCCGAACGACATCCTCGCGCAACGCGCCACGCTTCGCTGCCGCTGCCGCTGCCGTCTGTATCGTCATCTAGACACCTCACTCTTCTTCAACGTACGCCGTAACGCTCTTCGAGAGCACGCAGCTCCGCTACGCCGACGATCTCCTCGAACTGGTGGAAGGAGGTGAGCTGGCCGGCGACAGCCGCCGTGGTCTTCTTCGCGAACAGCTCCGCGTACACGGCCTCGATTGCCTTTGTGGCGGCGAAGAGGGCGCTGAGCGGGTACACCACCATCTTGTAGCCGAGCGACTGGAGTTCCTCGGAGCTGAGCAGCGGCGTCCTGCCGCCCTCGATCATGTTCGCGAAGAGAGGCGCGTCCGGGATGGCCGCCTTTACCGCACGTAGCTCGTCGATGCTCTGTGGCGCCTCCACGAACAAGACGTCGGCGCCGGCGTCGCGGTACATGCGGCCGCGGCGGATCGCTTCATCGAGCCCGAGCGGTGCGCGGGCATCGGTGCGGGCGATGATCACCAGATCATCCTTGTCGCGGGCATCGACGGCGGCGCGGATCTTGGCGGCGTGCTCTTCAGCCGGAATGACTTTCTTGCCCTCGAAGTGGCCACACTTCTTGGGCCACTGCTGGTCCTCGAGGATGATGCCAGCCGCACCGGCGGAGACGCATTCGCGGACGGTACGGGCGACGTTGAGCGGGTTGCCGTAGCCGGTATCCATGTCGGCCACCACCGGCACGCTCACCGCGTTCACGATATGCCGGACGCGCTCCATGGTCTCGGACATGGTCAGCAGGCCGAAGTCCGGTTGGCCCAGCACCGACGCGCTGAACCCGAAACCGGTGGTGAACATTGCGGCGAAGCCGGCACGTTCCGCCAGGCGCGCCGACAGGGCATCGTACGCGCCGGGAAGCACGATGATCTCGGGGCCATCGAGCATGCGGCGAAGGATGGTACTGGCGCGCTGCGTCATATCGACTCCATCGGTTGAGGATCGTGCGGGCGATCGTAACAGAGCCAAGGCGGTGGATCGATAAAGCGACTCAGTCTCGTCGTTGCTACCGCGGCGCGAACAGGGCGACACGCAGGATGGCGTTACCGTGGTCCCACGTGTGCTGGAATGTCTTGGTGGCGACCCAGCCCGCCGTGTGCTGCGGATCCGGCCACAGCGGCGTCGTGCCATGATTCAACCGCTCTTCGCCGAGTGCCTGCACGAGTTCGATCTGCTCGCGCCGCGCGCCCCGAAGCCGGTCGAGGATGGAAACGATGGGCTCTTTCGAGAGGGCGATGGCCTCGTTGAGGAACCAGCTCTCGTCGCCGCCACGCCGGGCGCTGGCGATGTCGAACGCGGGCTCGAACGAGCGAAGCAGCGGGAGCGCCATCACATCTTCGTAAATTGCCAAGTGCGCGAGATTCATAGAGACAGTCCGGTCGTCGGCGGGCGCGCCCGGGACGAGCGCGTCGATCCACTGTTCCGGCACCATTCCGAGCCCGAACTCGAGGTCGCGAAGAGAATCTTCGAGACGGCGCACGACTTCATCGATGCGATAGAGGGTGAGGGTTCCGCTGGTCACGGTCAGGCGTCCGGCAGCTCGGGGTACTCGAAGTCGTCGACCTTGATCGCCTGCACGATCTTCACCTGCGGAAAGCGGTCCTGGACGATGCGCTCGATGCCAAGCTTCATCGTCACCATGCTCATGGGACAGCCGTGGCACGAGCCGGCGAGCTGGAGGCGCAGACGGCCTTCTCCAGGCTCCCAGTCGATGAGGTTGAGCTCGCCACCGTGCGAGTGCACATACGGACGCATCTCATCGAGGCAGGTGTCGATCTCCGCCAAGAAGGCGTCGTGTTCGGAGGGCGCTACATCTGTGGTCATGGCACTGTATATCGTACCGCGCCGACTCTCGTGGGTAAACGCGGCGGCTGAGGCCAATGGAGTAAGATCAGCGCATGGTGCAGCAGATACAGATCGAGCTCCCGATGCCGGCGATCGAGGAGTTCTGCAAGCGCTGGGCGATCCGCGAGTTCGCGCTCTTCGGCTCCGTGCTGCGCGACGACTTTCGCCCCGACAGCGACATCGACGTGATGGTGACGTTCCAGGATCCGACCCGCTGGAGCCTGATGGACCGGGCGCGGATGCAACGCGAACTGGCGGCGCTTTTCGGACGGCCGGTAGACGTTGTCCGGCGAGACGGTCTCGAACAGGGCCGTAACGAGGGACGCAGGCGACATATTTTGGAGTCGGCCCGAGTCATCCATGCGGAGCGATAACGATTATCTGAGCGACATCCTCATTGCGTGCGAACTAATTCACACCTTCATCGGAGAGCTGGCACGGGACGACTTCGCGAGAGATCTGAAGACGCAAGCGGCCGTGATCCGCGAGTTCGAGATCATCGGCGAAGCTGCACGGCAATGTTCCGATAAGCTCCGCTCGAGCCACCCCGCCGTGCCCTGGCCGGATGTCATCGGCATGCGCAACGTTCTCGCGCACGCGTACCACGGCGTGGCGGTCGAGGAAGTATGGCTTGCCGCAACGCGTGACGTTCCGGAACTCGTCCGGGCACTGACTGGCCGTCCCGACCGGTCGCCGCCAATCCAGTAAGATCAGCGCATGGTACAGCAGATACAGATCGAGCTTCCGATGCCGGCGATCGAGGAGTTTTGCAAGCGCTGGGCGATCCGTGAGTTCGCCCTCTTCGGCTCTGTGCTGCGCGACGACTTCGGCCCCGACAGCGACATCGACGTGATGGTGAACTTCGATCCGTCGGTAGAGTGGGGGCTGTTCGCGCTCGGCGGCATGCAGCAGGACCTGGTGGAGATATTCGGGCGCCCCGTCGACCTGATCGGCCGCAAAGCGGTCGAACAGGGCCGTACGGGAGACCGGAGACGCGAGATCCTGGATACTGCGCGGGTCGTCTATGCCGCATGACGAGGACTACCTTGCGGACATCCTCGAAGCCGCTGATCTCATCAAATCGTATCTCCGATGGACTCACGCGAGCGTCACTCAGTCAAGACACTAAAACGCGCGATGCGCCGATGCGGCAGCTCCAGGTGATCGGCGAAGCCGCCGGCAAGCTTTCGGGTGAATTTTCGGTCGTCACATCCGGACGTGCCGTGGAGACAGATGGTCGGAATGCGGAACATTCTCGTTCATCAGTACCGTTTTGTTGACCTGGACGTTGTTTGGTTCGCCGCGATCCGCGACGTACCCGAACTCGTCCGCTTGCTCACCCGCGACCCGGAGTAGCGCTCTATCGCCCTATACCCACGTACGTGATCCCCATCGCCGCGACCGCTGCCGGGTCGAGCGCGGCGCGGCCGTCGAGTACCGCACGCAGGCCGGGCCACCGCGCGAGGTCGAGTGCGCGGTACTGCTCGTGCCAGGCTTGCACGACGAGCGCGTCGGCGGGCACGGGGAACTCGGGGGGAGGATCGAGGCCGAGGGAGCGGATCTCGTCGCCGGTGTAGAGCGGGTCGTGCACGTAGACCTTCGCGCCCGCGGCGGCCAGCGCGCTCGCGAGGCCGAAGGCGCTGCTGTGGCGCGACTCCTTGACGCCCGCGCGGTACGCCAGACCGAGCACCACGACCGTCGCGCCCTCGAGCGAGCCCAACGCCTGCGCGAGCCGGTCGGCGGCGTAATGCGCCATGCCGTCGTTGACACTCCGCGCCGTCGCGATCAGCCCCGCCGGCTCCGGCGCCAGGAAGTGCGGATACACGGGGATGCAGTGGCCACCGACCCCGACGCCCGGCGCGTGGATGTGCGAGTACGGCTGTGAGTTCGCGGCATCGATCGCCTGCAGCACGTCGACGCCGGCGCCGTCGGAGATGCGGGCGAACTCATTCGCGAGCGCGATGTTGACGTCGCGGTAGGTCGTTTCGGCGAGTTTTGAGAACTCGGCGGTCTCGGCGTCGCGCACCGTCATGATCTCCGCGTCGAGCATCTGGCGATAGAAGTCGGCGGCGGCGGCGGTGCTATCGGCGTCGATGCCGCCGACGATCTTCGGATAGCTGCGCAGGTCCTGCAGCACGCGTCCCGAGGACACGCGCTCCGGGCTGAAGGCAAGCCTGAAGTCCGTCCCCGGCACCAGCCCGGACCGCTCGGTGATCTGGGCGCCGACACGATGCCGCGTGGTGCCCAGCGGCACCGTCGTCTCGACGACGACGAGCACGCCGCGCTTCAGGTGTGGCGATACGGCATCGACCGCGGCATCGAGCAGCGTGAAGTCCGGCTGCCGCGCCGCATCGATATCGACGGGCACGATCAGCACGACGACGTCGGCATCGCGGACGGCGTCGCGGGGATCGGTCGTGGCGCGCAAATGCCCGTCGGCAACCGACCACCGGATCGGCTCGTCGAGACCGGGCTCCGATGGAAGCGGGTTGCCCTTGCCGTTGATCTCGTCCACGCGGGTGGCGTCCACGTCGTAGCCGGCGACGCGCGCGCCCTTCGACGCGAACTGCACGGCGAGCGGCAACCCGATCTTGCCGAGCCCGACGACAGTGACGTTCATCTCGGCTGGTTGCCTGCTGCTTGGTGATTGGTGAGTGGTGGAGTGCTCACGATCTTGCCGGCTCCGGCGGCAGCGTCACGTGCTCGCCGGTGGATGCGGCACGCACGAGGGCTTCGGCGGCGGCCATGGCGGCGATGCCATCTTCGGGCGAGACCGCCGGCGGGATGCCGCAGCGCACCGCTTCGGCGAAGGATTCGAGCTCTACGCGGAGCGGCTCTCGCTTTTCGATCTTGAGCACGTGCACGGGGCCCTCGGTGACGCCCTTCAGGTGGTGCGCAGCCCAGTCGGCGCCGATGCCGGCATCGGGTGCGGCGCCGGTGCCGGGATGGTCGTTCTCGAAGAGGGTCAGTTCGCGCGCCAGGTAGTCGACGACGAACATGCCCCGCTCACCCAGCACCGACAGCTCGCGGATCTTGGTGGGCGTGAGCCAGTTCACGTCGAGCACGCCGACGACGCCATCGGCGAAGCGCAGCAGTCCGAAGAGCATGTCCTCGTGCTCGGTGTTGATCCGCTGCTCGGTCTCCGCCTGCACGCGCACGACCTCGCTGCCCAGCAGGAAGCGCATGACGTCGATATCGTGCGGCGCGAGGTCGAGCACGACGCCAACATCGCGCACACGCTGCGGGAACGGCCCGACTCGCCGCGCGTGCAGCTGGAACACGCGGCCCAACTCTCCCGCTTCTATCCGGCGCTTCAGCTCGATCACCGCCGGATTGAAGCGCTCGATGTGGCCGACGGTCATCGGCACGCGCGCCACCGCCGCGAGCCTCCGCAGCAGCTCGCCTTCCGCGATGGTCGCCGCCAGCGGCTTCTCGACGAGCAGCGGAATACCGCGTTCGATGACGTCGGCGGCAACGTCGGCGTGCGCCAGCGTCGGCACGGCGACGCTGAGCAGGTCGATGCGTTCTTCGTCGAGCATGCGGCGGTACCCGTTGTAGCCGCGGAATGTCCGGCCGCGCGTCACCGCATCGACGCGCTCAGGCTCGACGTCTGCCACCGCCACCAGCTCGACGCCCGGCATCTCGCCGTAGACGCGCGCATGGTTCGCGCCCATGACGCCAAGCCCGATCACCGCGGCCCGGAGCACGGTGTCACTCATGCGGCAAGTGTATCGGGCGGGTGCGTGGATGCGGGAAGCGGGGAGCGCGACGCGAGATGTGCGGACGCGAGATGTACGGGACAGCGGCAGCGACGGTCTCGATGTCTTCGCCCGAGATCGGCCCGGCCTCAGCCACCGAACCAGCGCGCGCGCCTCGACGACGCGAACTCTTTCTTCTCCTCGGCGCCTTGCAAGGAGGCTTCGGTGAACGGAGCGACCACGGACGGGCCGGTGAGGAAGTCGACGTCGACGCGTCCGACCCTGTGGTCGCCGAACTCGATGAAGCACGATCCGGCGCCGTCGTACGGTGTGGCCGAACCTTCGTTCCGAAGCTTCACGGTCAGGTGCTCCGCGACGGCGCGGCCGGCGCTTTCAGCAAAGATGCCTGCCTTCGGTACCGGCGCGCTGGTCACGTCGCCGATGGCGTACACGTCCGGGAAGCGTGTCGAGAGATTCGCCTTGTCGACCGGAATCCAGCCGTCCACGGCGAGGCCGGATGCCTCGACCACGGCGGGCACGCGGTGGATCGGGACGCCGAGAAAGAGGTCATAGGGCATCGCGGTGCCATCGCGGAGCCGCGCGGATTTCGTGGCGGGATCGATGGCCGTCACACCCTGGCTCGGTACGAAGGTGATGCTCCGCTCGCGGAAGCGGTCGAGGATCGCCGTCGACGCCGGACCTGATGCGGGGATCGGGATACCCCACGGCGAGATGACGCTGATCCTTATGCTGTTTCGCACGCCGCGCTCCGAGAAATACTCGTCGAGCAACATCGCCGCCTCGCAGGGCGCGGGCGGGCATTTGAAGGGCTCGCTTAGAACGGCGACGACAACGTGCCCGGACGTGACGGTCGGAAGCACGTCTCGCAGCCGCAAGGCGCCCGCAACGGAGTAGAACTCGTGCCCGCCGTCAGCGAAGCCCGGCGTCGCGCCGAAGTCGTAGTCGGCCCCGAGGGCGACGACGAGCACGTCGGCACTGTATGCGCCATTGTCCGTCACCACGCGCCGGGATACCGGGTCGATCGATGTCACGAGCTCCTGACGGAACTGAACGCCGGGCTTCGCTATCGCGCGATAGTACGAGCTGACGGCTTCTCGGTGCTGGCGTCCAAACATCAACTCGAACTTCGAGAAGCCGAAGATGAAGGCGTCATTCTTGTCGATGAGCGTGATCTCGATCCCGTCGCCGAAGACGGCTGACAGGCGGGCCGACAATTCCAGGCCACCGAAACCTGCTCCGAGAATCACCACGTGGGCTGATGTAGACGTCACGGCTCCCTCCTTCTGCGCGCCTGCGTCGCGCGCTCGCATCGCGAGGACGACTCCCGAAGCCGTCGCGGTTCGAGGGAGCGCAGCCCCAGTCTTGGCAAAGATTGTCGCTGCGCACAACCAGGGTCAAGTCATGAGCTCTGTAACCGCAGTCGCGATGGTCGCGAGGTCTTCCTTCGAGAGCGACGGATGTACCGGCAACGATAGCACTTCCTCAGCCAGACGCTCGGCGACGGGGAGATGCACACCGCCATAGCCGGAGCGCTGATACAGAGGCTGCTTGTGGATCGGCGCCGGATAGAACACCGCGGTCTCGATGCCACGTTCGCGGAGGCTCGCCTGCAACCAGTCTCGCACATCGCGGCCTTCGGGCACGCGGATGGTGTATTGGTGCCAGACGTGGCGGTGCCCGGCCGGCTCGCGCGGCGTGACGATGCGCCCATTCGGTGCCACGAGCTTCGTCAAACGCCGGGCGTTGGCGCGCCGCGTCTCGTTGCGCGCATCGATCTTCGGCAGCTGGGCGTGGCCGAGGGCAGCGGCGATCTCGGTCATGCGGTAGTTGAAGCCGGCTTCCTCCGTCACGTAGCGGCTGGACTCGCCCTGCGACCGCAGCAGCCGCGCGTGGGCCGCCACTGTGTCGTCGTTCGTCGTGATCATGCCGCCCTCGCCGGTCTGCAGGTTCTTCGTGGCGTAAAACGAGAACGCGCCCGTATCCCAGGAGCCCGCGCGCTCGCCACCGGACGATGCTCCGACGGCCTGAGCAGCGTCTTCGATGAGGGCGAGGCCGCGCGCCGCGCAGATCTCCGCGACGTGCTCCATGTTGCACATCTGCCCGTAGAGGTGCACGGCGATGATCGCCTTCGTCGCCGGCGAACTCGCCGCCTCGATCTGCGCGGCATCGATGCCGAAGTCTTCCTCGCGCACATCGACGAACACCGGCCGCGCGCCGGCGTGCAGCACGGTGTTTGCCGTCGCGGCGAAGCTGAACGCCGGCACGATCACCTCGTCACCCGGGCCGATGCCGCGCGTCAGCAGGGATAGATGCAGCGCAGCGGTGCCGCTGTTGACCGCTATGGCATGTCGAACGCCGATGTATTCCCCGAATGCGGCCTCGAACGCCGCGACGCGCGGCCCCTGCGTGAGCTGCCTCGAGTCGAGCGCGTCGAGCACGGCGCGGCGCTCGTCGTCCTCGATGATCGGATGCGCGAGCTTAATCATTTAGCGATTCGTGACGGGTGGCTGGTGTGCTCACTCTGTAAGCTCTGCCAGGTGAAAGGGCCGGTCGCAGGCGGGGCAGTGGTACATGTGCGTGTCCGCCGTCCGCAGCGGACGGCCGCACACACAGGCCCAGCCGACGACGCGCGCGGGGTTGCCGCGCACGATGGCGTGGGCCGGCACGCTGGCGGTGACGACGCTGCCGGCGCCGATCATCGCCCACGGGCCGATGGTGATGCCCGGTAGCACGACTGCGCCGGCGCCGATCGAGGCGCCCTGCCGCACCAGCACCGGCTCGACGAGCCAGTCGGCATCCGACTTGAGGGCGCCGTCCGGGTTCACCGCTCGAGGGAAGCGGTCGTTGGCGAAGATCGCGTGCGGGCCGACGAAGACGCCGTCTTCGAGCGTCAGCCCGTGATAGAGCGACGCGCGGTTCTGGACCTTGCAGCGGTCGCCGACGACCACGTCCTTATCGATGTAGACGCCCTTACCGATGACGCACTCGCGGCCGATGCGCGCGCCCTCGCGCACCTGCGCCTCGTGCCAGATGCGCGTACCCTCGCCGATCTGCGCATCCTTCGAGACGTCAGCGGACGAGTGGATGTTCTTGCTCATAACTCGCTCGTCAGTACCGCGATCACTTCCTCAGATCCCTTCTGTCCAAGGAAAGGGCAGAGCTTAGATCCGCCCCTAAGCTCCCCTTCCCTCCCAGGGAAGGGGCCGGGGGTTAGGTCAGCTGCCCTCGCCGATCTGCGCATCCTTCGAGACGCCGGCGGAGGGATCTATGTTCTTGCTCATAACTCGCTCGTCCGGGACGCGATCCCTTCCTCTAGCTCCCTTCCGTCCAAGGATAGGGCAGAAGTTAGATCCGCCCCCAAGCCTCCCCTTCCCTCCCCGGGAAGGGGCTGGGGGTTAGGTCAGCTGCCATCGCCGATCTGCGCATCCTTCGAGACGTCGGCCGACGGGTGGATGTTCTTGCTCATTGTCGCTCGTCCGTCCCGCAATCCCGACGTTTAGCTCCTTCGGCCAGAGGGAGAGGGCAGGAATTAGATCTGCCCTTAAGCTCCCCTTCCCTCCCAGGGAAGGAGCCGGGGGATAGATTAGGTCAGTGCCTCCACCATGCGCTCGGCAGCGTGCCCGTCGCCGAAGACTGCGGGTGGCGTGCCGGACGGACGGTCGCGCTTCGCCGCGGCCAGTATACGCTCGGCGTTTGCGCCGGCGAGGACGTTCCATCCGCCCGCGAGCGTCTCGACCCACTCGGTCTCGTCGCGCAGCGTGACGCAGGGCACCCCGAGCAGGTACGCCTCCTTCTGGACGCCGCCGGAGTCCGTGAGCACCATGCGCGCGTGCTGCTCGAGCACCAGCATATCGAGGTAGCCCACGGGATCGATGACCCGCACCGGCGCTTCGATCTCGATATCGGTGCCCATCAGCGCCGCGCGCGTCCTCGGGTGCATCGGCAGGACCACGGGCTCGTGGAGCAGCGCCAGCGCATCGATGATGTCCGCCAGGCGCTGAGGGTCATCGGTGTTGGCGGCACGGTGCACGGTTGCCAGCACGTAGCCCCCAAGCATGAGCGCGAGGTCGCCGATGATCGACGACTGCTTCTCGGCGATCGGCGCGTGCTGAAGCAGCGCGTCGTACATGATGTCGCCGGTCAGCGTGGCGTCTGGCAGGCCTTCGCGTGCGAGATTGTCGACGGCAGTCTGCGTCGGCGCGAAGAGGTACGTCGAGAGGCGGTCGGCGACGATGCGGTTGATCTCTTCCGGCATGTCGCGGACGTAGCTCCGCAGTCCGGCCTCGACGTGGGCCACCGGGATGCCGAGCTTGGCGGCGGCGAGCGCGGCGGCGAGCGTGCTGTTGGTGTCGCCGTAGATGACGACGCGGTCCGGCGCCTCGCGTTGCATCACGGCTTCGAGCCGCTCGAGCATCTGCCCCGTCTGCGCGCCGTGGCTGCCGGATCCGACGCCCAGGTGATGGTCCGGGCGCGGCAGCGAGAGCTCGTCAAAGAACACATCCGACATCGACGTGTCGTAGTGCTGTCCGGTGTGCACCAGGATCTCCGTGTGGCGCTCGCGCACCACGCGCGAGAACGCCGATGCTTTGATGAACTGTGGCCGCGCGCCCACGACCGTCAGGACCCGCATCGCGCGTGCCTCTGCTGTCTGCTCTTTGCTCTCTGCTCTCTGCCGTCTTCCCGCATCACGCGCCAGGATCGCCGAACGACTCGACATCGACGGGCGACGATACCGCCGGCTCGGCGCCCGTGTCGCGCAGGTCGATGCGAGCGAGCGCGTGCAGCCGCGCGGCGATCTCCTGCCGGCTGGGCGGCAGGTTGTGCTCAAGCTCGCGGATCTTGCTCACCAGTTCATCGCGGCTGACGGTGGGCCGCCCCTGCGTAAGGAAGATCTTCGGATGGTGCGTGTTGAGCAGCTTCTCGGACATGCCGACGAGCTCCTCGTGCAGTTTCTCGCCCGGGCGCAGGCCGGTGAATACGACCTGGATGTCGCGCCCCGGCTCGTGGCCCTTCAGCCGGATCATCTTCTCCGCCAGGTCGGCAATCCGCACCTTATCTCCCATATCGAGAATAAAGATCTGGCCCTGGTCGGCGAACGATGCCGCCTGGATCACCAGGCTCGCGGCCTCGTCGGCCGACATGAAGTAGCGGGTCGTCTCAGGGTCAGTGAGCAGCACCGGCCCGCCGCGCTCGATCTGTCGGAGGAAGAGCGGCACGACGCTGCCGCGGCTGCCCATCACGTTGCCGAAGCGTACCGCGGCGAAGGTGGTGCGGCTGTCCTGCCCGATAGCGCTGACGAGCAACTCGCCGATGCGTTTGGTGGCGCCGTAGACGTTGTCCGGGTTCACGGCCTTGTCGGTCGAGACGAACACCATCTTCGCCGCGCTTTGCTCGCTCGCGGCGACGCACACGTTCAGCGTCCCGGCGACGTTCGCGCGCAGCGCCGCATCCGGGTGCTCTTCCATCACCGGGATGTGCTTGTAGGCCGCCGCGTGGAAGACGATGTCCGGCCGCGCTCTTGCGAACACCGCATCGACCTGCGCGCGGTCGGACACGTCGCAGAGCCAGATGCTGAGCTTCGACGCGAGCGCGGGCGCGGACTCGGCGTCGTCGGCCTCGAGGTCGCGCTGAAGGTCGTAGAGGCCGGTCTCGTTGACATCGACCAGATGCAGCCGCGCCGGGCCGAAGGCGTAGACCTGCCTCGCCAGCTCCGACGCGATGTAGCCCGCGGCGCCGGTGATCAGCACGGACTTGCCGCGCAGCGTAGCCGCGCACATCTCCGCATCGATCGCCACCTGTTCGCGGCCGAGCAGGTCATCAACCGTGACCTCGCGCAGCTGCGCGGCCTCCGACTCGTTGCGGACGAAATCGCGCAGGCCGGGCACCGTGCGCACGGGGATGCGCGTGGACTGCACGATGCCCACGACCTCGCGGATGACGGCGCCGCCGGCCGAAGGGATGGCGAGCGCGACGAGATCGACCCGCTTATGGGCGCAGATCTCGGGGATCTCGAAGCGGTCGCCCAACACCGTCACCGCGTGGATGCGCACCCCCCGCAGCCGCCGGTCGTCATCGATGAAGCCGATCGGGCGATACTGCCAGCGCGGGTTCTGCAGAAACTCCCGCGCCAGCAGCTGTCCGGTGTGGCCAGCACCCACGATTAGCACGTTCTTCATGCCGGCGTCGTACCCATCGAAGGGATTGCGCGAAGCCCACAGGCGCGGCCAGAACTTGATGCCGCCCATGGCGATGAACATCAGCGCCGGCGCGACGACGTTGACGGTCAACGGTATGTGTCGCGGGCGGAGGAATGCGTTGATGCCAAAGAGAAAGATCGAGACCAGTCCGATCGATAGCGCGAGATTGAGCGCATCGACAATGCCGGCGTACTTCCACGACGTCCGGTAGATGCGGAAAAGGAAGTTCCCGGTCAGGTACGACAGAGCGATGAACCATGACGTCGCGGCGAAAAACCGCAGCGACTCGTATGGCACGTCCCCATCGAATCGGAGGGCGAGCGCCGCAGCATACGCGGCGAGCACGATCGCGGCGTCGAGCACCAGGACCGGCAGCAGCCGCATCAGATCGCGGATCGTGGAAGGAAGACCCCGGGTCATGAAGCGGCGGGCACCTCGTAACGGTCCGGTCAGCCTGTCCTGCGGCCCTGCTGTCGTAGCGTCGCCTCCGTGCTCTGCGGACGCGCCGAAGTGCGCGATTGGCCATCACCGCGGGATGCAGCGCCGGTTAGCGCGCGCCCTTGCGGGTAATCACAGCGGACAGTGTACGCCAAACGATGGCCAGGTCGCGCCCCAGGGAGTGATTCCGCACGTACTCCAGGTCGTAGTTCATCGTCTCGTCGTACGTCAGGTTGGCGCGGCCGCTGACCTGCGCGAGACCGGTGATGCCCGGCTTCACGTCGTGGCGTCGGTGATATTCCGGCGGGTACTGGTCGACCAGCTCCGGAATCTCTGGCCGGGGGCCGACGAGCCGCATGTCGCCTCGGAGCACATTCCAGAAGTTCGGCAGCTCGTCGAGGCTGGTGGCGCGGAGAAACCTGCCCACGCGCGTCAGGCGCGACTCCGGCGTGACGAAGACGAACGTTTTGAAGTGCTCGTGATCGAGCTTGGGCGTCTCGTAGGGCTTGTGCCCGTCGTGCGACATCGACCGGTACTTGTAAAACGTGAACGGCCGCCCGTTGAGGCCGATGCGCATCTGCGAGTAGATCACCGGGCCGCGCGAATCGAGCTTGATCGCGAGGGCGATGATTGGATACGTGACGACGAACAGGATGAGTCCGGCGACAGCGACCGCGGCATCGAAGACTTTCACCAACATGATCTTACCGGCGGTGCTCTCGCACGACGTCCTCGACGGCTGACGCGACGCGGTCGGCCTCGGCGTCGGTCATGCGCGTGTAGAGGGGGAGTGACAGCATCGTCGCGAAGGCCTCATCTGCGGCCGGAAAATCGCCGGGCGCCCAGCCGTACGTCTCGCGGTAGTACGGATGATGATGGATAGGGATGAAATGCACCGAAGTGCCGATCCCGCGCTCTTTCATCGCGACGATGAACTCGTCGCGAGAGATTGTAAGCATCTCTGGACGAATCCGCGCGACATAGAGGTGCCATGCGTGCGTCGTGCCTTCGCGCTCCAGCGGCAGGACGATCTCCGGCAGCGCGGCCAGGCGCTCGCTCATGCGCCGCGCGAGACGGCGTCGTTGGCGCTGAAACTCCGCCAGACGCGCGAACTGCGCGTGGCCCAGCGCGGCCTGGAAGTCGGTCATCGTATAGTTGTAGCCAGGCGCAAGGACCTGGTACGCCCACGAGCCGCGCGCCGTATAGCGTTCCCACGCGTCGTTGCTCATGCCGTGCAAGGCCAGCAGCCGGCAGCGTTCGGCGAGCGCGTCATCGTCAGTGGTGAGCATGCCGCCACGGCCCGATGTGACGTTCTTGGTGGGATAGAAACTGAACACCGTCGCATCGCCGAAGGAACCGGCGTTGCGCCCGGCGATCGCAGCGCCGAGGCCGTGCGCCGCGTCCTCGATCACCCGCAGACCGTGACGCCTCGCGAGCGACAGGATCTCCCCCATGCGGCAGGGCGAGCCGCCGTGGTGCATGGGCATGATCGCCCGGGTGCGCGCCGTGATCGCGCGCTCGATCGCCGCCGGATCGATGCAGTAGTCCTCCATGCGGATGTCCGCGAGTACCGGTGTGGCACCGGCGTGGATGATGCTGTTGACCGTTGCGGCGAACGTGGTCGGCGTAGTGATCACTTCATCGCCGGGGCCGATGCCGCTCGCGATCAGCGCCAGGTGCATGCCCGCCGTGGCCGAGTCGAGCGCGACAGCATGACGGGCGCCGGCATAGGCCGCGAAATCCTCCTCGAATGCCCGCACGCGCGGTCCCGGCGCCAGCCAGCCAGAGCGCAGGCACTCGACGACGGCGTCGATCTCGGCATCGGAGATGTCAGGCAGATTATACGGCAAGAAGTCTTCGTGCGGGTTCAACGCGAGACGACCTGCAGTCCGCCGGTCCCGTTGACTTCGACGCCGGCGCCCTTGAGCGCGGCGACAAGATCCTGACCCGCCGGCAGCGTGCTCTGAAAGACCCGGTCGCTCGTGCCAAACTGCGCTTTCGTATCGAATCCGGGGCGGAATTGCACGGTGAGGGTCTGTCCCTTCGCCTCGATACGGTCGACGACGCAGTACTTGCTGTAGTTGATCACCTGCGTGAACTCGAGCACCGACGGCTGAGATGCGGTGTCGGGCCGCAACACGATCGCGATCGCGGCGATCGCGAACGCAATGACGCCGATGATGAGCACGTAACTGACGCGCGTGAACAGCACGCTCGCCTCCGGTGTTGCATGGGGCTTCGTACCGAAATAGTAGCACGCACGCTCCACGCGCCCTGCCTACGAGGCGCCTGCCGTATCGCGTGCACTTCGCGTCGCGCGCGTGAAGGCAGCGCCGGTGCCATCTCTCTGGCCGGACGGCGCCCGCTGAGACGCGCACTCGCGGGATCGGCGCGGGCCCTCGGCAGCGCGACCCCGGCTGCCCGGACGCCGTCCCTTCGTCAGGCGTTACGCGCGGCCCACGGCGAGACCGGCGTCCGGCACGGCGCCCGCTACTGTAGTGCTTCCGATCTGTCGTAGCTTGATGCGTTGTGCGTCGCGCGACAGATCCTGTCGCGGAAGCTCCCCTTTCCTCGTAGGGAAGGGGTTGGGGGCTAGGTCGCGCGGGCACCCAGCAGTTTGACGGTGACGGCCGGAAGTAACGAAAGCGTTAGAAGACTAATTAGGCGCTTCCGTGTCCTCGCGAGCGACCGAACGCGCCGGACGGACACAGATCCGGCCCGCCAGCCCCAACAGACCGGCGAGGAATCCAAGACCGTATCCAACGTGAAGACACGCGAAGGCGACCGGTAGTGGAACGAGAAATCGCCAGCCGCCTCGTCGCGCCAGGGCGAGGGATGCGATGGCGGCAGCCAATGAATAAGCCCCGCCGGCCGCCTTGAGCGCGCGAGGCGTTCCACAGAGGGCGAGTAACAGCGCCGACCCGATGCTCACGACGAAGGCCGCGGGCGCGAGTTGTCGCAGCTGCATCTGAGCAGGATGGCGGCGCAGCACCTCGGGTTTGGCGCGGCCGTACGCGAAGTACTGGCGGGCTAGCGCGCCGAGGCCGCTGCGGACCGTGTAGCTCGAGCGGATGCCCGGCACGAGCAGGATGCGGCCGCCGTCATCACGCAGGCGATAGTTGAATTCGTCGTCCTCTCCCCTATCGATGTCTTCGGCGAACTCGCCTACCCGGTCGAAGACATCCCGGCGGTAGGCGCCGAAGGCGACAGTATCGACCTCGCCGGCGCCGCCGGTCCGAAACGCCGCGCCGCCCACTCCGAACGGCGACGACATGGCGAGCGCGATCGCGCCGCCGACGACGCCCTCGCCCTCGCTCTCGATGACGCCGCCGACGCAGTCAGCATCGCTCTCGGCCAGCGCGCCGACGCTGCGCCGCAGGAAGTCCGGCGCCATGCACGCATGGCCGTCGATCCGCACGATCACCTCACCGCGTGCCTGACGCAGGCCGACGTTGAGGCCCGCCGCCGTCTTGCGCTGGAGATTGGCGAAGAGGTGCAGGTCGATGTCGCACTCAGCGGCGAAGCGGTTGACGATCTCCCGGGTCATGTCGCTCGACTCGCCATCAACGACGATGATCTCAAATCGGCTGCGAGGATAGTCCTGCAGCGCGATGCTGAAGAGGCAGCGTTCGATGTAGCGCTCCTCGTTGCGCACAGGCACGATGATCGACACGAACGGCTGCGTCATGCCGCGAACGTAGCACGCGGCGATCCGTGCGGGCAATGTTGCCCGCATAACCTTGTGCGCGTCAGATCCCCGTCGTCGAGCTCCCCTTGTAGGGAAGGGGCCGGGGGTTAGGTCGCGCGGGGCGCACCCTCGCGGCCGATCGCTACTCTCACCCGTCGACCCATCACAAAGGCTGCGTCGATCGTGCTGGCAGGTTGCCGCATCCGGTTGAGCCGTACTATTCGACGGCGACCGCCTCCGCCGGGCGAGCCTCGAGCGATTCGAGGGCCGTGCTGACATTCTTCGTGAACGACTGCAACTGTTCGTGCAGCCGGCGCAACATCTCGGTCGCGTAGCGGTCGGCTTCGTCCATCTGCTCGCCGGCCAGCTTCTCCGCCTCCGCCAGGCGGCCGCGGGCTTGCGTCTCCGTATCGAGCAGCATGCGGTCGCCGCGGGCTTCAGCTTCCCGCACCAGCATGTCGGCGCGGGCCTGGGCCGCCTTCACGATCGATTCGTTTTCGAGAATATCGTCCACCTGCTCCTGCGCGCGGCGAAGCTTAATCTGCGCCTCTTCCTCGGCGCGCTCTATCAGCTGATCGCGGCGGCGAAGGATGTCGGCCGCCTCGCGTATCTCGTTGGGAAGGGCGGCGCGCATCTGGTCCACCATATCCAGCAGGCGGCGGCGGTCGACGACCACACCGGCGCCGATCGGCATCCGCCGGCCCTCGGCGACCATCTCTTCGAGCCGGTCGATCAGGTGTAGGGAATCCATCTCGCACCTCCCTGTGCTACCGTTTCGGGCTTCCCTTGTCGCGCGGCTTGCGGTCGGCGCTGAGCTCCCCCACGACATCGAAGGACGCAGTCCCGGTAGCACGATCCGTCCATCACCTCGCGCCCTCCCACCATCCACCAGCGACCAGTCACCAGACTACCGCTTGCCGTTCTTCTTCTGCAGGGCCACCCAGACATGCGGCGGTACCAGATCGCTCACATCATACCCCAGCGCCGAGACCTCCCGGATGCGCGAGCCGCTAATGAACAGGTGCTCCAGGCTGGCCATCATGTAGATGGATTCGATGTTCGGCGCCATCTTCTTATTCATCAGCGCCATGTCGAACTCGGCTTCAAAGTCCGTGACGGCCCGCATCGAGCGAACCATGACGTCCACGCCCTCGCTCTTCGCGAAGTCGACGGTCAGGCCGGAGTAGGCCTTCACTTCGATGTTCCGGACGTCGGCGACGGCCTCCCGCAGCAGGTCCAGCCGCTCTTCAGTTGTGAAGAGGTAATTTTGCTTGAGATCGGCGACGGCGACGATCACCCCGTCGAACATCTTGGCAGCGCGGCGGGCGATGTCACGATGGCCATTGGTGACCGGATCGAACCGCCCCGGGAACATCGCCGTCGTCAAGGCACATCCTCCTCTGCGTAGATGGACACCATGGTGTCGCCGTGCCGGCGCGAACGATACAGCGGCAGCGGGCCCAGCGCCTGCGGCGGGCCGGCCTTCTTGTGGTGCTCGAGCACGAGCACCGTCCGCGCGTCGACCAGCCGCTGATCGGCGGCGAGCGCCTGCACCGTCGCCAGCGCCGCATCATCGTAATACGGCGGGTCGGCGAGGACGAGGGTATACGGGCCGGAAAGCCGCGCCAGCGCGCGTTCCGCGGTCAAACGGTGCAACGTCCCGCGGTCCGCAAAGCCCGTGATTTCGAGATTGGCGGCAACCACACCGGCTGCCACCGGGTCGCTCTCGACGAACTCCGCCGTGCCGTCGCCCCGGCTCAGCGCCTCGATGCCGAGAGCGCCCGTGCCGGCGTAGAGGTCGAGCACGCGCCCATAGTCCGCGCCGAGCGCGTCCAGCATGTCGAAGATGGCGCCGCGCACCAGATCAGACGTCGGACGCACACCCGGCTTGCCGGAGGCGCGCGGCCGCGGCGGGCTCCGCAGCACCCGCCCGCGCGCGCTTCCGGCGATCACCCGCATGGGCAGGGGGCGGATCGCTGCATGCTCGCGCGCTGGGTGTTGGATGATTGATATTGGATGTTGGAGGCGCGCCCCCGGCTGCCCTGACTGACAACTGAGAACTGACAACTGATTACTGACAACTGACTACTGTCCCGCAACCACATCCAGCGTCACCTGCTGGCCGGCGCGCACAACGCCGTCGCTGACGATGAGCACGACATCGTACGTGCCCGCCTTCGCCGGCGCGCTCCAGGTGGCTGTGTCCCCTGACTGTGGACTGATCGTGCCATCGGTGACGCTCCACGTCGGCGTCAGCAGCTGGCCGTTCGGGCGCGCGAGCGTCAGGTTGCCGGTATCCGAGAGCTGCTGAACGGGCGCCCAGACGTCCCCACCGCCGCCCTCGGTCGAGACGTCGTTGATGGCGACGCCGCCGAGGCCATATCGCTGCGCCAGCTCCAGCCGGAACGCCCCGCTGAACTGATTCGCGACCCACACGGTGCGCTTTCCGCCACGGCCGGGATAGCTGAAGGTGACGGACCGCGATTGGTCGTCCCAGTGCATGCCGCTCGCTGCCTCGCTCTGCGCGAGATTCTGCGCCACGAGCTGTACCTGAGCCCCCGGGGCGATCTCGCCGGTCGATTTCACCGACACGATGCTGGCACGGGCGAACGCGTCGTTGAGCGCCATCGTGCGCAGGCCATCGCCGCCGCGCTCCACGCTCAGCGAGCTGATGCTCAGCAGCAGCTTCGTTGGGTCAACCTTCTGAGTCAGATATTTGAGTGCGGCCTCCGTGTTTTGGAAGTACAGCTCCTGGTCCAACTCGCCCGCCAGTTCGATGACATCGGCCTGCTTGCCAAGCTGCTCCCAGTCGTATGCGCCCGTCTGAAGCGTGCCGCCGTCGTTGGAAGGCATCGGCAGCGTCAACGTGAGCGTCCGTCCGTCATTGTGCAGGTCTTTCGCCAGTTCAGTGACGAACGCCGTATAACGGTCCTTCAGCTGCGGATTGACCGAACGGTAGTCGACATCGATCCCGGCGAAGTTCCCCTGCTTCACGGCGTCCGCGATGGACGCGGCGTGCGCCGTTGCGACTGGCGACGACCGGAGGATGTTATCCACCACATCGGCGCTGGGAGCGACGATGGCGGGCACCACACGGTACCCCGCGGGCGGCACCGCGGGAGGCTGCCCGACGATCGGTCCGGCATCCGTCGGAATGAAGACGATCGGATGCAGCGTCGTGATCGCCGCCTCCGCCTTTTTGTCCAGCGTGGTGCCAGCCGGAATCGATCCCGCCACCTGGAGCGTCGCCTTGCTGCGCTTCAGCACCGCCACGTTGCCAGGGAGCGTACTCACGTCGCCGCGCGCGCCGGCCCCGCTCGCGACGAGCGTGACGTCCGAAAGCCTCTGCCACTTGCCGTCGACGTATGAGTAAATGCCCAGGTTCCGTTGCTCGCTCTGTTTCTCCTTCAGCGGCACCGTGATGCGTGACGGCCCGTGCTGGTCCGCCGGCGCCGCCAGATCGAACAGCGCCGAAGCGGCGACGAGGCCGGCCGGCAACTTCGGCATGCCGCTACGGACGGTGGACTTGTACGTGCCGGCGACGCCGGGGCCGCTGGGGATCGAAGATCCACCGCCGCCGCTCAGGATGGATATCGGCGGAAGTACCAATATCAACAACAGGAGGGCCAGGCCGATGATGGTGCCGATGATATAGACCGGCGCGAGGTCGCGCCGCTCGGGCTCCGCCGGCTCAGTAGACTTGAGGATCCGATCGAATGGACCAGGCTGCTCGTTCGCCATCGGGAGTCGCGCGCCGCAACATGCGGCCGGTGCGACGGTACCTCCAGGAGTGCGCGAATAGTGGGAGCATCGGGCGCGGTACGCCCACAATCGGCCCCGCGCAAGTGTGGCCTTCGAACCGCCAAAGGGCAAATCACGCGTGTGAGTGGCGGCCATGTCGCAAACACGCCACGCCTGCGTCGAAGCATATGCCGGGCGCGCATGGATATGTGACGCCGGAACGAATCGCCGCGCACAACAGCTTTACAGGCTGGCGAACGCAAGGTTATACTCCGGCCCAATCGCGACTGAGGTGTCCGCGTCGGTTCCCGTCGTTCACCAGGGTCCCGCAAGGCGGGCCACGGACCTCCAAGCATTAGGGCGCAGGTGCCCATCGCCACCGCATCGAGAGGAAGCAGATGGTCGAGAAGATCCAGCCGATTACGAAAGATGGCCTCGCGAAGATCCAGGAAGAGCTGCGCTACCTCGAAACGGAGCGCCGGCGGGAAGTCGCCGAGAAGATCCACCAGGCGAAGGAGCTCTCGAACACCCAGAACAACGCCGAGTACGAAGATGCCAAGAACGAGCAGGCGATGGTCGAAGGCCGCATCGCGCAGCTCCAGAGCCTGATCCAGAACGCCGAGATCATCGATGTAGCAGGGGCGCACCGATCAAAGAGCGTCATCCTGGGCAGCACGGTGAAAGTGAAGACCGACCAGGGCAAGGCCCAGGAGTACACCATCGTCGGCCCGGCCGAGGCTGACCCGCGTCAGGGAAAGATCAGCAACGAATCGCCCGTAGGCCGCGCCCTCATCGGCAAGAAGCTGAACGACGAAGTCCAGGTCAGCGTCCCTCGCGGGCTGATCAAAATGAAGATCACGAAGATCAGCTAGTGTAGTGCTTCCGATCTATCGCCAGCTTGATGCGTGATGTTTTCGCGCGTCAGATCCTCGTCGCGGAGCTCCCCTTGTATCCCTCGTAGAAAGGGGCTGGGGGTTAGGTGGGCGCGGGGGCGCGGTAGCTGCGTTTTGGCGCGGCCAAGAGAGCGTCAGAAGCGCGACACCAACGCCATCCGCATCACCGCCTTGTTGCGAAGCGGAAGCGGAGCCCCGCTCAGCCGGTAACGCAAAAGGCGACGCCCCGAGTCTCCTCGCGGCGTCCCTACAACCTACAACCTGTAACCTAGAACCTCACCTCTAGACCTTCTCCGCCGCGCTGCAGACGGTCTCGGTGATCAGCCGCGTCACCACATACGGGTCCATGTTCGCGTTCGGCCGCCGGTCTTCGATGTAGCCCTTGCGGTCGACCGCCACCTGCCAGGGAATGCGCACCGCTGCGCCGCGGTCGCTGACGCCGTAACGGAACTCCTTGTACGAGCACGTCTCGTGCAGCCCCGTCAGCCGCTCCTCGATCCCGTCGCCGTAGTTCTCGATGTGCAGCGCGTGCTTCTTTGCCAGCGCCTGTGCCGCCTTCTCGCAGGGCGCGTACGACGATCGCATCGCTTTCGTGGAGAAGTTGGTGTGCGCGCCCGCGCCGTTCCAGTCGCCCTTCACCGGCTTCGGATCGAGCGTGGCCGACGCGCCGAAATCCTCGGCGATCCGATAGAGCAGCCACCGCGCGAGCCATAGATGATCCGATGCCTCGACCGGCCCGACCGGCCCGATCTGGAACTCCCACTGGCCCGGCATCACCTCGCCGTTTGTCCCGCTGATCGCCAGCCCTGCGGCCATACAGGCATCCGTGTGTGCTTCGACGATCTCGCGCCCGAAGACCTCATCGGCGCCGACGCCGCAGTAGTAGCCGCCCTGCGGCGCCGGGAAGCCGTTGTCGGGCCACCCGAGCGGCTTGGTGCCGTCGAAAAACGTGTACTCCTGCTCGATGCCGAACCACATGTCATGCTTGGCGAACTTCCTCGCTGTCTTTGCGCAGGCTGCACGCGTGTTGCTCGGGTGCGGCTTCATGTCCGTAAGCAGCACTTCCGTCATCACGAGCTTGTGGTCGCCGCCGCGGAGCGGGTCCGGCACGACAAAGACCGGCTTTAGCACGCAGTCCGAGTTCGAACCGGGCGCCTGGTTCGTGCTCGACCCGTCGAATCCCCAGATCGGCGGCGCTTGCCCGTCCGGCACGATCTTCGTCTTCGACCGTAGCTTGGCCGTCGGCTTGGTGCCGTCGATCCAGATGTATTCCGCCTTGTATGCCATTCTCTGCTCCAACTCCGATGGCGGGTTCGCAGCCGCCGGACTCAATCACTGCCCGGGTTTCGCCTCTGAATGTACAGGATCGATGTTACAGCGACGTTTCGTCAGGGAGATCAGCGCGTTTCGACTCGCGGACTCGCGCGCCACTGTCGCGAACCGCGCGCCGCAACGGCGCTTGAATGCGAGCTCGGCGTTAGCTGACGCCCAGTTCGTGCCGGATCAAATCGCAGATCTCGAACGTCGGCCCCTCGCCCGGCAGCGACGCGTACATCTTGTTGATCGTCACGGCGATCGCCAGGCCCACCTCGGGGTCGCCGAAACCAGTCGCTCCGCCGAAGCCGTCGTGGCCGAACGTCGTACGTCTCGGCCCGAACACGCCGGTGACGCCGTTGATGGCGCCGCCCATCGAGAAGCCGACCCCCCGTGGGATCGGGCTGTTGGAGAGCACGCGGTCCGGCGCCTCGGTCAGCACCTTCTGCATCAATGCGATGCGCTCCTTCGAGACAAGGCGCACGCCATCGATCTCGCCGCCGTTGGCGAACGCGCCGTACATGCGGGCGAGCGCGCGTGCGCTGAAGTGGCCGCTGGTCGATGGGATGCAGGCCTTGCGGATCCGCATGTCGTTGTAGCTGAAGACTGGTCCGACGCGCGTGCTGCATCAGCGCGTGCTGCATCAGTTTGAGGGCATCATCGGCTACGCCACCGGCGATGCCGAGGAAGCGGAGCCCTTCTTCGAGCACACGCTCGGTCTGCTGCCGGCGGTCGATGACGTGGGCTTGCGTTTTTATGAAGTCGCCGGCGGCCTGACGCTCGCGGTCGACATCAGCGGCGCCTCCGCCGGCGCTCCCCCTGCATGATGTTCAGCACGACAAACCTCGCGGCGGCGGTCGAGCACTTCCTCCGGCACGGCTGCGTGATCAAGAAGCTGCCCTGGGCGCCCGAAGCCGCCGGCTTTATCGCCCGCAGCCCCGAGGGCCACGCCGTCTGCGTCGTCGACGAATCATCGCTGAGGGACGCCGAGGGGATTAAGCGGGCCTCGTCTACTCGGGCTGAGACCGCCGCCCGGACGTTAAACGCCCGAACCGCCCAATAACATGTCAATCCCGCCCGTTGCAATTGTTAAAACGACGCTGATATACTCGCCACACTTTCGCGGGGCGCATACGACGTGTCTCTTTGGGCTCGACCGGGTGGGGAGAGGTGGCTTTGGGCATGGATATCTCCGGTTTTCCCAGGTGTCAGAAGTGCAAAGAGGGCGACCTCGTGCCGCTGTCCGACTTCGGCAGCCAGGGTGCCGCGATCCACTTCAAAGCATGGGCGTGTACGAACCCCGAGTGCGGCTTCAACATCAAGATCCGCAATGGCGACCTCTATATCGATGAGCCGATCGCCAGCGGCGCCCTGCACAGCCCGCGGCTGCGCTAGTTCCGGCCTGAGTTCACGCGCAACGCTGTAGCTGTAGGGACTGTACCTGTAGGGACAGGTCTGTAGCTGTAGGGACAGGTCTTCAGACCTGTCCGCCTTGTGGCTGCTCCGCTCCCCCCGACCGTCGATGTTCGCCCGGTGCTTTGTCGCATCACGCAAGAGGGATACCATACACCCGCACCACTTAGATGAGCCCCGAAGCGCGACCGGCCGCCGCCGCATCCCGCTCCCGCCGGAAGGACCGCCGCATGTCTGACCTCACCGACCGCGAACTAGAACGCGAGCTGGGCGGCCGCGCGAGCTGTTCCCGCGCCGCCGCCGGCGCGATCGCCTACGCTCGGCCGTTCGCACTCGCCGGCGACCCGGTGCACTACTCGCCGGACCTCGTCGTCGACGTGCGTCACATCAAGCTCGAGATCGCCATCGATCCGCGCAAGCGGCACGTCGGCGGCACCGCGACTCATACCGTGCAGGCGATCAACGACGGCGTGCGAAGCATCAACTTCGACGCAGCGGAAATGGAGATCAGCCGCGTCAGCGTCAACAGCACGCCGGCCCGCTTCGACTACAGCGACCCGGTATTGCGGGTCGATCTCCCGCGCGCGATGAAGGCAGGCGCCGAAGCGCAGATTGCCATCACCTACTCTGCCTACCCGCGCCGCGGGCTGTACTTCACCGCGCCCGACAAGGACTACCCGAAGAAGCCGCTCCAGGCGTGGACGCAGGGGCAGGACGAAGATTCCCGTCACTGGTATCCCTGCATCGATTTTCCGAACCATCAGCAGACATCGGAGGTCATCGTCACCGTGCCGGCGGCGATGATCAGCATCGGCAACGGCGCGTTGAAGAGCGTCCGCGAGAACAAGCGCGCGGACACGAAGACCTACCACTGGTACCAGGCCGTCCCGCACGTCACCTACCTGTTGAGCCAGATCGTCGGCGACTTTGCCGAGATCACGCACGAGTGGCAGGACGTCGCGGTGGAGTACTACGGCCCGCGCGGCCGTGAGAAAGACCTGCAGCTGACGCTCCAGCGGACGCCCGACATGCTGGCGTTTCTGAGCGAGGCGGCGGGCCTGAAGTACCCGTATCCGAAGTACGCGCAGACCTTCGTCGCCGACTTCATCTTCGGCGGCATGGAGAACATCAGCGCCACCACGCTCACCGAGACGTCGCTGCTCGACAAGCGCGCGTCCCTCGACGCCGACTCCGACGGCTTGCTCGCCCACGAACTGGCGCACCAGTGGTTCGGCGACCTGCTCACGTGCCGGGACTGGTCGCACGGCTGGCTCAACGAAGGCTTCGCCACCTACTTCGAGGCCATGTACACCGAGCGCAACAAGGGTCTCGATGAGCTGCGCTACGAGCTCTACCTGAACGCGCGGATCTACATGGGCGAGGACACGAACCGCTACCGGCGCCCCATCGTCAACAACGTCTATCACGAGCCCATCGACCTCTTCGACCGCCACCTCTACGAGAAGGGCTCGTTGGTGCTGCACATGATCCGCACGGTGCTCGGCGATGGGCTCTGGCGCAAAGCGATCAGCCACTACGTCAACACGCACCGCAGCACGAATGTAACCACGCCGGACCTGCAGCGGGCCATCGAGGCGGCCACCGGCCGCAACATCGACTGGCTGTTCGACGAGTACGTCTACCGCGGCGGCCACCCGGCGTTTCGCATCGCGTACGAATGGGACGAAGCTGCGAAGCAGGTGAAGCTCAGCGTCACGCAGACCCAGGACGAGAAAGATTCGTCCGTCTTCCGGCTGCCGATGACGGTCGACTTCTCGGTTGACGGAAAGATGCACGCGTTCAAAGTGGAGATCAGCGAGAAGGCGCACAACTTCTTTTTCGCGCTGCCGGCCAAGCCGCAGATGGTGCGCTTCGACCCCGGCCACAACTTCCTCAAGACGGCGGAATTCAAGCGCGGCAAGGACATGCTGCTCTTCCAGCTCAAGAATGACGACGACGTGATCGGCCGCATCGATGCGGCGAAGGAGCTGGCGAAGCTGGGGACGCGCGAGGCCGCGGACGCGCTCAAGGTGGCCGTGCAGAAGGACGCGTTCTGGGCGGTCCAGGCGGAGTCCGCACGCGCCCTCGGCGGCATGCGTACCGAGACCGCGCGCGATGCCCTGCTCGGCAGCCTCAAGGTCAAGCACCCGAAGGCGCGCCGCGGAGTCGTGCTGGCGCTGGGCCAGTTCCGATACGACGAGAAGGTCGCCGCGGCTCTCGAGGAGATACTCCGCAAGGGGGACGCGAGCTACTACGTCGAAGCCGCCGCAGCGCACTCGCTCGGCCAGATACGATCGCCACGCGCCTTCGATGTGCTATCGAAGGTGGGGATGAAGAAGGAGTCACTCAACGATGTCATCCGCGCCAACGCGCTCACCGGCATGACGGAGCTGAAGGACGAGCGCGCATTGCCCATCGCGATCGAATGGACGCGGCCCGGCAAGTCGAACCCCGTGCGGGGCATCGCGGCACTTTCGTTGGGCAAGCTCGGTCATCTGAGCGACCGCGCGAAGTCCGACGCCTACGACCGGCTGGTGGAGCTGCTGCAGGACGACTGGCTGCGGGTGCGACTCAACGCCATCGCCGGGCTGGTCGAGCTGAAGGAGCCAAAGGCAACTGTCGAGCTGGAACGCTTGCGAGCGCGCGACCTCGATGGCCGCGTCATCCGCTCCGCCCGCGAGGCGATGCGGCGGCTCCGTGAGGGCGCGGACAAGGGCGAAGAGATCAAGAAGCTGCGCGAGGACTTCGACAAGCTCTCGGAGGAGAATCGCGCGCTGAAGGACCGCGTCGAAAAGATCGAGAGTACGAAGGGCGGCAAGCCGAAGCGCGCAGCAGCGGCGCCGACGCCGCCAGCCGCGTCGAGGAACGGCGCCTCGAAGGCGGGTGCGAGAGCATCGACCAATGGCGCCAGGCCGGCGCGGAACGGCCGCAAGCCCGCGCCGCGGGCGCCAGCACGAGCGCGCCGCTGAGCGCTGCCTGCTGCCTGACATCCGAGGCGAAGCCTCACCCGCACGCACTCACTGGTGATCGCGCGTATCACCGCATCAGCCTCGCCGTCTCGCCGTGAGGAACCGCGGCCGTCTCCCACCGGCTTGCGCGTGTTCGGCCTATTTGAGCTCGACGAAGACCGCGCGCATCTCCCCGAGGCCGACATACTCAACCGCGTGCTCCTCTGCGTCGCGCCAGACCACGCCCGCCGGGAACTCCACTTCTGCGGTCGTCCCATCACCGGCGGTAAATTTCACTTTTGCTGGCGCGAGGAGGTAACACACATACGCTGGGTGTGCATGCATCGCCGATTTTTCGCCGGGCTGCATATGGACGTCAAGGACGCGGACGCGGTCGTTTTCGAACGACACCTTATATACGTGTGGTGCCACCTGCACCGGGTCGTTACTCACCGCCATCTTGCACCTCCTTCGTGCGAGGCTCGAAACTACCGGGCTGGCGTCATAGTTCGGATGTTGTCCGCCACGCCCCGGGGCCGAGCTACGCGGCCATGGTACTGATCTGGACTTCGAAGTCAACCGTGTACCTAACCAGGTTCGCGTGATCGTGCTTGGTACACCGTCCGTTGATATAATCACCTCCGCACGCCCGCGGTTCAGCGGGCGTGTTTGCGCGACGAAGAACGATGGCATACGCACGTCCCAGCTCTCGCAAGATCAGCGCCGGCGTCATCCTCGTCGACCCGCAGGGCCGCGTGCTGTTGCAGTTGCGCGACGACGACCCCAAGATCATGTTCCCCGGCCACTGGGGCCTCACCGGCGGCGCCGGCAACCCCGGCGAGACACCGGAACAGATCGCGCACCGCGAAGTGAACGAAGAGACCGGTCTCGTCCTGCCGAAGATCACGCCGTTCCGCGCGTACTACTTCAACGAGAATCGCGGCAGCACGGGAAAGCGTGGCGCCGCCTCGAAGCGCAGCGCCGACTACGAGCTGTATCTCTTTCACGCGCCCTGCGGCACGCCCGCCGGAGAGCTGCTGTGCGGCGAAGGCCGCGAGCTGCGTTTCTTCGCACCCTCCGAGCTCGATGCATTGGACCTGGCGTACAACCACGGCGACGTGCTCGCCGACTTCTTCGTATCGGCGGCGTACGCGCCCTATGTCTTCGGCGCGCCGTTCGGGGAGCACGACACCGCCGCGGAGGAATTCGAACCCTTGGCGCAATTCCTCGCCTCGCTCGAGGCCGGCGACCCCTGGTTCGACGCGCTGATGCGCGCCATCGCGCTCTGGGAGCAGCCCGATGAGCTGGCCTCCGACGGCCGCCGTTACCGTTACCTCATAGGCGGCGAGGCCTTCGACTGGCTCTTGCTCGCCGAGCGGCTGATCGAAGAGGCAGGCGACCGCCTACCCGCGGCTGAAGTGGAGCGCTTGCTGTTCGAGGGCATCGCGCCGCCTGACGACGACGCGACCGAACCGGCGCCGCCGCCTCGCATGAGCGACGACCGGCTGCGAGCGGCCATCGGCGAAGCGAAGCACCGCGCTCATCTCAACTATCTCTATGGAGTCATCGTCGAGGAAGCCCTCCAGTACGCGGTCGAGCTTGATCTGTCGAAGGAATCACGATCGAACTACGTGAAGGACCCGCGCGCCGGCGACGAAACAAGGGATCCGGTATTTGAGCGCATCTACGGCGAGAGTCGGTCGTCGTTGCTGCGGGAGTTTCGTGACGAGCAGCGTCTGGCGCACGCGGACCACATATCGCTCAGCGAGCTGCGCGAGTTCATGTACTGGCTCTTCAAGTACCGCGTCGCCCACACCGAGCCCGCGCGCGTCGCCTCCGACACCCGCAAAGCGCTGGCCCAGCTGGCGTCGATGGAGCTCGCCGTGCGCCGCCGCACCCAGACCCAGACGGCCGAGCCCGACCCGGACGAAGTCCTCATCCGGTGACCGGCCCGCCGCGCCCGCGCGTCTTCGTCACCCGCCGCCTGCCCGGCAACGCGCTCGACCGTCTCGCCGCCGAAGCCGATGTCGATCTCTGGCCGGACGATCTGCCGCCGCCGTACGACGCGCTGGTCGAGCACGCGAAGCGCGCCGACGGCATCATCTGCCTGCTCACCGACCGCATCGATGCCGCGCTGATCGAAGCCGCGCCGCGACTGCGCGTCATCAGCACCGTCGCCGTCGGCTACGACAACATCGATATCGCCGCCGCTGCGAAGCGCGGCATCGCCATCGGCAACACGCCCGGCGTGCTGACCGAGACGACGGCGGACCTTGCGTTCGCGCTGATCCTGGCGGTTTCGCGGCGCGTCGTCGAAGCGGACCGACTCGTGCGAGATGGCCGCTGGCGCACCTGGGACCCGAATCTGCTGCTCGGGCACGATGTCCACGGCGCCACGCTCGGCATCGTCGGCTTCGGCGCCATCGGTCAGGCCGTAGCGCGGCGCGCGCAGGGCTTCGGCATGCGCATCCTCTACGCCAGCCGCCGGCAGCACGGCGATCTTCTCCCTGCCACGCAGCGTGCGACACTCGATGATCTCCTGAAGCAGTCAGACGTCGTCAGCCTGCACGTGCCACTCACGGCAGAGACCGCGCACTTCATCGGCGCGCGCGAGTTGCGCCTGATGAAGCCGGCGGCGTTCCTGATAAACACCGCCCGTGGCGGCGTCCTCGATCAGGCGGCGCTGGTCGCTGCGTTGTCCGAGGGCCGCATCGCCGGTGCCGGTCTCGATGTCGCAGAAGTGGAGCCCGTGCCGCCGGGAGACCCGCTGCTCAGCGCACCGAACCTCGTGCTGCTCCCTCACATCGGCAGCGCCAGCCATGCCACGCGCGAGCGCATGGCGTCGATGGCCGTCGACAACTGCCTCGCGGGCCTGCGCGCCGAGCCGCTGCCCAATCCGGTCCCGCCGCGAGGGATCTGACCCCCAAAGCCCCGCATCCAACCGAAGCCTCGCTTCGCTAGTGGTGTGTCGCAGTTTTGACTCGGCGCTTGAAAGGGTTGTCATCCTGAGCGAAGCGAAGGATCTCGATCGCTCCAGATACTTCGCTACGCTCAGCATGACAGGCTTCCGCCATGGCGTCGGCCGTCCGGCGTCCAGCCGATAGGCCTGGGCTCATTTGAGAGACACTACACTAATGCCGCGCCGCGGCCGACTCCAGCATGCGCAGCAGGGTCGCGCGCTCGTCGGCGATGCCGTCCGCGAGCCGGTCGGCGGCACGCACGATCTCCCACCGCCGCGCGAGGTCCATGTCGAATTCGCCGTGCCGCGTTTTACGGTACGCCCGCACGTAGCTGGAGATGAGGATGCGCCGGCCGACCTTCGCGAGGGCCTGCAGCAGGGCGGGCGAACCGGGCGGCGGTGAGCCGATGCTCAGCGTCAGGTGGGTCCGCGCGAAGTCGGCGTGCGGGTCGCCGCGCGTGGCATTCGGCCAATCGATGACGATCGGCCCCTTGCTGGACATGAGAATGTTGGCGGGGTGCAGATCGCCGTGGCACAGCCGGTCGCCGTCGGGCAGTAGATCCAATTTTCGCAAAGCAAATGCGGCGAGGTGCGGCGGTACGGCCGGGAACGAGACCATGTTGGTGATCCGCTGTTTGACAGTCGGCAGACTTTCGGGCGCCACCACCTCGTGCAGGCGAGCCTGCACTTCGCCGTTGATGCGCCCGCCGCGCCATACCCACCACGGCTTCTTGCCGATCATC
This sequence comes from Chloroflexota bacterium, assembly GCA_030774575.1. Classification (GTDB taxonomy): domain Bacteria; phylum Chloroflexota; class Dehalococcoidia; order DSTF01; family JACRBR01; genus JALYKW01. Next base: position 21,849 of record JALYKW010000023.1, on the reverse strand, counting down.
GTGAGCAGGTCCGGGCCGTCGATGCGCTCCATGATCATGCCCGGCCGCCCGTCGACCACCGTCGTGCCGAACACCGCCGGCACGAGCGGCATGGTGGCGCGCCCGGCCTCCATCGCAGCCGCTTCTCTGACAAGCAACATTGGATCGCGTTGCTCCCGGAACAGCCGCAGGACTTGTCCCGGCTCCCACTCGTAAAGCTCTGCTTCCCGACCCTCGGCGATCTTTTTCAAGCCGGCCGTGGTGTTCGCGGCCATGGGACAACGCTCCGACTCACGAACACATAGTGTAGCGATCATGCCACCAGAAGGAGAGCTTGTCGGCGAGCAGCCAGGGCCATGAGATGGAGCTCGCGGCCTCGTGTAGTGCTTCCGATCTATCGTTAGCTTGATCCGTTGTGTTCACCCTTCAAATCCTCATTACGGAGCTCCCCTTTCCTCGTAGGGAAGGGGCCGGGGGTTAGGTCGGGCGGGAACGCCCGGGGTTGAGGGTAGAGGCGAGAAGTAAAGAAGCGTTACGAGCTCGCCGCCTAGTCGATCAGCGCCGCGATCACCGCATCCACGATCGCATCCGCTTTTGCGCGCATCTCCTCATCGGTGGCGTCCTGGATCGGATGCGGCACGAAGATCCGCCGCACCTCCGGCAATCCGAGCGCGCGCGCCTGCACCTCCGCCGCCTCGACGAACTGCGACGATGCGATGAACACCGCGGGCCTGTTGTTGATCTCGAACCAGACGCTGTCGTGCACACTGCACGTTGTGCACGAGCCTCAGTCGGCGAGCGCTTCGATGACGAAGCCGCACTCCTCCGCAATCTGACGGCGCAGCGGGTCGGGCGCCGGCTTCGTGAATGTGGGTTTCCTGTAGCGCTTGATCGCCACGCCGGGCAACCGCTCGCCGAGACGCGACGCCAGCCGCTCGAGCAGCACATCGCCGCGCGGCTTGTTGATATCGAGCAATGCGACCGTGCCGGTGATCGCTTCCGGCCGCGCGGTCAGCGCGCGGCGGATCGGCGTGCGCTCGTCTGTCGGGTCGATGATGGCGATCGCGCTCATAAGACCTCCTCGATCTTGCGGCTGACAACGACGGAGCCCAGCGTGCCGCTCACCCAGCCGCCAAATGCCGTGCTGAACTTGCCCGCCTCGCTCCCGGCCACGGCGATGTTAATGTACTTCGGATCGCGGAACTTCGGTATCGGCTTCGCGAGCTGCTCTTGCGTCGGCCCGGCCGGGCCGTACCAGCGCGGCAGCATCCCTTCACCGGAGTCTTCGTCCGCCATCAGCTCACGCAGCGGTCGAGCGGTGATCTCTTGCACCCGCGCGCGGATGTCGTCCTTCGTCCAGCACTCGCGCGCGATCGTGTCGGCGTGCTCCGGACAGACCACCAGCAGCACGTCGCCCTGCATGTGGCTCTTCGGATGCCAGAACGACTCCAGCCCCAGTCCGAAACTCCCCGCGAGCCCCCGCGCCGTCCGCGACGTCTGGTCGGCTATCTGATGCGGCCCCTCGACCGCGAGCAGCGTGACCACGCTTTCATCAGCCCGAAACCCGCGCTCGACGTGCATTGGCTCCCACGGGCTGCGCTCCTCCCACTCCGCGAAGCACATCGTGAATCGCCCCGGCCAGCCCAGCGTCGGCCGCTCCGTGCCGCCCGGCTGCGAGCCGCCCACGTTACGCAGCACAAGCTTCAGCGCGCGCCCGATCGTCGCGTTGGCGCGGTTGCCTTGCCCGAGAGCATTGAGCCCCATGTTCATGCCGATGCGCTGCCGCACCGGCCCGTTGACGACGATGCACGGTGTCGCGCCCCACGTCGTCGCCATGACGCCATGGACGTTGAACTCGTCCGTACACACGGCCTCAAGCGCGGCGATGACCACCGGAAGATACTCGGGCTTGCAGCCGGCCATCACGGCGTTCGCCGCCACCTTCTCGACCGTCGCCGGCGCCATGTTCGGCGGCACGACGGCCACCACGTCCTGCGCGTCGCGCCGCGTCCCCGCGAGCATCCGCAGCACGCGCTCCGGGATCGGGGGGATCACGGGCAGACCGTCGGTGAGTCCCTGCTCGAACATGAACTCAAATGCGTCGTCGTGCTCGGCGATCTCGATGCGCCGCGCACGCAGCGGGCTGCCTGACGCCTCCGCGGCGAACCGCTCGGCGATGCCGGGCTCGACCGACTTCGAGCCACAGCCGGGCCGCATCTCCGGGTACGCGCTCCAGTCGACGTCCGGCGCCGCCAGCCCGGTCGCCTTCGCCATCTCGGCGAACAGCTCCTGCCAGTCATGCCTCCCGAACCCGACGAACCGCCGCACTTCGTTGCCGCGCCCGTCCGCAAGGACGATCGTCGGCACCGTGTCGAGGTCGAACCGGTGCGACACGCGCAACGCCGAGTCATCGAGCATCGGCAGCGTCAGTTTGTATCGCTCGACGAGCGTTGCGTTGCCGGCGGCGTCCTGCCCGACGGCGCGCACATCGACCGCGGCGCCGAACGCCCTGTGCGCCCCCTCAATCAGCGGCATCGAAAGATGGCACGTCGGGCAGTCCTCTTTCACGAAACACAGCAGCCCGATACGGTCGCTCGGGAACGCGTGCGTCGCGCCCGTCGCGTCAGCCAGCGTGAACTCCGGCAGCATGCGGATAGGTTATAGGTTGTAGGGGGTAGGTTGTAGGGTGCAGGTGATAAGTTACAGGGCTGAGACTCGACCCGACCGAGAGGACTGAATCATGACGGTTCAACCCACACCGCACGTCACGGCATACCTCTGCGCGAAGGGCGCCGCCGAGGCCATCGCGTTCTACAAGAAGGCGTTTGGCGCCGAAGAGCGACATCGCATGGCGGACGACGATGGCCGCATCGGCCACGCAGAGATCACGATCGGCGATACGACGCTGTTCATCTCCGACGAATGGCAGGAATATCGGGTGCTCTCGCCCCTCACCCTCAAGGGCAGCTCCGTCTCGTTCGTGCTCGATGTCGCCGACTGCGATGCCGCATTCCAGCGGGCGATTGATGCGGGCGCAAAGGTCGAGCGCCCGCTGAAAGACGAGCCATACGGACGCGGAGGCTGGATCGTCGATCCGTTCGGACACCGCTGGTCGATCATGACAGCGAACTCGGACTTCAACCCCGACGACATGAAGTAGCGCGCGCGTTGCGGAGGTGCCGCCATGATGGAGAGGCCAATGACGCGGATCGCGATCGAGCAATTGCTGACGCTGGTGAATCAGGCCTTCGAAAGCGACGGCCCGCATTCAATACTCGGCAACGTCGCCGAGCTCGATGCGAAGGACTGGGACTGGCGGCCAGCGGGCGCCGATCGCACGATCCGGGAGATCTTCGAGCACGTGGCCATCGCGAAGCACCTGTTCGCCGAGCACCTCTTCGGCGAGGCGAAGCGATCGTATCGAGACGCGCATCATGACAGCCCGCTCCGCGCCAGGCCTGACGATACCGCGGCGCTCATCGACTGGGCGCGCGACGGCCACGCGCAGTTCGTGGCCGGCCTGCAGTCGCTGGAGGATGCCGATCTGGACGCGTCCACGCGCAAACACCATGGCGCGGTGGACACCAAAGCAGCGGTGATCGGCGTGATGGTGCAGCACGACTGCTACCACGCCGGTGAGATCAACCATCTCCGTGCGCTTCGCCACGCCGACGACGCGTGGGAGCCGGAACTCATGCAGGAGCCATCGTAAGCTATCGAGCTGGAGGCAAGAGCCGCACAACAAGAGCCGCACATCAGGAATGCTCCGGATGCATCTGCGCGAAGTAGTCGTTGATGGTGCGGCCGGGCTCGTCGGTGAATCGCTCGGGCAGCGTGGCGAGCGAGCGGATCCGGTCCAGGCGGAAATTGCGGAAGTCTGTGCGCAGCTCGCACCACGCGGTGAGCGTCCAGCCGCTGCCCCAGAAGAAAAGGCCGAGCGGGCGCAGCGTGCGCTCCGTGTCCACCTGGTCCGCGCCGGTGTATGCGACGCGGATCTTGCGGCGGGCATCCATCGCGGCGCGGATCTCGGCGAGCGCGGCGACGACCTGCGGGGGTACGTGGAAGCCGGGCGCATAGAGCGGCGTGCCGTTCAGCAGCGCTTTCAGGCGGTCCGGCAGCACGGACTCGACACGCGCGAGGGCTTCGCCCGCCGCCTTCGCCAGCCCGGGATCGCCCCAACTGGTGACGACGCGAGCGCCGAGCACCATCGCCTCGATCTCCGCGTCCGTGAACATCAGCGGCGGCAGGTCGAATCCGCGGCGGAGGATGTAGCCGACGCCGGCCTCGCCCTCGATCGGCACGCCCGAAAGCATGAGGTCGCGCACGTCGCGGTACACCGTCCGCTCACTGACCTCCAGCTGCTCCGCAAGCCACGCCGCCGTGGCGACGTTGCGCCGCCGCAGCAACTGGATCACCTGGAAGAGCCGGTCAGCACGCCGCACGATTCGGTCTCGCTTCCCGCCGCCAGAAGGCGGATGATCTGGCCGCGGCAGCAGAGGCTCGCCGATGCCCCTGCTGCCGCAGCCGCGATCAAACTGCTATCCCTTGTACTCGATGAGCTGGCAGTAGTTGCCGTCCGGGTCGGTAAACGTCGAGATGACGCCGCCCCACGGCTCCTTGCCCTCTTTCCGGATGAACTTCGCCCCGGCTGTTTCGAGCCGCTTCTGCTCCGCCGGTAGGTCACTGATGAAGAAGTTGATGAGGACGCGCTGAGGCTCCTTCGCGCCGCCCTTCGTGTCGCTGTGTCCGTCGATGAACAGCGTGGCGCCGCCGACCTTGAGCGCGCCGTCGCCCATCTCTGCCTGCGGCGGCAGGCCGACGACCTCCTTATAGAACTGCATCAGTCGCTGAGGGTCTTCGCTGGTCAGGTTGATCGCAAAGCCGCCGATCTCCATGGTTACTGCTCCTTCGCAAACGGGGTTGGTGTCGTTCTCCGCGGATGTGGCCCATCGTACATCGCCCGTCCTGACAGCATTGTGTCAGGAGTAGCGGCGTGATGTCGATCCATGCTGACATGGTTGTGTCAGGAGCCGTCAGTGAAATCGCGAAGCGCCTGCGAGCGATGGCGTGCCTGCGCTATTTGGATGAGGCGTATGGGGTCAACGGCGCTTACTCCCGCTGCCGCGGGCGCAGGCGGAGCGCATGGCGCAGCAGAGCGCCCCGCACCGAAGCCCACGCGGACTCGATGCGCTCGCTCTCCTCTTCCGAAAGCTGCTTGTGGCCGAAGCGGCTGCGCTCGTACTTGGCGGCGAGATACCCCGCCGCATCCGTGCCCGGGACATCGCGCCGTAGCCGCGCAGCGAACTCTGACGGGGTCTCGCTTGGCTGCGGGCTGCGCTTGCCGAGCGACGCCAGCCTCAGCGTCTTCTCCCAGATCTGCACCGGCCGGGCGGTGCCTTTGAGGTTGCGCTCCCAGGCGAAACGCGCCGCCGCACCGGCCGCAACCGCCAGCGCCGCCAGGCCTGCCAGCGTGGCATACAGCGGCCAGTGGCTGGAACCGCCCGATGACGCTGCGCCCGGCGGTGGCGTGATCGGGCCGGACGGGTTGATGCCGAGGTCGATCGGCGGCTCCGACGGATCCGCCGGGTTCCGCGTGTTGGCGCGCGGAACGACCTGCGGAGTGCCAGGGCGATTGATCAGCGGCTGCACCGGCGTCGGACTGAACTCCACCCAACCGATCGTCGGGAAATAGACCTCGGGCCAGGCGAACGCATTTTGCTCGGTGAGGCTATATAACGTATCGCTGTCGCCGCTCCGCTGCAGCGGGTCGACGACGTAGCCGGCCGTCAGGCGCGCCGGAATGCCCAGCGAACGCAACATCACGACCATCGCCGACGCGTGGTAATCGAAGTAGCCGCGCTGGAGGTCGAAGAGGAAGTAGTCGACGTTGTCGCGGCCGGGCGGCGTGGTCGGCACGTTGTAGTCGTTCGGGAATGTCCGCAGGTACTTCTCGATCGCGGCGGCCTTCTCGTAGGGCGTTGATCCGGCTCCGCGTGTCACCTCGCGCGCCTTGCGCCCGACGCGGTCGGGGAGCGTGCGCGTCAGCTGGAGGTAGCGGTCCGTCACCCAGGACGGGTAATCCGTGCCCGCGGCCTTGAGCTGGTCGAGCGACGCGACGTTGACGCTGCCGGTGACGTTGTATTCGTCTCCATTCCTCAGGTGCTGTTCCGGTTTGAGGCTGCTGATGTCGGAGGCGGCGACGCCCGTCTGCGCCTGCGCATCGGTATCCGCGCGCAGGGGTTGTCCGAGGCTGAAGAGGGTGCCGTTGTTGCCACCCTCCACCTTCACATGGACGGTGATTTCCTGTCGCGCGGTGGGGTCGATGGATGCGTCGGGCGCCGGCTGGGAGGACGTCCCGGCGCTCAGCGGGATGTTGCTGTCGACGTTGATCTTCCAGCCTTCGGACGTGTACTCGTCGAACGACTGTGATCGCAGAAACGCCGCCACTTCCGGCGTGATCTTCACGTCGATCTCGACAGCCTCTTTTCCGCTCAGCGAGATCTTCCCCTGGAACGCGAGCGCGTCCTTGAGGTTGTGGATGGTGATCGGCTTCTTGGCGCTCACCGAGACGAATCCGCGCGCCAGCGGCTCGAGCCGCCGCGTGTATGGCGCGTAGAGGTCGTGCCAGCGCTGGTTCGCGCTCTCGGAGCGGTCCGCCAGCGGCAGCACCCACGCGAAAAGCAGCAGGCCGGCCGTCACCCACAGCGTCACGTTCAGCACCGACAGGCTGATGAACTCCGGGTAGACGATGCCGCCGCTGTCCCACTCGCCCTCCTTGCGCGCCAGGTGCAGCCGCATGATCAGCAACACCGCGCCGAAGACGAACACGACGAACGCCGGGCTGAACTGCCCCGGAATGAAGCTGATGTTCCACATCAGAGCACTGCCGCCCGGGATCAGGCCGAGCCAGGGATTGCGCCAGCGGAAGATCGCCCATGACGAGATGTACGTGCCGAGCCAGGTCAGCGTCAGCAGCAGCACGATGAACGGCAGCGTGTCGGTGCTGATGCCGTTCTGCGTGATCGCGGACCACCAGACATGCATGCGGTCGACGATGTGGTCGATGCGGATCGCCGGCGAGCCACCGGGCACGATGGCGACGAGCTGTAGCAGCACCAGCGATGCTCCGGCAAGCAGCGCCACCGGATGCAGCAGCAGTTCGTTGCGCCGGACGTGCGAGAGCGCGTACCCCATGACCAGCGCCGAGAAGCCGATCGGGTATAGCGATGGCATGTCCTTTACCCAGTGCGCGCTATCGATCGATGCGACGACGCTCATGAAGACGAGCGCGGTGATGGCGAACGTCAGCCACTCCTCCCAGGGGAGAAAGGAGTTGAGGCGCTCGTCGACGAGGGACGAGTCGTCCGCTCGTTTCTGAAAGATCTCGTCCCAATGGGCTTCGCGCATCGGAGAAGTTCTCGGCTTTCAGCTATCGGCTGTCAGTACTTGGTGGTCGGTCGTCGCGTCCATCGTCCATCTTCCAGCTTCCAGCTTCCAGCTTCCATCTTCCATCATCCATCTTCCATCATCCATCGTCTACCCTCCCGCCTCCACGCCGGCGCCCAGGGCGGTCTGGAGGTCGTCCGCGTGCCTCACCATGCGGGTGAAGACGTCGGTCGCCGCCAGCGAGGCGAAGACGCCGAGTGAGCTCTCGGCCCCGCCAAACGTGCTCGGCTCGATGACGATCGCGGCCACCTTCACGCCTCTCGCTTGCAGCGCGCCGAGACCGGCGACCCACTCTTCATTCGTCGAAGGCGTGACCGCCACCACCGTCGTGTGGCGGCCGAAGCGGCGTGCCTCGTTCGCAAGCAGGTCGCCCAGCGGCACATCACCCCACGCCTTCGCCATCGCGAGCGATTCAAGGATGCGGGTGTACTGCGAGATGCCGCGGTCGGCGTCGACGTTGTCGAAGCCGCGCCCGAACGAGAGGAGACCGACGGTGCGTTGCGCCGTCAGGAAATAAAGCGACACCGACGCTGCAATGCTGACGCCGTACTCTTCGGTGGAGTCGTCGCCTTCGCCGATATGGACCTCCCGCTGAAGGTCCAGGATGATCCAGATGTCGCTCGCCGGGTCGAGCTCGAAGATCTTCACCATCGGCTCGCCGATGCGCGCCGTGCTGCTCCAGTGGATGCGGTTGAAGCTATCGCCGTACTCATAGGGCCGAACACCTGACGCATTGGGAGTCACGTCGTGCGTGCGCCTGCGAAACCGCCCCTCGCCAGGAAGACTCGCTACCGGTAGCGAAAAGTCGGGGAGCTCCGTCGCGCGCGGATAGACGAGGATGTTTTGCGCGCGCCCGAAACGCCGCGTGTGGTGGAACATGCCGAACGGGTCGCCGGTGGTGACTGAGACGGGGCCGACGGTGTACAGCCCGCGGCGCTGCACCACCGAGCGGACGCGCCACGTCCGGCTGTTCCGTGCGCCGACCGTCACGACGCGTTTCGCCACGTGGCCGGGCATCTCGCTCGGGTCGTCGATCTCGAGCCAGATCTTCGGCAACCAGCTCCGGTTGCGGATGGTGATGCGCTCTTCGAACCGCGCGCCGACCTGGAGCCGGTCGGTCGAGCGGTCCGGCACGATCTCGATGCCCATCAGGTTCAGCCGCGACCAACCGTACGCCACCGGGATGCCGACGGCGACGACGTAGACGAGGCGCCACGTCAACCAGAAACCGGTCGAGATCGCGATGGCACTGGAGATCACCGCCATCAACACCACCGTCGTCAGCGTGCGGTTGGTGACGAAGAGCGAACGAGACAGCCGGACCAGCCGCCGCATCGGGCGGGCCTACCGCGTCGGCGGCTCGCCGGAGCCGCTTGCGGAGAAGGAGGCGCTCTGCCGGGCGCGAGCGCCGGGCACTGCCACGCGCTCGAGGATCTGTTCGACCACTTCCTTTGCGCTGACGTTCTTGATGCGCGCCGAAGGGCTGATGATGATGCGGTGGCCGAGCGTCGCGTACGCCAGCGCCTTCACGTCGCCGGGCAAGACGAAGTCGCGGCCATCGAGCAGCGAGCGCGCCTGGCATGTGCGGTAGAGCGCCAGCGAGCCGCGGGGCGACGCCCCCAGGTACACAGATCCGTGCTTGCGGGTCGCATCGACAACCAGGACGATGTACTGCTTGATCAGGGGGTCGACCCAGACCTCCTTGACCGCGCGCTGCATGCTGAGGATCTCGTCGGCGCCCGTCACCCGCTCAAGGGTCTCGATGGGGTGCTGGCGCTGCTGGCCCTCCATGATCAGCACCTCATCCATCATGCTGGGATAGCCCAGCTGGATGCGGATGAGGAAGCGGTCGAGCTGCGCCTCCGGCAGCGGGAAGGTGCCTTCGTACTCGATGGGGTTCTGCGTGGCGAGCACCATGAACGGGGCGGGCATCTTGTGCGTGACGCCGTCGCTGGTGACCTGCCGCTCCTCCATCGCTTCCAGCAGCGACGACTGCGTCTTCGGGGTGGCGCGGTTGATCTCGTCCGCCAGCACGACCTGGGCCACGATGGGCCCCTCCCGGAACTCAAAGTCCCCGGTCTTCTGGTTATAGATGGAGACGCCGGTCACGTCGCTGGGCAGCAGGTCCGGCGTGAACTGGATCCGCTTGAAGCTGCAGCCGGTCGACGTGGCCAGGCTGCGGGCGAGGTACGTCTTGCCGACGCCGGGCCGGTCGTCGATGAGCACATGCCCCTGGCAGAGCAGCGCGATGAGGGCGAGCCGCACCGCTTCTTGCTTGCCGATGATCACCTTCTCGACGTTGGCGATGATCCGTTCGGCGATAATCTTCGGGTCTTCCATGGGTCCTCCGGCTGTGCGCGGCGGGGGTAATGCTTGAGCTATATACGCAGTTCGATGCGGGAAGGTTCCTGATTATAGCAACGCCGCGAGCCCCCAGATCCCGACGCTGGCCCGACGCGAAGCCGACGATTCGCCGCCGTAATCGGTCTGTGACACATGTGACTCCGCTGGCCGACGACGCCGGCGCGCGATCCGCTGTAGGGACAGGTCTTCAGACCTGTGCGCTTCCGTCTCCGCCGTGGCGCGTGCTCTCAGCTAGCGAATCGGTCCCCTTCTGTCTGCCCCACGCGTCGACGCAGGCGCGCTGCTGGCCGCGTCGCGTCAACCAGCCCGGACCGGCGCGTGTATACTCGACGACGCGCCAGAGCCCCAGAGAGTTGGCAATGATCGACGTGTCCGGCCTCATGGCAGAAGCGCAGGCCATCGTGCAGCGGGCGGCGGAGGTGTACATCCGGCACGCCGGCGACACGTTCGTTGGCTTGATCGCGCATGGCTCGGCGGTAAAGGGGGGGATCATACCCGGGTGCAGCGACGTCGACCTCCAGCTGTACCTGCGTGACAGCGCCTTCACCCCCGACGGTCACCCACCGCTCGAGCGGCAGATCGCCATTCACCGTGACCTGTCACGCATCGACCCGGCGCCGTTCCACTACATCCAGTGCTACGCCTTTGGCTCCCGGCTGGCAGAGGGCTGGGTCGGGCCGGTACCCGGCGCGTACCGAGTCGTCGCCGGACGTCTGCCGGTACCCGAGGCCACGGCCGAAGAACTGCAGGCGTCGGCGGACTCGCGCCTCGCCACGCTCGACCCTCTGCCGAGCTATCTCAAAGACAACCTGCTGGAGCACGGCCCCGGCCGTCTGGCGCGCCACCTGCGCCTGCTGTGCACCGACGTTTGGCCCACGCTGTACCAACTGCTGATCGTCGAGGGCGGCGACGCCGTCGGGACGTGGAACCTGCCGAAACAGGCAGCGATGGACCGGTTGCGCGCCGACACTCAGGAGGCGGAAGCCATTCGCGGCTTCTACCACGCGGTCTGCGCCTACTTTCCCGGCGCGTCGAGCATCGATGCTGCGTTGGACGCCGTGGTTCACGGCGTGGCATTTCTGACCGGGGCGAAACAGCGCGCCGCGGAACTGCGGGAGATGGCACCATGACGAAGACGCTCGAGATGCTTGGCTACCGGCCCGACGACCGCGTGCTGATCCTGCACGCCGACGACATCGGGTTCTCGCACGCGTCGAATGTAGCGGCGTTCGAGTCGATGTTCGCCGGCAGCCTCACCTGCGCCTCGACGCTGGTGCCGGCGCCCTGGTTCATGGAAACGGCGCGCCTCCAAAAGCAGCACCCCGAGGCGGACATCGGCGTCCACATGACGTTGACCGCCGAATATGAGACCTACCGCTGGCGCTCGCTGTCTGGCGAACCGTCGCTGCACGCGCCCGACGGCGGCATGTGGCGCGATATCGCAAGCGTCGTCGAGCACGTGTCGGTCGCCGACGCGGCCGTCGAGCTGGGCGCGCAGGTCGAGCACGCCCTGGCATGCGGCATCGATGTCACGCACCTCGACACGCACATGGGCGCCGTGATGCTGCCGAAGTACCTGCCGCCATACGTCGACCTCGCCATCCAGTTCCGCCTGCCGCTGTTCTTCATCCGGCCGAGCGAGCGGCGGCTGGCTGCGCTCGGCGAAGGCGCCGCAGCGTACGCCGAGCAGACGGCTAAGCTCGAAGCCCGCGGCTGGCCGCTGCTCGACAACGTCATCGTGCGGACGCTGAGCGAGATCGCGCCCGAAGACAAAGACGCCCGCTTCCGCGAGCTGATCGCCGGACTGCGGCCGGGGCTGACGCACATGCTCGTCCATCCGGCGAAGGGCGGCGAAGAGCTGGACGCGATGACGCCGGTGGACTGCCGGCACCGCGCGCGGGAGTACGAGATCTTTCGCCTGCCGGACTTGCGCGAGTACTGCGGAAGCCTGGGCATCAAGCTGACCGGCTACCGCGGCATCCGCGACCGGCTGCGCGCCGCGCTGTAGCAGGAAGATTCCACGCAACCGTATGGCTATCTGACCTTCCGCGTAGGTAGTATGATCCCGCTTCCGCGCACGAAGCAGAGGGCAGAACATGAAGGACCTCCGCGGCAGGAACGCTATTCTCACCGGCCATTCGGCGGGCTCGGCTCCCACATAGCCGATGCCCTTGCTGAGAGGGCCCTGATGAAGCTGAACATTCGGCAGTTGCTGATCGTGGTTGCCGGCGGTGCGCTGGCCGCCGCCACCGACGCTGGTCCAGCAGTGTCGCCGGCGGAGGGGTGATGCGTGCATCGGCGAGACCGATCCTGTGGGTTCTGGCCGCGGCTACGGTCGGAGCCCTGATCGCGCTGGCGCCAGCGGCCGGCCGCGTTGACTCGGCGCAGCCGAGTGCCGGCGTCAGCGCGATCAGCGCCGGCTCGTTCCACACCTGCGCGGTGAAGGACGGCGGCGTCTGGTGCTGGGGCAACAACAGCCAGGGCGAGCTCGGCAACAACAGCAGGAACGACCGCGACGCGCCGGCGTCGGTGCCGGAGCTGGAAAGCGGCGTCGGCGCGATCAGCGCAGGCTGGTACCACACCTGCGCGCTGAAGGGCGGCGGCGTCTGGTGCTGGGGCTTGAACAGCCACGGCCAAATCGGCAACAACAGCACGACAGGCAGCCTCGCGCCGGTGGCGGTGCCGGGGCTGGCAAGCGGCGTCAGCGCGATCAGCACGGGCTGGTACCACACCTGCGCGCTGAAGGGCGGCGGCGTCCTGTGCTGGGGCCTCAACTACAACGGTCAGCTCGGTAACAACAGCACGACGGACAGCCCCGTGCCGGTGGCAGTGCCGTCGCTGGGCAGCGGCGTCAGCGCGATCAGCGCGGGTGAGTCCCACACCTGCGCGCTGAAGGACGGCGGCGCCTGGTGCTGGGGTGACAACGAAGTCGGCCAGCTCGGCAACAACACCACGACGGACAGCCTCGTGCCGGTGGCGGTGTCGGGACTGGCCAGCGACGTCAGCGCGATCAGCGGCACCTGCGCGGTGAAGGACGGCGGCGTCTGGTGCTGGGGTCTCAACGGCTACGGCCAGCTCGGGGACGGTACAGCCACAGCACCTGAGTTGTGTCAGGAGAACGGCCCCTGTTTTAGCACCGCACCCGTGGCGGTGTCGGGGCTGGCGAGCGGCGTCACCGCGATCAGCGGTAGCTGCGCGCTGAAAGACGGCGGCGTCTGGTGTTGGGGCGTCGACCCTAACTTATGTCCAGCCGTCCCCTGTGCCACCGCACCCGTGGCGGTGTCGGGGCTGGCGAGCGGCGTCACCGCAATCAGTAGTACCTGCGCGCTGAAAGACGGCGGCGTCTGGTGCTGGGGCGTCGACCAGCTGGCGGCGCCGGTCCTATTCGAGGGCGACACCGCAGATACGACTGACGTTACGCCGCTGCCATCGCAGACCTCGACTGACTCTGCTGACCACCGCGCGGCGTACGCGCTCGGTGGTACCGCCGCCGCGGCGCTGGTTATCGGCGCTGCCGGCATATGGGCGATCCGGCGGCGGCGGCGGCAGCGCACAGACGTGGACGACCTCGACGTCTGGCGCAGGAAGGACACCTGACGACCGGCCGTCGCCGCACCGGGATGCGCCGGAGGCCGTCCGCCACGCCATCCTATGGCTATCTGGCCACCGCGTTGTATGATCCGCTCCGCACATGAATCAGGGAGGCAGCACATGAAGATCCTACGCGGCAAGAACGCAATCCTCACCGGCGCGTCGCGCGGGCTCGGCCCCTACATAGCCGATGCCCTCGCCGCCGAGGGCGTCAACCTCGTCCTGGCCGCCCGCTCGGCCGACGGCCTGCTGCGCACACAAAGCGCGGTCGAAGCGCACGGCGTCCGTGCGGTCGTCGCCCCGTGCGATGTCTCGTCCCGCGATGACCTGGAGCGGCTCGTCGACACGGCGGAGCGCGAGCTGGGGCCGATCGACATCCTGGTGAACAACGCCGGCGTCATGGCGTCTGGAGCGCTGAGCGAGATCAGCTTCGACGAGATCGACGCCGTCCTTCGCACGAACCTCAGCGCCTGCATCTGGCTGACGAAGATGGTGCTGCCCGGGATGATCCAACGGCGGCGTGGAGCGGTCGTCAACGTATCGTCGATGGCAGGCAAGGTGGGTATCGCCTACGAGTCGATCTATGCGGCATCGAAGCACGGCCTCAACGGCTTCACCGACTCCATCCGCTGCGAGCTCGACGGCACGGGCGTGACCGCGGGCGTCGTCTGCCCGACCTTCGTGAGCGGCACGGGCATTTGGGCCGACGCCGAGGCCGGGAAGGCGCCGCTGCTGGCACGCGAGGTCTCGCCGGAGAAGGTGGCCGCAGCCGTCATGAAGGCGGTCCATGGCACGCCGGAAGCGCTCGTCACGTTCGGTCCGATGCGGCCGCTGATCCTGCTGCTCGAGGCAGCGCCCCGGCTGCGCGTGCCGGCGCTGAAGTACGTGGGCGTGACGCGGGCCTGGAAGCGCGCCGCCGATGTCCGCGCTCGCGAGCGCGGGGAACGCGAGCGCGAAGTTATAAGTGGTAGGCGCTAGTGTAGTGCTCCCGCTCCATCGTCTCACCCACATCCGCTGCGTTTTGCGCCTCAGGATCATCGGCGCCGAACGCCCATGCCCTCGTAAGGAAGGGTTGGGGGATAGGTCGGGCGGGGAAGGCGCGGCGACGCACCGAAGTAACGAGGCGTCGGAAGCACAGTGCTTAACCGCCGTTGTCTCGGTGCGCCCTACCGGTAGTTCCCGAACTGCAGGTCCACGTCGTAGTCCTGCTGCCGCAGCAACGCCATGACGGCCTGCAAGTCGTCCCGCGTCGGCGATGAAACGCGCACGGCATCGCCCTGGATCTGCGACTGCACCTTCTTCCACTTCTGTTCTTTGATCAGCTTCACGATCGCCCGGCACGTATCCGGCGATATGCCCTGCTTCAGCTGGACCTCCTGGCGCACCGTGCCGCCGCTCGCCGGCTCCAACTTGCCGCGATGCAGGTTCTTCACCGGCACCTTGCGGCTGATCATCCGCTCCCGCAGCACCTGCCACATCGCATTCAGGTAGTATTCGTCCGACGCGGTCAGCGTCAGTTTCGCCGCCTTGCGGTCGTACTCAATCTCAGCCTTCTGGCCCTTGAAGTCGTAGCGCTGGGTGATCTCCTTCTTCGTCTGATTGACGGCGTTATCGACCTCTTGCAGGTCCACGCCCGATGTCACGTCGAAGGATTCTGCGGCTGGCATGTGCGGCTCCTCTGCTCGGCGAGCGGTGCGTCTTCGAGCTACAAACTACCACCTGCGCCCGATAACCTCTCGGCATGGACATCGAAGCCGTCGTGGTGGGTGGTGGCGTTGTCGGGTTGGCGATCGCGGCCGAGCTTTCGCGCTCGAAGCAGGTGGCTGTGGTCGAACGGCACGGCGGCCTCGGGCTCGAGACCAGCTCGCACAACAGTGGTGTCGTCCACGCCGGCATCTACTATCCGACCGGCTCGCTCAAGCACACACTTTGTCTCGAAGGCAACGGCCTCCTGTACGAGTGGGCGGCTGCGCACGGCGTCCGCGCGCGAAGATCCGGCAAGCTGATCATCGCCGTTGACAAGAGTGAGATGGGCGCGCTCGAGGCGGTTGCCGGGCAGGCGGCGGCAAACGGCGTGCCGGACATCCGCATGATCACGAGCGAGCGCGAGCTTCGCGATCTCGAGCCGTCGGTGCGATGCGTCGCCGCGCTCTGGTCGGGCACGACCGGCGTCGTCGACCAGTCCGCGTTGATGGCATCGCTGGCGGCGGCGTGCGAGGCGAACGCCGGCTGGATCGCGCTCAAGCACGATGTGACCGCTATTGAGCGCATCAAAAGCGGCTTCGAGGTGCACATGTGCGGTCCCGACGGGGCGCCGATGTCCATTACCACCGAACTGCTGGTCAACAGCGCAGGCCTCGGTGCTCCTGTGATCGCATCCATGCGCGGCTACCCGCTCGATGGCGGCGACAGGGTACCGGTGCTGCGGCAGCGCGTAAACAAAGGCCGCTACTACGACATTGTGACGCCCGCGAAAGCCCGCGCCCTGAGGCACCTGATCTATCCGGTTCCCGATCATGCGAGCGGCGGGCTTGGCGTGCACGTGACGCTCGATATCGACGGCGGCGCGCATCTCGGCCCTGACAACGAATGGCTCGATGATGGTGTACCGCTGGACTACCGCGCCGATGACCTGCGGCGTGCGGACTTCGCCGCCGCCGCGAGCCGGTACCTGCCCCACCTCATTCCAGACGATCTCGCCCCCGGGCAAGTGGGATATCGCCCGAAGCTCCAGGCGCCCGGCGGCCCGCCGGCCGACTTCCTCATCTGGCACGATGCCGACTACGTGCACCTGGGCGGCATCGAATCGCCCGGACTCACGGCGAGCCTTGCTATCGCCCGCCACGTCGCCGCGCTGCTGACCTAACCCCCGGCCCCTTCCCTACGAGGGAAGGGGAGCTTGCGATGGGTGCGCTTGGTAACAACACTCGCGGCGGCGAGCAGAGCGATAAGGACAGCCGCGCTCGCAGCGGCGATCTCGACCGCCTGCCGTGAAGAACGCTGACCCTGGGGAGCTGCGGAAGGCGACGCTTCGATGTCCCGCAGCACGCGATCGAGCGCCTCCGCCGCGTAGAAGGGCGGCGTGATGTCCCCGAAGGTGCCGTTGAGCACGGCGCCCACCTGGGTCTGAACGAGCACGCCGCGGCCGGTGCCGGAGGAGTCGCCCGGGTAATAGAGGTAGCGTGCGGGGCGGACGGCGTCCGGGAAGGGGTCGATACCGCCGAACTGCTCTTCGACGACCAGGGGATCGCCGGAGAACGGTTCGAGGGGGCGCGGGGCCGCGCATCCGGCACTGGGTATGCAGTTTCCGTCAAACAGATCAGCCGAGATCTGCTGCGATTCGCCGCCGTCGCGCCAGACCTCGACGCGGGCGACGTCGCCGACGTCGTTGTGTTGCGCCCGGAGAAACGGCACGACGCGCGTCTCAACGATCCCGGACGGCGCTATGCCAGCGATGCCCAGGTCAGACATCAGCGCGTCGAAGTCCGCCGGCACGGTGTAGGCGATCTGCGAGTAGCCCGGCGGGTCGAGAAGCGTGGTGTACTGCCAGTTGTTGGCGCGCGCCGGGTCGAAGAGCAGCCCGAATGGCGCCACGATTCCGGGTCGCACGTAGCGAAACGTCAGCGAGCCGCCGCCCAGTTCGATCCGCAACTCCGTCCCGCCGGCAGGGCGCTGGCCGATTTGCTTGCCGCGTACGCCGAACTCGACCGGTTCGGCCGCCCGGAGGAGCGTCAGAACACGGTTCGTCTCGTCGTCCGACAGAGTTGCTCCGCCGAGCTGGGTGCGCGCGGGCAGATGGTGACCTGCCGCCGCGATTGCCTGAGCGAAGGTGGGATGCTCAGGCAGCGCGCCCCGCCGCGCGAGGATGATGTACCGGTCGAGCACGTCGCGGACCGCGGCGACGGGCACGGTCCAGCTATCGCGCTGGCTCGCCACGGGATCGCTCATCAGCGACGGATTGCCGAGGACGTGCAGTTGCGGGGTGGTGCTCGGCGCGACATCGAGGTCGTCCGCCGGCACGTCTTCGACACGATAGCGCGTAGTCCCGGGGTCCGGCGGGGGCACTCCCGTGCGCTCGTACTCCGACGCAGCGCTGGTGAAACCGCTGGTCGCGTTCATCGCCTCCACGAGTGAGACGGTGACGGGATGCGGCAGGTCGCCTCCGGAGATGCGATACGTGAAGGTGGCGCCGCCCTTCGCCTGCACCGGATGCGAGGCGACCCAAAGAGTTGTCGGAGCGGCGATCGCAAGCAACGCCAGCAAGAGCGTGAGCTTTCGCATGTCAGCACCTCCATAGATACTACACCCGTCGTCCACCATCGGTTCCGGGAGGTGTGCACATGGCGGAGAACGACGGCAAGCGCGTGGCGGTAGTGACCGGCGCCAGCAGCGGCATCGGCGCCGCGACTGCCCGCCGGCTCCACGCCGAAGGCTTCGATCTCGTCCTCGGCGCCCGCCGCGTGGAGAAGCTGCGGGAAGTCGCCGGACCGCTCGACGCGCAGGCGATCGAGCTGGACGTACGCGACCCCGCGAGCGTCGAAGCCTTCGCGGCGCAGATCCCGCGCTGCGGCGTGCTCGTGAACAACGCCGGCGGCGCACTTGGACTGGAATCGATCGCGGATGCCGACGAAGACCACTGGCGCCAGATGTGGGAGAGTAACGTGCTCGGCCTGATGCTCGTGACGCGCGCGCTGCTCCCGAAGCTCGAGGCCTCCGGCAGCGGCCACGTCGTCAACATCGGCTCCATCGCCGGATTCGAGACCTACCCGGGCGGCTCCGGCTACACGAGCGTCAAGCACGCCGTGCGCGCCATCACGCGCACGCTGCGCATCGAGCTGCTCGGCAAGCCCGTGCGCGTCACCGAGATCGATCCCGGCATGGTCGAGACGGAGTTCAGCCTCGTCCGCTTCGACGGCGACGAGGCTCGCGCCGACAAGGTCTACGAAGGCATGACGCCGCTCACCGCCGACGACATCGCCGACTGCATCGCCTGGGCGGTCACCCGGCCGCCGCACGTCAACATCGACGAGCTGGTCGTGCGCCCGCTCGCGCAGGCGACGGCGACCCAGGTCGCCCGCGGTGCTTGGTTGTGATCTAGATGTGGGACATTAGCGTAGTGCTTCCAATCTATCGTTAGTTTGTTGGATGATGTTTTGCGCCTCAAATCTTCGTCGCGTAGCTCCCCTTCCCTCGTAGGGAAGGGGCTGGGGGTTGGGGACGGGCGGGACACAGGGGCTTGACGGTGACGGCGGGCAGCAAAGGAGCGTTAGCAGCACTACGTTAGATACTCGAAGTTGGACCGCACGCGGCGAACCCCGTATCCGACATCTAACGTCCAACATCTAACCTCCCGCAGTCACCAGGAACACCGGATGCTCCCCCGCAACGCGCATGACGTCTGCATCCGCTGACTCGTGGGTGACGCCGTCGAACCACTTGCCCGTCTCCATCTTCCACAGCTTGAGATAGGCGCGGATGATGTCTGGCTTCTCAGCATCGCTCAGCTCGGTCGCGCGAAACTCCTCCTTCTTCGAGCCCAGCCGCAGCTCACCGCCGCCTGCCGCCCGCAGGTTGCGCGCCCACTGCGTCTCGCCGCGCGGCGCGACCAGGTACCGCTGGCCGTCATGATGCAGCAGGTTCACCGGCGTCGTACGCCATTCGCCGCTCTTGCGACCGCGCACGCCCAGCATCCGCGACCCGCGCATGCTTAGCCCCATCTTCGTGAGAAAGGCGACGATGGGATTGAAGATGTTGCGCGTCATGAAGTCGGGCGCGTCGTATTTCGTGGTGGCCATGATGTAGTCTCCTTGCTCGAGCACGTTAGTCGTGCCGCCTGCAACGATCGCTTGTCGCAGTACCAGCCGTTCGGCGCCGCCATTGTCGCACGCCGACGCATCGACTGCGCGTGTAGTTGTCCTGCAGCATTCGCAGGCGGGCGCGGCAGTAGCGGCACAATGCGGTAGCATCGTCTCACGCAGTCGATTAGCGGGATACAACTCGGAGGTGACGCATGGCGCGCGTGCGGCTGAACGAAACGCAGGACCTTCCCGAAGATCATCGCTGGCTGTTCGAGCGGATGGAACAGCGAGGGCCGATCCTCAACATCTTCCGTGCGCTGTCGCACAGCCCCGTCGCTTTGCGCCGCTTCATGAAGCTGGGCTCCTACTTCCTCGAGGAAGGCAAGCTCGACCCGAAGCTGCGCGAGCTGGCGATCCTCCGCGCCGGCCTGCTCTGTCACGCGCCGTACGAGTTCTCGCAGCACATCGCGTTCGCGCGCCGCGTCGGCCTCACCGATGGCCAGATCCGCGGCATCGGCTCGCCCGCCATCGGCCTCTTCGAGCCGCGCGAGATGGCCGTGCTTGCGTACGCGGGAGAGCTCACCTCCGCCGCCCGCGTTTCCGCTGCGACTTACACCGCAACCGCCGCCTTCCTCAATGAGGAGGAGATCGTCGAGCTGACTCTTGTCACCGGCTTCTACAACATGGTGTCGCGCGCGCTCAACGCTCTGGAAGTGGACATCGATCCCTCAGCCCAACAGGATCTCGCGGAGCTCGGCATGGACGTGTAAGCGGCGCCGACAACCTACCCCCTACAACCTCGGCCGTGCGTAACCCAACGGTCACCTGCCCGAAATGTATTCGTAACATCACCCCATTAGAGTCTCCCCGTAGTTGAATTTTCGGGGGAGGAGAATTCATGTCTGACATTCCGCTGTCTGCGGGGGATACCGCTTGGGTGCTGTCGGCATCGGCGCTCGTGCTGTTCATGACCCCCGGACTCGCCTTCTTCTATGGCGGGTTCGTCCGGAACAAGAACGTCCTCGGCACCATCATGCAGAGCTTCATCGTCATGGGGCTCGTCGGCGTCCTCTGGGTGATCATCGGCTACTCGCTCGCCTTCGGTCCCGACTTCGGCAATTGGGGCCTCCTCGGCAACCTCGAATACTTCGGCCTCCGCCACGTCGGAGCCGTCGGTGACTCCCAGGCGGGCCCTGGCATCCCGCACGAAGCGTTCATGATCTTCCAGTGCATGTTCGCCATCATTACGCCCGCGCTCATCACCGGCGCCTTCGCAGAGCGCGCCAAGTTCGGTCCCTTCCTGATCTTCATGGCGGCGTGGTCGCTGCTCGTCTACGCACCGGTCGCCCACTGGGTCTTCGCCTCCGACGGCTGGATCGCCGCGAACGTCAAAGGCATCGATTTCGCCGGTGGAACGGCCATTCACCTCAACGCTGGCGCCGCTGCGCTCGCCGCCGCGATCGTCTTCGGGCGTCGGAAGGGCTTTAAGGAAGAGCCCATGGAGCCCCACGACATCACGATGATCGTGCTCGGCGCCAGCATCCTCTGGTTCGGCTGGTTCGGATTCAACGGTGGCAGCGCTGGCGCCGCCAGCCCCGTCGCGGTCAACGCCTTCACGGTGACGAATACCGCAGCCGCTTCGGCCGCTCTCGCGTGGGTCGCCATGAGCTGGTGGATCTCCGGTAAGCCCAGTGTCGTGGGCGCGGCGGCCGGCGCCGTCTCCGGACTCGTCGCCATCACACCCGCGTCCGGCTACGTGCAGCCTGTGGAGGCGATTGGCATCGGCGCCATCGCCGGCATTCTCTGCTTCATGGCCGTACAATGGCGCACCCGCTCCAACCTCGACGACTCTCTCGACGTCGTCGCGGTGCACGGCGTCGGTGGGCTCACCGGCGCGCTCTTGACAGGCGTGTTCGCCGTCGCCGCAGCGACCACCGGCGCCAACGCCCTCGGATTGCAGGTCGATGGTCTGACGCACGGCGGTGGCATCGACCAGCTCTGGCGCCAGGCCGTCGGCGTCGCAGTCGTCGCACCCTATTCGTTTATTGTCACCTTCGGCATACTCAAGGTGCTCGATCTGACCATGGGCATCCGCGTCAGCGACGAGGAAGAGATCGCCGGTCTCGATGTCTCGCAGCACGGCGAGCGCGCGTACATCTTCGGCGGCAGCGGTCCCGTCCTCGGCATCCCGGAGGCGATCCCGATGCACACCGACGCCGCCGGCCACATGGCGTCGTCAGAGCACATGATGCAGCCAGGACCGGGCACGGCCCGCTAACCGGGGGATCACGACAACATGAAGAAGATTGAGGCGATCATCCGCCCCGAGAAGCTCGACGAGGTGAAGCACGCACTCGCGGAGAAGGGCTACATCGGCCTGAACATCGTCGGCGTCACGGGACGCGGCGTGCAGAAAGGCATCGTCCACGCGGGGCGCGCCGGCCAGGCGTACTCCGTCGACATGCTTCCGAAGGTCAAGCTGGAGACCGTGGTGAAGGACATCAGTGTCGAAGAAGTGATCGACATCATTCTTAAGTCAGCCGCCACTGGCAATATCGGCGACGGCAAGATCTTCGTTTCACCAGTCGAGCAGGCGATCCGCGTCCGCACCAACGAGCGTGGCGACGTCGCCGTCTGACCCGCCGCGTACGGCTCCGCACCACCAGAGGCC
>JALYKW010000022.1 GCA_030774575.1 Chloroflexota bacterium | reverse complement strand
CGCGTGCGAGGGCGTCTCTGTCGCTCGATGTCGAGAGGTCCCCTTCGGCGTAGCGAAGTCGGTTGCTCACGACAAGGCTCTGGACGATAGCCGGGTTCTGGTACACGATGACGCACGATCTTGGACGCGGCCTGCATCCGGATCCGCGTGCCAGCCGCGCGGCCGTCGATGCGAAGCTCGCACTCGACCGCATGCTGGCGATTCGGTGACGGGCAAGTCGTGAGGCTCCAAAGAGGACGCTGGCATGCCGATCTTCAACCGAAAGCCCGAGAAGACGGTTGAGGATTTGTGCCGCGAGTTCTATGACTCGTCCGTCTTTCATCGTGTTGTCGGGTCGCTAGACCTCACGCTCGCCCTCTGGGACGAAATGTCCGATCAGCTCGTGAGAGTCGATCCATCTTTCTCATTAGTGAATAGGGAACGGTTCCGCAGTGAGATGACGGCGCTTCGTCTCGAGCTGTTCGCGCTCGCATTCTCCCACAGCGTTCGGTCAGAAGAGAAGAACATCAGACAGACCGCCGCAACAAGAGAGTACCTTCACGCCAACGGTCATGAGGACATGGTCGAGGCGATGACGGATTACAACACTGCGGTCGCCGACTCGGCACTGGATACCGCGACGGGAGAACGCAGCCGGAGGGCCAGGGCCGGGTTCCTCCTTGGCTACCGCGTTCGTGTCTACAACAAGCTCGCACAGCGCGTCCATGACGCGGGAGTGCGCGACTTGGAGGCTTATCAGGACCTTGCGCGGACGATCGAGCGCTACGACACCCTCGGCGCCTGGCAGCGAAACATGACGCATGTGCGTTTGTCGGCCGCGTTGGCGAAGCGGCTCGACTATTCACCCAATTCCGACGGCTATTTCTTGATTCAGGCATTCATTGAAGGCATGTACAACGGCGCCAAGGGCGCGATCAAGCAAGTGAAGATCTCCTAGGCTGGGGACGCGCTCTAAGCCGGTTCCGCTTGACGTCAGCCGACATGACGCGAATATCGTGCGGGTCAATCAGTGGCTGGGGGCGACGGCACAAAGAGCGGGCGATAGAATTCCGGCGCTCCTGCGACACCGTGAGCTGAACGGAAACGCGACCCGACGCGCCTTCGAGAGTTTTTCGTCATTCCTGCCTCTGATACGGAAAGCCGTTCTAACTCGAAAAGTAGATCGGTCCCAAAATCGTCCTCGATCGGCTCCACGAATGGGTTCATCAGCAGCTGACTACGGGAAGTTGGGCCGTGCTCTTGGTATGAACGTCCGTCTCTGATCGCGAGCGTCGCCCAGGTACCCATAGCGCCGCCACATCGAACCCAACGATCATACGAGATTGCGCGCACGCGATCCTTAAGCAGGTAGGCGATCTGATACAGTCCTCCGATGGTTTCTTCTCGACGCGCCTCCACGTAGGCCCGGATCTCTCGCTCGGCGAAGAGCGCTTTATTGATCACCGCGGACTCAAGGTCGGGCGCGGCGCTTGAAGCACCGTAGATCTTGGCGTGGAATCGATCCTGTTTCATGGGATTGACCACGAACGACCCCGAGCCTCTGACCTGAGCACTCATAAGCGATGGCTCGGCCGTAACGTGAGCCCCGGCAGCGTTGACCCTAACTTCAATGACAGACATGTCGATCCTTGGCCAGTATTCTCCCTCGAAGGCGGTTTCTTCGGGATTGATAAGCTGCACAATCAAGTTGCAAACGCCGTGCGGAGCGCTGCGCAACGCTGAGCGATTCAGTACGCCCAACACTCGCTGCGGGCTCAACACGAACCATGGGCCCGATCGATCCTTCTCTTCGACGACAAGCCTCATCACGAAGCGAGCGGTGTCCACGTGACCACACCAAGACATCAATCCCGCACCGGTGAAAGGAAAGAGCTTTTGACAAACGTCGCGCTTGATTGTGCCGGCGGTCTTCTGCCACGTCAGCCGGCTATCGGCGATCATGATGCCGAAGAGCGCGTAGTTGAGGCCTGCTATCAAAGACATGGCTAACCTCCCGCAGCCATGCTCGGAACCGAAGAGCGCGAAGGAAATAGCGTGACTTCGTTCCACACAACGCAATCATGGTGACGCCTCGCAGGAGGCCGCGCCACCCAGGTGCCCGATGGCCCTCGATGCGCTACCATTGCGGCGTGATGAATTCACCCGCGAGCACGCGCGTGGCAGTACCGGTACGGCAGGCCCGTTGACCGGAATCTGACGCGCGCTCAGTCCGGTGCGGGCCTCGATGCGAGTCGGGGCATTTTCGTGCCCGATGACCTAACCCCCGGCCCCTTCCCCTGGGAGGGAAGGCGAGCTCGACTGCCGAATCACCTCGACGAGCAAGAGGCGCGGCGCGAGGATCATCGGTCATAATCGGGCGATGGCTGGACGCGTGATCTACCTAAACGGAACTTCGAGCGCGGGCAAGACCAGCATCGCCCTGGCGTTGCAGGATGTGCTCGACGAGACATTCATCCGCGTCGGCGTGGACACCTTCATCACGATGCTGCCTCGCAAAATGTTCGCGACGCCGACGTTCGAGCCAGCGCCCGGTGGAGGTCTGCGGCCCGTCGCCTCGTTTCGCGACGCTGTCCGCCGTCCGATGGCGGGCGCGCTCGCGGCGATGGCGTCGACGAGCGACCTGATCGTCGATGACGTCGTGAATGGCGACGAATGGTTGCGTTCGGTCGTGCAAGCGCTGGCGCCTTTCACGGTCCTCTTCGTTGGAGTCATATGCCCGCTGGAGGAACTGGAACGGCGTGAGAGCGCACGCGGCAACCGCCAGGTGGGCGTCGCTCGTGGAGGACTCGCGTTGGCGCACAAGCAGGGCCTGTACGACCTCACGGTCGATACATCGGTCATGACATCTGCCGAGTGTGCGGAAGTGATCAAGCAGCGGCTCATCGCGGGTCCGCCGCTGACGGCGTTTGCCGAGCTGCGGGCTCGGCTCTGAGACCCAACAGTCGTGCGCGCGACGCTGCTTGGTGAGCCACGATCCGCTACCATACCTCCGTGAAGAATTCGCCCGCGACCACGCGTGTAGTAGTACCGGTACGGCAGGCCCGCTGACCGGAATCTGACGCGCGCTCAATCCGGTGCGGGCCCCGATGCGAGTCGGGGCATTTTCGTGCCCGCCGCGGCCGGTATCATCGGCCAACACATCCGACGAGGTAGAGCATGACCCAGCCTGAATCGAACCCGAACCAGATGGCGAAGTCCTACGACCCGCGCGCCACCGAGGACCGCGTCTACGAGTTCTGGGAGAAGCGCGGCTACTTCAAGCCGCGCCTCGACGATTCCAAAACGCCGTTTTGCATCGTCATGCCACCGCCGAACGTCACCGGCGAGCTGCACCTCGGCCACGCGCTCACGGACACGGTCGAGGACATCCTCATCCGCTGGCACCGCATGCTGGGCGACCCGACGCTGTGGGTGCCGGGCGTCGACCACGCCGGCATCGCCACGCAGAACGTCGTCGAGAAGGAACTGGCGAAAGAAGGGCTGAGCCGCCACGACCTCGGGCGCGACGAATTCGAAAAGCGCGTCTGGCAGTGGGTGTACCGCTACCGGCCGATCATCAGCAATCAGCACCGGCGGCTCGGCGCATCGGCCGACTGGTCGCACGAGGTGTTCACGCTCGACGACGGGCCGCAGCTCGCGGTGCGCACGACATTCAAGAAGCTGTTCGACGACGGGCTGATCTATCGCGGCGAGCGGTTGATCAACTGGTGCCCGCGCTGCCGCACCGCCCTCAGCGACCTGGAGGTCGAGCACGAGGACCAGCAGAGCAGCCTCTGGTACATCCGCTATCCGCTCGTCGCCGGCACGGACGCCGATGGCAAGCCGCGCACCGGCGACGAGTACATGACCGTCGCGACGACGCGGCCGGAGACCTTCGTGGGCGACGTCGCCGTCGCGGTGAACCCAAAAGACCCGCGCTACGCCGGCATGGTCGGCCGCACGGTGCTGCTGCCCGTGATCCTGCGCGAGATCCCGGTCGTCGCCGACGAGGCGATCGAGATGGACTTCGGCACCGGCACGCTGAAAGTGACGCCGGGGCACGACCCCGTGGACTTCGAGATCGCCCAGCGCGTCGGGCTGCCGACGATCAACGTCATGAACCTCGATGCCACCCTGAACACGGAGGCCGGGCCGTACGCGCTCATGGACCGCTACGAAGCGCGCCAGGTGATCATCCGCGACCTCGAAGAGCTGGGCTACCTCGTGAAGACGGAGCCGCACGACATGACGATCGGCCTCTGCGAGCGGTGCCACACCGTCGTCGAGCCGCTGATGTCGTGGCAGTGGTTCGTCAGCATGCAGCGGCTGGCGCGGCCCGGCATCGATGTCGTCCGCGAAGGGCGGATCAAGTTCGTGCCCGAGCGCTTCGAGCGCGTGTATCTCAACTGGATGGAGAACATCCGCGACTGGTGCGTCTCGCGCCAGCTCTGGTGGGGCCACCGCATCCCCGTCTGGTACAGCGCTGACGACGACGGCGACCGCATCATCGTGACGTATCGCGACCCCGCCGCCGGCGTGCATGTCGCACCGCGCGTGGGCACCTACAACGAACTGCGCGCCGCAGGCATCACGCACGAGATGATCCTCGAGCACGCGACCTGGACCGGCATCGAGGCGACGCCGATCGTGTCGATCGAGACGCCGGAGCGCTCGCCGTCAGGCGGTGGGCACCTGCTGCAGGAGACGGACGTGCTGGACACATGGTTCTCGTCGGGCCTGTGGCCCTTCTCGACGCTGGGCTGGCCGAAGGACACGGCGGAGCTTCGCTACTGGTACCCGACATCGGTGATGGAGACGGGCTACGACATCATCTTTCTCTGGGTGTCGCGCATGATCATGATGGGGCTCTACTGCGCCGGAGACATCCCATTTAGCACGGTCTACTTGCACGGCACGGTGCGCAACGAGCACGGCCAGCGCATGAGCAAGTCGCTCGGCACCGGCGTCGACCCGCTGGAGGTCGTCGAGAAGTTCGGCGCCGACGCGCTGCGCTACACGCTGATCACGTCGAGCGGTCCGGGAAACGACATGCGCCTTTCGGACCAGCGCGTGGAGGCGGGCCGCAACTTCGCGAACAAGCTGTGGAACGCCGCACGCTTCGTCATCTCGATGATCGGCGACGGCATGGTGCGGCTGCCCGACGGCATGCCCGAGCCCGATGCGCCGCTCGAGGATCGCTGGATCATCTCGCGCGTCGAGGGCCTCGCACGCAGCGTTGACGAGCAGATGCGGAAGTTCGAGCTGGGCGAGGCCGCGCGCCAGGTGTACGAGTTCGTCTGGGGCGAGTTCGCCGACTGGTACATCGAGATCGCGAAGGTGCGCGTGCGCGGTGCGATTGGCGCGGGGCCGCGCGAAGCGGTCGCCGTAGGAGACTCGGCGCTGCCGGTGCTGGCCTACGTGCTCGACCGCTGCCTGCGCCTGCTGCATCCGGTGATGCCGTTCGTCACCGAGGAGATCTGGCAGGCGCTGGCGCAGAAGATCGACGGCGTCGAAGAGGGCGCGTTGATCGTCGCCGCATATCCGCGCGGCGAGAGCGGCTACAGCGACCCCGCGGCCGAGCGCGAGATGGAGATGCTGATCGACGTCGTGCGCGCCATCCGCAACATCCGCGCCGAGAAGAAGGTTGAGCCGGCGCGCCTGATCGAAGCCTATGTCGTCGCCGACGGCGCGCGCGGCATCTTTGAAGCGGGCTCGGCGTTCATCGAGACGCTGGCGCGCGCGAAGCCGCTGCACGTGGTGGGCGACATCGCCGACGCGCCGCGCGACCAGGTGGCGACAGCGGTGCTCGAAGGCGTGACGGCCGTCGTGCCGCTAAAGGGCCTCTTCGACGTCGCTGCCGAGCGCGCGCGGCTGGAGAAGCAGATCGCCGATGCCGAAGCGGAGGCCGGCCGCATCGAAGCGAAGCTTGGCAACGAGCAGTTCCGCGCAAAGGCGCCGGCGAAGATCATCGCCACAGAAGAAGAGCGGCTGGCGGCCGTGCGCGCGCGGCTCAACGGCCTGCGGGCTGGCGTGGCGGAGCTGGGCTAACACTGCGCGGATCAGCGATCGAGCAGCGTCCCTGCGTAGACACCCGCTTATCCACAGATTGCACAGATGCGCACAGATGGGCGCCGCCGCAGGAGTCGCCTGCTGCTGGAACACAGTCCGTGGTCTCCTAATCTGTGAGAATCTGTGTCAATCTGTGGACCGTCAAACTCGTCGCCTTCGGCCCACCCCTCCGTCAATGCGAGCAACCCGTGTCCAGTGCGCGACCCCAGACGATGCGCCGGTCCTTGTTCAGCGGCGCCGCAGCCGTGATGAGGGTGATCGATTCCTCTGGCGTGGATGCCGCGAGTTCGGTCCAGTCGATCCCGTCCACCGTGGTGACTTTATTGAATTCGACTTCGTACGCCAGCGTTCTCCCGTCCGAAGTGTTGATCTGGATCAGGTCGCCGGGACCGAGTTCAGACAGGCGGTAGAACACCGCTTGCGGAACCCCGTTAAAGTCATAGTTACCGGCGATAATCACATTCCCGTGGTCAGTTCCGGGAGTGCCACCCAGACCGGGCCACTGCGAGAAGTCATACCAGGCGACGTCGGAAGCACTGGCGGGCGGCGGCATGGCACCGTCCGGTCCAACGACGCGCACCACGAACCGTGCGTCGACGCCGATCCGCCTGATCACCAGATTGACGCCGAGAAACGGCTTGCGGACCGGATCTCCGCGGCCGCGGGCGGCCAGGTCGGCGGCGGTCAGTGTCCCCCCTGGGCTGAAGGTGATCTGGCGGCACGGCGGCGGTTTCGTCGCGACAGGCTCGACCTCGCTCGTAGGGGTGAGCGTGGACGTGGCGAAAGGCTCAGCGGTAGACGTGTCCGGTGGCTGAGTCGCTTCGTCAGTGGAGGTTGCCGCGGCCTCTGCGGTGCGTGTCGCGTCGAAGGTCGGTGTCTCGATGGCGCCGGCGGTCGCCGTGGCCTCGGTTGTCGCCGTTGCGGAGGTCGCCGAGAGCGATTGTACCTTGGCGTCCGGGTTGCCGCATCCGGCTGATGCGGCGGCCAGCGCGGCGAAGCAAAGCACTGCGAACATTTGTGGCCGGCAAGCAGGCATGTTCTCCATCGCATCGGAATTGAAATCGGAAACGCGAGTTTACCACCGGCTCCACGCGCCCGCCAATTCTCCACCGGTCGCCGCTGCCGTAGCCCTCCTGACGGGTTCGTTCGCTCGGGAACGCGGTTGAGGAAGGGCATCGCACCCGGACGATCCGCACGTCGCGAGCCGAGAGCCCGTCACGTAAGGGAACTCCCGCTGGTGCGACCGCTACGCGCGCGCCGACACTCCCTTCGGAGGGTAACTCGATTTGCTCAGCCGGTTCGCACTCCTGGGACTGATCGCCTTCGGGATCTACGTCTACTCGAACTCGCCTCACTCAAAAGCATCATCGGCGACCGTGACGCAGGCGTGCAGCGCGGCGACTTCGGGTGCCGCGACCGTCACGCTCGCCTGGGCGGCGCCACCCGCCGGCTCCCAGCAGGTCTGGCTCGATGTCGGGCTCTCCCCCGACTTCCCGGCCGGCTCCTACCAGGCGCACGGCCCGCTCGATCCATCGCAGACCGCGTACGCGCTCGACGGCATCCCATCAGCGACGAAGCTCTACTATCGGGTGAATGTGCTGTCCGACAGCGGGTGGCGTGCCGCTGCGGCGGGCTCACTCACAGCGAAGTGCGGGAAGTAGCAGGACTGCGAAGGTTCCCCGGAAGGGACGAGTTTTCGCGTTTTTGCGACGGCCGGCCACGCGCCTTATCAACTTCCATTGCTGCCGGAAGTCGTGGGGCGATTGTCCGCGGGACCTTTATACTGGTAACTTGAGCTGCCGACCCCGCGATCTGGCCACATGTTCAAGCGAGCGATCGATGACTGGATTCGACCTGTAAAGGGAGGTCGTTCATGGCTGAGACCGTCCGCGTCGCGACCGAGACTGTGGTTGTCGGACACGCCGGCGGCCGCGATCTGCTGGGCGATCTCTATCGCCCGCCGAGCCCTAACGGCGCTGGTCTGGTGCTCGTCCACGGCGGCAGCTTCGTGCGAGGCGACCGGTCGCAGCTCCGAGGTTACGGCATCTCGCTCGGGCGGCTCGGCTATACATCGCTGGCGTGCGATTATCGCTTGGCGGGCGAGGCGCTCTGGCCCGCACAGATCGACGATGTGCACGCCGCGCTGGCATTCTTGCATGATCGCGCCCCAGCCCTTGATGTAGATGGCGGCAAGATCGGCGTGCTGGGAAACTCCGCGGGCGGGCAGTTGGCGCTAATGGCCGCCGGTCTGCGTGTGTGGCCAGTCGCCGCCGCTGTCGCGTTGTACTCAGCGACGGACTTCCTGGGCCCGGGAGCGCGCGCGAAAGGGGCTCCCGAAGCCATGTCGTTCCTCGTCGGCGAAGACACGTCCGAAGCGCGACTCGCCTCCATCAGTCCTGTCACCTACGCGAACGTCGCGTTCCCTCCGACGCTCCTCCTCACCGGGAACCGCGATGAAGAGGTGGACTGGCGCGACAGCCTTGCGATGTATCTCCGTCTCATGGACTCCGGCGCGCAGTGCGAGTTGCATATCTTCGACGGTGCCCCGCACGCCTTCGACGCTTCACCCGACTACGGCCGCCAGTGCGCCGACCTGATCGCGCATTTCCTCGAGCGTCACATGTTGCGCCGCGGACAGACCGACGGCACTGTTATGGCTGTGAACGTAAACTGACAACTCCCCCTCACACCGTCCCCAGCAGCGAGTACCCGCCATCCACGAGCAGCGTCTGGCCGATGATCATCGATGCGGCGGGCGAGACCAAAAACGCCACCGCGTCCGCGACGTCTTCGGGGCGCACGTGGCGGCCGGCCGGCACCTTCGTCTCGTAATCGCCGACCATGTCCTGGTCGAGCATGCGCACGCCGTCGGTGCCCTCGACGAGTCCTGCGGACACGTTGTTGACGCGGATGCCGCGCGGCGCCAGCTCGACCGCGAGGTACACCGTCAGCGACTCGAGCGCGCCCTTCGAGACGCCGACGGGCGCATACTTCGGCAGATAGCGATGCGAGCCGGGGCTAAGCATGTTGATGACGGCGCCGCCTTCGGTCATGTACTTGAGTACCGCCTGCGTGGCAAACCACGGCCCGAAGACGTTGACGTCCATCGTGTGCTTGAGGTGCTTGGGCAGCGAGTCAATCGCCGCGCGCGGCCGCTCCAGCCCGCGCGCCGCGCTGTTCACGAGCACGTCGATGCGTCCGAAGCGCTCGCCCACGGCGGCGACCATCGCGAAGACGGCGTCGCGGTGGGCGATGTCGCACTGATACGCCTCGGCCTGCACGCTGAGCGCCCGCAGCTCTGCGACGGTGGCGTCGGCGTGCTCTTTGCTGCGCGAGTAGTTGATCGCGACGTCCGCGCCTTCCCGCGCGAGCTTCAGCGCGATCGCCTTGCCGATCCCGCGCGTGCCGCCGGTGATGAGCGCGACTTTGCCCTCAAGCATGTTGGCCCTTCGGGGAGCTGTCAGGCGGTCAGCTTGTCAGCTTGTCAGCGGTCAGCTGGTCAGCGGTCAGCCGTCAGCGGTCAGCCGTCAGCTATCAGCGGTCAGCAGGCCGTTCGTTGGTTGACTCTAGCGGCTCAGCCCGCGTCGAGCCATGCGAGGCTCTACCTCCCGCCTACCACTTCTCGTTTCCCGCATCCTCGCTCGATATGCTCCCACCATGGGACTGGAAGGACGCGTGGCGCTGGTCACCGGTGCGGGCGGCGAAGGCATGGGCCGCAGCATCGCGCTGACGCTGGCGCGTGATGGCGCCGACATCGTGCTCAACTATCACCGCAAGAGCGAGCGCTCGGCCGAAACGATGGCGGCGATCGAGGCGATGGGCCGGCAGGTGCTGTCCATAGCCGCCGATATCGCCGATCCGTCCGCCGTCGATGCGATGGTCGCGGCCGCGCACGAGCGTTTCGGCCGCATCGATGTGCTGGTGAACAGCGCCGGCGGGCCGTGGAAGCCACAAGACATCACCGAGATCGACCCGGCAAATCTGCGGGCGGTCCTCGCCAACGAGATCGAGAGTGTGTACTACCTGCTGCGCGCGGTGCTGCCGGGCATGCGGGAGCGCGGGTGGGGCCGCGTCATCAGCATCGGCGGGAACATGGCCGACGACTGGCGCTTCGGCCCGCCCGATGCGCCGCTGGACTATCCGCTCGGCAAGGCAGCGCGCCATTGGATCACCCGCACCCTCGCGCCGCGCGAGCTCCCCCGCGGCATCACCATCAACGCCGTCGCGCCGGGCCCGACCGACCGCGTGCCGCTCCAGACAGCACTCGCGGCCGTGCACGGGGAGCGCGGCGATGCAGCCGCAGGCAACACCCCGCAAGACATCGCCGACGTGGTGTCGTTCCTCTGCAGCGATGCCGCATCGCGCGTGACGGGCGCGGTGATCCCGGTGCCCGGCGCGCGTACGGTGTGAGTTGAGGGCAACGCCGCAGGCTTCCGTCATCGCGAAGATCCGGTGTACCTCCTAACCTCACTCCCGCCCGCGTTGCGATCGAATTCGTGTATGATGCGGGGCGAGAACGGCAATGAAAAGGAGGTGCTTCGTGAGTTGGAAAGCAAGGCTCACCATCGATCCGAGTCGCGAGCGCACCCCGGACCGCCGTTAGCTGACCTTGTCTTCCGACGAGCCTCGCGTCCCGGTTGCGTTTGGAGCACCGGGATTCTTGTTATCCCGACTCTATCCTCGCCTCCGGTCGATCATCGGCACGTCGCCGCGGCTCATCGCGGCATTCAAGGAGGACGGTTATGGACTTGACGCTTGGAGTTGCCATTGCCTGCGCGCCGCAGGGCTGCCGCGTGCGACTGCTCGACGGCGGACCGGCGATCGAAACGGTGTACGGCGCGCAGGTGCGGGACATCATCAAGATCCGGCCGCGGCAGCTCGTGGCGATCGACCGGAGCGCATCGCCGCTGGAAGTCGTCTACCGGTGGTTCATCGGCGACGTGGTACGCGTGGACGGTGGGCGAATTGGCGTCGTGCGGCGCGACGCGTCGGGTGCGGTGCTGACGGCGGCGTCGGGCGACGGCGTCGTCGAGCTGGCTCCCGTGAGCGCGCTCGAGCGGGACGTGCGAGTCGGGGACGAGGTGTTCTTCACCAAGGAGCCGGCGGTGCTGCACGACATCGCCGCGGGCGGCTTGCCGGCGCATCCGGAGCGGCTGCGGCGCGATTTGTTCCCGCGCATCGAGGAGTACTACGAGGGGCGCGCGGAGTAACGGCCGCAATCAGCGGGCGGGGTGCGGAGGGCGCCCCGCTCGCTGTACGCTTTCGACTCCGGTTGGACCCCCACGATCGCCCGACGGTGAGCCCGACCGCTAATCCCGCCAGCGCACGTCGTACAGCCGCACCGCGTCCTCGAACCCCTTCATCGCGACCTCGCCGCGGTCGGCGAAGATGAAGCTCTTTCCCGAAAGCATGTGGCGTATCGCCTCCGGTACGAGGATCTCGCCGCCTTCGGCCTGATCCTTGATGCGGGCGCCGAGGATGACCGCTGATCCGAAGAAGTCGCCCTCTTCCTCGATTGGCTCGCCGATGTTGAGGCCCATCCGCACCACGATCGGCTCACCGCCGGCTTCGGCATGCTGGGCGAACGCCCGTTGCAGCGCGATGGCACACTCCACCGCGTCCGAAGGCGACGTGAACATTGCCATGAAGCTGTCGCCGTCCGTCTTCGCCTCGTCGCCGCCGTGCTGCTTCAATGCTTCGCGCGTGATGCGCTCGTGATCGCGCAGCACGTCGCGGCCGCGGGCGTCGCCGAGGCGTTGCATCATCTCCGTGTGGCCAACGATATCCGTGAAGACGATCGTGCGGAATGCGCTGGCTCTACGATCCGGTGAGGGCAGCGCATCCGTGCGGGAAGGAGCGGCAGCCTCTCGGCTGCCCGATAGGAACCGTTCGACGAGCTGCGCTACAGGCGCGTCTCCCGGCTTGATGATGGCCAGTTGCGCGCCGGGGATCGCGGCCGCGAGTTGCCGCACGAACTGTTGGTGGGGTACTTCGTTCGCCCGCATGGTGAACCCCGATGCTGTCGCCACGCGATCGTCAATCACCAACGTCGGCGTTCTGATGTGGCCCGCATCGCGCGTGGCATCGATCGATTCGATCACATCCATGTGGCGCAGGAATTGCGCCGACGTGAAATGCGCGCGAATCCGGTCGGCCCAGTGTTGCGCGGCAGTTGCCCTGCCCCATCCGTACAGGCGGAGCGCAAGGATGTCGACGAAGTCGTGCCAGTTCTCAGAGGCGAGCGCGAAGAGCCATTCTGGCTGGATCCGGCGCTGCGAGAACCCCGGGGGGCTGGGGGCGTATAGCGCCATGCGATTGACGCGGTTCGGCTCACGCACCGCGTACGCCATCGCAAGATGGCACTTCACGCTCACGCCAACGAGATCGAAGCGGTCGGCGCCTGTCGCATCGGCCACGGCGTCCATGTCGGCCAGCCAGTCGTCGAACCCGGCCTCAGGCGCGCTCCCCGAAAGTCCCCTGCCGCGGACGTCCCACAACACGACGGAATGCGCCCCCTTGAGCGCCGGCCAGAGCTGCGTGGACCACGCGATCTCGTCGTCAAGGCCGGGTGAGAGTAACGACCGGGCGAAGAGCAACGGCGGCCCTTCTCCGACAACGGCATAGGCGATCGCAACGCCGTCGGCGGTGGTCGTGTAGCGGATCTCCGGTTCGGCCATCAGGCGG
The DNA here is from genome assembly GCA_030774575.1 of Chloroflexota bacterium. Lineage (GTDB taxonomy): Bacteria > Chloroflexota > Dehalococcoidia > DSTF01 > JACRBR01 > JALYKW01. The sequence goes on along the minus strand of JALYKW010000022.1, from coordinate 14,063 downwards.
TCTCCTCGCCGCCTGCGGCCTGATCCTTGATGCGGGCGCCGAGGATGACCGCTGATCCGAAGAAGTCGCCCTCTTCCTCGATCGGCTCACCGGCGTTGAGCCCTACGCGCACCCGTAGGGACGAAGCTTTAGCTCCGTCCCCGTCGTTCCACGCCGCGAACGCCCGTTGCAGCTCGATCGCACACTCCACCGCGGCCGAAGGCGACGTGAACGTTGCCATGACGCTGTCGCCGTCCGTCTTCACCTCGGCGCCGCCGTGCTGGCTTCCCGATCCACCCCGAGGAAGTCTTCGACAATGCGCGTCTGCTCGTCCGTCCACGCGAGGTCGTCGCGCGCCGTGACGGTCACGAAGCGCGCGTCCGGAATCTTCGACGCCAGCTCCCGCGACCATTCCAGCCGCCACGCGGCGCCAGGACGGTACATCACGAGCGCCGGCACGGCGACCCGGGGAAGGAGCGCTGTCACATCGATGGCTTCCTGTGCTTCGTAGAACGCGCGTACCGATTCCGGCGTCATCGACTCGCGGTAGAGCGAGGCGAGCTTCCGCGCGGCCTCGCTGTCGCTGAAGCCGAGGTTCGAGTTGGCCATGGTGAGCGTGTACTCCTCCCATCGTTGATCAGACATATTTCTCAACGAGTCCCACTGCCTGACGGAGGCGCGAACGTCGCGCCCCCTGGCGTACGCATCCGCGAGGACGAGGTGCGACACGCGCTCCGGATTGGCGGCCGCATACGCGATGGCGGCCGGCGCGCCATGCACCGGGCCGAAGATCGCGAAACGCGTGAGCTTCAGTCGCTCCACCACGGCTTCGAGGTCAAGCAGCCGCGCGTCGATGCTGAAATCGAGAGAATGCCGGTCGGACAACCCGGTGCCCCGCGCGTCGTAGCGGACGACCTGCAGGCCGCGGCCAAGCCCCTGACCGCTGCGGCTGCGGTGATACTCGCGGAAGCGCTGGAACCGCAGGTGGCTCCAAGCCACCGTGGACGTCACCACCAGCGGCTGTCCCTCGCCCATCGCGTAGTAGGCGATGCTGACGCCGTCGGCGGTGGTGGTGTAGCGGATCTCCGGTTCGGTCATCACGCCCGCCGACCGTGAGGCTGAGGGGACTGCGTGCGTGTGCGCGGCCCCGCTGTCGCCGACGCGGCGCAGCTCCTCCAGCACCGCCGACGCGCTCTCGGGGCGCTGGGCCGGCGACTTGGCGAGCAGGCGCAGGATCAATGCATCGAGCGCGGGCGGCACATCGGGCTCGTGCGACGAAGGGGCAGCGGGCGCGGCGTTGATGTGCTGGGCGATCACGGCGGTGGCGTTCGTGTCGGCGAAGGGCGGGCGGCCGCAGACCATCTCGTACAGCAGGCAGCCGAGCGCGTAAAGGTCGCTGCGTTCGGTCACCGGCTCGCCGACCGCCTGCTCCGGCGACAGGTAGGCCGCGGTACCCATGACGGAGCCGGGCGCCGTCAGCCGCGAGCGGTCGAGCGAGAAGGCGAGGCCGAAGTCGCCGAGCTTGGCGTTGCCGTTGTCATCGAGCCAGACGTTCGCTGGCTTGAGGTCGCGGTGGATCACGCCCCGCGCGTGCGCAAGGGCGAGCGCTCGTGCCATATCCGAGGCCAGCGCCAGTGCTCGCCCGAGCGGCAGCGACCCACCGGCGCTGCGTAGCTCTTGACGCAGGTCGCCGCCCGGCACGTACTCGCAAACCAGGTAGGGCTTACCGTCTTCCTCCCCGAAGTCGAACACGCTGACGATGTTGGAGTGGACCCCCAGCCGCGCCATCGCCTGCGCCTCACGCCGCAACCGCAGAATGTCGTCGGCGTCCAGCAACTTGCTCTTGATCATCGAGAGCGCGCACTCGCGGTCGAGTTGTTCGTCGCGGACGAGGTAGACGACCTTCTGACCGCCCTCGCCGATCACCCGCAGGACCGCGTAGCGACCGGAGGCGAAACTGCGCGCCGGAGCCGGAGAAACAGTCATCGTCGCGTCAGCCGTGCTTTGCTGAACGCGACCGGCGGACGCTTCTACGGCGACCTGCGGCACGCTGCCGGCGATCGCTTCAGCTCCGTCGTCGATGAAGTCGTTGAGGAAGCTGAACAGGTCATCGATGTTGCCCCCAGCGACGAAGCTCATGATGCCCTGCGGAAGAGGGATGAGCCGCGCCTGCGGGATCGCCGCGGCCAGAGCCTGGGCCAGACGGAACGGGATCATCGGATCATCGCTGCGATGCAGGACGAGCGTCGGCACGCGGATCTGCGACAGAAGCGGTGTCACGTCGGTCGTCTCAAAGCCCTGTGTCAGCAGCCGCGCCACGAACTCGCCCGTCGTGGACTGCGCGTAGACCTTCGCCTGGTGCGCGCCTACTTCGGGGAGTTCCTGCCGCACCGGTAGATCGGCGAACACCCGCGCCGCAGCGGGCCAGTTCGCGCGCGCCTGGGCGGCGTAGGCATCGAACTGCTCGCGGCTCATCAGGTCGGACGCGCGCGCGAAGGTGCGGTGCAGGACGAGGCGCCGCACGTCCTGCGGATGCGCTACGGAGTAAGCGATGGCGCGCGGACCGCTGAGCGTACTGGCCCAGAACGTGAACTGGTGCACGCGAGATGCGCGCACGACCGCCTCCAGGTCGCGGACCAGGGCGTCGTGCGACACATCTTCGACATCACGCTGCGAGAACCCGGTGCCGCGCATGTCGTATCGCACGACGCGGCGGCCGCGCCAGAGCCCCCGCCAGAAGCCCATCTGGTCGTCAATCAGCGGGTCCAGCGCGAAGCTGCCGAATGCGTCCGGGCAGCAGACGAGGTCCGGTCCGTCGCCCTCGATGCAATAGGCGATGCTGACGCCGTCGTCCGTTGTACAGAAGCGAATGTCACGTTTCATTGGGACAACTATCTCACGGGCCGTGCCGCCGGGAAATGCCGGGCCGCGGCTTATGGACGATCTATGACTGCTCCGTGCCGTTATCCCGGCGCCGCCGCGTGCAGCGCCCGAATCAATTACTACCGCGGCGCTACCAGAATGCCGTGGCGCGGATTGACGCGGAGTGTTGACCGCGGGCTGAGCGCCGTGATGGTCACGGCGCCGGTGCCAGTGTTGTGAATGTCTACGTCACAACCGGTTGCAGCCGTCAATCCCCAACGGAAGCGGACCGTCCGTCCGTCGCGTATCGCTTTCGCGAGCGCGCGACGCACCTCCTCCTTTTTCGCGTCGGGCCAACCGTCGATGCAGGCCGCGATGTAGCGCTCCGGTAGCGGCGCCTTCTTGACCGCGGTGCGCAGCGGGGCCTGCAGCGGTTTGTCCAACGCGCCAGGCTGGTTGAGCAGCGCGGCGAGCCCCGCCGCTTCCAGCGCGGCGCGACGTCTGATGACGCGCTCCAGCGCCCTTGTGGTGCGCGTCTCGCCGGTCTTGAGCGCCGCAATGAACGTTCCGACCTTGGACATAGGAGGCATAGTTTCCCTCGCTTCCGTACATCTCGTAGCCGTCCGACGAGATGGCTCCCCACCGCCGTGGTGTGCGTTATCGGTCCTCATGCGGCGGACCTTGTGATGTGTCGCATGGGCGACAGGAACAATCATACTCCCGATTGGTACGTAGCGGTCAATAGAGTGCGGCCGGGCGGCGGGCTAACCGCCCGCGTGGGTGACCCGGTTGCGCAGGCGCTTGCCGGCCGTGAACCGCTCGAGGTTGTCGAGGAAGATAGCCATCGAGCGGGCCATGTTGAGGGGGCTGAAGCCGGAGTTGTGCGGCGACAGCACGACATTTGGCAGCGACCAGAGCGGGCTCGATTCGGGCAGCGGCTCCTGGGCGAAGACGTCGAGGCAGGCGCCGCCGATCCACCCCTCCTCCAGCGCGCGGACCAGCGCCGGCTCATCGACCACGCGGCCGCGGGCGACGTTGATCAGCGTCGCATCGGGCTTCATGGCGCGCAACTCGCGCTCGCCAATCAGGCCCTCCGTTTCCTTCGTCAGCGGGCAGGCGAGCACGACGTGGTCGCTCTGTTTCAGGAGGTACGGCAGGCGCCGGATGGTCAGCTGCTCGTCGAGGTGCTTCGCGCGGCGGTCGGAGCGCCGGATACCGAGCACGCGCATCCCGAACGCCTGTGCCAGCCGCGCGACCTCGCCGCCGATCGCGCCGGTGCCGATGATGCCAACGGTCTGTCCCGTCAGCTCGCCCGCCGCAAGCTGCCGCCACTCCCGCCGTGCCTGCTGTTCGTGCCACTCGCCCATGCGCTTGACGCGGTGCAGCATCATCGCCAGCACGTACTGCGCTATCGACGGCGCCGACGCGCCGGACGAGTTGGTGAGGATGGTGCCGCGGTCGATGAGCTGCTGGAACACGGGCGAATCAACGCCGGCGCTGAAGGTGTGGAACCACTTCAGCCCGTCGAGTCGAAAGACCACGGGCAGCACCGACTGCCGCAGCTCCGGCTCCTGCCACAGGTCTTCGGAGAAGCAGCAGACATCCGCGCGAGAGACATCGCCCGACCACGACACACCGTCGCTCATGACCGACGGCACCAGCAGCCGTGCGCCGGGCGCTATGCCGCTGATGCGGGCGCCGTACTCCTTCCGTACGCGTGGCGAGACGACGATGTGCATGGCTTGAGGGTATAGCGGCGCGGCGTTACGGGTTAGAGGCGCCCGCGCGGCGCCGCTCTCGCGACTGGAACGCCCGGAGGAGCGCCGGCACGTACGAGCGGTCCGTATACAGCGTCACCTCGTCGACGCCGGCAGCCGCGAGCACCCGGCGGCGCCGCTGGCGCTGTTCCGACGCGCGCGCGGCATATTCGTCGCGGGTGCGGGCGTCGGAGGTATCGAGCAGCACGCGCGCGCCCGTCTCGGCGTCCTCCAGCTCCAGCAGGCCGACATCCGGCAGCGTCGCTTCGCGCGGGTCGTTCAGCGTGAACGCCAGCACCTCGTGGCGAGCTGCGGTCGCGCGCAGCTCGCTCTGGTATCCGTCATCGAAGAAGTCCGAGAGCAGGAAGACGATGGCACGGCGGCGTGCGACGCGGCTGATGAACGACATCGCGCCGCCGATGCTGGTGCCGCGCCCGGCGGGCTGCAAGTAGAGCAGCTCGCGGACGATGCGCAGGACGTGAGTGCGGCTCTTTGCCGGCGGCACGTACAGTTCCACGCGGTCGCTGAAAGCCACAAGCCCGACGCGGTCGTTGTTCGCGATAGCGGCGAAGGCCAGCGTTGCGGCGACGTCCGCCGCCAGCTCCCGCTTGGTTGTGCCGGTCGTGCCGAATGAGGACGACGCGCTGACATCGACGGCGAGCAACACCGTCAGCTCCCGCTCCTCGACGTACTTCTTGATGTACGGCACACCCATCCGCGCCGTGACGTTCCAGTCGATGGCGCGCACGTCGTCGCCGGGCTCGTACTGCCGTACTTCGGAGAACTCGATGCCGCGCCCGCGGAAGACGCTGTGGTATTCGCCCAGAAAGACGTTCGCCACCAGCCGCCGCGCCCGGATCTCAATGCGCCGGATCCGTGCCAGCATCTCAGGCGGTATGGCCGCCGTGGGGCCCCGACTGCCAACTACCAACTCAGAACTACCAACTCGCTCAAAACACATCCGGTGAGTCGTCGATGAACTCCCAGGGGATGCCGGCGTGCTCGCCGAGCCGCCCGCCAAGCGCGCGGATGCCGGGCGCCTCGGTGGCGTAGTGCGTGCCGAAGATCAGGTTCATGCCCGTCTCCTTGGCGAACATGCGGGTGTACATGCTGCCCTCGCCGGTGATGTACGTATCCGCGCCGGCCTCGCGCGCCGCATCAAGATCGGTCGTGGTCCCGCCCGCGCCCGTTATGATCGCAACGCGGCCGAACGTCTTCGCGTGCTGATGCGCCTCGACTTCGACCCTCAGCTCTCGTGATGTGCGCTGGATCAGTTCTGCGAAGCTGCCACTGCAGGCGCCGATCACGCCGGCGTGACCGCCTGCGAAGTCGCCGAACGTGCCGTCGACGGCGACGCCGATCAGCTCCGCGAGCACCCAGCCGTTGCCGAAGTTGGGCGCGCAGTCGAGCGACGCGTGCGCGCCGTAGAGCGAGAGGGTTCCGGCCGCCAGGGCCCCGAACTTCTCGTCGCGCACATGCAGGTCGATGTCGCGCCACGAGGTGTGGTGTACCAGCAGAAGATTCGCGCCCGCCTTCGCAGCTCCGACGATGGTGGTGAGCGACGTGTTGAGCGCGACGGCGAACTTTGAAACGCCGTCACCCGAAGGTGACGCGTACAGTAGTCCGTTCGAGTCCGGCTCGGACGCCGCGTACTTCGCGACATCGAGCTGCTCATCGAGCCAGGTCACCATCTCAGCGAGCGATGCGTTCGCGTGCATACAGGAAAGTGTAGGTGATCGCTCCCCGCCCAAACATGGAGCACAGTGGCCGGGGATCAAGAACTACCGACTAACTACTACGGACTACCGACTCCACGCCTACGTCTTCTCGAACCGCGCGACATCCAGCACGAACATGATCGCGCCGCCGACGCGCACCTCGATCGGCTCCTGGAGGATGGATCCTTCGCCGAAGAACGGCAGCGTCTGCACCGGCACGTACTCCGTGCGCGCGTAGCACTCGCTGCGCACCATGGCGACGATTCCGTCGACCTCGTTCGCCTCGACGCCGGAGAGGATGGTGGCGTTGCCTTTGCGCAGGAATCCCCCCGTGCTGCTGACCTTTGTGGCGGGGTAGCCCTGCTCGATGAGCTTGCGGGTGAGCTTCTCGGCGTCGGGATCGGACGCGATGATGACGACGAGCTTGAGCTGGCCGTTGCCATTGCCGTTGCCGCTGTTATCCACCGTCTCCTCCGTTCCACCCCGCACCCAGCGGCATCGTAGTGCCGCCCTGCCCAGGGTGTCAACGAGCGCCTTCATCGCGGTGTCATGCCGAGCCTACTCCGTACAAGCCGCCGCCGGTACGCTGTCGTCTCAGCGCGGAGTTATCGCCCAACCAGGGCGGGAGGTCCATCTTGAGCGACGCCACCGAATTGAAGCCAACGGTCGATATGGAGACGCTCGTGTCGCTGTGCAAGCGGCGCGGATTCGTCTTCCAGAGCAGCGAGATCTACGGCGGCCTGCAGGGAGCCTGGGACTACGGGCCGCTCGGTGTCGAGATGACCAACAACATCAAAGGCGCGTGGTGGCGTGCGATGGTGCAGGAACGCGACGACATCGTCGGCATCGACGCCGCGATCCTCATGCATCCGGAGGTCTGGCGCGCGAGCGGGCACGTCGAGACGTTCACGGACCCGATGGTCGACTGCCGGAACTGCCAGGGCCGCTTCCGCGCCGATGAGCTGGACTCCGACATCTGCCCGACCTGCGGCGCGCGCGGGCAGTTCACCGAGCCGCGCATGTTCAACCTCATGCTGCGGACGTTCCTCGGCCCGGTCGAGGGCGACGCCGCGACGGTGTACCTGCGGCCCGAGACGGCGCAGGGCATCTTCGTGAACTTCGAGAACGTGCTGAACTCGATGCGCCGCAAGCTGCCGTTCGGCGTCGCGCAGATCGGCAAGTCGTTTCGCAACGAGATCACGCCCCGCAACTTCATCTTCCGCGTCCGCGAGCTGGAAATTATGGAGATGGAGTACTTCTGCTACCCGGAGGACTCGGTGCGCCTGCATGCCGAGTGGATCGAGAACCGGCGTGCCTGGTACGAGCGCTTCGGCATGAAGATGGACCGCCTGCGCGTGCGAGCGCACGAGAAGGAGGAGCTGTCGCACTACTCGCAGGCGACATCCGACTTCGAGTATTTGTTCCCGATCGGCTGGGCCGAGCTGGAGGGCGTGGCGCATCGCGGTGATTACGACCTCACGCAGCACGCGAAGGCGAGCGGCAAAGCGCTCTCGTACTTCGACGAGGAGCGCGGCCAGCACATCGTCCCGCACGTCGTCGAGCCCGCACTCGGTGTCGGCCGGGCGATGCTGGCGTTCCTCGCCGATTCGTACGACGAAGAGATCGACGCGAAGGGGGAGAAGCGCACGGTTCTGCACCTGCACCCCGCCCTCGCGCCGATCAAGGTGGCCGTGCTGCCGCTCAGCCGCAACGATAAGCTGACGCCGACGGCAAGGGACGTCGCGTCGCGGCTGCGCAAGCAGTGGATGGTCCAGTACGACGACGCGCAGAGCATCGGCCGCCGCTATCGCCGCCAGGACGAGATCGGCACGCCGTTGTGCGTCACGGTCGACTTCCAGACCGTCGAGGAAGATCAAGCGGTGACGATCCGGGAGCGCGATAGCATGGCGCAGGTCCGCGTGCCCATCGATGCACTCGTGGAGGCGCTACGGGAGCGGCTGATCGATGTTGGGTGACCGCGACCGGCTGCGAGAGACGAACCAAAGCCTGCCGTTGCGAGTCCTCGCCGCCGTCGCCGCGAGCGTCGCGATCGCCATAGTTGCCGCCGCCTGCTCTTCGAGCTCTAAGCCATCGGCAACCGCGACCGCGCGCGTGGCAGCGACCGCCACGCCCGGCCGCACTGCGGCCGCGACTGCCGGTGTGACGGCGATTGCGAGCGCGGCCACTTCGCCTACCGCCGCGTCCGGCCTCACACTGACGAGCAGCGCCTTCGCGGACGGCGGCACCATCCCCGCGCAGTACACCTGCAGCGGCGCGCAGACATCCCCGCCCCTGAGCTGGACCGGCGCGCCGGCAGGCACATCCGCATTCACGCTGATCGTCGATGACCCCGACGCGCCGCTGCCCGGCGGCTTCACGCACTGGGTCGTGTTCGACCTGTCGCCCGACACGACTGCGCTGCCGGAAGGCGTCACCCTCCCCCCACAGGCCGTGTCCGGCAAGAACGGGGCCGGCACGCAGGAATATCTCGGGCCATGCCCGCCGGCGGGCGCGCCGCACCACTATCGCTTCCATCTGTATGCGCTCGATACGCCGCTGAACCTGCCGCCCGGCAGCAGCAAGAGTGAGGTCATCGCCGCCATGAACGGCCACATACTGGGCGAGTCGCTGCTCACCGGCCTCTTCTCAAGATGACCGGACGCGCGAGGTGAGTTAAGGCGGCCCGGGGGGCTGTCAACCTGCGGTCATGCTCGCCTCGGCCGACTCTGGCGCGCGGCATTGTCCAACGGTACGCTCGCTTGGCGCTCGAAAGACGCCAATCTGGCGCGGGCGCGGAGGGCATCGTGCACAAACTCGTGTTCATGATCGACGTCGACAACACCCTGCTCGACAACGATGGCGTCAAGCAGGACATGCAGGCGGCGTTGCTCGACGTGCTGGGCGCGGAGATGGCGGCGCGCTTCTGGGAGCTGTACGAAGTCGTCCGCAAGGAAGTCGATATCATCGACTTCTTCGAGACCATGCGCCGGCTGCGCAGTGAGTTCCCCGCACAGGCTGCCGTCGTCGACCGCGGCACCGACGTGCTGATGGAGTGGGATTTTGTCCCCCGGCGCTATCCACAGGCGATCCAGACCGTCCTGCACCTCAAGCAGTTCGGCCTCCCGATCATCGTCTCCGATGGCGATCCGGTCTTCCAGCCGAGCAAGATCCACCAGTGCGGCGTCACCGGGGCGGTCGATGGCCGCGTGCTCATCTTCGTCCACAAGGAGAAGTACCTGCCTGCAGTCGAAGCACGCTTCAAGGCCGAGCACTACGTGCTGATCGACGACAAGCCCGGCATCCTCATGCGATCGAAGGCCGCGCTCGGCGACCGGCTGACGACGGTGCACGTGCTGCAGGGCAAGTACGCGCTCGACCCCAAGCACGCGGCCGACTACAAGCCGGACATCGTCGTCAAGAACTTCAGCGACCTGCTCCGCCGCGGCGCCGGCGATTTTCGGTAGCACGCCCCGGCTTCGGGCGAGCGCCGGATCGGGGAGCGTTTGGGGTCCCAGACAGACCCGGTACCGGGGCGGATGCCAGTTGCCCGTCACGAGGCGCCGATCAGATAATTGACCGGCTGAGATGCGCGGGTTCGCGCGAGATCGCAGATAGTCCGGAGGCCAACATGACGCAGCTTCTGACCAAAATCGACGTGCCCGCGGACGTGCCATCGGCGCTCAAGGGGCGATACGAGGAGAACTTCCACACGATGACCAAAGGGACCGGCCGGCTGATGCTCTTCGCCGGCGACCAGAAGGTCGAGCACCTCAACGACGACTTCTACGGTACGCTGAGCAACGGCGAAGCGATCGCCGCGGACGATGCCGATCCCGAGCATCTGTTCCGCATCGCCTGCGACGGCGTCATCGGCTGCTTCGCGACGCAGTACGGGCTGATCGCCCGCTACGCGCGCGACTACATGACGGTGCCGTACCTCGTGAAGCTCAACTCCAAGTCGCACCTGATCAAGACTTCGCAACAGGATCCGCGCAGCCTCGGCTGGGTCACCGTCGACGACGCCCTGACGCTGCGCGACGCCGGCGTCAGCGTCGTCGCGGTCGGCTACACCGTGTACCTGGGCAGCGCCTACGAGCCGGAGCAGATGCGCGAAGCCGCGCAGGCGTGCATGCAGGCGCACCACAACGGGCTCTTGTGCGTGCTCTGGATCTACCCGCGCGGCGCGGCCGTGCCGAAGGAGCAGGACCCGCACCTGATCGCCGGCGCCACCGGGCTCGGCGCGGTGCTCGGCGCGGACTTCGTCAAGGTCAATTACCCGAAGCCGGAGGACGGCACAGCGCCGGCGGAGGCGTTAAAGGAAGCCGTGAAGGCGGCCGGACGCACGCGGGTGATCACGGCCGGCGGCGGCAGCACCGACGTGCGCAAGTTCCTGCAGACGCTGCACGACCAGATCTTCGTCTCGGGTGCCTACGGCAGCGCCACCGGGCGAAACATCCACCAGAAGCCGCTGCGCGAGGCGATCCAGATGACGAACGCCATCAGCGCCATCACCTATGGCGGCCTCAGCGTCGATGAGGCGATGGCCGTGTACGAAGGCCGCGCGCAGTTCTCGATCTAAGAGGCGAGTAGGTTGAGGGACTAAATCGAGACTCCGCAAATGCGGAGTCTCGCCTTGCGCGCCACTAACGGCATGCATCCCGCCCCACGCTTCAACTGGGAGTGGTGGGTGTGATCTTCGCCACCAGCATCCGTCCCCTAGTTGCTATGCGATCCGCGAAGATTGAACTGAATGCAAGACGGACTGATGCCGACGGCTGACGGCTGATAGTTGAGCAACTGACAACTGTTAACTGTGAACTGTGAACTTATTCCCGCCATAGCTTCGACGACGCCTTCATGAACCGCAGCATCATGATCATCGATGCCACATCTTTGCCGTCCGCCGGGTCGCGGAGCAGCGTCTCCCACCAGAAGTACTCCGTCTTCGGCGTCTGGCCAACGGACAGGACCCTGCCGGAGACCTCGTAGTCGCGATCCATGAACACCGGTCCGCGCAGATGCCGCACTTCGATCGCGCCGTACAGTCCGACGGCGCCGCCGCGCAGCCGTATCCCCGGCTGCGCAGCGACCATCGCGTGCACGACGAGCCCCGGGTTCGCGATAGCGCCGCCCCAAGGCGATGATCCCTCGTACCAGTCGAGCGGCTCGGTGATCGCACGCAGACGGGCCGCCGTTACCGCACCGGTGAGGCGCGTCGGCACGGGCGCGATCTCCATGCCGGGAACGACGTTGCTGAGGATGCGCAACTCGCCCGGCTCGCGCGGCTCGGCGAGCTTGCGCGCGAGCATCGACGGCTCCGCGGGCGATCCGACGGATGCCGTGCCTTCGAGCACGAGCGTGCCGTTGTCTCGCTCCATCCACACGCGCACCTGCGCGTCGCTGGCGCCGTCCGGCGGCATCTCGCAGAAGGCGCGCACCGCCTCGCCGCCGGTGGTGGCGTTGCGGAAGTACGTCGAGAGGCTGCCCGTCTCGAACCAGCTCTGGCCGAAGGCGCGCAGCATCAGCGGCGGGAACTGCTCCATATGGATAGAGCCCGCCACGGTGCCGCCGCGGAAGCCGAGCTTCCGTGCCGTCGCATCGTCATGGATGCTCCCGCGCTGGTCCGTCGCGAGGTTGCGCGGCTGCCGCAGCGGCCCCTTGAGCACGTTGCCGTCCTGCGTGATCTCCGTCTGTTCGATGTTCGTGGTCATCTGGACCTCCCGCCTGGCTCAGCCGGCCGAAACCGCGTCCCGCTTCCCGCTTCCATTTCCAGCATGCGCCGATGTATGCGGTCACGCAAGATGGGATAACTGCTCCGTATCTAATTTCGCCCCCGCTGCGTGGTAGGGTGCGATGTGCGACACAGCATTCGCCCGCGCTTACGGCCCCTACGGCGCCCGCGGCCCGCTTCGGCGGCGGCTGAGGAAGCAGTCCTCCCGCTGCGGCGGGATCCTCGCTTTGTGCGATTCGCGTCGGCCAAGCTGCTGAATCTGGTCGGCCAGAACGCGCTGATCTACGGGCTGTTCATCCTCATCATCAGCCAGCACAAGTCGGCGCTCGCCACCGGGGCGTTCGTGCTGACGGCCAACATTCCGTCGATCGTGCTGGGGCTTCCCTCCGGCGTCGTGGCCGACCGGTTTCCACAGAAGGCCACGCTGATCGCCACCCTCGGCCTTCGCATCGCCATCGTCTGGTGGCTCTTCGCGGGCCAACCGGGAGCCGCCGCGACGATCCTGCTGACGCTGGCGACGTGGTCGATCTATCAGTTCTACTCGCCCGCCGAGAGCGCGGCCCTACCCGCCGTCGCCGATGGCGACCGCATGGCCGCCGCGAACGCCTGGCTCAACGGCATCTCGCTGGCCGGCCAGATCGGCGGCGCCGGCGTGGTGGCGCCGCTCATGGTGAAGGCGTTCGGCGGCGACGGCCTCTTTCTCATCGTGCTCGCGCTGCTCCTGCTGAGCACGTGGTTGTTCGCGACGATCCCGGACCTGACGGTCGCACGCGACAGGCGTAAGGAGCGCGTCAACATGCTGCGCGCCCTACCCCAGGGATGGCGGGCGATCGGTGCCGATGCGGTGCTGCGGCGGATCATCCTGCTGACGATCGTCATGGACACCGCGATCTTCGTCGTCATCGTGGCGACGCCGACGTTCATCCGCGAGGTGCTGAAGACCGACCCTGCGAACGCGGTGTACATCGCAGCGCCCAGCGCCGTGGGCATTCTGGTCGGGTTGGTGCTGGCGCCGATCCTGCTGAAGCTGCTGGGTGCGCGTCTGGTTGTGACGCTGGGCTTCGCGATGGTGGCCGGCGTCATCCTCACGCTTCCGTTTGTGCACGGGATGTCGCTGGCGCTCGACCAGGCGACACCGCTGCGTCAGGTGCAGAGCTGGCTCAACGTGCCGGCCGATATCGCCGCCGTCGCGCTGCTGTTGCCGATCGCCGGCATGGGCATGACATTTGTCCACGTGGCATCGAACACGGCGGTGTACCAGCACACGGGAGAGGGCATGGTGGCGCAGGTGTTCGCGACGGAAGCGGCGATCAGCAGCATTGTGTCGATCGTGCCCGCGATCGGCGCGGGCCTGCTGATCGACCTGCTCGGCGCGCCAGCAGTGCTAGTCATGGCCGGCAGCCTGAGCGCGATTGCCGGGCTGGCGCTGCTGTCGGGTCCGCTGCAGCACGCCGGCCAGCCGGCGACGGCCCTCGAGACGGCTTAATCCCCAGGGCGGCCGCTACTGTAGCGGCGTAGCTTCAGCCGCCGGTCGCAGACGCTTGACGCTCTTAGTTGCAGTCCCCCACAATAGCGCGAGGACACTGGGGCCCAAAGTAAAGATGAGGGGGCACCCCGTGGAGCCACGCCTACGATTCGCGCTCAGCGCCGTGCTCGCCGCCATCGTCTTCGGTGTTGGCTACTACGTCGCCATCCTGATCCCGGGCGCCGGCGACACCCCGGACAAGGACTTCACGGACTTCTACAACTCCGACGGCAAGATCATGACTGCCCTGGTGTTGTTCTTTGTGCTGGTCGCCGGCTGCCTTGCGATGCTCTGGTTCTTCAATGAGCTGCGAGCGCGGCTCCCCGAGGGGATGCTCACGCGCATCGGTTACGCGGCGGCGGTGGTTGGCGTGGTCGCGGTGCCCGCCGGCGCGGCCATCATGCTCGGCCCCAGCGGCGCCCATTCGCAGGGTTCGAACGCGTCGAACACAGACTTCGTCGGCGTCCCCATCGCCCTCTCATTCGCTCAAG
>JALYKW010000021.1 GCA_030774575.1 Chloroflexota bacterium | reverse complement strand
CCGCGTAGACAGACCTATTCCCGGGCTCTCCATGCACACCCTTACGGGCGGTAGGTGTTGAGATTCACCGCGGGGCCGACACTCTCGGCCGCCGCCGGGCCGGCCTTGAACCATGCCGCCGATGCGTCTACCGTACGCCACATGCCCACTACTCCCGACCGATCCCGCCTTCTACGATGGGTAGCCGCCGCAGGCATTCTCGGGGCTGCCGCTGTCGTCGCCACGATCCTGATCATCCGCGCGATCCCGAGCGAGGGCGTCGCGCAGGTCGAGATCGCCGGATGGCGCGTGCCAATCGGTGTCGTGGTCAGCACCGACACGGCGAAATCGAAGCTGCCGGGGCTCGTGGTGGGGTCGCTCCTCGGCGATCGGCCCTCGATCCAGGTCGATGGTGGCCTGGTCCAGAAGATCGACAATAATAGCGTCACCATCAAGTCGTTCGCCGGCGGCCGCACAACCACCTACGCCATCAGCGACAAGACCAGGCGCGCGGACGTGCGAAACCCGCTGTTGCAGACGTCACCGGTGCCGGGCGACAACGTCGCCGTCGTCACGGCGCCCGGCGGCAACGACGCTGTGCTGCTCCTTACGGGCGTCACGAAAGCGCCATGACCTGGGAGTACGCACTCAAGAGTGGTCGGTAGTGGCCGTTTGGTCGCGCGGTGTTCGTCAATATAGTGGGAGGCTCTGCATCTTGCTCGAAATCGGTGGAACGGAAGCCCAACCGGAGCGATAGTGCCCTTTGGGGGTTCGAGACTCACTCGCGCAGCCACCATCGCCGGCGCGCTTGCGGGGCGGCATACGTCAGACCCAGTTCACCCAGCGCCACTGCGCGGATGTGATCGACCGCTTCATCTACCGAGTCCGTGACCACGAGGCGTGCCACGTCTTCAGCATCGATCGTGTGTGAGGCGAGGAGCGTGCCGCGCAGGTATGCGATCAACGGCCGCCAGTAGTCCACGCCAACAAGCACGACAGGAAAGTGGTTGATCTTGCCGGTCTGGATAAGCGTCACGGTCTCGAAGACCTCGTCGAGAGTACCGAAGCCGCCCGGCATGGCGATGAATGCGTAGGAGTATTTCATCAGCATGACCTTCCGCACGAAGAAGTGCCGGAACGTCACCCAGACGTCGAGATAGCTGTTTGGCTGTTGCTCGCGCGGCAGCTCGATGTTGCAACCGACGCTGCGGCCCTTGACGTCTTTCGCGCCGCGGTTTGCGGCCTCCATGATCCCCGGCCCGCCGCCGGTCATCACGGTGAAGCCGGCCTGAGCCAACTTCGAGCCGATCCGCCGCCCAAGCTCGTAATAGGGATGGCCTTCGGCGAAGCGGGCAGAACCGAAGACGGTGACACACGGGCCGACGAAGTGCAGCGCGCGAAACCCGCGTATGAACTCGAAGAAGATGCGCGCGGCGTGCCAGAGCTCGCTGCCTCGCGGCCGCGGGCCCGAGAGGAAGCGGCGTTCTTCGCCGGTCGCCGAGGCCTTGCCCCACTGCGTGTCGTCGGTGTGTGACGCTTCGTCCACCATGCGACGTCACGCTACCGCAGAGGGCGGCGCCGGTCGAGGCTCTTTCGCGGGAGAGTGGTGCGCCGGCGGTAGCGCAGTAAAGCTGCGGCCTAATCGTCGCGCTCAATGCGGGATGTGTATGACCAAGTTCAGTGCCCGCATTACACCGAACGATAATCTACTGACGAAACGGTCGGTGGGCGCGGCTACGATGGGTTCAGTGCGCCGAAGAGTTGCGGCGCCAATCGCAGGTGCAGCTGGCCGTCGTCCCCGCGCATCGACGCCGCGAATGCTTGCAGGTCGCGCCACGCCTGCTCACTCTGCGCGGGCTCCAGCTTCATGGCGTCCAGGTTGCCGCGGTCGAATATCGAATCCTCGGGCACGACGACATCGAACGTGCGCTCCTGGTGGGAGATCTCGGCGAATCCGGCGTCGCGAAGGATGTCGCCGACGCGGTCGGCGTCGCCGAAGGCGAAGGGGCCAGGAGGCGGTCCGGTCCCGGCGTTCGCAGCGGGTGGCGTCTGGTATGCGGCGAGCACTGGCCCCGGGAACCAGCCATTCTTCGCGGCCGGCTGCCAGCAGGCGAAGCCGATGCGTCCGCCCGGACGGAGGTGACGGCGTATGTTGCGAAATGCCTCGACGGGATCGGCGAAGAACATCACACCGAATTGACTCATCGCTACGTCAAAGGGCGCTCCGGGGATGCCGTCAGTCTGCGCATCGCCGGCGAAGAAGCGGACGTTCTTGACGCCGGAATCGGTCGCGCGCTGCCCGGCCATCTTGATGAGCGGGACCGAGATATCGAATCCTGTGACCGCGCCCGAAGGCGCCACGGCCCGCGGCGCCTCGATCGCCGCGAGCCCACCCCCGCAGCCAACGTCGATGATGCGCTCGCCCGGTCGCAACGCCAGCAGTTCGAGCAGTGGAGCGGTGACGGTCGTGGTCAGCCGTTCGCGTTTCGGCCACGTTGCCGTCTGGTTCTCGTTGTTCCACACTTCTCGCTGGGCCTGATTCGTCATGGGTTCAAGCCTTTACGCGGCGTACGAGGGCCAATTGTTGCCGGGCTTGGACGATACGGCACGGCACTACGGCCCACAAGCGCATCTGCACTCCTTACCCTTCGTCGGCCGGCGTCGTCATTCCGTCGAACGCAGCGCTGACCACCGCAGTTGCGCGCGCGAGCGACTGAAGCGCCATGCGCGTGTCCCAGGCAAGCCGCACCGCCAATGTCCATTCCCGCGGCCGTCGTGCGATGGCGAACGCGACGGGCCAATCGTCACGCTCGTCGCGCCACGAAGCGATCGCAGAAGGAAGGCGCGCTTCTGCAGCATCGCTGACGGTCCGGACCGCGAGCCAGGGAATGCCGCCCTCGGTCGCGGCCTCCGCAAGCGCGTATGTCTCCATATCGACAGCGGCCGCGGCAACGTCGCGCCACAGGGAGCGCCTCTCGCCTGCATCGACGGTTGGTGCGGGTATGGTCAGGAGCCTTGAGCAGACAAACCCATCCGGCGCGCCGTCCCTGCGTTGGGGCACTCGTCCGCGAGTCTGTGCCGCGAGCGCTGCGCGAGCAGCAACGAGGAGGCGAGCGTCGGAATGGAGCTCGGGTTTACCGTCGGCGAGGGCACTGGACGCCAGTATGACGTCGCCGGGAGCGAGCGATGGATCCAATGCGCCGCAAATGCCCGCGACGAGTACGGCCTCGATGCCGCCTTCTTTCAGCTGTGCGCGCAGCCCATCGCCGGCGCGAGCTCCGGCGCCGACGCTGACCGCTCGCCGTCCGATGGCGCGCGCTTCCCGCCGCATGGGTGCGACGACGAGCGTTCTCACGCGGATCGGCGTTCCACGTACAGCAGCCGGACCGTCTCTACGCGACATTCCCTGACACGCGTTCCGGCTGGATCTTCACCGTCACCCGCACGTCGCCGGGCTGAGTGTAGGGGTACTTGTCCTGCCCCAGGTACTTCTTCGCCAGCGAGTCGATGACGGCGTCGGCGCCCGCGGTGGTCATTTCAGCGACGCGTCCCCGGATTTGGACGTACTGATAGGGATTGGCCATGTCGATGACACTCAGCGTCACGCGCGGGTCCCGCTTCATGTTCTTCGTCTTCTGGCGCTTTTCCTCGGTGTTGATGATGACGTTGTCGCCGTCGTATTCGACCCACACGGGCGTGACTTGCGCGGAACCGTCCTTATTGAGCGTGGCGATGTCGGCGAAGTTCTTGGCCTTCAGCAGTTTCTGCTGGGCGTCGGTGAGCTTGGCGGCCATGAGGCGATTCCTTTCGGTGCAGGTTGGAAGTTCGAGGAAGTGGCGATCTCATTAAAGTACACGCATTCGTACACCGCAATCCCACCCCAGGCCGGCGCGACACCTGGCACGATGTATCATCGTCGCGATGAACCGCACCGTTCGCGCCTTTGTCTTCGACCTCGGCAACACCTTGTGGTTCGAGGCGGTCGCCCCCGACCTCGACCGCATCTTCGCGATGCAGGCGATCGCGCTGGCGCCGCTTGTCGATTCGTGGCAGATTCCGCTGCGCGAGCCGCTCGACGCCGTCGCGCGCGAGATCTGGCACGCATGGTTCCAGGCCGAGCGCACCGAGCGCGAGCGGGCGAGCCTGCGTGATATCAGTCTGCCCTTCCTGATCCGGGGCGCGCTCGCGGTCCGAGATATCGACATAACGCAAGGACAGGCGGAGGCGTGGTGGCGGACGGCGCAACTGCCGGTGCGGGAGTTCGGCCTGCAGCTCTATCCCGACACGATCGATGTGTTGCGGGAGCTGAAGTCCGCTGGCATGCGCATTGGCATCAACACCACCCGTCCGTTCACCGGCGCGATGATGGAGGGTGACCTGCGCGACCTCGGATTTGGGCCGTACATCGACCTCAAGGCCGTCGTCTGTTCCGGCGACACCGGATACGTGAAGCCGCATCCGTCGACGTTCGAGCTGGTGCTCTCGCGGCTCGGCGTCGCTGCGGAGGATGCCGTGATGGTCGGGGACGATGCTGCCGGCGACATGCGCGGCGGCAGGCAGGCGGGCATGGCCACGGTTTGGAAGCTCAACGGCCGCTACGACCCACCGCCTTGCCCTGAGGCGGACTACCAGATCCACGATCTCGCCGAACTCTTGTCGCTTCCGCTCCTCGACCGGCCGCCCGCCGCCGCCCCCTACACCGAGAGTCTCACACCGCATGAGGACGCGAACGCGGAGCGCTACTGATCGAGGCGCCTCGGCACCGCGCAGCCATGCTACGATCAAGCACTATGCCGCAACCGCCGCGCGTCTACGCGACTCCCGCCATCGTGCTGCGCCAGCGCAAGCTCGGCGACGCCGACAAGATCCTCACGCTGTACACCGCCCGCTTCGGCAAGGTCGATGCCGTCGCCAAAGGCGTGCGCAAGACGAAGAGCCGTCTGGCGGGCCACGTCGAGCCGCTGACGCAAGCCACCTTTCAGCTCGCCAGGGGCAAGTCGCTCGACATCGTTACGCAGGTCGAGGCCACCGAGTCGTTTCAGGCCGTGCGTGACGATCTCGACCGCCTCAGCCGCGGCCTCTACGCCGCCGAATTGCTCGACAAGTTCACCGAGCTGCACGAGGAGCATTTCGGCCTCTACCGACTGCTCCTCGACACGCTCCGCCGCATCGGCACCCGTCCCGACTTCGATACTCCCGTCCGCTTCTACGAGATGGCGCTTCTCGACACGCTCGGCTACCGCCCGGAGCTCGAGGAGTGCGTCTCGTGCCGCGAGCGCCTGGCGCCCGTGACGAACTACTGGACGGCGGCGGGCGGTGGCGTCGTCTGCCCCTCTTGCCGGATCGATGAAGCCGCCGTCCGGCCGATCGCACCGAATACAGTGAAGTTGCTGCGCCTGCTGCTCCATGGCCGCTTCAGCGACGTCGCTCGCGTCAGCGTCGATGCGGATCTGGCGGGCGAGCTTGAACGCGCCATGCTTGAATACGTGCGCTGGGTGCTCGAGCGCGATGTGCGTTCGGCGGCATTCATCGATACGGTGCGTCGCCGGAGGCCGCCGCGGCGGGCCGCCGCAGCATCCGCGTCAGAAGCGCACGCGGGCGGGATCGCGCCGAGCTGAGCCGATACACTGCCGCACACCGGGTAAGAGGCAGGAAGGTTGTAAGGGCACATGCCGATCTACGAGTTCTTCTGCAAGCATTGCGACGGCATCTTCGAGACGATCCGTCCGATCAGCCGCGCTTCCGAAGCGGCTCCGTGTCCGGTGTGTGCGAAGAAGGGCGAGCGTATTCCGCCCACGTCGTTCTCCGCCTTCACTATGCGCGAGGGCTACCCCCGCGCGATCCCGGACCGCGGCACCTACTACCATCTCGGCAAGGAAGTGAAGAAGCCGATCACCGGCGCTGTCCGGATGAACGAGCATCCTGAGCTGAACAAACCCAGGCCCAAGCGCAAGAAGACAAAGGGCGAGATGGAGATCATCGAGCATCAGGAAGAGGTCGTCACGAAAGAGAACACGAAGATGCTCGACTCAGGCGTCATGCCGACCATGCCGGCGCGCAGCCCCTATCGAGACAAGGACGGCTAGCGCACGTCAGTCGACGATGCAGTCGGCGGCGTCGAGATCCGGACGGAGGGCGCTGAAGATGGGGAAACGCAGGTTGCCCTCGCGTGTCCATTCGCTGAAGCGCACACGGCAGACCAGCTCCGGACGCGTCCAGTAGATCAACCTCGGGATCTGCGGTGTGTCGTAAAACGGTGACTGGCTGGCGGAGATCGGCTCGAGCCGCGCGATCAGCCTCTTCGCCTCTGCGTCGTTAAGCCCGCCGCTCACCGCTCCGACGTACTCAAACCGCCCGTCGGCGTACGCGCCGAGCAGTAGCTGGCTGAATGGCTCGCCTCGGCGCCGCGCGCCACCAAAGGTGTACCCGCCCACCACGAAGTCACCGCTCTGCAGGCCCCGTATCTCGAGCCAGCTCCTGGACCGCCGCCCCGGCGTGTATTGGCTCGTCTTGAGCTTGGCGACGATGCCCTCCAGCCTGCGCTGCACGACGGCCTCGAAGAAGGCCACGCCCTCGTCGTCGACGAAATCGATCGCGGCGAACTCCGCGCCCGGTGTGATGATGTCATGCAGGCGGTTCTTGCGCTGCCACAGCGCGCGGTCGACGAGCGAACGCCCGTCCAGCCAGAGCAAGTCGAACGCCTGGAATGTGATCTGGCCCGCCACGCGCTTCAGCTTGAACTGCACCGGCAGATCGGGGATCTGCTCGCGGTCGGGGCCGACGGCGTCCGACATCAGCTGAAGCCGGGGACGCAGCATCTCGAATGCCGGATGACCTTCGCCATCAATCGCCACGATCTCGCCGTCGACGATGGCGTCGCGCGCCTTCAGCCTGTCGGGGATGCACATCAGTTCCGGGAAGTAGGGCGTCAGGTCGCGGCCGTTGCGTGCGCGCAGCCGCACGACGCCGTCGCGCAGGTAGGCCATCGCCCGCAGCCCGCCCCACATCAGCTCGAAGACATAGTCGGGCGAGTCGAACGGCTCGGGCGCGTCGGCGGCTAGCATCGGCTGGATCGATTCCGGCATGCGCTCAGCCTCCGGCGGCGGCACGAGGTGTGGTCTGGGGGTAGCGGTTGCGTCTTCGAGCGGTGGTGTCATCCAGCACGCCTGCGACGTGCCGGCTTGGGCTCAGCTTCTTCTTCCTGGTCTGCGTCTTTGGGCGCAGCTTCTCGGCCGCCCGCCTTCTCTCGCTTCGCCGCCTCGACGCTCGCACGCAGCGCTTCCATCAGGTCGGTTACCTTGCCGGCGACGGGAGCGGGCCGCTTGATTTCCTCGCCCTCGGACTTGCGTTCGATCAGCTCGAGCAGCGCCTCGCGGTAGTTGTCGTGATACTTCTCCGGCTCGAATTCGCCAGTCAGCATATCGACCAGCGACTTCGCCATCTTCAGCTCTTTTTCGTTCACCTTCACATCGGCGGGGATCTCCAGGTCTTCGACGCTGCGGATCTCGTCGGCGTAGAGCATGGTCTCCAGCGCGATCGTGTTCTCGAAGACGCGCAGCGTGCAGAGTTGCTCCTTCTGGCGCAGCGTGATCTTCGCCAGCGCCACCAGCTCTGAGTCCTTCAGCACTTCCCGGAGTAAGGCGAACGGTTTGCCACCCACCTTCTCTGGCTCGAGATAGTAGGTCTTCTGGTAGTAGATCGGATCGATCTGGTCCGCCGGCACGAAGTCCGTGATCTCGACGGTGTGCGTGGTGTCGACCGGCACCTTGTCGAAGTCTTCCGGCTCCATGATGACGTACTGGTCGGGTGCGATTTCGTAGCCGCGCGCCACGTCGTTCCACTCGATCACGGCATCGTCGGCCGGGCAGTAGCGCTGCTGCTTGATGCGCACGCCGTCCTTCTTGTGCAGCAGGTTGAACGAAACGTCTTTCTCTTCGGTGGCCGTGTAGAGCTTGATGGGGATGGAAACCATCCCGAAGCTCACGGCGCCCTTCCAGATCGATCTTGGCATTCCGGTACTCCTGTGGTCAGCGGGCGGCTTCGGCGGCGGCCCGCCTCTCAAGCTTGTCGCAGCGACGCTTCCGTTGTCAATTCGGGGGTTTCCCCTAATGTAACGATAGCGTCGCATGTCAGGGCTGGGAGCCGGCGATTATGTTCGCGCCGGATTCGACGCATCGCTGTTGCCGGTACACAATGTTGGCACATGGATCCGAGGCATCTTCTGATCCGCTGGGAGTGTTAGGCGATGGGCGACGGGCATTCCCGCTCTCTGGCGGGCGGCTGGGTGAGCAGCCGTCACGTCCTGCCCGTGGACGCCGTGGGCATCGATGCCGGCATGACGATGACCAAGATTGCCGCAGCGACGCCGGGCGGCACGGCATTCGAGGCGCACGAAACCCGGGCGCACGCGGACCCTGGTAGGGGGTCGACGGAGCGTCTGCGTATCGGCGTGACGGGTGCGCTCTACGCGACGGTCGATCGGCTTGGCGCCGTAGTGGTTCAAGAGATCGATGCGGCGGTGCGTGGCGCAATCACTCTCCTCGAGTCGGAGGGACGCTCCGGCTCCGGTGGGTTCGTGCTGGCTCTGCTCGGCACCGGCACCGCCTTTGCAGCCGTCCGCGACGGCAATGTCGCGCATCTCGGAGGCACACCCATGGGTGGCGGTTCGTTCGCCGGCATCGCTCGCCGCGTCGATCCATCGCTTTCGTACGACGCGATGATCGCCGGTGCTGAGCGTGGCGACCGCCATCGCGTTGACGTAATGATCTCAGACATCTATCCGGAGGGCATCGGTCGCATCGGACCGGACCGGACGGCGGCACATCTCTCGCGGGCGCACGGCTCGCTCGACGATTTCCTAGCGGGCCTGCTCAATCTCCACGGGGAGAACATCGCTCAGATCGCGTCCTCACGAGCTGTGATTGCGAAGATACCGCGCTTGGTGCTCGCTGGAGGCTTCGCGCACAACAACCCGCGGTTGATCGCCTCCATCACGTCGATGGCCGGCCTCTTCGGCATCGCGGTCGACGTGGCGCCATCCCCCGGATTCGCCGGAGCCGTTGGTGCGGGCCTCATCGCCGCGGAAGCCCCTGCACAGGCTATCGAGTGAGAGGCGCCCGGAGAGATGCTGACAACTGCTCGCTGGAACGGAGAAGGAGCGCACCATGAAACTCGGCATCGTCTTCCCACAGACTGAGATTGGCAACGACCCCGTCGTCATCCGAGATTATGCGCAGGCGGTCGAGCAGCTCGGCTACGACCACCTGCTCGCCTTCGACCACGTGCTGGGTGCGGAACCAAGCCACTTCGAAGGGCGGTTCCGTCCGCCGTACACGCACCAGACGCCGTTCCACGAGGTGCTGGTGCTCTTCGGCTTCCTCGCGGCTGTCACGGCGAAGCTCCAGCTCGCGACGGGCATCCTCATCTTGCCTCAGCGGCAGACCGCGCTCGTCGCCAAGCAGGCGGCGGCGGTCGATGTGCTGTCGGGCGGGCGCTTGCGCCTCGGCGTCGGCATCGGCTGGAACCACGTGGAGTATGAGGCGCTGGGCGAGAACTTCCACAATCGCGGCCGCCGCATCGAAGAGCAGATCGCCCTGTTGCGCGAGTTGTGGACGAAGGATCTCATTGATTTTGACGGCCGCTACGACAAGGTGCACCAGGCGGGCATCAACCCGCTGCCGGTAGAGCGACCAATCCCGATCTGGATGGGCGGCGTGGTCGAGGTAGTGCTGAAGCGCGCGGCCCGCATCGCCGACGGCTGGTTCCCGCAGTTCCAGCCGGGACCGCAAGCGACTGAGACCGTCGAGAGGCTGCGCGGTTACCTGCGCGACGCCGGACGCGATCCGGCATCCTTCGGCATTGAGGGCCGCATCAGCATGTTCAACACATCAGAAGAGCAGTGGGGTGCCGCGCTCCAGGGCTGGCGTGACCTTGGCGCCACGCACGTCACGCTGAACACGATGAACGCACGCCTCGATTCGCCGCAGGGGCATCTGGACGCGATCCGGCGCTTCCGAGAGGCCGCGCGCTCTGCGTAAGGAACCGGCAGCGATACGATACCGCCATGCGAGACCTGTACCCCGATGTCGCTTCCATGCTGGTCGCACAGGGCATCACCGCTTCGGAAATCGACTTTCCGAACGATGGCTACTCCGGCGCGCGCCTCACGTCCGTCGAGCAGGGCGGACAGCGATACGTCCTCAAGCGCATGCGGTACGCCGACGACTGGATGATGCGATGGGTCGGTGATACCACGTGCCGAGACGCGCAGTTCGCCGCGTCGCCGCTGGCGGAGCGTCTGCCGGATGCGGTCCGCACTCCTGCGCTCGCTGCTGCCCACGATGGCGACGGTTGGGCGATCCTGTCTCGCGACATCACGCCGATCATGCTGCCGAAGGACGGCGTCGTGGACGACTGCATGCTCGACACCGTGCTTCGGGCGGCCGCCACCATGCACGCGTATTTTTGGGAAGACCC
This sequence comes from Chloroflexota bacterium, assembly GCA_030774575.1. Taxonomy (GTDB): domain Bacteria; phylum Chloroflexota; class Dehalococcoidia; order DSTF01; family JACRBR01; genus JALYKW01. The sequence goes on along the minus strand of JALYKW010000021.1, from coordinate 8,147 downwards.
GCTCGCGGATGCGGACTTCCCGCTTCTCGGGCAGCGCGAGCATCTCACGATCGTCTCGCCGGCGAGCGGCGCGATCCTTGTCGACGAGGGCAAAGACTTCGGTGTGGCACGCGGTTGGGAGCTGTTCCGCGATCGCGCGCCGCGGGCCGCTGCGGATCTCGCGTTTGCGCTGTTTGCGGACATGACGCCGTTGCTGCGCGCGCTCGATCGGTTGCCGCACACGCTCATCCACGGCGACCTGAAGTTCGGCAATGCCGGCGTCGAAAGCGAGCGCCTGTGGCTGATCGACTGGGCTAACGTCAGCCGCGCACCTGCCGGGCTGGAGATCGCCTGGTTTCTCGCCGTCAATTCCAGCCGGCTGCCGTGCTCGCTCGACGAGGTGCTCGCTCGTTACGGGCGGATGCTCGCCGAGGCGCTCGGCGCTCCGACCTTCGGCGCAGCGTCATGGGAGCGCCAGCGGGCGGCGCTCGCGGTCTGTGGATTGCTGCTCTACGGCTGGGGCAAGGCGCTCGATGCGGAGGATGGCCGCCCGGATGAGCTGGCGTGGTGGTGTGAGCGCGCCCTCGAGGGCGCGGTGGTGCTCGGGCTCTAGCGTCGGCGCGCGGCTGATGTCGCGCACCGAGTACGCGGATGCTAGGCTCGACGAGCACCCGTTGTGAAGGAGGATTGCCATGGCGTACTTTTTGGCGAAGACGGACCCGGAGACCTATTCCATCGACGACTTGAAGCGCGACCGCACGACCGAGTGGGACGGCGTCCGCAATCCCGCGGCCGTCAACGCCATCAAGTCGATGAAGCCGGGTGACAAGGTGATCATCTATCACTCGCAAGGCGCGCCGGCCGTCGTCGGGCTGGCCGAGGTGGTGTCGCCGCCGCGGCCCGACAAGAACGATGTCAAAAGCTGGGTTGCCGACTTCAAATATGTATCACATGCCAAAAAGCCCGTGAGCCTGCGCGAGATCAAGGAGTCGCACAAGTTCGACGACTGGCAACTCGTGCGCATGGGACGCCTCAGCACGATGCTGGCGCCCAACGAGTTCTGGACCTGGCTGACGAAGCAGGGTGCGTTCTAGCTTGAAACGGACCGGTAAGCGACCCCGTTTCGAAAACGAGGTCATTTGCTCTCCAGGAGCGAGCTCTGGCTTCGGACGTACAACAGCGCGCTGCCGCATGTCCTGGCACAACTGACGCACCTACAGGATCGGCTGCTGTTACCGGATCTATCGAGCTTCCGCGGCTGAACCGGCGAGGTCGTGCGGATGGAGGGCGGGCTGAATCACGCGGCGCGCCCGGTGCCTGATGCCCCGACCGGCAGTCCGGCCATGATCAGGTGGGCGATGTCGTTAACCGCTGTCACCCTCGGCCGGTGCTGGCGGCTATTGACGCGCGTGATCGACGTGTGGTCCAGCTTGAAGGTCTGGAACCCTTCGAACGGCAGTCCAAGAAAGTGATGCAAGAGCGCGTTGATGGTTTCCTCGTGGCAGACAACGACCACGTTGAGGTCGCGGTGTTCGCTGTACTGCTCCCAAACCTTCTCAACAAACGCCTCGGTGACGCGCTCGAAGAAGGCGGCCGCGCTCTCGCCACCTGCGAGTTCGTAGCTCTGCAAGGGATACGTCTTCTCGAACCAGTCCGGATATGCCTCGCGCGCCTTCGATACCGGCACGTCGTGGAAGCCGCCGGCACGAAACGAGCCGAGCCCGGGCTCCTCGATCGCCTCGATGCCGGCAACGCGCGCGATGGCTTCCGCCGTCGACGCCGTGCGCTGATACGGCGTCGTCATCAGATGGTCGATGGCGAGCCCTTCGAAGCGCTTCGCCATCGCGGCTGCTTGTCGCAGCCCCAGTTCCGATAACGGAAAGTCGTTCTGGAAGGTATCCGGCGGAATGTCAGACTCGCCGTGCCGGATGAGATAGAGGTCCATGATCCGCTCCAGTCTCCCCCTCCGAGCTGTCAGCGCTTCAGCTTAACGCTCGCGCGTCGGCGTAATCGCGACGAGCCTGGCGTTAGCGTCCGATGCTCCACCGCCAGCGGGTCCATGCCACGAGCGGCCGTCCCGGTTTGACCACGATCATGCCTGTGCCGTCGATGCCCTGCGCTGCGAGGTTGAAGGCGTCGATCGCGCACGTCTGCGGCTCCACCGCCACGGCGGTCGGCGACGTGCACACAACGGCGTGCGAGACGCTCGCGCTCGACTCCATGCGCATCTCGATGTCATCCCACCGGACGCGCAAGGCTCCGTGCGGGTGCCGGTAGCACGTATCGAGCTGTTGCTCGCCGAGGACGGGATAGCCGCGCAGATCGCGGTCGCGATTCACGCGGTGCAGCCAGCCAGTGGGAATCATATCGATCGTCTCGTACGTGCGGTCCGCGTCGACCAGCGCGTGCGCGTCGTGCCCGGCTCGCACGTCGCGACGCCACCAAGGGTGCCAGCCGACACCGGCAGGGAAGGGCTGCCGATCCGCATGTACTTCCACGAGCTGGAAGATACCGTGGTCTTCGACCCGGATCTCCTGGATCACACGCCCTTCAAACGGCCACCCACCGTCAATCTCGAGGGACATCCGGCATGCGTCGCGCGACCGGCGGTCGACCGTCCATGACTGCCAGAGCGTGCGCCCGTGAAGCGCATGCCCACCGGCGTTGATCGGCACCTCGTACAGCCGCCCATCGAAGAGGAAGCGTCCGCCGTCGATCCGGTTCGGCCACGGCGCCATGACATACGACGACGACAGCATCGGCGCTGCGACGGCGTCTCGCGGATCGTCTGGCGCTTGCAAGAGCGGCAGCCAGCCGCGGGCGTCGCGGATCAACACCTGATGCAGCCGGCCGCCGATCTCCGGCGTGACCAGAGCCCGTGTCGGCCCGCGCTCCAATTCGATGACCTGCATGCGCCATGCTACCGGCGATGGTGCGCGCCGCGCCCTAGGCATCCTTGAGCGCAACCTGGTTGAGTTCACCGCTGAGGCGCGGAGAGCGCGGAGAACGATGGGGATTACGGTCGGACTCTTGAAGCGCAATCCTCCGCGCTTTTCATGAGATGTGGCTGCCGGACTAGGATTCGAACCTAGATTCACGGCTTCAAAGGCCGCTGTCCTACCATTGAACGATCCGGCAACGTCCCCGCCATAGTAGCGAACGACGTGGGGGCGTCGAAGCAGCGGCGTGCAGCCGCAATTGCCCGAAGGATCGGCTCGATCCATAGTAAGGGGCTGCCCGGCGCGCGCTTGCAGCCTGCCATTCATCAGCACATCATCGGAGGTTATTCCCACATGCCATCATTCGCATTGCGCGTCGAAACCGTCTTCGGCGAGGGCAGCATCGCCGAACTCGGCAAGCGCGCAAAGGCCGCGGGCTACAAACACGCGCTCGTCGTCACGGACCCCGGCATCAAAGCGGCGGGGATCCTCGACTCTATACTCTCGTCGCTCGACGAGGCGGAGGTGGCGCACACAGTCTATGACAACGTGACGCCGAACCCGACGATCCAGGAAGTCGACGGCGGTGTGGTCGCGATGAAGGAGTCAGGCGGCGACTTCGTGGTCGGTGTAGGCGGCGGCAGCGCCATCGACGCCGCGAAGGGCATCGCTGTGACGACCGCCATGGGTGGTGCCACGTCAAAGGACTACCTGTTTGGCGTCCCCGGGAGCACCCCGTTTCCTTCGAAGGTGCTTCCGCTTTACGCCATCCCCACCACCTGTGGCACCGGCTCCGAGATCTCGCCCGCCGCCGTGATTACGGACACGGAAACGCACTACAAGCACCTGATGCTCAACTGCACGCCGAACGTGGCGATTCTCGACCCGAATCTCGTTGCGAAGATGCCGCCGCCGATTACTGCCGCCACCGGGATGGACGCGCTCACACACGCCATCGAGGCGTACGTGCACCCCGGCAACACGCCGTTCACGCGCATGTTCGCGACGCGTGCGATCCAGCAGATCAGCATGCATCTACGGCAGGCGGTCAACGGCCCCAACCGCCCCGAAGCGCTGAAGCACATGCTCTACGCCGCCGACATCGCGGGCCAGTCCATGTCATCCGGGCTCGGCCAGGTGCACGGCCTCTCGCATGTCGTGAGCGGCCGCCTCGGCACGCCGCACGGCGTCGCGAACGCCATCCTGCTCTCGCAGGTACTCGACTATCACAAGGATTTTCTTGCGCAACCAATGACGGAGATGGCGCCGCTCATGGGCATCAACGCTTTCGGCCAGCCCCCCGCCAAGACCGGCACCGACGTCGTGGAGGCGGTGCGGTCGCTGCGCAACGAGATCGGCGTGCCGTCGAAGCTCAGCGACGTGGGGATGAAAGAGTCGGATGTTGCTCAGTTCGTTGAAGACGCGCAAAAGTCGCAGGGCATCTTCATCGCAGCGCCAAAGCCGGGCACGGCCGAGGATCTCGCGGCGATCTACAGGAGCGCACTCTAGGCCGATTGCCTCGCACTCAGAACGACACGCCTGCCTGAGCGAGCACGTCCGCTTGTTCGCCCGCCTCGCCGAACCTACACTTGACACACAAAGCGAGGCGTCCTTGGGAGCGGAATTTGGCATCGACCTGGACGAGATCCGGCGTGTAATCGACGCGGCCGAGGTGCTGGTGATCCGCTTCTCGGTCACCGACCGCCGGCTGCTCATCGACGCCCGCACGAACGATGAGCACGGCCCTTTGATAAAGGTAGTGCCGCCCGCAGCCTCGGCCGAAGAGCGCTTTCGCAGCCTGAAGATCCTGCGGCCGCGATTCCGGGTGCCGGAGCGCATCATGACGTTTCACTGGCCGCGGCACGCCCGGTGCATGGAGGAGTCAGGCCTGTGGCAGCACCTGGCGCATCGTGTCGTTGCGCTCGGCCGCTCGGGCACGGCAGCGCAGTGCGACGAGGCCCATCGCGAGCTCATCGAGGAGGAACGCAAGGTGGAAATGGCGGCGATTCGTGGTGGGGAGGGGTTCCAGACGATATGGGCAAGCGACCACCGTGCCGACGGCTGAGCCAGCGCACGTATGACTGACCGTCGCGTTATTGACCTTCGCTCCGACACGGTGACACTCCCTTCGGAGGCCATGCGGCGTGCTATCGCCGAGGCGCCGGTGGGCGACGATGTCTTCGGCGAAGATCCGTCCATCCGGCGCCTGGAAGCGATGTCCGCCGAGCGTACCGGCAAGGAAGCGGCGCTCTTCGTCGCAAGCGGCACGATGAGCAACCTTGTCGCCATCATGACGCATTGCGGCCGCGGCGATGAAGCGATCACGGGCAGCGAGTCGCACATCCTGCACTACGAGGTGGCTGGCGCCGCAGGGGTGGCGGGCGTGCAGCTGCGTCCCGTACGGAATGACACTCACGGCCGCATGGACCCGAACGAGGTGGAAGCGACGATCCGCGGCGAGAACGTGCATCTGCCGGCCACCACGCTGCTCTGCCTGGAGAACACGCACAACCGCTGCAGCGGCACCGTCATCCGGCCGGAGGAGATCGAGACGCTGGCCGACGTGGCTCACCGGCGCGGCGTGCGCGTCCACATCGATGGCGCCCGTATCTTCAACGCGGCGATCGCCTTAGAGACCACCGTCGCTTCGCTCGCAGCGCCCGCGGACTCCGTCGGCTTCTGTCTCTCGAAAGGGCTCGGCGCGCCCGTCGGCTCCGTGCTCTGCGGCTCGGCCGAGTTCATCGCCCGCGCGCGCAAGATGCGGAAGATGGTCGGCGGCGGCATGCGGCAGGGCGGCATCATCGCGTCGGCCGGGGTGTACGCGCTCGAACACATGGTGGACCGACTGGCCGACGATCACGCGAACGCGAAGGTGCTCGCTCGCGGTCTCGGTGAGCTGCCGATGGTTGATCTCGATCCCGAAGCCATCGAGACGAACATCATCATCTTCGGCGTGCGGGGCGACTGGGTGGGGTTGGCGAGGTCGATGAAGGAGGCCGGCGTGCTCTCGACGGTCACCGCCCCCGGGCGGCTGCGCATGGTCACGCATTATGGCATCGAGCGCCCCGATATCGACGAAGCGCTGGAGCGCGTGCACGACGCCGCTGCCGCGCTCGCATGAGGCTGTCGCGCCGCCTGGCGCTGGCCCTGCTTGCAGCGCCGCTGCTCCTCACGGCCGGTCTCTGTTCTTCCGGCAGCGACTGCAAGCGCTGCATCGATATCGTCACGACGGTGCCGTTCTCGGCCGGTGAGAGCCACACCTACACGCTGCAGCGCGACAACAAGGACATCGGCATGACGGTGCTTTCGGTCGAAACGGCAGACGGCCAGCTCGTGCTGAAGCAGGCGTCGGGCGATGACAAAGGCAACTCTGACACATCCGTCGTCACCGTCGACCCGGCGTCGCTCAAACCGATCAGCGGGCATCGAGAGGTGACCGACAAGGACCAGCGGCGCGTGCTGGAGTCGAGTTACGAGGCCACCGACAAAGATTGCTCTTCGAAGACGGTTGTGCAGCTCAAGCAAGAGAATTTCAAGCCGCCCGACGCCGACAAGGCCGACAGCACGCGCAGCAATCCACTGTGCGTGCCGGAGCACGCCTACGACAACGACTCGTCGCTCTTTCTCTGGCGCACGATCAAGTTCGAGAAGGGATACGAAGCCTCGTACAAGACCGTGCTCACGAACCGCCGCACGACGCAGATCATCGACCTGCTGGTCAAGGACCAGGTGCGCATCTCGACCCCCGCCGGCGACTTCGACGCCTGGCTGGTGAACATCACCGCCGAGGCAACGACGCAGCAAGCGTGGTACGCCACGACGCCGGACCACCGGCTGCTGGAGTACAACAACGACGGGCTGATCTTTCTGTTGAGTAGGTAGTTTGTAGTCGGTAGTGGGTAGTTCGTGGTCAGTAGTTGCAGGATCTGAGCGACCGACTACTTACTACCAACTACGTACTACAAACTTCCTCACCCCAGCCGCACGGCCAGGCACGTCGTCGTGCGTTGCACGCCGTTCGCGCGCTGGATGCCGTCGGTGATGGCGTTGCCGAGCTTGTCGAGATCGTCGGCCTCGAGCTGGACGATGACGTCGAAGGGGCCGGTGACGGTATCGACGGCGGTGACGCGCGCGTCGGCGTGCTTGAGTTTCTGGATCGCCTCGCCGACGGCCTTCGCTTTGCCGACCTCCGCCTCGATGAGTACGTACCCGCGAACAGACATGGCGCCCCTCCCTTGGTATGAGATGCTGGTGGAGGGAGCATAACCTGCTGACGGAAGGCGTCAAACAGGTTTGGTCAAACAGCCAACTTTGGCTGTCGCGGTTCATAAACCGCGGCAGCGGCCGCTTCGCCCGAGAATGGCCTAGATCGGTCGTTTCCGTTGGCGCGAGTCAAATTCGTCTCGAACTGATCGTGCGAGCGCGGGCACCCACGACCAGCCCGAATCAGCGGCAGCTCCGAGCGATGGCGACGCAGCAATCATGACTTTCTGCTGGATGGCAGGTTTTCGAGGCTCATCTTCATACTCGTAACGCCGCTCAAAGAGATCAAATTCGGGATGCTGTTTCAGGAACGCCTGCTCAAAATCTTCGATTTCGAGTCCCACCACCTCACCGCTCTCGGGCAGCATACGGAGCCATACCAGGCCGTCAAAATCGACGGAGACTGCCGACCGCGGAACACCAAAGTGAATGTGGAGCGTGTCGGACTCATCGTCGTACGCGACGAGCCACTCCTTCGCCGCAGGAAGATCACCGAACCACGGTGCCGGATAGTCAGCTACTTCGTGTCGAGAGGCCATAACAACATCGTTTCGCGCGCTTTTGCCCCGGCAACCGGAAATGCTGTGATTACCCTTCCGGCGGATTGTCCTCTGTATTCTACAACTACACGCAAGAACCCGCGGTTAAACGGGCTCGGAAGGTCAGCGGGGCGGTAGAACACGTCTCGCGATGGATTCGTGTTGCTTCTATATACCGCGAACGGCTCGTCGATCGTCCTCTTCACCGACTCTTCGTGGCCGCTCATCTGTGGGTGGTTGACCACGATATGCGCTGTCCACCACTCGGCGCGACAGACCACAACCCTTCTGTTGTGAGGGCTTATCGCCCTGAATAATTCTCGGTTGGTCAAGCTAAAGTCCGCATCGGCCGTTGCCACATCCACCGGGAGTCCGGCTGTCGCAGTTGTACTCGATGGTTGGCCTCCGGCACAGAAAGAAGCCCCTC
>JALYKW010000020.1 GCA_030774575.1 Chloroflexota bacterium | reverse complement strand
AAGAGGAAGGTGATCGTGCCGCCTGGCAGGGCCATAGCGCGGCGATTGTACCACCATCGTGGACCGCCCATCGTGCGCCGCGCGGGTACGAATTGGGACAAGCCTACGCAACGGACACGATCACCCCATCGTACGCATGGCGGACGCGTTTTCTCTTCGGTTAGTGATGGCACACGACCGGGCGATCGTGCGGGTTTACGATCTATGCGGACGAAGTCGGCTCCGGGTGGATGGCCACGGAGTAAGGGCGGGCGCCGGTCGCGAAGTCGGTCTTCGCGCCGAAGCTTCCCGTGCAGCCCGTCGCCGCGCGGACGGCTGGCGTCCGATCCCCCCCAACCGTTGCCATCGCGACGAGCGCGAGCGCGAGCGCGACCAGGACGGCCAGGTTCTTGAGCGAGGCAATGGGCCTGGCAGTTTTCATCGTATCCTCCATCTGGGCCTGGCAGCGACGGCTACCTTGTGAGAGAGGTGGTCCCTGCTATCGAGCCGCATTCTGTGCGTCTCCTCCGACGAGCGTGCCGGACTCACAGACGCCTACACTACTGGCGGGAGTAGCCTAAGAGCGGAGTGCGATTGTGTGCCCCGCCGTCCCGCTTGTCAAGCGTTATGTTGGCGACGGGCAGAGCCCCGCGCTTCCGCTATCAAGCCCCCAAGGGCGGCGGTGCGCCCTGCGCCAGATCGCCGAGGCGATGGAGCGCGTCTACGGCGATCGAGTCGCCGAGTACGCGGCGGAGCTGGCATACCAGTTCCATCGCAGCGCCGGCCTGACTGGCACTGAGCGCGGCGCTGACTACGCGCTCGCCGCGGCGGACATAGCTGAGGCGACAGCAGCGTGGGACGAAACTGCGACGTTTCTGCACATGGCGTTGGAGCTGATGCCGGACGACGACCCGCGGCGGCCGCGCGTCCTCGCGCGAACCTCCATCGCGTCGTTGTGGGCGCTGCGGTTCGAGGAAGAGCTGCTCCGCGGCCCCATCGTTCACGGTTGCCCACGGTGGGCTAATGCTTGGCAGCGCCTCGCGCACGAACCATGCGGCAGCATGGTAGTCGCACGATGAGAGGACATCGTGCTTACGCAGCGTCCGGCTCCGCAGGTTCACGCATTAAAGAATCGACGGCTGCTATCATCCGGTGACCCGCACAGTTGCGGCCCGCAGATTTCGGAGCAGCGAACACCAGCGCTGCTTGAGTGCCTCGATGCTCGACACCGTTATCAGCGTGCGCGACCTCCACAAAGCGTACGGCGGCCGCGAGGCAGTGGCTGGCATCGACCTTGAAGTGCAAGCGGGCGAGGTCTTCGCATTCCTCGGGCCGAACGGCGCCGGCAAGACGACGACCGTCGAAATCCTTGAAGGCTACCGCGCGCCGATCTCGGGCGAGGTGCGCGTACTCGGTTCCGACCCGCGTCATGCGAGCCGCGCGTGGCGGCATCGTGTTGGGGTTGTCCTCCAAGAGTCGGTCCTGCCGGACAGAGAATCTGTCGGGCGTGTCAAGTTGATGCTTGTACACAGCGCGGAATCATGGTATCGCGGTCGCAAGCTCCGCTGCGCAACAAGGCTTGTTTGCCACCTTCACGCGCCGCGAACACGTTAATGACCGCTCGTCATGAGTGCCGGGAGTCGACGGCCAGAAACACCGGAGGTGACCTTTGGGGTCGCAGAAGCTGTGGATGGGCGTGCTGGCCACCGGCGCCGCGCTCGCCGTCGCGTTGACGGTGGCAGCGCTCCCGGGTACGCGTCATGCCCGTGCCGCCAGTCCGAACACGGGCATGATCCAGATGGAAGTCGACTGTGACACCGTCAACGCCGACGTTCAGAACAGCTGCGACATAGCCACGTCCAACGTGGCCGCGATCCCGATCGATGTGGTGCTGACCAATAACAGTGGCGTAGGCTCGCAGATCGACTCGTTCGATTACGACCTGTACAACGACCAGTGCTCGAGCCCGCTTGTGGCTCCGGCGGCGGGCAGCTGCATCAAGGGCAACACGCTCAACCCGGCGGGGGGCATCGGGCCGAGCGTGCCGGTAGTGGACGCGACGAATTTCCCCGTGCCCGACTACAATTGCGGCTCGCCGCCGCCCTCGGCTGACCGGGGATCCGGTTTGCGGGGGACGTCCACGTCGTTTCTGTCGTGCGTCTTCACCTTCGGTTCGCTATCGACGACCGACTTCCCGGCCGGGTCTGCGGTGCGGCTTTCGGGCGAGACGTTCGCGGACAACGTGACCTTTGCCGCGACGATCGTGCTGACGCCGCGCAACGTGGCTTCGGTCGACGACAACTTTGTGACAACGATCTCGTGTGACGCTGGTCTGAGCGGCCCGTGCTTCTCGGCGACGCTGCACTTCCTGGGGCCGCCAGCGCCGACGCCGACGCCGACGCTAACGCCGACGCTGACGTGGACGCCGACGCGCACGCCGATGCCGACGCGCACACCGGCGGTCAGCGCCAACCCTGACACAGGCAGAATTCAGATGGAAGTCGACTGTGACACGAGCACCACGGGCGTCCAGAACAGCTGCGACATCGCTACGTCCAGCGTGGCCGCGATCCCGATTGATGTGGTGATGAGGAACACCAGCGACTTCGATTCGCAGATCGACTCGTTCAACTACGACCTCTACAGCGACCAGTGCTCTAGCTTGTCTGTGGCTCCCGCCGCGGACAGCTGCATCAGCGGCAACACGCTCAATCCGGCGGGCGGAATCGGGCCGAGCGTGCCGGTACGCGACGTGGCGAATTTCCCGACAGCGGACGACAGTTGCGACTCGCCGCTGGCTTCGGCCGACCGGGGTTCGGGTTTGCCGGGGACGTCCACGTCGTTTCTGTCGTGCGTCTTTACTTTCGCCGGCACCCCGGCGGACTTCCCGGCTGTGACAGCGGTGCGGCTTTCGGGCGAGAACTTCTCGGACAACGTGACCTTTGCCACGACGATTGTGCTGACGCTGAGCAACGTGCGGGCGTACGACGACACTTTTGTGACGACGATCTCGTGCGACCCAGTCGTGCCGCCACCCGCGAGCCCCGAAGGCAGCGTGGACGGCCCGTGTTTCGCCGCGACGCTGCACTTCCAGGGGCCGGTGGCGCCCACGCAGACGCCATGCGCGGGGCCGTGCCCAACGCCGACGCCGATCCCGACACGCACGCCCACGCCGACGCGCACGCCCGTGCCGACGGGCACGGCGACCCCGACGCCGACGCAGTGCGCTGGCACTTGCCCGACGCCGACCGCTCGCCCGAACCCGAACACGGGCATGATCCAGATGGAAGTCGACTGTGACACCAACACCGAGGGCGTCCAGAACAGCTGTGACATCGCCACGTCCAGCGTGGCCGCGATCCCGATCGATGTGGTGCTGATCAACAACAGCGGCGTCGGTTCGCAGATCGACTCGTTCAACTACGACCTGTACAACGGCCAGTGCTCTAGCCTGCTTGTGGCTCCCGCCGCGGGCAGCTGCATCAAGGGCAACACGCTCAACCCGGCGGGGGGCATCGGGCCGAGCG
>JALYKW010000019.1 GCA_030774575.1 Chloroflexota bacterium | reverse complement strand
GGCCGTGATCTCGCAGCACGTCAACACGGCGCCTGTGGCCCCGTCCTGGCACAACCCGGACGTCGCGCCGTCCCTCGAGGCGCTCGTCGTGCGCCTGCTCGCCAAGGCGCCGGGGGAGCGCCCGGCGAGCGCCACCGCCGTCCTCGATGAGCTGCGCCGCATCGCAGCGGCCGGCGTCCAGGCCGCGGCCGGGACCGCGCCGGCGGAGCCGCGTCGTGATCTAGCGGGCGTCGAATGGGGACGGTTCGTCGGCCGGGGCGAGGAGATGGAGCAGCTGAAAGGTCTGCTCGCGCGCGCGCTGTCGGGTAAGGCCGCGCTGGCCATGCTCGTCGGCGAGCCGGGTATCGGCAAGACGCGGCTCGCGGAGGAGTTCGCCGTGTACGCGGAGCTGCGCGGCGCCCGGGCGCTCAGCGGGCGCGCCTACGAGGGTGAGGCATCGGTGCCGTACCGGCCGTTCGTCGAAGCGCTGCGCGGCTACATCGATGCCCGCAGCGATGGCGAACTGCGGGACGAGCTCGGCGAGGGGGCGCCGGACGTCGCGACCTTGATCTCGGACGTGCGGCGGCGCTTGCCCGATCTGCCTCCAACGGCGCCGCTCGAGGGCGAAGCCGAGCGGCTCCGCCTGTTCGAGAGCGTCACGCAGTTCGTGCGCAACGCCTCCCGCGCGAGACCGCTCGTCTTGCTGCTCGACGACCTGCACTGGGCCGACAAGCCGTCGCTGCTCCTCCTGCGCCACCTCGCCCGCAGCATCGTTGACGGGCGAGTGCTGATCGTCGGCGCCTACCGCGACGTCGAGCTGGACCGGACGCATCCACTCGCCGAGGCGCTCGCCGCCATGCGGCGGGAGCGGCCGTACACCCGCGTGCTCGTGCGCGGGCTTCCGGAAAGCGACGTCGTCGAACTGATCGAGTCGATCGGCGAGGCGAGTGACGCCGGTTCGCCGCTCCGCCAGCTCGGCCTGGCGCTGTACAGCGAGACCGAGGGCAACCCCTTCTTCATCCGGGAGGTCGTGAGCCACCTGATTGAGGAGCGGCTGCTCTATCGAGACGGCGCGTGCTGGACCAGCAAAGTGAGCACGGTGTCAGAGCTGGGCATCCCGGAGGGGGTGCGCGAGGCGATCGGGCGGCGGCTCTCGCGCCTCTCCGACGGCTGCAACCGCATGCTGTCGCGCGCGTCGGCGATGACGGCGGGTTTCTCGTGGGACGAGCTGAAAGCGATCAGCGGCGAAGACGAAGGTGTGCTCCTCGACGTGCTCGAAGAAGCGCTCGGCGCGCAGCTTATCGCCGAACGACGAACCGGCACCTACGACTTCACGCACGCGCTGATCCGCCAGACGCTGTACGAAGAGCTGAGCACGCCGCGGCGGGTGCTGCTGCACCGTCAGATCGGCGAAGCGCTGGAACAGCTCTATGCCGCCAACGTCGAGCCGCACCTGACCGAGCTGGCGCACCACTTCTATCAGGCGGCGTCCGGCGGTGACGTCGAGAAGGCCATCGATTACGCGCGGCGAGCCGGCGACCGCGCTGGTTCGCTCGCGGCATGGGAGGCGGCGGCAGCCCACTACGAGCGTGCGCTGCTGGCCCTGGAGTTTCTCCCGGTGCGCGATGACCGCCGACAAACGGAGCTCCGCCGCTCTCGCGGCCAGGCATACGAGACGCTTGGCGATTTCGACCGGGCCCGCACCGACTACGAGCAGGCCTTTGCAGCTGCTCAAGCTGCGAAGGACGGCAATGCCGAATTGCAGAGCTTGATCGACCTTGGCTTCCTCTGGTCAGGACGGGACTACGAACGCACGGGCGTCTACTTCCAACGCGCATTCGAGCTGGCGGACGCGATCGGCGACCCGGGCCTGCGCGCGCGCAGCATGAACCGCTTGGGCAACTGGCTGGTGAACGTCGGTCGGCCGAGCGAAGGACTGGCGCACCACGCGTCGGCACTCGCGATCTTCGAGTCAGAGCACGACACGCTGGGTACGGCCGAGACGCTCGACCTGATGGGCATAGCGAACGCCCTCTTCGGCGATCTGCCTGCTTGCGTCGAAGCGTTCAGCAGGGCGATCGAACTGCTTCGCCCGCTCGGGCCGAGCATCGCGCTTACGTCGAGCCTGACCAGTCGCGCCGCCATGAGCGGGCCCAACTTGGCGGAGCCTGTTCGCGCGGGGCCAGGCACGAGGGAAGACGCCAGAAGAGACGCGGCCGAAGCGGCGGAGATGGCGGAAAAGATCGGGTCACCGGCCGCCATGTCGTACGCGGCCCTGGCAGGCGGTGCGGCGGCAGCCGCGTTCGGCGACCTGGGCTTCGGGCTCGGTCAGGCGGCCGAAGGTCTGCGACTTGCCACCGAGATCGGGCACGACCAGTGGATCACCGGCGCGAAGAACGCGCTCGGCGACATCTATCTGCGCGCTCTTGCGCCGGGCGAGGCGGTGGAGCAGTTTGATGCGGCGCTTCAACTAGCGCGCGAACTCGGCTCAGCCTGGTGGATCGGCAATGCGACGACCGGTCTTGCCCTCGCACACTTGCTCCGTGACGATACGGCGCGGGCAGAGGCCGTGCTCTCCGACTTCCAGCGGCGCGATCACGAACCCCAGAATCTGCCGGAGCGGCGCGTCCGCTGGGTCTGGGGACTGCTTGCGCTGGCATGCGGCGACGCGCTCGTCGCTTTGAACATCGCTGACGCGCTTCTGAGCACACCGATCGGCGGACGGAACGACCAGCGCATCCCTTCGCTGCAGCACCTGCGAGGCGACGCGCTGCGCGTGCTCAAACGGCATGACGAAGCTCTCGCTGCTCTCGAATGCGCGCGAGACTGCGCCATCGATCAGGGCGCCCGGCCATCCCTCTGGCAGATCCACCGCTCGCTCGGACAGCTGCACCGTGGGCAGCGACGCCCTGCAGATGCAGAGCGCGAATTCGGCGCGGCGCGCGCGTTGATCGGATCGCTTGCGGCAACGATCGACGACGCGGGGCTCCGGGAGCGGTTCCAGCAGTCGGCAACGTCGTCACTCCCGCACCCCGAAACCTGACGAGCATGCCCGGCGTGAACGTCTTGGTAGCTACGGCTCTTCGCTCTGAGCCTCATGGCAAACGTCTCCTGGGTCCTCGGCGACGCCTCCCGCGCGCCCGACTTCTATGCTGTTGCCCTACGACGGGGAGTGCATGGTAGTCGGCTGGGTAGGGGCGGCGGGCGCCGTGTCCCGGAGCCTGGCGCTCCTCGCCGCGACGATGCGCCGCTGGGAGGACGCCGAACGCTATTTCGAGGACGCCCTTCGCACGAACGCGCAGCTCGGCGACAAGCCCTGGCTGGCCAGCACGCGCGCCCAGTACGGCGCAGTGCTCCTCACGCGCGGCGCCCCCGGCGACCGCGCGCGCGCGCTCGAGCTCTTGCAGCTGCAGGAGATGGGGGGATGGCCAAGGTCGTCGAGGACTGCCTAGCGCTCAAGGTGCAGGCGCAGGGCGTCGACTGAAGGAGCGTCTAAACCTACATGGGACGGTTTCCTAACCTCGGGTCGCGATCATGCCGCACCATGGTTCGATGGTGTGCGCCGACGTGCCTTTCGATGATCTGCCGAACCATCGTTCGGAGTTCAACGTGGCCCGGCAACACCAACGGGCCGGTGCGCCTCTTCGATGGAGATCAGATGCCGCTGCCGAACGCGGCCTGGTAGACGAGCAAACCGAAAGAGAAGAGCAGTATCTCCCGCCGGCTGAGGTCGAGCGAGCCGTCGCGGGGCGTCGCTCAGCGCTTTGAGCGCTGCCGGCAGGCCAAGCAGGGAGCCGTCCGCGCCGTTGTTGACCCGTCCTACGGCACCCTCGACCGGTGGTGCAACATAGAGACAGCCTCAGGGCGTGCGCCGGCGCCAGCGCCCACGCGGCGTTCCCGTACGGTATGCTCAGCAGCAGTTCATAACGCGCCCGCCATCGCGCACCAACCTGAGCCGCGAGGAGTGCCGGCTTGAACGTGAGAGCCCTGTGCCTCCATCAAGCACGCCACGACGCCGTATCGCGAACCGCATCCTCTCCGCTCTCCCGCGCGAGGATTACGAACGCATCCTCCCTGACTTGAAGTCGATCCCCCTCAAGTTCCGTATCTCGCTTCACGAGCCCGGGGACAAGATGCCGTACGTCTACTTCCCCAACGCCGGCGTGATCTCGACGCTCACGGTGCTCGATGATGGCAGCGCGGTCGAGATCGCCACGATTGGCAACGAGGGGATGACCGACGTCTCGGTGTTTCTTGGTCTTGAGGAGTCCGACTCGCGGCTGCTGGTTCAGGTTCCTGGCACTGCCATGCGGATGGAAAGCGGCCGTTTCCGCGAGCACGTTGAGCACATCCCCATCTTGCGGACACTCCTCGGCTATTACACCGTATCGATGCTTGCCCTCGTCGCGCAGTCAGCGGCCTGCAATCGCATGCATCCGATGGTCCAACGCTGCGCGCGCTGGATGTTGATGACGCACGACCGCGTCGACGCCGCCGAGTTCCCGCTGACGCACCATTTCCTGGCAACGATGCTCGGCGTCCCTCGGCCGCGGGTTTCCGTCGCCGCCAAGGCTCTTCAGGAGGCCGGGCTGATCTCGTACCACCGCGGAAAGGTCACGGTGCTCGATCGCCCCGGCCTCGAGGCGGCCACCTGCGAATGTTACCGCGTGGTCCGGGAGCGCTTTGACCGGCTGCCCGGCCGTCGCAAGAGAGAGATACCCGGCAGGCGGCTGCTGTCCTCGGGTAAACAGGCGTCCGAGAGCTTGAAGTGACGTCACCCGCTGCGGCGGAATCGCGCCGGTGAGATAGACTGCGGCTCCATCCCGCTCGTTCAGGGCAGGATGAGGCTCAATGCCGCGTGACCATCTTGGCCTATCAAGACCGCAGCTACGTCCGGTTCATCAGTGACCGCACCGGTGAGACGCTCATCGAGATCAAGATGCTCGACGACTGCACACCGACTTCGCGCTGCGCCTCCGTTGGCCGGCGAGCCTGGTTATTGGGCAGCAACTATCCGTTCACCACTTCGGCCTTCTTTGAGACTATGGCTGCGAGGACTTCCTGCTTCTCGCGCTCGGGCACTTTGAAGTGGTCAAGCGCGCGGGCGATCTCCACACCAACCTCATCGAACTCCCCGGACTTGATGTGCAGATCCTTGTGGGCTTCGCCCATCGTCTTGCCGGTGTATTGAAAAAGTCCGCCCGACGCTTGGCAGAGCCAGAGCGTCCGCATGAACTTGAGACCGGGCAACTGGCCGGTTTGGTTCCATTCCTTCAGCGCGGGATTGACATTGAGTTTCGCGTTCTTGACGATCTCATCGCTGAAGCGGTCAACCACCATGGCGATGGCGTTCACGCCACCGAGGCGTTCGTAAAGGGTTTGGTTCGTCATGGTCATCCCTCCTCAATCCGGGTCGCCCGACTGCAGCGACCGCCTACCCTCAAATACGCCGCGAGTCCGTCGCTCGGTTCCACACCGCAGATGGACTCAGGCGGGAACAGCTGAACCGGCAAGAGAGGCGGCCGCACGGAAGCGCCCGCCTCTTCAAGCCTAGAGCGGTCCATCGCGCGGCGGTTGGCGGTGTGGCCATCGCGGCGACGACGTCTGTCACCCCCTGTTCTGGTGGGTCGAAGGGGGTTCTGATCCGTGGCCCTAAGCGCGAATACTTCTATGCGCTGCTCGCGCCGGTTTGGATCACGGTTCAACCCCGACAGGCTTCATCGACCGGAGACTTGACGAGCCGCCGCACCAGCTCCACGTCGTCCTCCGTCGGCTCCGGCAGTGCGAAAGCGAGTGAGGTCAAATGAGCGCCAGATCGTGCTGGAGATATCCGGAGGGGCCCGCGCGTCACTCGCGCAAGCCCCCGCCGCTCGAAACAAGAGCGTTTCAGGCCCTGTGATACCAAAAATGGCTCCCTGGGCAGGTGTCCGGGCAGCCGAACTACACACCACCGGTGCATCCGCGGACGAAGCTGCCATTCGGCGTGCCAGCGCTTCTTCGCGGCCGGTCGTCTCGCTGATCTCGATGTTGCCGTGGGGTCGCCGGCGATCATGTGGCGAGCAAAGACAGGCGGCGTTCCAGACATAATGGCCGCGATGGCCCGGCCGCTGGGCGAGTTGGCCGAGCACAGCAACCGGTCACTACGCCGTCGCATTCTGGCGCCCAGATCCTGGGGTGATAAGATCACGCTAGAGGCCGGACAGTGTTCAACAGGCCAACCCCTCATGAAACCTCTCGACGCGGAGTTCACGCCTCAAGAATGTGACATCCTGCGTCGCCATTTCTCGAACGTCGACGAGCCAGTCTTCGCCCTCACGAATCTTCCGGACGTCGTCAAGGGGGCGCTCTTCGCCCGCTACTCGCGCTCTCCCAAGTCGCTGCGTCGCCTGTTTCTCGACGAGTTCTACCAGGGCGGATTGATCGCGCCACCGAGTGCAGTCGAGCAGATCGGCTTCGAGGCGATGGGCGTCGGGCGCGCCGAGGAACTGTACGAGCGCATGCTGGTCGAGTACGGTGACGATTCCGTCGCGCAACTTGTCGGCGTGCACGTGGCCGTCGAAGACGCGTCCAACGTCCTCACAAAGGTGCTCGAGTGGGGGCGACTACTTTCCTATCTTGAGCAGTCAACCCGCTACATTCCCTACAATCAGAAGCAGCGAGATGGCCTCTGGCGGTACCACGTCCCCGCGGAGATCGTATCGCCGGCCCTGCGCGAGCGCTTCGTCTCGACGATGGATGCCTGCTTCGAGACCTACGCCTCCTGGTTTGAGCGTGTGGAAGAACATCTCCGCCAGAAGTTTCCGCGCGAAGAGAGCGATTCGAAGACGGCATATCGCCTGAGTATTCGCGCCAAGGCTTGCGACATTCTGCGTGGGCTGCTGCCGGCTGCGACGACTGCCAATGTCGGCATCTTCGGCTCCGCCCAGGGATTTGAAACGCTGCTGCTGCGGCTCCAGGATCATCCGCTCGCCGAAGCTCGGGCGACGGGTGAGCGGATCCTGAAGGAGTTGCGACAGGTGATTCCCGTCTTCATGTGGCGTGTCGACCGCGAGGATCGGGGCCGCGCCTGGTCGCGGTATCTGCGCGACACCGCCGACGCGACCCACGCGGAAGTGGCGCGCCTGGTACCCGCGCCGGGGCAGGCGTCCGAGACGCCTCCGTACGTGCGGCTGGTCGAGTCGGACCCCGAGGGCGAGGTCAAGGTGCTCGCCGCCGCCATGTATCCGCACGCCGCGCTCGACGATGCCGCGCTGCTCGAGACGGCGCGGAACATGGAGCCCGCGGATTGCGAGCGCGTACTGGCAGCGTACGTCGGCGACCGCACGAACCGTCGACACAAGCCCGGTCGCGCCTTCGAGCGCACGGCGTATCGCTTTGATGTAGTGGTCGATTACGGTGCCTTCCGCGACCTGCAGCGACATCGCATGTTGACACTGGACTGGCAGCCGCTGTCGCCGCACCTGGGGTTCGACGTCCCCCCGGAAGTTACAGAGCTGGGCGGCGCGGACGACTGGCGCCGCGTGATGGCCGATTGCGCATCGGTCTACAAGGCGCTGTCTGATGCCGGCCTAACCACGGTGGCGCCGTATGCCCTCCCGATGGCGTACCGCATCCGCTTCTACGCGCAGATGAACGCCCGCGAGGCGATGCACGTGATCGAGCTGCGCACCTCACCACAGGGTCATCCGTCCTACAGGTGGGTCGGCCAGGAGATGCTGCGGCGCATCGCCGATGATGCGGGCCACTCGGCGATCGCCGCGGCGATGTGCTTTGCGGACATGGACGGACCCGTCGATCTCGAGCGCCTCGCCGCTGAGCAGCGCAAAGAGGAACGGACCTCGGCGCTCTCCAAGGACGGCGTCCCCGCCTGAAGGCTGCGCATGCCATCACCCAGATTCTTCTCGGAACAAGGCATCCCATGCTGCGAGGCCGGCGGGCGTGTCTACCGGATTGTCGACGCCGGCGGCCAGCGCTGGTTCATCCCCGTGGCGACATGGGACACGCCGTTTCGGGCGCAGATCCTCGAGGCGTTAGAGTCAGTCGGGACGACGTTTCGCGAGATGCTGGACGCCGGCGTCCCACTCGAAGACGCTCGTCAGGTTCTGCCCGCCGGGGCCATGATGAACCTTGAGTTCGAGTCGACGTTCGGAGAAGGCGAACAGCTCTGAGCGCGGCCAGGCGTCGACGCACGAACACATAATCCGGTCGCCGGGGCCAAGCGGCAGACCGAACGCGATAACGGGGGCGGCGGCGCCTCTGATCGGTGTCCGGGGCTCCGCACTACACGCCAATACAGAGTATACGGAGCGGAATGCTGCTCGCCATTCCGGCGCTTCGATGTGTCGTTTGGGACTCGCCGTTGGCAGAACTTACGGTAGCGCATCAGCACGATTCGGCGATGCCGTCGTCGCGGAACACACTGACACCGTCCGTCCCGCTGGGGGCGCGGCCTGTTAGTGTTTGGCACCAACGGTCGTCAAGTTGATCCGTGTTGAACGACGGCCACCGCGGCGGCTCGACCGGATCAAGAAAGGAGGCCGATGACCCGTAGCGGGGAGCGATGCCGCCCTTCACTTGATCACTCACTTCTTTCACACCCCCTGGACCTTGGTGGGTCTTATTGGCGGCGGTGCGATCAGCTCGCGATTATTTTCATGCCTGATACACTCGGTCTGATCAACTTGAACGGACAGTCAGCAAATGAGGGGGCTCGATGCGTATCAAGGTCATTGTAGCGACGGCGATTCTACTCACGATCCCGCTAGCCGCAATCATCATCACCAACGCGGGCTCAAGCACGCCGGCTTACGGTGCGAAACCAGCAACTGCTACACCGACTGCCACATCAACCCCAACGCCAGTCTCGGCTTATGTGGTTTAGCCAGTAATGTCGGCACAGGCGCGCAAGAAAGGGTCGCTTCGTTGATATCTTCTTCCTTGATGTTTGGCAGCGGCACGTACTCAAGTGGAAAACGCAGATCTCGGTTTGTCGTTCTTGGATCGCGGCGTGAGGACGAGATCGAGGACACAATGAGTGACCTGAACACGGTCGCAAATGACGCAGCCACTAGGGCGTCGACCGCCCCCGCCATTGACGGCCAGACCGGTGCCCGAGGTTCACGGCACACCCACGTTGCACCCGCGGACGAGCCAGCTATTCAGCGTACCGCCGCTTCGATGTGTTTGCTAGGCTCGCGCCAGTCGCGATGCGCGGCAGCGACAGGATACGGACTGGCAGCGAGGCGCGCCATCGAAACGAGCCCTCGGGTCCCGTGACATGAAGGCCCGGGCCAAACGGCCTCGTTCGCTCTGGCGGAAACAGCTCTTGCCTTACCGCGATCCACATTGAGACTCAGAACCACAACTGGAACGGGCACAGAACGTACCCCCGACGTCACGATCTGCGGGCTCGGGCCCGCGAGCTTGTCGGCCGGTCTTGGGGCAGCCCACACGGATACGCACGCGTCTCGACGGAAGAACAGGCGCGCGAAGGATACGGCCTCGACGCGCAGCGCACCTCCATTGATGCCTACTGCAAGGCGCAGGGTTGGTCGTTGGTCAACGTCTACGTAGACGCTGGTGTCAGCGGATCATCCCAGCGTGGGCGGTTGGCGCTGGCGCAGTTGCTTGCTGCCGCCGAGGCGAAGAGTTTCGACCGCGTCGTGTTCTGGAAGCTCGACAGACTGTCGCGCAGCCTTCGCGACGTGCTTGAGCTGAGCGACCGGCTTGAGAAGCAGGGAGTGCAGATCGTATCGATTCAGGAAGGTATCGACGCCGGCACAGCCACTGGCCGCATGTACCGCAACATCATCGGGACGATGGCAGAGTTCGAGCGCGAAACAATCACCGAGCGAATCAAGCACGGCCTGGCAGAGAAGGCTCGCCAGGGTGAGCTGCTCGGTCCGCTGCCTATCGGGTATGTCCGCGCAGACAACGGCGACATCGGCATTGACAAGGCGAACGCCGACCTCGTCCGACAAGCGTTCGAGCGTTATGCGACCGGACGGTACTCGCTCCGCGACACGGCTGCCTGGTCACACGACGTGGGGTTCAAGAGCACGCACGGGAATCCTCTCGACCGCATGGCGATCGGCAAGGTCCTCCGCAACGTGTCGTACACCGGCGTAGTTGCGCATCACCGTCGGCAAGGTGGTGGCGTGGTGGCGGAGGCGACCCACCCGGTGATCGTCGACGCTGTCTTGTTCGACCAGGTCAGCCGGACGCTCAGAGCACGCAGCCGCGATACTTCCACAAACCCACGTCCGTTTGGGCGTTCGCCCTACCCTCTCTCGGCGACAGCGATTTGCGGTACGTGCAGTGCGCCGCTGAGCGGCGCCACCGGCGGAAAGAACCCAACCCGGTACATGCGGTGCTCAACGGCCGCACGTAATGGCAGGCTCGCCTCGCCAGAGGATGGTCGCCGCCGATCTGCTGGAGGCGCAGATCGGGGCGTACGTTTCGGGAATGCAGGTGAAGGCATCGGACATAGGGGTGCTCACGGCGCAAATTGCCAGGCAACAAGCCGCGGACCCGAGTGCTGCCAGAAGGCTCCGGCTTGCCATCGAACGATGGCAGCGATTATACGCGCAAGGCGAGATCGACGAGGAACGCTACCGGCTGGAGACGCGGCCGCTCCAAGCTGCGCTGGGTGCCGAAGTTCAGCCGGCTTCAGTGATCGATGCCAAGCGCGTCACGAGCTACCTGCAAGCCGCCGGAAAGCTGTTCTCGCAGAGTGAGCCGTTGGAGCAGCGGCGCTTCGTTCGCGAGGTCTTCGAGCGCATCGTAGTCTCGGGCGAGCAGGTCGCGGAGATTTCTCCCCGCGCTCCGTACACGGCCCTGTTCGCCGCCGACCGAAATCGGCGGTTCAACGGGGACACGCGAGTTGTAGTCTGGCTCCCTGGGCAGGACTCGAACCTACAACCAATCGGTTAACAGCCGATTGCTCTACCATTGAGCTACCAGGGAATGGCGCTCCGGCCGCCTCGAGGCGGGCGCCGCATAGTATCGAATCGCAGCGTCGGGTCTCAAGCCGCCCGCGAAGCGCTGCCGTTAACCACTCCGACACATCGCCCGTCACATCTATTGCTACGATGGACTAGATGGCCGCATCAACGTCTCAAGGGCGCGAGATTCTTCGGACCGAAGGACTGTGGAAGCAGTACGGCCGCATCACGGCGGTCGCCGACATGGAACTGCAGGTCTTCGACAGCGAGGTCTTCAGCTTCCTCGGGCCCAACGGCTCCGGCAAAAGCACGACCGTGGGGATGATCCTGGGGCTGATCCGGCCGACGAAGGGGCGCGCGCTCGTCTTCGGCAGCGACATGGCGACGCACCCGTGGCCGGCGCTCCGTAACATCGGCGCCGTGATCGAGACGCCGGCGTTCTATCCGTACCTCTCGGGCTACGACAACCTGCGGACGTTGGCGATCATGCTCGGCGACATCTCGCGGGCGCGGATTGAAGAAGTGCTGGAGCTGGTGGGGTTAAAAGAGCGCGGCCGCGATCCGTACAAGACGTACTCGCTGGGCATGAAACAGCGGCTCGGGATCGCATCGACGCTGCTGCGCGACCCGCAGCTGATCATTTTGGACGAGCCGACGAACGGGCTCGATCCGGCAGGCACGCGCGAGATACGGGAGCTGATCCCGCAGCTCGCCCGGCAGGGCCACAGCGTCTTTCTTTGCAGCCACCTGCTGAACGAAGTGCAGGCGGTGAGCGACCGTCTCGCCATCGTGAAGAAAGGGCGGATGGTGGCGCAGGGTACCGTCGCCGAACTGCTCGGCCGCGGCCAATACCTGCGGCTGCGCGCGGCCGACAACGACGCGCTGGCTCGCGCGCTGGGCGGCATACCGTGGGTCGAGGCGGTGGACCGGATCGATGGCTTTGTGCGAGCAGAGGCGCCGGTCGCCAAGTCCGCGGAACTGAACCAGGCGCTCGCTGCCAACGGCGTGTATCTGTCCGAGCTGACGCCGTGGGAAGTCGAGTTGGAGAGTGTGTTCCTCGACCTGACGGGCGAGGAGACGACGGTATGAGTATGCAGCGGCTGATGCTGGCCGAGTTCTTCAAGCTGCGCAAGCGGATGATGACCTGGATCGTGGCGGGGCTGACGATCGCGCTGATCGTGCTGCTGTACTCCGTGATGTGGAGCATGAGCGGGCGCGCGGGCAGTTTCTTCGAAGGGGGCCAGCGCTTCTCGTATCAAGATCTGCGCCGGGGGCTCTTCCTTGAGGCCGGGGTGCCGTTCGCGCTGCAGATCATCGCGACGTTCGGCACGCTGCTCGCCGTCGTGCTGGCAGCAGGGGCGGCGGGCAGCGAGTACGCCTGGGGCACGGTGCGGCTGATGGCAACTGCCTCGAGCGGGCGGCTGCGGTTGATCACCGCGCGGCTCGTCGTGGTGTTTTGCATGGTGGCGCTCATTGCCCTCATGGCGATCGCCGTGGCGCTGGCGTACAGCGCGGTGATCACGACGGTGAACGGTGGGTCGGACTTCAGCTTCGTGACCGCCGGATTCCTGAAGGAGCAGACCTTCGCGTTCGGCCGCACGCTGTTCGTGATGTCGCCGTTCGTCGCGCTGGCGTTCGCTGCGGCGATCGTGGGACGGTCGACGCTTGCGGGCGTGGGCGTCGGTCTGGCGGTCGCCTTCCTGGAGCCGCTGATCAGCAACCTGCTTCGGCTGGGAGGGTCGCCGTGGACGAAGATCCCGAACTACCTGATCGACTCCAACCGCGATGTGATCATCGCGCAGAACCGGTTGCCGGCTGCATTGCAGAGATTCAGTTTCGGGCCGTCGACGCGCGAGCTGGCGTCGCGAGGCTCACATTCGCCGGAGGCTGCGGCGATGATCCTGGCGCTCTGGGTGGCGGCGTTCATCACGATCTCGTTCGTGGTCTACCGGCGGCGCGACATCACCTCCGCCAGCACCGGCTGAGCGAGCCGTGCCGCTTCGTCGGGCGATAGTTATACTCCGCCGCAGCGCCCGCGTAGCCGCTAAGGAGTATCCATGG
The DNA here is from genome assembly GCA_030774575.1 of Chloroflexota bacterium. GTDB lineage: Bacteria > Chloroflexota > Dehalococcoidia > DSTF01 > JACRBR01 > JALYKW01. The sequence continues at coordinate 34,818 of JALYKW010000019.1, read as the reverse complement.
CCGTCAAGTGGAGTAGAGTCGCCCCCTACGTCGAAAACGGATACGCATCGATGGGGCGCGTGGACCGCGCGAGCATCGTCGATGCCGCGTACGATGACGGCGCGGATGACGACGTCGTCGACGCGCTCGACGCCTTCGGCTCGCGTGTCTTCAACAGCGTCGATGAGGCGAAGGCATTCCTCGCCTCGCAGGGCGTTGTCGAAGACTGACGCTCAGTCCCACCTCAGCAGTAACTGATAGAGCCGGAACAGCAGGCGCGTGCTGTCGAGCGCGACCGTCTCCGGGCTCTGGTTCAGCTTCGGTTCGACGTGCTCGAACAGCCGCAGCTCATCGAAATGCGCGCGTGGCGTGCTGCGGCCAGCAAGCGCGTCCTTCAGTTTTCGCGATTCGGTATAGGGCACGAAGGGGTCGGCGCGGTCATGGATGATGAATAGCTCCGCCTTCACCTTATCGATGCTCGTGCGCGGCGACAGGTAGTCAAGGTCAGCGACGGCGTCGGGTGGCAGGCGCTTGATCAGCGCGCTGACCGCGTTGGGATCGCGATTCGCCAGAAAGTCGTACGCGTTGCGGCCGATCGGGCTCAGCGTCGCCAGCTGCTCCTCGGACGGCGGATCGCCGTCGATGAACTCACGTGTGAGCAGCTCCCGGTCGTCCGCGTTGTCGATGCGGTCGATGAGCTGACGCGCCATCACGAACTCGGCGTGCTCGCGCGGCACCCACGCCTCGTTCACGCTGCCGTATTCGATGCGGTGCGTGGCGATCGCTCCAAACGTGTCGAGCGCGTCGAAGTAGCCGCCGAACGAGACGACATGGTCGACCTCGTCGGCGATGCGCGGGTCGGCGGCAGCGACGAGCGCGATCGAGCCGCCGACGCTTGCGCCGAAGAAGCCGACGCGCTTCGGCTCGACCTGTGGCTGTCGCTGCACGTACTGGAACTCGGCAACGAGCGCGTCGATCTCTTCCGGCTCGATGCGGATGTCGTCGAGCCGGTCGGAGAACGGCACCAACATCACGACGCCCGCGCGCGCCGAGTCCTCGGCGATGCGCACCAGGCGAGGGTCGTCGAGACTGAGCGGCGGCGCGCCCATCGAGAAGACGATGCCCTGGTGCGACGCGCCCTGCGCCGGGATGTAGAGGTCGGCATCGATCGAGCGGGGGCCATTCCGGCTCTGGTAGTCGATTGTGACGCGTTGGCGGCGTGGGGCGTCGGAGATGAGGTCAACGGGGCGCGCCGGCAACGGCACCTGCAGCACCATGTCGGGCAGGTAGATCGCGGCTTCGACAGCGACGCGGCCGTGGCGGCTGAAGCTCAGCAGCACCGGAATGCCGGCGATCATCGCCAGCGAGAGGAGTAAGGGCCATGTGCGGATGAGGAAGCGTGGCACGCGACGGCGGGTTGGGGTCATGCGTCTTGCAGTCTAATCAGCACGCACCGCGCGACAAAGCGACGGATATACTCGGGCGATGCGGCTCACAAACCTCGCCATCCCGGCGCTGATGCTGGCGCTGTTCCTGTGCAACGTTGTGCTGTATGGCGGCTTTCTTCAAAGCGAGCATGCGATCAGCTTCGCGAGCGCTTCGAGTAACCAGCCGTTCGACGGTGGCGCCGGTGCCGTCACTCCCCGCGCCAACAAAGGACCGGCCGAACTCGCGGCGGAGCACGCGGAGTCCGACGACAGCGAATCGCTGCCGGGGCGCTTCGTGCCGGCGCAGGGCCGCCAGCACACGCCGGCTTACCCGCTGCGGGACCGCGTGAGGTTCTGCGACAGCGACCACGTGGCGAACGACTGCTACGCCTCCAACCCGCCCACGTCCGGACTGCACCTGCCGGTCCAGGGGACGGTCCTGCTCGCTGACGGACATCGCCTGCGCATACCGCCGGACCCCGGCATCTACGAGTTCGACGTGCCGCGCGAAGCGATCGCGCATATCGAGGAGCACGCCGGTGTCTACGTAGGCTACAGCTGCGCGAGCGACGCCTGCCGGACGACGGTCGAGCGCATCAGGGATCTCGTCACAGAGGAGATCTCGCTCGGAGCGCGCGTCGTGATGTCGCCCGACGCCGACCTCGATCAGAATACGATCGGGCTGGCGGCATGGACGCGCGTCGATACGTTCGACGCGGCCGACTACAGCGACGACAGAGTGCGGAGGTTCATCAAAGCGCACAGCTGCCGGTTCGATCCGGAGCTATTCTGCAAGGGCGCGCAGCTTAACTGACGCTGGGTGTCAGGAGCGTTGGCGGTCACCAGGCGTATACCCCTCGTGCGATGTTACGATGGTTGCACCACGGGTGGCACCACGGAGGAGCTATGGCGGACTGGTACGACCACATCGATGACGAGCGGCGGGCGTTTATCGAGCGGCAACACATGTTCTTTGTGGCGACCGCGCCGGCCGACGCCGACTCCGGCTATCCGAATCTTTCGCCGAAGGGCCGCAGTCTGCTCCGCGTGCTCGGACCGAATCTCGTGGGTTACACCGACTATCCGGGCAGCGGCAACGAGACGGCGAAGCACACCGCGCAGAACGGGCGCATCACGTTGATGGTGTGCAGCTTCGAGCCAGCGGCCGGCATCGTCCGCATCTACGGGCGCGGCCGACGCGTCGACCTCGACGACCCGGAGCTCGCGCGATACCGGTCGGCCTTCGCCGACGACCTGCACCCGTACGTGCGGCAGGCTTTCTTCGTCGATGTAGAGAAGCTGCAGACATCGTGCGGCTACGCCGTGCCGCGGATGCAGTACTTGAGCGAGCGGGAGACGCTCGACAAGTACTGCGAGCGCAAGCTGGAGCCGCGGGAGATCATCGATGGCATGCCGCAGCCGGGCGCGCTGCGCGAGCGTGTGCGATAACGCGGCACGCACTCTCGACACTTTGTGAAATATTGCCCAAGCGACGGGGCTGCGTCAGAATGAGTCGATGACCCAGGACACGATCCCGCTGCTCGGCCAGCAGTCCGGCGTCGAATCTGACGTCGAGCAGAACATCCTGTTGACCGGCGTCGACACTGTGATGAACTGGGCCCGCAGCTCGTCGCTCTGGCCGACGATGTTCGGGCTGGCCTGCTGCGCGATGGAGATGATCGCGACGGCGACTCCGCGCTACGACATCGCCCGCTTCGGCGCCGAGATCTTCCGCGCATCGCCGCGGCAGGCGGACCTGATGATCGTGTCGGGGACCTGTACGTGGAAGATGGCGCCGGCGATCCGCCGCATCTGGCTGCAAATGCCGGAACCCAAGTGGGCGATCTCGATGGGCGGCTGCGCGATCATGGGCGGGCCGTTCGCGTACGCCTACAGCGTCTTGCCGGGCGTGAACCTCATCCTTCCGGTCGATGTGTATGTGCCGGGGTGCCCGCCTCGCCCGGAGTCGCTGCTGACCGGGCTGATCATGCTGCAGAACAAGATCATGGACTCGAGGGTGACCGGCCAACGGACGCGTCCGGAGCCCGACGGCGACTTCAGCCGCTTCCTCCCGCCCGACGACCCGATCCGGCGCGAGCTGGAGTCACTCTTCCAGCCATATCCGGCGTTCGATCCACACGAGTCGGTGCTGTAAGACTACGCATGCACCCACACCGGCATGCCGATCTCGGCGAAGGTGAAGATGGCTCTCTCTCCGCCGGTGCGGATGCAGCCGTTGGAGATGCGGCCAGTGCTCGCGTCGACGACGTTGCCGCTCTTGTCCTTGAGGAACGAATGAAAGCCGTTGGCCTTGTCCGGGTCGAATGCGACCCAGTTGCTGATGTACGTGTCGTACGGCGGGTCGTACACGAGGTCGGCGATCTTGTCGTACACGTAAAACAGGCCGGTCTGCGTCGACGCGTACTCCCCGGTGTCGATCTGTGTGCCCACGGCGACGGGTGCGATCTCGCGCGTGATGCTGGTGCCGTCCATCAGCCTGACGACGAAGCGGGTGACATCGACCTCGATCCAGCGGCCGGACGTGGGGGCGAGGTCCGGCGTCGGCGACGGCTCCGCGGCTGCATCCGCGGTCGATTCGTCCCGCGGCATGGCGGTGGCGGTGTCACTCGTCCCGGCGGAAGCAGGCGAACCGCTGGTAGAGATGGGCGGAGCATCCGGTTTGCCGGCGAACGCGGCGACGGCGTGCGGGGTGGCCGTATAGAGCGGCTCAATGGTGACGCCGACCTGGGCGTGGGACCCGCCGCTACAGGACATAACGCCGAACGATGTGAAGCAGGCTATGAGCGTGAAGAGCAGGGCATGGCGCATCGATCAGCTTTCGTGCGGGGCGCGGATCTCTGGCGAAGCGAGGATAATCTGCGCAACCGCTTCCGGTTCTGATCGTAGCAGCGCGGCGTCCCGCCGCGCCATCTGCAAAGCGATCACTCCGTGGTCGGGCGCGAACAGCCATGCGCCGAAAAATGTCAGGGTCGTCGTGAGCACGATGACGCCGCCGGCAGACGTATCTGTGTGATACCCGATGTAGACACCGCAGATGCCGGCAACGATGCCGATGGCGGCGGCAAGAGCGGCCATCGGCAGGAGACGGTCGGTGAACAGGCGGGCGGTGGCGGCCGGCGTGATGAGCAGCGATATCACGAGGATGTTGCCCACCGCCTTGAACGCGATCACCACCGTTAGAGCGGTCAGCAGCAGAAGTAGCACGTCGAGGGCGACCACGGGCAGGCCCATCGCGCGTGCGCCGCTCGGGTCGAATGCGGCCATCACGAAGAGACGCCGGAGCGCGATGATTGTGGCGAGCACACCGCCGCCGATGATCATCGTCATCAAGAGGTCTCCAGTGGTCGCGCCCAGCGGGTCGCCGAAGAGGATGCCTTCCAGCTCATCCGCATTGACCGCGTGACGCGTGAGGATGACGACGCCAAGCGCGAATGCCGCGGTGAAGATGACGCCGATGGCTGTGTTGTCGCGGACGCGCGCATTCGCGGTGAGAAGCCCCATGATGGCGGCGGTCGACAGTCCTGCAACCAACGCGCCGACAAGCAGGTTCGCGCCGATCAGAAACGCGGTGACGACGCCGGGGAAGATCGAGTGAGCGAGGGCGTCGCCCAGGAAGCCGATGCCGCGCAGAACGATCAGCGTGCCGATGGCGCCGGCGATCGTCGCGACGGCGATGACATCGAACGCGGCGCGCACGAAGGCCGGATCGCGCCATGGGTCAACGATGATGTTCATGGTGCTCTCCGCTCTCCGCCGCCAGGTGCTCGAAGTCAGCGGCGGCCATCGGGTCGGCGGTGCGCCGCAGCACGATCATCGAGCCGCCGTGGATGTGCGCATGAGTGGCCTGCAGCACGACCTTGCCCTCCCGCCGCCATTCGTCGAACAGCTCGAGGATGCGGTCGTGTGTTTGCGCGTCGATGCCGGTCATCGGCTCGTCGAGGAGGATGACATCGGATTGCTGCGCGAGCGCGCGAGCGATGAAAGCACGACGCTGCTGCCCTCCGGACAGCCGGCTGATCTGCCGCTGCGCGAGATCGGCGATGCCGAGATGCGCCATCGCATCGTCTGCGATCTCCCGGTCCTCGGCAGTTGTGGAGCGCAGCCAGCCTCGGCGCGGAAAGCAGCCCATCATCACGACATCTCGCACGGACACGGGAAAGGACCAGTCGACGTCTTCGCGCTGCGGGACGTAGGCGATGTGCTTCCGCATGCGGCTGATCGGCTCGTCGAACAGCGTCATCTCGCCGCCGGCGAGCGGGATCAGCCCGGCGATGGCCTTGAGCAGCGTGCTCTTGCCGGAGCCATTTGGGCCAATGATGCTGACGACCTGGCTGCGCGGAATATCGGCATCGACGTGGGCAAGGACGGCGTGGCGGCCGTACGCGATCGTCACGTCGCGCAGAACCAGGCAGCGCGCGTGCAACGGGGGTGCGCTCTCAACGGGCGCGAGCGGCCGTGCCGGCTCAGCCAACCGGCACCTGCTCCCTCTTTAGCAGGCGGCAGGCATGGCAGCGGCCGTAGACCTCCAGCCAGTGGGCTTCGATCTCGTAGTCGGTGGCTTTCGCCAGTTCCCGGACCAGTGGCTCGACATCACACTTCGTGAAGTCCTCGACGCGGCCGCAGTCGCTGCAGACCAGGTGGTGGTGATGCCCTCGGCTGCTCACGCGATAGTGCAGGGTGCCGCCATCGAGCATCACCCTGCAGACGATGTTCAGATCGAGCAGCAGCCGCATGGTCCGGAAGACGGTGGCGCGCCCGACCTTGCGCGTGCTGTGCAGGACATCGTCGACGGTGAAGTGAGCCGGCTGCGCCAGCACGGCATCGAGCACGCGACGGCGGCTGCCGGTGATGCGATGTCCTCGCAGTTCGAGCCGCTCGATGATGAGGTCGATGTCGGACACGCTGTGAGCCTTTCAGCACGCCAGCGCGTCACCTGGTCACGTCGGCGCCGTACTGATATACAGTCTCATCTTAGATGAGACCAGGTATCAGAGTCAAGCCATGCGCTCGAGTTTGCGAAGGAAGCAACGTCCTTCCTAACGCGCAGACCTCAGCGCCGTCTCCGGCGTGCGAGCAACAGATGCGCGTCCCGACGGGCTGACATGCTGAGAAGCTGAATCGCTGAGAAGCCCTCGCTGGTTACCGTTACTGCAGCATTGGGCTGCGGAGGACGATCGCGCCGGTGGGGCGGTCGCGTCCAGCGAGCGGTTCTGCTGTCACGCAGAACCAGAGCGGGGCATCGGCGTCGGCGACGCCGTCGGACTTGCGCACGATGAGCTGGCCATGGCCGCTGCCGTCTACGCTGAAGTTGCCGCCGGCGACCCAGCGATCGGCATAGACCACCCACCACTGATACGTCTTTCCCTGGCCCAGTGGCGGCAGGTTCGACGCGACGAGCACGCCTATCTCCTCGGTTGCGCTCCAGAGGTAGCGCCCGCTCGCCGCGGGAGCGGCCGCGCTGCCGTTCATCTGGATTCGGCGCACATCCGGGTGCGACACGATCTCGACGACGGCGTCCTGGCTCGCGACGGTGTCCGCCAGCTTGCTGTTGAAGTCCGTCATCTGAACCAATTGTGTCCGCACGGTCGCGAGCTGGTCGGACTGCGCCGTCGCGTCGACTGTGATGCTGGCGTTGCGGTCACCCAGCCGGTCGACGCGGCGCTGCAGCACGAGTCCCCACGTCAGGCCGATGACGATGACCGCAACCAGCGCCGCGGCTGCTGTCTGCCACCAGAATGAGCGGCGCCGCCGCGAGGTCACGTCGCTGAGCACCGCGGCCGATGCCAGCACCCGCGCCCTGAGCGCCGGGCCGCTGCTGACGAGTGGCACCGTCAACGCGAGCGCGGTGCCGCCCTCGCGTGCGCGTTCGGCGAGCATCGTGCAATCCGCGCAGGTGACCAGGTGCGCCTCGAGCGCGCGGACCTCCTCCGCGTCGAGCGCGCCGATCGCGTATGCGTCGATCTGCCCGCGTGCGGTCTCGCAGTCCATCTGCATCATCAGTATCGTCTGTCCTTTTCCCTGCGCTCCTCGAGCGCTCCCCGCATCTTTTGCATGCCGAGCCGTATGCGGGTCTTCACGGTGCCGAGCGGCTGGCCCAATTGATTGGCGATCTCCTGCTGCGTCAGGCCGCCGAAGTAGGCGAGCTGGATCGCCAGGCGCTGCTCAGGCGGAAGAACAGTCATCGCTGCTCGCACGGCCTTCCGCTCGTCGGACAGCACCGTCATCAATGCCGGATCGTCCAGCTCATCAGCACTGGGGATCACCTCTTCCTCTTCCGTGGTCGATGGGAGGGCCTCGTGCCGCAACCGCCGGCCGTGACTGCGACGCTCGTCGATCGACCGGTTGCGCGCGACGCTGAGCAGCCACGTCATGAACTTGCCGCGGCTCAGATCGAAGCGCTCCGGCCTGCGCCACACTCGCAGGAATACGTCTTGCGTGACGTCTTGCGCGACGTGCGCATCTCCGACGACGCGGAGCGAGACGGAATAGACGAGGTCTGCGTAGCGGTCATACAGAGCCTCAAAGGCGTCCAGATCGCGGTTGGCGAGCTCGGCCATCAGCTCTTCGTCGCGGAGGCTCGCGTAATCCACGCGTTCTGACTCCAGTACGTCGGGAAGGCGCCCACGGATTCGGTCGGATACGCCCGATCTTAACAGCTTGACGGGGCGTCCACTGAACGGTGGCACGGCTCAGCCGCCAGGAGCCGCGCCCGGCACGACTTGCGAGACCGTGATCTCCGTTGCGAGAAGCACGTCCTGGCGGTCGCTGAGAGTCCCCTTCGCGACGATCCGGTCCGAGGGGCGGATACCCGACAGCGTGATGGTCGCGCCGTCAGTGCGGCGGATCGTCGTGGCCGGAAGCACATTGATCTTGGTGACGCTGGCGCCCGAGCGGCGATCGATCTGGATCGTGCGCGTGGAGGCGTTCACGTTGCCGACGATGCCGGTGACTTCTTCCGTACTGCCCGTCGCTGTCGATGCGGGTTCTGCGGGTGAGGCGCCAGCTGCCAGTGTCGCCGCTCTGGATGTGGATGTCGGCTGGCCCGAAGACGATGTGGTTGTGACGGACGGCCGTTGACTTACTGGAACCGCTCCTGCACGCCGCCCAGGCCGACCCGGCGATCAGCGCGAAGGAGAGGAATAAGGCGGAGGCGCGACGCATCGTGCGCAGCCTAGCGTACGGCCGCTCGCGTCGCGAGTTGGTGGACCCTTCGCCGGCGCATCACCTCTGCGGTCCCAGACGCTCGGCGCGCGACTTCAGCGCCACGGGCGCAGTTTCCGCTTCTTGCGGGCCAAGACCATCTGCGGCGCCGAGGATCTCGAAGCCCAGGTCGCGGATCATCGCCACGTCGTCTTCCGGCCGCTGGCCCTTCGCGGTGAGGTAGTCGCCGATGAAGATAGAATTGGCGACGAGCAGTCCCATCGGCTGCAGCGATTTCAGGTGATGCTCGCGGCCGCCGGCGATACGCAGCTCGCTCTCCGGATTCGTCAGCCGCATCAGCGACAGGATCTTCAGGCAGCGTGACGGCGTCAATTCCCATCGACCGGCGAGGGGCGTGCCCGGGATTGGGATGAGGAAGTTCACGGGGATCGAATCGACACCGAGCGCGCGCAGCGACTGCGCCACCTCTACGATGTCGTCGTCAGTCTCGCCCATGCCGAAAAGCGCACCACAGCAGGGAGACAGGCCTCCCTGCTTGACGATGCCGACGGTGGCGACGCGGTCCGCGTAGCCGTGCGTCGTGCAGATCTCGCCGTAGTGGGCCTCGCTGGTGTTGAGGTTGTGATTGTAGGCGAAGACGCCGGCTTGCTTCAACTCATCTGCTTGACGTTGCTCGAGCAGGCCGAGGCACGCGCAGATCTCGGCATCGGGAAGGGAGTCGTGCACTTCGCGGACGGCTCGGGCGATGTGCGCGATATCGGCGTCGCTGGGTCCGCGCCCGGAGGCCACCATGCAGATGCGCCGTGCGCCGAACTTCCGGCCGCGCAATGCCGATTCGACGATTTCCGCGCCCGTGAGCATGTTGTACTTGTCGATGGGCGCGCGCGAGAGCTTCGACTGCGAGCAGTAGTGGCAGTCCTCGGGGCAGATGCCGCTCTTGATATTGACGAGGAAGTTGATCTTCACGGTGTTTCCGAAGTAGCGACGGCGAAGCCGGTACGCGGCGGCGACGATCGCTGGCATCTCCTCTTCGGGAGCGCGCAGAATGGCGGCCAACTCATCTCGGGTCGGCGGAATGCCGTCGAGGGCGCGATCGGCTATCTCCGTCCACATCGTACTGACCTCCTCGGGGAGCGGCTTTGGTGCAAGTTAAGATGAGACCAGTGTTCGCGAGGTTCTCGGTTTGATCAAGCGGACGAAGCCAGCGCCGGCTTTGGCGGGGGCAGCGCTGGCTTCGATCAGGTTGGAGGGGACAAGTGGGCGCTCTCCCCGCAATCACAATCGGACGAGCGCTTGCGATCCGAAGGGCTGGCGGCGATCAGCACCGGCCTGACGGAGCGATCGGTCCGCGGTGCTGTTACAATGCGCGCGACTTGGAGGTGGGTGTGGTTGGCTTGATCGCCGCATGAAATGGTTGCCCGGGCCCGAGACGAGGGCCGCGGTCCTCAAGCATCCGTTTGTCCTCGCCGGATTCGCCGTCGTGATGCTGCTGGGTCTCACGGCCGCCGCGCTTGTGGTCGTAGACAGTGCTCGTGGCGGCGGTGCGTCAGGGGCGCCGGCGGTCGCGGTAACGCCACTGACGACCTCAACCCTCGGGCCGACAGCGAAAACGGCGAGCGCCTCCGGCGTCTCGGGCACGACGAAACAAGTGACGACCGTACGCACGGCGCCCGGCGCGCGCACGCCTCCGTTCGGCACGCTGAACAAGGGTGAGGACATTGTCATCGATGGGCGGACGACGGACGCGAAGTGGTATCGGGTGATCTTCCCGCCTAATTCCGAGCAACACGGATGGGTGGACGCGACATCGCTGGTCGTCGTCGGAGATCCGACGGCCCTCGTGATCGCCACCGCGGAGCCACCTGTCGTCGTGGAGCTTCCGACGTTGTCTCCGTCACAACTGACGGCGGTCGCCGCGCGCCACGCTCCAACCGCGGTGGATACCAGCAGGGCCGCCACCGCCACGCCGCAGAGTGGCGGCTTGCCCGACCTGGTCATTGGCACGACGCCGACGCTCTCGCAGGGTAAGCTCTTTGTTACGGTCGTGAACGAGGGCAAGGGCGAGGCGAAGGGGGATCTTGTCGTAGCGGTGTTCAATGCCGATCGGACGAAGTTGCTGGGAGGCGCAACCATACCGGCCTTTACACTGGCGCCGGGGCGGAGCATTGACATCGGCACCGGATATGAGATTACGAAGGACATAACGTTGCTGTTGATCGTGGACCCCAATGGCAGCATCGCCGAAACCGATGACACCAACAACCAGATAACCGTCAAAGTAGCGACTGGGAATCCCGACTCTACGCGCACCCTCGTCCCCTTCGAGACGCCTGCCACCGAACCTCCAGCGCCCGAGACCGAAGTGACGCCGGCGCCGTAGCCTCAGCAGCTTGTGCGAAGATTTTCGCCTGCCGTTACAATGGCACGCTCCAGACAAGACAAATTCCATAAAGCCGCCAGGGGCGAGGACGCCGCGCAGGATGACCGTTGATGAGCTGAGGTCCGCACTGCAGGGAAGCCGTCACCGGCTCTTTCTGCATCTCCGCGGCCTGCGCGAAGAACAGTTCCGCCACGTGCCGGCCGGGGAGCAATGGTGCGTTGCGGTACATCTCGCGCACTTGTTGCGGGTGGAGCGCGTGTTCGTGGCGCGCGCGCGCGCCGCTTTCACACAGCACGAACCGCTCATGCCCAGCACACGGGCGCTCAACGACGACGATCCCGGCCTTGCCCAGCACCTGGCTGTCCCGCAGATCATCCATGGCATGCAGGCGGCGCGTCGTGAACTTGACGACTTGCTGGCGAACTGCGAGTGGCGGGAGATTGACCGCGCGATTCAGCATGAGCGGCTTGGGCGCATAACCGTTGAAGCCATTGCCACCAAGATGATCCAACACGAAGACGAGCACGCGGCCGAGATCGCGCGGCTGGTCCGGCAAGCGCCGACGGGCGGGCGTGTAATCATCCCGCTGACGAGGCGTTCCTAAGGTGGGGCGCAGATGAGTGTGGTCGAAGAGATCAAGCAACGCGTCGACATCGTCGACCTCGTCTCGCGGCATGTGGCGCTGAAGCGGTCGGGCCGCGATTTCATGGCACCCTGTCCGTTCCACCAGGAGCGGACGCCGTCATTCCACGTCAGCCCCGCGCGTCAGACGTGGCACTGCTTTGGCGCCTGCGGTACGGGTGGCGACATCTTCGCCTTCGTCATGAAGAAGGACGCCTGCGAGTTCCGTGACGCGCTCCGTACCCTCGCCGACTACGCCGGCGTGACGCTCGATCAACACAGAGATCCGCAGCAAGATGCGCACCGAGCGCGGATGTTCGAGATCAACGAGGCAGCGTCGGCGTTCTTTCACGCGGCGCTGCTCGATGAGAGCGGCCCGCATGCGAAGACGGCGCAGGCCGCGCGCGCCTACCTCGAGGAGCGCCGTCTGTCGTCTGCGTCCGTCGAGATGTTCCAGATTGGTTACGCCCCAAACAGCTGGGACGCAGTGACGCTGCATCTCGGCGTTCGTGGCATGACGGCGGACGAAGTCCGCGAAGCGGGGCTGGCCGTGCCGGGTGAGCGCGGCGCCTACGACCGCTTCCGTCATCGGCTGGTGTTTCCGATTCGCGATGAACGCGGCCGCGTGGCGGGCTTCGGCGGACGCCTGCTGCCCGGCGAAGCACTGGGCGCCGGCGAACATCAGCCGAAGTACGTGAACACATCTCAGTCACCGATCTTCGACAAGGGCGCCATTCTGTACGCACTCGACCTAGCGAAAGACGCGATCCGCACGCAAGGCGTCGCGGTCATTGTCGAGGGGTACATGGACGTCATTGCGGCACACGAGCACGGCTTCGCGAACGTCGTCGCGTCGATGGGCACTGCGCTTACTGAGCGGCAGGTTGGGCTCCTCAAGCGCTATACACGCAACCTCGTGCTCGCGCTGGACGCGGACGCCGCGGGCAGCGAGGGCATGCTGCGCGGCCACGACGTGCTTGAATCCGTGCTCGATCACGAGAGCGTCCCCGTGCCGAACTGGCGCGGCTTAGTCCGTATGCAGGAGACGCTTTCGGCCGATATCCGCGTGCTCGTCATGCCTGAGGGCCGTGACCCCGACGACGTCATAAGGGGCGATCCCGGCGTGTGGGCCGCGCTCGTCGCGGACGCGCCGCCGTTCCTGGACTTCCGCTTCAACGCGGTAGCCGCAAAACATGACCTCACGAAGCCGAGAGAACGCTCGGCTGCATCGTCGGAACTGCTGCCGATGGTCGCGGCGATCCCCGACCGCGTGCTGCGATCGCACTATTTGCAGCGACTGGCGCGCCTGGTGCAGGTGGACGAAGCGACGCTGACGCTAGGGATGCGCGCATCGCCGCGCGCGCTAAAACAAACGACGGCGGACGTGGCTGGAACCAATACACAGCGGCAACAAACGCCCCGGGACCGGCGCGAAGAGTTTTGTCTGGCATTGCTTTTCCGCTATCCTTTGGCACGCGCCGAGGGGGAGCTTCTGGATCCAGACCTCTTCGGGCACAGCGAGAACCGCGCGCTGTTCGAGTCATGGGTCGGCGGGGCGAAGGCAGGGGAGCAATTTGACGAGTCGCTCACTCCGGACTTGCGTCCTCAGTATGAGCGCGTCTTCAATCTCGGACTCCCCGCTTACGACGACGACACCGCGATCAAAGCCCTGCGCTCGACCGTGTGGGGCATCGAACAGGAGCGGTTACGCTATGCGAAGCGCGCAAGCGGCGCCGTCCTCGCGGACATAACCCTCCGCGACGCCGCGCAGGTCGCCGAGCGGGCGCGCAACACCTGGGCCGCGGCCCGCGAGACAACTGAATACACCGCCGAAGATGAGGCCGATCCCGCCACGGCCTTTGTCGACGACATGGAAGCCGGTCTGAAGGTCCATCAGCGGCTCCTCGAACAGCACGATGCCGAGCGCCCCGCCCGGCGAGGTGGTGAATGAGCAGTAAGTACGGGGAGCGCGCTGCACCGGTGACGCTGAGCGGCAACGGCGCCGGTCTCGGCAACGGCGTGGTCGTGGGCGGCGCGGAAGACGCATCCGGCGACGTACAGGTGCGGCTCGACGAGGCGGCAGCCGTCGCTGGATCGAGTCGCGTTGAAGCGCTCGCCGCGGACTCATGGCCGACTGCGGCCGTGCGCATTGACATCGAGGACGAAGAGCTCGAGAAAGAGCCCGTCCCACTCGAGGAGCAAGAGGGCATCGACGACCCGGTGCGCATGTATTTGCGCGAGATCGGGAAGGTATATCTGCTCTCGGGCGCCGACGAGAAGCGTCTCGCGCGGCAGATGGAAGAAGCCAAGCATCTCGCCGCGATCGAACAGCGCTGCCTCGAAGACAAGGGCCATCTCCCCTCCGGTCAAGAGCTCCTCCTCACGCTCATCGATCAGTACCACGCGACACAAAAGTGCGTGAAGTTCATCAGCAAGGACATTGGGATCAAGGCCGCTACGATCACTGAAGTGATCGTAAATCATACGTGGCGCCAGACCGTGGACGCGGAGATGGACCTCGAACTCGCGGCACGCCTCGCCGCGCACATGCACGTCGAGCAGGAAGAAGCGCAGCAGGCGATCGTGCGGCTGTCGATCGTCACGCACATTCTTCAGCCGGATCAAATCAAAGCGATCGCCGACCGGTACGGCGTCGAAAAGAACCTCTTACCACCGCCGTGGGACGGCATCACCAAGCGCTGCGCCGAAGAGGAAACACTGCGGGAGTATTTCGACACACTCAAACGCCAAGGTTTCAAGGCCGAAGAGCAGCTTACGGAAGCGAACCTCCGTTTGGTGGTCAGCGTCGCGAAGAAGTACATCGGCCGCGGCATGTCGCTGCTCGACCTGATCCAGGAAGGCAACATCGGCCTCATTCGAGGCGTCGAGAAATTCGACTACCGGAAGGGCTACAAGTTCAGCACGTACGCTACGTGGTGGATCCGACAGGCGATCACCCGTTCCATCGCCGACCAGGCACGGACGATCCGGATACCGGTGCACATGGTGGAGACGATCAACCGGCTCGTCCGCGTCTCGCGCCGGCTGGTGCAGGAATACGGACGCGATCCGACGAGCGAGGAAATCGCTATCGCCATGACGGATCCTAAACTGGGGCCGCCCGTGACGCCGGAGCGGGTCCGAGAGATCATCAAGGTCGCGCAGGAGCCGGTATCGCTCGAGACGCCGATCGGCGAAGAGGACGAGAGCCATCTCGGGGACTTTCTGCCAGACGAGGCGGCGCTGGCCCCTGCCGACGCGGCGTCGCATCAGCTGCTGAAAGAGCAGGTGATGGATGTGCTCAACAGCCTGACATCGCGCGAACGGAAGGTCCTGGAACTGCGCTTTGGTCTCGAAGACGGCCGCAGCCGCACGCTGGAGGAAGTCGGTCGGGAGTTCGCCGTCACGCGGGAGCGCATCCGCCAGATCGAGGCGAAGGCGCTGCGCAAGCTGCGTCACCCGTCGCGCAGCAAGAGGCTGAAGGATTACCTGGAGTAGCCAGCCGGCCGGTCGCCGTAACGGTGACCTAGTAGAAAACGGATCCCATGGCGTTGTACGAATACTACTGCCGGAAGTGCGCCCGGCAGTTCGAGCTGATGCGGGCCATAGTCAACAGGGACGCGGCCGCGACCTGCCCGAAAGGCCACGCCGGGGCGCAGCGCACAATCTCCATGTTCGCGGCGGTGGCGAAGAGTGCGGGCGGCGGGTCGATGCCCCTGCCCCCTGGTGGCGGGTGCGGTTGTGGCGGCGGCGCTTGCGGCTGTGGGAGCCACTAACTCACAACTCCGAGCACGGACTGACGCGAGAGAACGAAATACGACGGGTGGAGGGACAAGCGCCGTTCGCGGAGGCCGCCCCACCGGCGGCTCGTCCTCTCAGGCAAAACCTTCGGCCGCCGACTCCCAGCCGGGGACGAACTTACGCCAGCCTTCCTCGCTATCCAGGTAGGGGTAGACGACGTAGTAGGTGCTGACGCGCGGCTGGTACGGCACGCTCAGCAGGTGCATCCTCGCTTCCTGCGGGGTCCGTCCCGCCTTGCGGTGGTTGCATGCTTTGCAAGCGGTAACCAGGTTCTCCCACGTGTGGCGCCCGCCACGATGCCGCGGCATTACGTGGTCCAACGTCAAATCGCGCTGGCCGCGACGTCCGCAATACTGGCACATCTGACGGTCGCGATTGAATACCTCGCGCCGCGAGAGGCGCATCTGGGGGCGTGGCCGCTTGATCAGGTAGATCAGCCGGATCACCGAGGGCAGCGGAACGACTGTATTCGGCGAACGTAACGAGCCGGCGCCATGCTCCAGCACCTCCGCCTTTCCGTGATAGACCAGCACGAACGCGCGCCGGGCATTACAGACGTTGAGCGGCTCATAATTCTGGTTGAGGACCAGGACGCTGGTTAAGGACATCGACGCACTTCCAATGTCGTGGAATCATATCAAAGCGCAAAATGCCTCGCCAACGCTGTGTCAGCGGACGCGGATCCTGGCGTTGGCGCCGTCCGTCCCGTCCTGTCGGCGGGAGATCCGCGCCGGGAGCCTGCCAATGCAGCATGGGCGCGCTTCGTACACGATCGCGCTGCGCCGGTGCCGCGCTTCGCGGTCGTCGTATAATCCTAATCGATGGCCACACCGGGACGTGAGGAGGGATCGGCAAGGGACGTCGCGACGTCGAAGTTCGCCGTACCGCGGCGGCGTCCGGACGTCGTCAGGCGACCGCGTCTGAACGCGTTCATCGATTCCGGGATCGGCGCCAAAGGCGCGCTCATCGCGGCGCCCGCGGGATACGGCAAGACGACGCTCGTGGTCGACTGGCGCGAGACCTCGGACTTTGCCGTCGTCTGGCTGTCTCTGGACGCGTGGGACGCCGATCTGCCCGCATTCACGCGCGCGCTCGCACAGGCAATACGCGCGAGATTCCAGGCCGCTGTCCAACTGGGTGACGAGCGCTTCTGGCAGCCGCGGACTGTCGCTACTGTGTTGATTAACGCGATCGCCGAGCAGGACGACTATGTTGTGCTGGTGCTCGATGACGTGCACACCGTCGAGTCGTCGGCGGACGTGATGGAGACGCTGGGTTACCTGCTCGAGCGCGCCCCTGAGAACCTGCACATCGTGATGACTTCGCGCACGCGCCCGCCGGTGCCGTCGCTCGCGAGACTGATGGCGCGGCGAGACGTGATGACGATCGGAGCGGGCGATCTGGCATTCACGCCGCGTGAGGTGCGCGATCTCCTGGCGTCGCTTGGGCGGGCGGTGTCCGACGACGAAGCGGAGATGCTCTACGAGCGCACCGAAGGGTGGGCGGCGGCGATCATTCTCGGCGCGGGCGCAATGGAGCAGAAATCGCCACTCCCGGTGAGTGGCGAAGAAGCGTCGGACATCCGTAATTCACGCGCGTCCGGGCCCAACGTTGGCTTATCTCTCGCCGATTACGCACAGGGCGAGGCGCTCGTGTCGGTCCCCGAGAGCGTGCGCGCCTTCCTGCGGTCGGTGTCGCTGTTGCCCATCTGGACACCGGGCCTGTGCAACGACATCACCGGCCGCCGCGACAGCGAGCGGCTGCTCCGCGAGGCCGCGAGCCAGGTGCTGTTTGTCACCCAACACAGCGACGAACCACCGACCTACCGTTGCCACCAGCTCATGCGCACGCTCCTCATGCAGCAGTATCGGACGGCCGATCCGGATGGATTCGCCGAGGCCGGCCGCAGCACAGCCGAAACACTCACGCGATTCGGCATGCTCAACGAGGCCATCGATCTGCTGTTCGAGCTGGAAGAATGGGACGGCGCCGGCGCGACACTCGAGCAGATCGCGCCGCGATTGATCCAGCAAGGGCAGGCCCGCGGTCTTGCGGAATGGATCGACCGCCTTCCCGCCGACAGCCAGACCGGCCGCCCTTACCTTCGGATGTGGCGCGCTCGCGCCGCGTACAAGCTGCAGAACCTGGACGAAGCGTTGCGGCTTATTGACGACTCCCTCACCGTGCTGCGCGAGCGCGGAGACGACCGCGGCACGGTGGAGGCGTTGTTCGTGCGCGGGGAGACGCAGCGCCTCAAGGGGTACTACACCGAGGCGCTCGAGACGTTCGCCGATGCTCGCTCGGTGCTCGAGGAGAGCGAGCTTGATGACGTCCGCCTCGCCGGCGAGGCGCTCCGCCACATCGGCATTACGCACACCCTCGTCGGCGCGCTTGACGCGGCTGTGGAGGAACTTGAAGAAGGGCGCCGCCTGCTGGAACAGGTGGGAGACCTCGAGGGCATCGCCCACACTTGTCATTCGTTGGCGCAGTGTTACAGCCGGCGCGGAGAGCCGATGCAGGCGCTGGGCGCCCTCCAACGCGGCCGATCGGCACTCGAGCGCGCCGGTAACACCTACGATCTCGGCGTCAACCTCAACAACACCGGCATGCTGTACTACGACCTGGGCGAGTACGATCAGGCGCTCCAGGTGTACGAGAGGGCGCTGCGCGTCGTACGCGCCACCGGCGACACCCGTGTGGAAGCCGTGATTATGACGGGAACCGCGGAGGCTTACAGGAATCTCGGGCGTCTCGAAGAAAGCCTGGCGCTCTACCAGGAGGCGCAGCCGATCGTCCAGGGCCTCCAAGTCCCTGACCTGATGGCCGAATTCACCGAGGGCTTGGCGCTCACACGTCTGGCATTAGGCCAGGGTGAGGATGCGGCGCGACTGATCAAGAGCGTTGCGCCGCTCGCTTCGGCAGGGCCGGCGCGCATCGCCCAGCACGCGCTCATCGAGTCTCAGCTGGCGCTCGAACGAGGGGACCCACAGGCCGCGCTTAAGATCATCGAGCCGGCGCGCCTCCAATTCCTCGATGCCGGCAACCGCAACGGCACGGCCGTCGCGGCGTTCGTGCGGGCCCAGGCGCTCTTCGACGCGCATCAGCCTCGCCGCGCCATGAAGTCTTTGGAAGAGGCGGACGCGATCTGCCACGAGTTGGGCTATCACCGATTCTTGAGGTCGGTCGCCACGCGGCGCCCGGACATGCTCGAATACGCGCGGGTACGACACATCGCGAGTGGCCTTCTCACCGAGCTGGCCGCACCCTTGACCCCCATGGCCGACGACGAAACCCGTGGACCGGAGGAGGAGCGGCCCGCTCCCGCGATGGTGCCGGTTGTGCGAGCGTTTGCTTTCGGGCGTGGGATGGTCATGGTGGGTGACCGCCAGGTGTCGGATCTCGAATGGCGTAGCGAGAAGAGCAAAGAGATGCTCTTTCTGCTGCTATCACGCAAGCAAGCGCTCCCGAAGGAGGAAATCTTCGCCGCGCTCTGGCCGGAGCTCCCGGAGTCGAAGTGCAACAGCAACTTCCATTCCAGCCTCTATCGCCTGCGGCGTGCAATCTTCCATGAGTGCGTCGTCCGCGAAGCCGGCGGAGCCTACGCGTTGAATCCAAAGGGCGAATTCCTGACGGATCTTGACGGCTTCAATCGAGCTATGCTCGAAGCGGAAGTGGCCAGGGACGAGACCGTCCGCGCGGCCCGCCTGCAAGAGGCTGTCTCTCTCTACACGGGTCCATATCTTTCGTCTACCTACAGTGATTGGGCGGAACCCCTGCGCCGCGAACTCGAGGTCCGCTACATCGAGGCACTCAACGAACTGGCGGCCCTTCGATTACGGGAGGGCGCCTTCGTCGAAGCGCTCGCTCTGTTCAAAGCGGTCGAGACGGCGGACAGCTATAGCGAGGCGGCCGCGTACGGTGTGATGCGGTGCTACATCGGCCTGAATGATGGCCCGGCGGCCGCCCGTCATTTCCGCCGGTTCCGACAACTGTTACGGGACGACCTCGACGAAGAGCCGTCACCGCGCCTCGATGAGCTCTATCGGGAGGCGTCAGTCCAGTCGTAACCCAGCAGCAGCGCATCAACTCAGGAACTCGCGCCGATCCCCCTAGGCGCGTCCTCAGGCTTCAGTTCGGGTAAACCCTGCCGATACCTCTTCTAGCAACGGCTAGCATGAGGAGGTATCGATGTCCCGTTACATTCCGACCGCGCTCGTGGCGATGAGCATTTTGGCGACGGCGATGGTCGCCATCGCGCCTTGGACCTGGGGGTAAAATCCCGGTTCCCGAAAAGTAAGAAGCCCTGCGCAGAGCGGGGCTTCTTGGCTTCCGTTCGACGACCAAATCAGCTCGCCTTCGCGATAATCGCCTTGGGGCTTGGCGGCTTGGCCGCGGTGAGTCCCTTCGAGCGGCGCTGCTTCTCCAGGTCCACTTCCGGGAACTCGGTATGCAAACCGGCACAGTAGACCCTGGCCGAAATGATCTTCTCGCCCTTGACGGTGAGCAGATAGACCTGCCGTAGCACCCGGATCTGGTCGTCCGGCTGTATTTTCCACTGAATTTCGTGTTCAAGGATTTGTGCGCCGCGCGGCCCCGAGGTCTCGTTACTATACGTAACGGTGGACGCGGCACCGGGCGTGAACCACACCTCGATGATCTTGCTGATCGTCGCAACGTCCGTCGCCACCCAGTGCCCGCTGGGCGTCCACGCCTCAAAATCGACCGGAGTGGCGAATAAGCGGCTGGCCGTGCTGAACTTGCGCGACCTTATGGCGGCCAATAGCTGGCCGGCGACCGTGTTCGGCATCGAGCGTCCCCCTGGCTGATCCCGCCGCTGCGGGGCCGATTCCTCATCGGGGCAGTGTATCGAACCCGGCGTGTTAGCGCGACGCGGTTGACATAGTGTGTTCCGGGACCGCAGCAAACGCAGGCGATTACTTCTTCTTGTCCTGCTTCGGCTTCTTGGTCTCTCGATTACCCTTGTCCTTCTTGCCCATTTCCTCGCTCCTTCCGGTCTGACTTCGGCGCCTACGACAGATATTGGACTTTTTTGGAGAGGCGGCTCTTCGACTGCTCCTGGCCGTCGAATACGCCCAGAACTGCCCCGCCGGTGTCGGTCGCTAGGCTGGCGAAGCCGCGGTTGAGCGCCTCGAGCTGGGCAGCCCTCATGTGGACGGCCTTACCGTCGAAGTCACCTTCCCTCAGGACGGGCAGGTCGTCCAGGAGCGTGCGATACGTGGCGTAGAGTCGTTTGTACGCCAGCCTGTGGCGCTCGCCGAGCCGGACCGTCAGGCGACCCGGCCGGAAGCGGACAGGCCGCCCGACCACAACCTCGATATCCATTGAGCAGAGCTTAGACAATCAGCCCGTCACTTGGCAACGCGAGAGAGTTTCGTCGAGCGCCAGCCCTACGCAGCCTCGGTCGTTCCGCCGACAATTCTCGTGATGGACGAAACCTGGATCCTTATCGATCCGAATACGGGCCTCCACGTCGCCTGGTACTTCTGGCTGCGCGTGCTAGACGAAGTGAACCGCTCGGTCCGCTACGGCGCCCCGTTCGCCCTGTTGCTACTCGAGCCAGAGAGCGAGTCGGGACCGGCGTCGGCGCCACTGATCGAGGCAGCCGGCCGCGTGCCGGGGGCTGTCCGCAGCACCGATCTCGCGGGCATCGTCGGCTGGGTGCGCGTCGCAGTCATCCTCACCGAGCAGGATGTCGCGGCGGCGGACAGCGCAAGACAGCGCATCCTGGAGCGGTTGGAGCAGACCTCGCCAGAGGGTATTCGGTGGAACGCGCGGCTCCTGTGCTACCCAGAGGATGGGGCTGAGATATCGAATCTCCTCACGACCGGCCGGAAGACGCGGTCGTCCTCCGCTGCATCTGAGATGGAGCGTCTGGCGTAGCGGCGGCGGTCGGCTTGCACAACCGGCATCGCCTCCGATGATGATGAGGGGCAGGTCGTGGCGGAAGACTGGAAAGCGCGCATTCTTCATGCGCGTCAGCGATACGAGTTGAGACGCGGTGCCATCGGGCTGCGTACCCCGATGGCTCAGACGTTCCGTCGCATGATCCAGACGGTGATTGAACCCGCCTTTCGCGAGGTAGCGCAGTTTGCCGACGATCAGGGCGTGTCCTGCATGATCGAGTGCGAACTGGGCGGCCTGCAGCCGCGGGCGATGTTTTGCATTCGCCCCTCCGGACACTCCATGCGTTATGAGTTGGATCCTGATGGGATGGCCGTGCGCGAGATCGAGGGCGTTTACTATCGCCCCATGGGGCAGCGCCTGGTGTGGGTGTCAGACGAGGAGCTGAAACGCCAGCTCACCATGGGCTACGCCCGCGCTGCCGCGGCGGCGATCGTGCAGGACCACTTTCGGTCTGACAGAGATCATGTCTGGGAGAAGTGAACCCGACCTGTTAAAGCTCAGCGCGATTGCTGGCGCGAGGTCGGACTAATGCCTAATCACTCGATCCGCCGGATGCTCGATACTGCTGATATGGACGGAGCCGATCGCTTGACCACCGCACTCGCGCCACCTCGTGTCGTCCTGCTCGGCTCGCACTACGACGGCCTCCGGTGCTCGGGTGATGGTCTGATTCTGGCGCTCAGCCGCGAGGCTGAAGCCGTCCATGTCGACGCGACTGGACCGCTTCGTCACGCCCTGACGGCATACGGCAGGGCCGCCGCCGCAGTCAGCGATGGGGCGGAACTTGTGCACGTGCTGGATGCCCGGTTCGCACCCGTCGCGGTGCTGTTGCGACGGCGGCTCGGCGTCAAGATCACGGCCACGGTGTCCGCCCAAGATATGTCTTCTCGCACGCCCTGGCCGGTGCTCGCTCGCCGCTTCTTGCCGCGGTTCGACGCGGCATTCACCAGCGAAGAGGCGGCGCTCTTCGCGCTGCGAGACACGATGCCGTCGCTCTCAGCCTCGCGCGTGCGCCCGGCGGTGTCGATGCTGCCGCAACCGCTGGCGAAGCACACGTCTGCGGTGGCGAGAGCGCTCCGGGGCGTGCGGCCGGGCAGGCTCGTCCTGGGCCTTGTGTGGCCGGAGAATCGCAATGACCTGCGCTGGTTTCGCGATGTGGTACTACCCCGGCTCGATGCGAAGCCGATCTGTCTGTTGCTTGGTGCGCCAAGCGCCCGTGAAGTGCGGCTTCTCATCGGCGCAGCCGGCGTGCGCTCCGAGTTTCGCCTGCTGCGCGGACCGCTCGACGCGCCGACGATCGCGGCCGCCGCGCGCTGCGTCGATGCGTTCGTCTCGCCCGCGAGCCTGCGGCATGGCAAGCCGGACGCGATCACGCCGCTGGCACTGGCGCTCGCCGTCAGCAGCGTGCCCACCGTGACCGACGGGCAGGCCGAAGCGGCGGTGCTCACCCACGAGCGGAACGCGTTTCTCGTCGACCGAGGCGACGAGCGCGGGTTTGCGTCCACGCTCAACGATCTATTGGCGCTCCCAGCGCTCCAGCGGCACTTCCTGGGCGAGGAGTTTGCTCGCTACACGCTGGGCCAGTGGACCTGGCGTGAAGCCGCCGATGTCTACGTCGAGCGGTTCGCGTCGCTTGTGGGGCGCCCGCGGATCCCCGCCGGCCTTCGCGCCGCTTGAGCTAACTTCGGGCGTTGGGCGGTGTGAGGTCAGCGCATCTCTATCGTCTCCGAGTCTTAGGCCGCATAATCACGCCCTATGGATCGACGGCCGCTGCCGATGACACCCCGTTCTGACCCTAACAGCCGGTGGCGGGTCGGGCTGCTTGGCGTCGTGATTGTCCTGCTCGTGGCCCCGTGGGGTGGGGCCAGTAGGCCCGTCTTCGCTCAGACGCCTGATGATGGATTCCTGGACCGCGTCGTCGCCTCGCTCAGCGTCGACGAGCGCGTGGGCCAGCTGGTGATGGTGAACTTTGTCGGCGACGACGTTTCGGCCCAGTCGGACATCGCCACCCTGGTGCGCGATTTCAAGGTTGGGGCCGTACTCGTCACGTCGAGCAACGGCAACATCATCAACCGGGACGATACTGCGCGCCAGCTCACGGACCTGACGAACGGCCTGCAGCAGCGGGCGCTCGAGGGAAGCTCCCGCAAGGACGGCGCCGACACGTACTTTCTTCCGTTGCTCATCGCCACCGACAACGAGGGAGATCTCTTTCCGTTCACAAACGTGACGCACAACTACACATCGGTGCCGAACAACATGACGATCGGGGCGACCTGGAGCAAAGACCACGCTGAGGCAACCGGCAACATCGTGGGCAAGGAGCTTTCGGCCGCCGGCGTGAACATGCTGCTGGGGCCGGTGGTCGACGTCCTCGACAACCCGCGCTCCGGCGGCAACGGCGACATCGGCATTCGATCGTTCGGAGGCAACCCTGCGTGGGTGGGAGAGCTCGGACGCGGTTACGTCCGGGGCGTGCACGCCGGCAGCGCCGGCAGGATGATCACCGTCGCGAAGCACTTCCCCGGTCACGGCGGCAGCGACCGTTCGACCGACAACGAGGTGCCGACGGTGAACAAGTCGCTGGATCAGCTTCGAAGCTCGGAGCTTGCGCCGTTCGCGGAAGTGGACCGCGAAGACGCGGCCGACCCCGCCGGCACGACGGACGCGATGATGGTCTCACACATCCGCTACCGAAATTTCCTTCCCGGTAGTACTGATCCGTTTACCGGCCCGATCTCGCTCGACGTGTCGGCATTTCGCGGTTTCATGGACCTGCCGGAATTCGCGACGTGGCGGTCGAGTCACCTGGTGATGAGCGACTCGCTGGGTGTCCCTGCCGTGAAGAAGTGGTACGCCCAGCAGACGGGTACGCCCGACTTTCCGAACCGCACAGTGGTGAAGGACGCGCTCCTCGCGGGGAACGACCTCCTGCCGCTCGTCGAGTTCTATCGCGACCCCGATCACCGTGGCTGGACGGACTACCAGCTCCCGGTGATCGAGGACAGCATCCTGTACATGCGGAAGCAGTACGTCGACGACCCCGCCTTCCGCCGCCGCGCCGATGACGCCGTCCGCCACGTGATCGCCGAGAAGCTGAAGCTCTACCCGAAGCTCCAGATCGGTGAAGTCTCGGTCGACGCCGCGGCGGCGACTGCCGCCGCCGGCCAGGGCGCCGACGAGATGCGCTCGTTGTCGGAAGACGCGCTCACGCTGCTGCAACCGCCTAGCGTGAATGAGTTGCGCGCGCGGCTGCCGCGCGGGCCGCAGTCCCCGGAGAAGGTGCTGATCGTCGAGTGCTGGAGCGACTGCTACCCGTTCCGCATCATGCCCAGGCAACAGCTCCAGGATCGCTTGCTGGCGCTCTACGGCGCGGCCGGCAAGTCGAGACTCAGGCCGGAGGATGTCGGCACGATCAGTTTTGGCGAACTCAACGCCTGGCTCGCCAAGCCATTGGATCCCGCGAACGCATCGGTGGCGAAGGCCATGGGCGAGGCGTCGTGGGTGATCTTCGCTCTGACGGAATACAACCCAGACGGCCACCCGGATTCGGGGGCGGTGAAACGGTTTCTCGATGAGCCGCCAGTGGACCTGCGCAACAAGAACCTCATCGGTATCACCTACAACGTGCCCTATCACCTCGACTCGACGGAGATCAGCAAGCTGGCGGCGTATTTCGCGGTGTACAGCAAGACCGACGCGGCCATCGACACGAGCTTCCGTGCGCTCTTCGGCGACGTCACGCCGAAGGGCCATTCGCCGTTCAGCGTCAGCGGCACCTTCTACAGCGTGAGCGATGCCGTGCAGCCCGACCCGTTGCAGACGCTCGCCGTGTCGATCTACGGGCAGCAACCTGATGCGGTGCGTGACACCGGCACAGTTGGGCTCGTCGCGGGACCGGTGATCGACCGAAACGGTGAACCCGTCCCCGACGGCACGGCGGTCCTGTTCTCACTGGCCAAAGATGACGGCGGCACCACGACGGCAGCCGGGCGCACCGTCGATGGCCTCGCCGGAGCGCGGCTTCCGTCGAGCGGACCCGGGCGCTACACGGCGTCTGAAGCGTCGGCGCGCTGGTTTCGCATCCGCTGGTGATGTCCGTCGGAAGCGAAGGCGTCCAGGCCGCCACGCCGGCGGCGTCGGACTCGGCGGCCGCCGCAGTGCCTTCAGCAGGCAGTTCCGGCTTCCCGCTCGTGCTTGCGCTCGCGGTTGGCGTGCCGGGCGCGATTGCCCTTGCCGTCGCGGCTGCGGGCGTGGTCGTGCTCTCTCGACGGCGACGCACTCGCGGCGCGGTCGCGGGACTGGAGCTAACGCAGGCCGGCGCACCGGCGGGGATAGCTTCCTCATCCGGTGGTGAGCCCGCCCTCGTCGTGGCGGCACCGTCGCAGCCGCCCGCGCTGCGTGTCGACGTGAGCACGCGGCGCGTGTACGTGCATGGCGCCGAAGCGAAGCCGGCGCTATCGAACGAGCAGTTCCGTCTGCTGTCGTACCTGTACGAGCGCGCCGGGAAGGTCATCGGGCGCGAGGAACTGGTGCTGCACGTCTGGCCCGACGCCCACGCGGAGGGCGTTTCCGAGGAGGCGCTCGATGCGCTCGTGCGGCGCGTCCGCGAGCGACTGGTGCAGGCGGGCGGCCAGCGCGGGTACATCGTGACGCTGCGCGGCCAGGGGTTCAGGCTGGACGCGGAGACGGGCTAGCGGCTGGTCAGACCAAATCACCGGCAACCAGTCACCACTCACCAGTCACCAGTCACCAGTCACCAGTCACCAGCGGGTTGCCGGGTGCCTTCCCTTTCACTAAGTGGCGGTTGCACCTATTCAACTCGCGGCGGCTTGGTGGCATACTGGGGTGCACACTCCTCCCGAAGCAGTGCCGGCGCCCCGCCAGGCGTCCCGTGAGTGGAGGCCCGCTATGGTCACCCAGACTGCCCCCGACCCCGCAGGCATCGCCGAGATCGTCCAGAAGGAAGTCGAGCGCACGATCACGCGGTCGGCGCGTGGCATCGACGTCCTGCTCAACCGCGACGAGCCGGAAGTTGGCATGACGCCGAAGGATGTCATCTACTCGCGCGGCACGATGCGGCTCTATCACTACCATGCGATGTCGGACGAGGTGTACCGCATCCCGGTCATGCTCGTGATGTCGCTGATCAGCAAGCCCTACATCCTGGATCTGACGCCCGGCGTGAGCTTCGTAGAGTTTCTGCTGAAGCAGGGGTTCGACGTGTTCATGATCGACTGGGGCGTGCCGCGGCCCGAAGACACCGTCCTCAAGCTCGAGGACTATACGCTCGACTTCATCCCGGCCTGCGTCGAGGCGGTGCAGGAGGCTACAGGCGAGACCGACATCTCGTTCATCGGCTACTGCATGGGCGGTCTGCTCGCGCTGATCTACGGCGGCCTCGTCGCGGACGCGCCGATGACCAACCTCGCGTGCATCGCCACGCCGGTGAACTTTGAGGGCATGGGGCTCTTCAAGCAGTGGTCTGACAAGCGCTGGTTCGATGTCGACCGCATCGTCGACACCCTGGGCAACATTCCGCCGGAACTGATGTATCGCTCGTTCGAGCTGCTGCGCCCGGCCGATCGGCTGGTGTCGTACGTGCGGTTGTGGGACAACCTGTGGAACGACGCATACGTGAAGCACTACCGGCTCTTCAACAAATGGACGAGCGACCAGATTCCCTTCCCCGGCGAGTGCTACCGGCAGACGACGAAGGATCTGATGTGGGACAACAAGCTGATCAAGGGACAGTTGGAGGTCGGCGGCAAGCTGGTTAACCTGAAGCAAATCACCTGCCCGGTCGTCAATGCGATGGCGCAACACGACCACATCGCGCCGTATGAAGCGACGCGCGAGTTGACGGAACTGGTCGGGAGCAAGGACAAGGAGGACGTCGTGCTGAAGGGCGGACACGTGAGCCTCGTGGCGGGTCCGAACGCCGTCATGCGGCTCTGGCCGAAGCTGAACGAGTGGCTCGCGATGCGTTCCGTATGACGACGCGGACCGGCGCTCTCACGCTCCCCCGGCAGGTGCCCTTAACCGACGGTGGCGAGATTACGCTGCGGTTGCTGTCGATGGCGGACTTCGATGCGTTCTTCGCCTTCACGTCGTCGCTGCCCGCGCACGACCTGTTGTTTCTGCGCACGGACATCACCGACGCGGCCGTGCTCGCCGGCTGGCTCGAGAACATCGAACTGGGACGGATACTGACGATCGTCGCTGAGCGCGAGGGCCGGGTCTACGGCTACGGCAGCCTCCACTTCAGCAACGCACCGTGGTCGCAGCACGTCGGCGAAATACGCGTGCTGATCGACGGTGCGATGCGGGGGAAGGGGCTGGGCCGTGCGCTGACGGCAGCGGTGTTCGCGCAGGCGCTTAGCCGCGGCATCGAGAAGATCATGGCGCAGATGACGGTCGACCAGAAGGGCGCCATCGCCACGTTCGAGGAGCTGGGATTCAAGCCGGAGGCGCTGCTCATCGACCACGTGAAGGACCGTGAGGGACGCAAACACGACCTGCTGGTGTACTCGCACGATGTGAACGGCTTCCACGCGCAGTTGGACGCCTATGGCGTCAGTGAGGTTGCCGCCGGCGGCAACTAACCAGGATCCGCACCCACTCGGCGGTTG
Source organism: Chloroflexota bacterium (assembly GCA_030774575.1). Classification (GTDB taxonomy): domain Bacteria; phylum Chloroflexota; class Dehalococcoidia; order DSTF01; family JACRBR01; genus JALYKW01. The sequence continues at coordinate 6,871 of JALYKW010000019.1, read as the reverse complement.
CGCCGAGGCCAGTATCGCGCGACTCGCCCCGCTAGTCGCGCGGCAGGCCGAGGCCGCGCTGCGCCATGATGTTGCGCTGGATCTCGCTCGTACCGCCGGCGATCGTGCTCGACACGGCGCCCAGGTAGCCGTAGCCGTAGCGCCCCGCCGCCGAGTACGCAGGGTGGCCGCCTGTAATCATGCCGTACATGCCGGTCATATTCATGCCGAGGGCGGCGATCCGCTGCCCCATCTCCGACGTGAACAGCTTGCACATCGATGCCTCGTGGTTGGGGATGAGGCCGGCGTTCTGCATGCTGACGACGCGATATGACATCATCTTCGCCACCAGCGATTCGATCCAGCGGTCGGCGAGCGCCATCTGCGTCGCGTGCTTGCTCTTGCCGACGGACAGTTCCGGGTGCTCCTTCGCGAAGCGGATGATCGACTCGAGCTGCTTGCGGATGCCGACGGCCGAGCCGATGGACGAGCGCTCGAAGTCGAGTGTCGTCGTGCCGATGTACCAACCGCGATTCTCTTCGCCCAGCCGATTGCGCGCAGGCACGCGCACGTTCTCGAAGAAGACTTCGTTGAAGGTGGCGCCGCCCGTCATCGTGGTCAGCGGCCGGACGGTGACGCCAGGCGCGTGCATGTCGAGCATGAAGTAGCTGATACCGCGGTGCTTCGGGGCATCGGGGTCCGTCCGCGCCAGCATGTACATCATGTCGGCGTACTGGGCGCCGGTCGTCCAGATCTTCTGGCCGTTGATCACATAATCATCGCCGTCCTTGATCGCGCGCGTCTGCACAGAAGCCACATCGGAGCCGGCATTCGGCTCTGACCAGCCCTGGCACCACTGCACGGACCCGTCGAGGATGCCCTTGAGGTGCTCCTTTTTCTGCTCTTCGGTGCCGTGGACGATGAGCGTCGGGCCGAACATCATGACGCCGAAGCCGCCGACGTTCATGGCGCCGTGCTCAGCAAACTCCTCGTTCATGATGAACTGGCGCTTCGTGTCGAGGCCCGCGCCGCCATACTCCTTCGGCCACGCCGGCGCTACCCAGCCGCGCTCCGAGAGCGCCGCGCGCCACTTCGTCATGGCGCCGCTCGCGTTCGCGCTCCGGCTTCGGAAGAGGCCTTCGCCCTCCGGGCCGCCGCCGCCGATGCTCTTCGGGTACTCCTTCTTGATGAAGTCACGGACTTCTGTGCGCCATTCGGCTTCCGCGGGCGTGTCGTTGAATTCCATCAGACCCTCCCTCAGGGGCGGCGGTGTATTCGGTATCGTGCCTCGATCATACGGTGTCGAAGCGAATGAAGCTACCCGAAGCCTGAGGATCGGCTGTCCACAGAGTCCACAGAGGACACAGAGGACACAGAACGACGAGGCGGGGCTACCTCTTGGCGTACTGCTCCCCGCGCGCGCTCAAGCCAGCGCGGCGAAGACTTCCTCAAACGCCTTCAGCTGGCCGCCGGATGCGCTTGACGGCACGATGATCGGCGTCCGCACGCCGGCGGCGTACCATGCCTCGATGCCGTCGCGCACCTCGGAAGCTGTGCCGTAGAGCGTCACGTCCTTCAGCCAGCGCTCCGACATCAGCCCCGGGATCTTGTCGGTCTCGCCCGCCGCTTGCGCTTGCTCGATGGAGCGCATCTCGTCTTCGTAGCCCGCCTCGATCCAGTAGTTCCGGTAATTTGGGAGCATCACGTAGCCGGCGAGCGTGCGGCGCATCACCGCTGCCGCCGCATCGACATCGTCGGAGATGCAGGTCGGCACCATGTCGCCGATGAAGAACGCCGGATCGCTCCGCTTTGCTGGCGGCAAGTGGGAGAGCGACGCCGGCATGTGCGAACGGGCGCCGTTTGCCCAGACGCAGCCGTCGGCGATCTCACCCGACAACGCCACCATCCTGCGCCGCAGCGTCGCGAGCACAATGGATGGCAGGCCGCCACCGCCGCGCTCGCCCGCCTTGCGGAATCGCTCGACGAACCGGCGGATATCGGACAGCGGCTTGCCAGGCGTCACGCCGAGGCCCTGGTGCACGGGCGCGTGCGTGACACCGATGCCGAAGCGGAACCGCCCGCCGCTCAGCTCGTGGATGAACGACGACTGCGCAGCGAAGTCTGACGGCTGCCGCAGATAGATCGGCTGCACGGATGTGCCGAACTCGATGCGCTCCGTCTGCAATGCGAGCGCCACGGCGAGGCCCATCGCATCGCCAAAGCTCGGCAGGTAGATGGCGGGATAGCCGCGCTTCTCAATCTCTTGCGCGAGCCCGATCGTAGCGCGCCGCCGGCCGGGGACGGCCGCGAGCGACAATGCTGGTTTCTCCATGCGATCCCCTCGTTCCACCATGCGTGAGGGCGTCGATCGTGACGAGATGGCGCCCTCGTAGAGCATGGCCGATCGAATAGATGAGGAGAAGGGAGTCCGCCTGCCCCGCTTGCAGCTGCTTGCGGACGATGATGTAGTGCTCGGTCTCGCGATGCCGTGCAAAGCCCGCCGCCTCATACATCGCCAGCGGTCCGTGATAGGCGCCTGCGTCCGAGGTGGGATTCTTTGCGGGATATGCTTCCACCACCGTCATCCCCTCCGTGCGCAGACCGTCGCACGCGACATCGATCAAAGCGCGTGGCGACACCTTGCTTGCGGTGCGCGGCGGCGACCACGAAACAGACGATCGCGCCGATGCCGTCAGGGTCATCTTCCGACGTAAGTCCCTCAGATGTGTCGATCCGCGGGAGCATCGGCCGCGGCGCGGCGTTGCACCACGCGACGGGCCGTCCCTCGACATACGCCAGATATCCGTGCGAGTCGCTGCTCTTGATCCGCTCTGCCTTATCCGCGCGGTTCTGCTGGGCCGAACGCCGTGCCCACTCGTCGTCCGGGCAGGGGCATTCGTAGAACATGCAGTAGCACGAGGCCCACGCGGGATTGTCCGCAAACGCCTCGCCGTCGAAGAACGTCAGGAAGTCGTCGAGTAAGTCGGATGTCAGCCGGCGAATCTCAGCGGTCATGCGTCACGAGCGACCAGCGAGGCTACAGTGTCGCCGGTGGCTGATCCAGCACGAAGCAGATGCGCTCGATCGCGTGGCTGACATCGGGGCGGGCGCGCAACCGCCGGTAGAGGTTCGACCGCTTGTACCAGATCACGCTCCACTGGTGCAGTCCGCCCAGCGTCGAGCGGGCCGCCGTCCGCGGGGTGAAGGCGAAGGTGAGCTTGGGCACGTCGTCATACAACGGTCGCGGCGCCGCATCGAGGCGCGCATCGACGAGAGCGCCTGCGAGTCCTTGCACCATCGCATCCTCCTCGCGCTCTTCGCGCGACCAGGTGTGGTGCCAGCCCGCGTACTCCATCTTCGCATCGATCGGTCCATGGATCTCGCCCACGAGCAGCCGCGCGACGATGCGGGCGTACGCGTGATGGCGCTCTTCGTCGCTCAGCCGCGCGGCGATGAGCGCCTCGGTGCCGCGCGCCGATGCGAGCAGCACCGCATCGACGTCCTGCAATTCTGCTGTCTCATCGCAATGCACGCCCATCTCTTCGAGCATCGCTCGCAGGCGGCGGGCCCGCACGCGCGCCTCCCCGTCGCCGGGAAGATGGCGCAGCCGATCGCGCAGTTGGCGCCGGGCGTCGTCGAGGACCAGTGTCTCGATCATGCGATCCCCATCACGGAAACGGGTTGAAGGCCGAGCAAGTGCCAGAGCATGCGCCGCCGCAGCACCATCTGGTCGGGGCGAGACAGGGCGCGGTAGCGCCGGAGCAGGTTGTCGAATTGCGTCATATCGCCGCGTGTCCACGGCAGCGCGTAGCCTGCGAGCTCCAGGATCTCGCGCAGGTGTTCCGAGCTCAGCGCGTCGCAGCAGAGCGCCCAGCCGACGATGCGCTCAAGGGTGAGCGGCACTTCGCCCTGACCCTGCTCGTATCGGGATACCATGCTCTGGCTGATGTGGAAGCCGAGCTCGTCGAGTTCCCACGCGAGTTGCGCCTGCGAGCGCCCGCGGCCGCGAATGTTCCTCAGGCCATCACCGATGCGGTCGCGGATGGCGTCCCAGCGGGCGATCTGTACCTCGTCGCGTTCCGGCATGGCTACATGGTATCACCGCGCCGGACACCGGCAATTCCGCGCGTGCATGAGAGAGGAGCTATCAGCGGTCAGCGGTCAGCGGTCAGCAGTCAGCCGGCGGCGCCAGAGCTCAGTCGCCCCCAGCCTCCAACCTCTAACGTCCAACCGCCCAGATCATGGGTATCCGTAGCGGGAGACGAACCACTGGTAGGCGAGCGATGAGATCTCCTGCCCGAGGGGGATGTCGTCGTACTTGGCGGGCACGTTCTCTGTGAAAAAGGAGATCGCGTAGCCGTAGCGCTCGCCGTCACGTTCGAACCAGACGATGCCTATGTCGTTGTCCGCCCAGCCTTCCTCCCACAGGAAGCCATTCTTATGCGAGACGATCGCCCCCGCGCTGGTGCCAACCGGGATGAGATAGTTCAGTCCCGGCTTGACGAGCGTCATCTTGTAGAGCAGGTAGTCCCGCCACCACGCGTTCAGCACGCGGTCGCCCCAGAGCGCCTGCAGTCCGCGATTGACGTCGCGTGCGGTGATCCGATTCGCGATGCCTCCGTAGAGCGACTCTTCCGGGAATGCGGGCGGGTGGTCCATCAGCGTCGACGTCATCCCGAGCGCGTGCATGAAGTCGTTGACGCGCGTCATGCCGGTGCCCAGGTCGCCATCGCCCACGAAGTCGCGGGTCAGCCTCCGGGCGAGAATCGGATCGGAGCGATTGATCGTCATGCCGATCGTGTCGCCCACCAGCGGCTCGGCATACTTCCGGGATTGCACGTCCACCACGACCCGCATGAGCGCGAACAAGTTGATGGTGCAGCCGGGCAGCCGCTGCTGCGAGCCGTCTATATCGATCGTCTCGCCTGTGCGGAGATCAGTGATCGCCACAGCCGTATTGATGCTCGTGCCGCTGATTGCCGCTGCGATGTCGCCCTGAAGCGACACCATGTCGGCCGCGGGACGCGGCTCCGATGCGCCGCCATCGCACACGGGTGTGTAGAACGCCAGTGTCGAGCTGGTCTTCCAGCCGTCGGTCGTCAGCGTGTTGACGCGGGCGAAGTGCGTCGTCCCCTGCACCAGCCCGGGCCAGATGTATCCGTAGAGCTGCGGGCCGAAGCCGCCGGCCGTGATGAATGTGCCTGGCGCGAAGCCGTTGTTGTAGATGCTGAGGTCCAGCCATTGATTGCCCGAGCGCGACGGCGCCCAGAGAAACGTCACTTGCACCGAGTTAGGGGCCGTGCTCAGGCACTGCGCCACCATGATGCCCGGCCCGATCGCGGGCGCCGGCGCAGGCGGTGGCGGGGGTTTGGGGATGGGCGTCAGTGGTGGCGCGGGCGCGGGCGTGCGAGTGACAGTAGCGGTGAGCGTGGGCGTGGCGGCCGACGCGCGCGCCATCTGGCTGAGAGAAAGGAGGAGCACGGCCGACGTGAAGGCGATCGCGACGATCCCGGCCACCAGGGGCTTCAACGAGCGAGAATCCTTTCCTCCGCCGCCCTGATTCTGGACGAGCGTCGCCCCTTAGTCAATGGAGGTGCCGTCGTCGTCGCTGACATAGACATCGGCCATTGATACGCTGGCGTGCGATGCCAGAAGTCGAACTCCGCGTGATGAAACTCCGTCCCGACGCGTGTCTGCCCGCCCGAGGCACCCCGGACGCCACCGGCTTCGATCTGTACGCCTGCCTGGGAGAGTGCCTCACGCTGGGACGGGCGCCCCAGCTCGTGCCGACCGGCATCGCTATCGCTGTGCCGGTCGGTTGCGATGCGCAGATCAGGCCGCGGTCGGGGCTCGCCGCTAAAGGCGTCGGCGTCGCCTTCGGGACGATCGATGCGGATTATCGCGGCGAGCTGCTCGTGACCATGTGGGTCTTCGGCGGCCTCGATGCCTACGATATCCAGCACGGCGACCGGATCGCCCAGCTGGTCGTTGCCCCGCTCGTGCGGGCCGTTTTGCTCGAAGTGAATGAATTGTCCGCAACCGAGCGCGGCGGCGGCGGTCACGGCTCGACGGGTCGTTGAGACAGGCCACGTTCGGCGCGCGGCGTGCGTCCGCCTGGGCGTCGCCGTCGTTGGTCAGTAATTCAGCGACCTGAAGATGGTGGCCGCGTGATCGATGGCGCACACGCAGCGGTGCATCCGACGGGCGCGGCGGGCGGAGGTGCTAGGTTACTTCGGGGGCGCTTCTCGGGCGGTGCGGATGAGGCCTTCCTGCACGACGGAGGCGATGCGGGTGCCGTCGGCGCGGTACATCTGGCCGAAGATGAGGGCGCGGGCGGCGTGGGCGACGGGGCTCTCGCTGGTGAAGAGGATCCAGTCGTCGAAGCGCGGCGGGCGGTGGAACCAGATGGCGTGGTCGAGGCTGGCGCCGGACCAGTTGTTGCGTCCCATGCCGTGGGGCAGCCGCGCGGTGGCGATGAGACCTCGGTCGCTGGAGTAGGCGAGCATTGCGGCGTGGACGGCCTCCTCGTCGGGCAGAGTGCCCTTGACGCGCATCCAGACGCGGCGGCGAGGGATGTCGCCAGGGGGCGGGCCGTCGGGGTCGGCGGTGCGCATCTCGATGGGGCTGTCGCGCTCCCACCGTCGCATCATCTGGCGGTCTTCGTGGCGGTCGGGGCGGGCGAACTCCCACTCGGGCAGACCGTCGGGGCCGGGGACATCGGGTGCCGGCGCTCGGGGCCGGCGTCTAGGGCCGCTTGGGCGGCGGCTAGTTGTAGTTCCCATAGAGGTTGTTGACAGAGAGAGAGTGCTCGAGTCGGCTGTGGGTGTCTAAAGCCTGTAGTCGAAAGGAGCACTCTCTCATGGCGCATCGTAACGCACGACTTACCCCATAC
>JALYKW010000018.1 GCA_030774575.1 Chloroflexota bacterium | reverse complement strand
GCCGGGGACGCAATCCGTGCGTCCCCGGCCGTGCTGTCTTGAATGCTTGCCGGGCAGACCGGGCGTTTTATGGGACTGTCACCGTCTTCACGAACACCGGGTTGGCGATATTGCAACCGGAGGTGAGAGTGCCGTCATTGTTGACGGCACAGCCCGTGCCCTGGTAGACCGTGATCGTCGCACTGAATCCCGAGAAGCTCACGTCTGTGATGTTCTCCGTATAGTTCGAGTTCGGGCAATCCGGCGCGCCCGCGACCGGCGTTGTCGGTGATCCCGTGCTGACGTCGAAGGCGACATTGCCGTTAGTGACGGTTCCGGACGGAATCTCCTGCGCGCCCGTCAGGGTAACAACCGCGGCGGGGTTCAATCCTGCGGGGTCATGCCCGCCCGGGTTCGTGCACGTCCCGGTCGGATGGCCTGACGCCGAAAGCGTGACGACGATATCGCCGTTCCCCAGGCCGGTGAGCGCGCCGGTTGCCTCTAGGTAAAGGCCCTTGTCCGTGAACGTCAGGGCAGGCGACTTCTTGAGGTGGACGTTGCTGGCCGAGGCGCCGCCGACCACCAGGGTCATGACGGCGCCCGCGCCCAGCACCAAGGTCGCCAGGTAGCGCAGCGGGTGGCGCGATATGGCTGCGTATGTATTCGACATGTGTCGATTCTCCTTGAAGTTGATGCGAGCCGCGCCGATCCGCGCTGCGATGAAGAGATGCAGGCCGGATCTGGTGGCTTGCGGCGGGGTTGCCGTTGGTTAGGTCATGGTTGAGTGGTGGTCAGCTACGCGGTAATCGGCCTCCTTCCCGGGAGCGCACCGTCACGCGGCGCGCCCCGTAAAACTGATCGGTGCACTACGAAAGGCCCCACCCCTTGCGGCCGTCCCCAATGACGACCGACACCCTTATGTAGGCATAGCTTCTGATGTTGAGGGCTCTATGTCAAGTGGTTTGCGAGCTTCTTTTCGTGTCAGGTTAATTGGCTCCGCAACAGTTTGGCTTCGAATCTGCAGCGCGGCGCCCGCGCCCGTCAAGTATGCGCGTTCTGTCGCCCCTGCGATCACGCGCGGCCTCTTAGGAAACGGGATGCGCCGGGCGAGGCGGCGCAACTTGCCCGACGTCCGGGTCAGCATCGCCCACGGCGTGGGCAGCATGCACCACCTCGATTTGCTCTCTGCTGCCGGCGGGCGGGTGATGGACGTGCTCCTCATCGCCGCGATCGCCGTGCTGGTGCACGAGGCACGCAGCGTCATCCGCCGCTCGTCGATGCCCGAGCCGGTGGGCGGGGATGAGCCGCCGGCGCATGCGCACGCCGGCGCCTCGGACGGAGAAGACGCTGCGGCCGCCACGAGAGCGCTGTACCGGGAAGCGCACCGGCTGTACCTCGCGCGGGGCTCGATCGCCGGAATGAGAGACAGGGACCCCGAATTCGGGTCCCTGTCTCTATCTGCGTTTCGCAAGCGTCCGTCACTAGCTGCTCGCTGAAGTACGCGCCGCCGATTGGGGTGCGGACTCTAGGTGATCGGGACGTCCGCCGTGAATATCGGTGTCTTCCCACCCTGGTAGACGTTGATCGTCGCCGTTGAGCCAACCGTCGCCACCATGTTGCCATGACACGAATTGGTAGTCGTGGTCACGTCGAACGTGATCTGGCCGCCGCTCGGCGTGATTGGTCCGCTGGAACCGCGCTGCTGGCCGGGCGGGTTGGTCCCCGCGTTTGTGCATGTGACCGGAACGACGACTTCGACCGTCGTCGGCGCCTTGCCCAGCCCGGCGAGCTTGCCGGAGCACTCCACGTCGCCCGAAGCCAATTTCGTGCAGGTTGGCGTGCCGACGAAGTGGATGTTGCTGGCCGAGGCGCCGCCGACCACCAGGGTCATGACGGCGCCCGCGCCCAGCACCAGGATCGCCAAGTAGCGCAGCGTGTGCCGCGATATGGTTGCGTAAGTATTCGACATGTGTCGATTCTCCTTGAAGTTGATGCGAGCCACGCCGATCCGCGCTGTTATGAGGAGATGCAGGCCGGATCTGCGGGCTTGCGGCGGGGTTGCCGTTGGGGTTAAGTCAAGAGTTGTGTCTGGTCAGCTACGCGGTGATCGGCCCCCTTTCCCGGGAGCGGACCGTCGCCCGGGCCGCGCCGAACCGGCGTGCACCGCACGAAGCCTGCCCCGTAACACTGGATCGATCGCGTGAGAAGCACAGCCGGTCGCGTCGACTGTGCACTACGGTAGGCGCCACCCCGTGCCTGCCGTCCTCATCGATACCCTTATGTAGGGCGTAGCTTCGTATGCCGGGGTAGCTATGTCAAGTGGGTCTGTCAATAACGTCCGTGAAAATTAGTTGGGCCGTAACAGCTTCGATTTGAATCTGCGGAGAAGCGCCGGCGCCTGTCAAGTATGCGCGTTCTGTCGCCCCTGCCATCACGCGCGCGGCCTCTTAGGGGCCGGGCGAGGCAGCGGCGCCACCGCCCGACGTACGGGTCAGCAGCGCCCACGGCGTGGGCGGTATGTTCCATGCAGCCAGCACGCCTGATCCTGACGAACGACGCCGGTGCCTGATCGGCCGGGCGCACCACTACCTTTGATCTTGCTTCCAATGATCATCGCTTCCTCTTCTCATTGCGGTCGGTTGTGGCGGGGGCGGCAACAAAGCGTCAGTCCCGCCCGGTTGTGCGCACTTGAGCACGACCGAGTTGCCAGCGGGGTTTCCCGCCGACCTCCCGGTTTATTCAGCGGCGACCTTTACGGGAGGCTTGAGCACTACCCAGCGGAGTGAGAACGGATTCGCGGCGACGTCGGAAACGGATCTGCGATCGCTGAGGTGAAGTCGTATTATCGTGCGGCGTTCGGCGGGGGAAGCGCTTCGCAGCAGGACTCAACGACATCGACTGCCGACGGAACGTTGTTTGGCTTTCATCGGCAGGACGACGAGACAAAGGGCGGATCCTGAACGATCAGCACTCAAGGACCTAAAACCGATTTCGTACTGTTCCTAGGCGAAAATGCCGGTGACGCCGGGCCCGCGGATGGTAGCCAATCGGGAGGCTCTCAGCCCCGAATTAAACACGCCATCATGATCTCAGTCACACCACCTTACCGCGGCGTCACTAGACGCCGGTCTCATTGAAAGGAACCCGTATTGTTGGGACAGTTTGACAAGTAATTTCCGTCAAGTTCAGTCAAGTAGTGATGAAACGCGTATTGACCCGGCGCCACGGTTGGACGTAGAATCCGGTGCATGGCAAGGAGCACTTCGTCGTCTCGTTTGCGACGGCGGTGCGTGGATACCGACTAATGACACGACGGCGAGGACGTTGTGCGTCGCGACGTATCTTGATCGCTTGCGCTGTGTCTTATCGTGCCTATCGTTATGCCCTGAGGAGGGAAGCCATGAGTCGAAGACGGAAGCTGAATATCGCACGCTTTGTGAACGAACTTGGGACGATGCGGATGACCCTCGCGTTGGCCGCCGCGGTCGCTGCGGCCCTGGTCGCAGTGGTGATCGCCGCGCCATTTGGCGGCTCCAACCGCGACGCTGTTGCTGCCGTTACGGGTACCGTCAGTAACCCTCCCTACACATACAGCTGCACATCCGCGAATGTACCAGGCGCAAACGTCCAGGGAACGTTCACCTTCGCGCCGTCGCCGTCGACGGTCTCGTTTACGGTGTATCTGACCTACCACATGCCTGGAAGTGGTACGTTCGTCCCCGTGCCGGGGGGTAGCGAGACCTTCCTGGCAGGCACGACGAGTCCGGCGACGTTCGACCTCAGCACGGCGGGTGTGCCGGTCGGCGCAAACGCCATTCGTTTGGAGAACAGTCTCAACACGTCGAAGAGCGCGAGCTTCCTCTGTTCGGAACTGCCGCCTCTGCCTGCGACGAGCACGCCGACAGCGACGAACACGCCGACGAACACGCCGACCAATACGCCGACGAATACGCCGGTGCCGCCGACGAACACGCCGACGAACACACCGACGAACACGCCGACCAACACGCCGACCAACACGCCGACGAACACACCGACTAACACACCGACCAATACCCCCGTGCCGCCGACGAACACGCCGA
>JALYKW010000017.1 GCA_030774575.1 Chloroflexota bacterium | reverse complement strand
CCGCCGGCGAGCCGGTCGCTGAGCATCTGATTCAGGTCTTTCACCATCTGCTTCATGCGCGCCATGTCTTCGGGCGACATGTTCGCGATCTGGTCGTACATGTCCTTGAAAAAGGTCTCGGTCATCGCCTTCTTCAGCATGTCCATCAGCTCGGTGAACTTGTGCTGCGCCTCCGGGTTCAGAAACTCGTAGTTCTGCAGTTCTTTCACCGCGCTCGGCACATCCTGCGGAAGGTTGTTCAGGAAGTTCTTCTTGCGGTCGGCGATGCGCTTCGCCATCTGCGCGAACTGGTCCTGCTCGCTCTGGTGTGATCCCTGCTGGCCGCCGCCGTCCTGCTCTCCGCCGTCCCCCGGCTCTCCTTGCCCGCCCGCTTGCGGTGCGCCCTGCATCGACGGCGAGCCTTGCTGCGGCGCTCCGCCCTGCTGCGAGCCAGACTGCTGCGATCCCGCGGGCGGCTGCTCGGAACGCGGCGGTTGTGCGCCACCCTGCGTGCCCGGCTGCTGGCCTTCGTCGCTGAGCCGCTGGTCGAGCGTGCTGTTCTCCATCTGGAGCACTTCGTCCAGCCGCTTCTTGATGTCGTCGATGATCGACGAGAGGTTGTATTTGTCGAGCGAGTTTCGCCGCTGCTGCCGCAACTGCTGGAGCAGATCGCGCAGACCCTGCAGCTGCTGCCCCATCGGATTCTTCATGCCGCGCTGCAGCAGATTGCGCATCGCGTGCTGCAGGTCGCCAAAGTTCATCAGGTCGTCCGTCAGCGCCTCGAGCACCTCATCGGCCTCGAGCGCCGGGATCTCCTGCGTGCCGTCCCACTCGCTATATCGAAATGCCACCATGGCTACACGACCAATCTGGTATCCCGGCCGAGGCAAAGCCGCTCCGCGCCGCACTCATCGTGCCACACATCGACGGGCGCAGCCAACCCGCCGAAGAGCCCAGTGCTCTCCCCCGTGTTCGCTGGATCCTGCGGCTACGTGCTCTCCCGGCTCGCAGGGCTACTCCGCCGGCGCAGCTTCCAGCGGCGCGCTACCCGGGCGCTGCCCCGTGATCCGCCGCCATAGTCGGGCGATGTCACCCTGCTGCCACGTCACCAGGAACATGCTGGCAATGAACACCGAGCTATACGTACCGGTCGAGACACCGATCAGCAGTACGAGCAGGAAGTCGCGGATGCTCCCCCCGCCCAGCAGCAGCAGCGCCACGATCGAGAAGATCAGCGTCAGCGACGTGTTGAACGAGCGGCCCATCGTCTGCAGCAGGCTGTGGTTGACGGCATCGGGGAAGTTGCGTATCTGACCGCGGGCAACGTTCTCGCGGATGCGGTCGAACACCACGATCGAGTCGTGCACGCTGAAGCCGACGACCGTCAGCACTCCGGTGATGAAAAAGGTGTTGACTTCGACATCGAAGAGTTTGCCGAGAATGGAGAACGCGCCGACCACCAGGAGCACGTCGTGCAGCAGCGCCACGATCGCAGAGATGCCGTAACGCAGCGAGTTCGGGACATTGCGGAACGCGTACCAGATGTACGCGGTGATGAAGACCGACGCCAGTAGCACCGCGATCGCCGCGTTTCTGCCGATCTGTTTCGACACCGCCGCCGACACGGACGAGAACTCCGTGAACTGCGTCGTCGGGTTCCCTTGCGTGTCAAGGAATCCGCCGAAGTTCTTGCTCAGCGCCAGCTCGACTGACTCCCGCTCCGACGCCAGTGCCGGCCCGACCGGCGGCGTCTGTGCGGAACCCTCGATCTCGTTCGTCTGTACCAGGAACTGGTTGTCACCCGTGCGCTGCACCCGCGCCTCAGGATGTCCCAAGCTTGAGATCAGCTTCTGTACCTCGTCGCTGCTCGTCTGCTCGACATAGCGAAACGAAAACGTCGTCCCGCTCGTGAATTCAATGCCCGGCCTCAGCCGCGGCGGGATCACCAGCGAGATGACGCCCGGCACGACGAGCAGGAACGAGAACAGATAGAACCAGTTGCGCTTCGATACCAGGTCAAGCATTCTCGGCGGGCTCCATCCCCCGGATCGGACTGGCCGACACGGGTGTCTCCGCCTCCGCATTGTCGTCGGTCCAGAGCCACAGCGGCCGCGCTAACGGCGTCGCGATGGCCAGCCGCAGGAACGTCCGCGTCACCGTGATCGCCGAGAAGAGACTGACCAGCACACCGATCGCCAGCGTCAGCGCGAACCCTTTGATCAAGCTCGAACCGAACTGATTGCCCATCCAGTACAGGATGCCGCAGGTGATCAACGTCGAGATATTGCTGTCGCGGATCGACGACCAGGCGCGGTCGAATCCCGCTTCCACCGCAGGGATCAGGCTGCGGCCGTTGCGCAGCTCTTCTTTCGTGCGCTCGAAGACCAGGATATTGGCATCCACCGCGATGCCGATCGATAGCACGAACGCCGCAATGCCCGCGAGCGTCAACGTCACCGGTCCTGACCCGGGGATGCCGATCTTAAAGATCGCCAACAGGATCGCCGTGTACACGACGAGCGCCAGGCTCGCGAGCACGCCCGGCAGACGGTAGTACAGGGTCATGAACGCCATGATGATCAGCATCGCCACGAGCCCCGCCTGTACCGAGTGCAGCACAGCCGTGTCACCCAGCGTCGCATCGACATCCTGCTGCTGTATGACCTTCAGCGGGATGGGAAAGGCGCCGTTGTTGAGGAACGTCCGCAGCCTCTTCGCGTCGGCGAGGGAGAGCCCCGTGGTCACGCCGCTATCCGTGATCTGACTCTGGATAGTCGGAGCGATGATGCGGCCATCGGCGCCGCGGATCGGATCGCCGTCAAGGAATGTCGCGAGTGGCAAGCCGATCATGCGCTGCGACAGCGACCCGAATACTTTCTGGCCGTCAGCCGTCATGCTGAAGCTCAGTCGCGGTGCCCCCAGGGAATCGAATTGCACCTGGCTGTTCGACTTCAAAAAGGATCCCGTCATGATCGTCGGGGCGCCGTTCAGTTCGCCCTTCGCCGGCGTCCAGACGATGTTCGCGACCGCCACCGTGTTCACCGGCGCATAGGTCGGCGCGACGCGAGCCGTCGAGCCGTCACCGTTTTGAATCAGGACCTGCCCGCTCGCGTCGACGTCCGGCTGGCATGTGCCGGCCTTGTACACAACCTTCGACGCGTCGGCCAGCACCGCCAGCGGGACCGTCGCGGATCCGCCGCCCTGACCGCCCTGCTGCAGTCCCTCGCAGAACATCAGCACCGCCGGCCGCGTGATGTCGCGGGCCGTCTGCGCGCTCACGCCCGGCAGCTCCACGACCAGCCGGTCCTTCCCTGAGCGCTGCACTTGCGACTCGGAGACTCCGAACGGGTTGATTCGTTTTTCCACGATGTCTTTCGCGGCGTTAAGCCCGTCGTCAAGGTCAGCGTCCGTGACGTTGAGTCCGCCCAGGTCCGTCGCGAGCACAATACGCGAGCCGCCCTGCAGGTCGAGCCCCAGGATCATGCCCGCACAGTCTCTCGCCGGGTTCGTGCTCGTAGCGTCCGTGGTATGGCACGGCAGCTTCAACGGCCCGATTGTCCCCGGCAGACCGCGACCCGATGGCCACGGAATAGCGTCCGGCAAATAGCGGTTAGGCTCGTCGGGCCAGACGGCGTAGATCGAGAAACCCGCGATCACCAGGATCAGCAGTACGTAGAGCCGGTTCCACCACCTGCGCATCAGCTACCTTCGTCCCTCCGTGCTCGAAAATCCCCGCGAGTATACCGTCTGGCCCGCCGCGACGCGCTGGGCTATCGCACTTGAGAGGGCGTTCATCACCACGCCGTTCCCAAAGTCGATGACGACTTGCACCGGACCCGATTCCGGGATGTTCACTTCCTTCACCGTGCCCAGGAAGCCGGATGTCGTAAGGATCTCATCCCCGATCTGAAGATTCTGCATGTCGTGCAGGCGTCCCCGCTTCTCGAACCTCGGGCGGATGAGGAACCAGTAGAGCGCCAGCACAATGGCGACCGTCACGAGGAGCTCGATCTCGGCGCGGACGCTCAATCCCGGCGTTTCCCTTCACCCAACAGCCTTCTCACGAACGCCAGCGCTCCTTCACGGTCGTGCAACTCCCCGGCCCCCTGCGCCTCCAGCAGCGCCTCGAGCGCCTTCCCCACCGCCGTGCCTTGTGACAGGCCGAATTCTGACATTATGTCGTGTCCGGTCAGGAGCCGGGGCGAATCTACTATACCTTCCTCCTCCTTCGAACGCACGAGCAGCGAATTCATATACCGGACCTGCCTCGACCATTCATCCTGTGTCATTTTCGCGCCCCGAGCAGCAGCCGCGTCGGCGAGCGCAAGCAGCAGCACCTCCGGCGCCGCATCCCCAAGATCGCGGTAGAAGCGATAGAGCGCGCGCCGCGTCGGCACGTGACCAACCTCCGCCAGTTGCACCGGTCGCAGGTGCTCCGCCACTAACAGCGACACGAACGCCGACTCGCGCGATGAGAAGCGGAGCCGGCGCATGATCCGCCTGGCCGTCTCCGCGCCGGCGTCGGCGTGACCGAAGAACCGCACGCGACCGTCGGCGTCCTCAGTGCGTGTCTCTGGCTTCGCCACGTCGTGCAGCAGCGCTGCGAGTTTGAGCAACCCCGCCCGGCCCCGCCCCTCGCTCATCTCTTCGGCGAGATACGCGCGCAATTCGCCCTCACACCAGGCGAAGGTCTCCCACAGCGTCCTCCACATCGAGCCGGCGTCTGTCGCCGGGGCCAGCATGGTGTCCATCGCCTCGACAGCGCGGATGTTGTGCTCGAAGACGTCGTACGCATGAAATCGCTCCGGTTGGGTGACGCCGCGGCCCGCAGTCAGCTCCGGCAGCAGCGCGTCAAGCAAGCCCAGACCGTCGAGCAGCCGCAATGCCGGGTAGGCGCGATCGAGACTGAAGATGCGCGCCAGCTCATCGCGCCGCCGCTCCGCCGCCGCCTCGTTGACCCGAGCCGCCCGTTCCCGGATCGCCGCCGCGGTTCCGGCCTCGATCTCGAACTCCAGCTCGGAGGCGATACGGGCGGCGCGCAGCAGGCGCAGCGGATCTTCATCGAAGACCTCCGTCCCATTCATCCGCACGACGCGAGCCGCGATGTCACGCACACCACCACACACGTCGATCACCGCGGCGTTTCCAAGCGGCACCGCGAGCGCATCGATCGTCAGGTCGCGCCGGCGCATGTCCTGCTCGACCGAACCCTGCAGCCGGGCGACATCGACGTGTCGCACCGCACCGCCATCCAGCACCACGCGGGCGACCGCCTGGACTTCGTCGAGCAGCACGAAATGCCCGGCGAGTTGCTCTGCCAGGCGGCGCGCCCATGCCACCGCGTCGCCCTCAACAGCAAGATCGAGATCGTGTGCTTCGCGTCCCATCAACACGTCGCGCACGGTGCCACCGACAACGTACGCACGCGGATCCGTCCCGTTGCCCGACGCCACGATCGCGTCGATGAGCGCACCCAACGCTGGAGGCGGTGCGAAGGTAGTCATGCAAAAGGCCGATCGCGTTGCGGAGAGCAACCACGACTAGACGATACTGACTTCGGCTTCCTGCGGCGCATCCGGCTCATCATCCACGGACGGGCGCACGGGGATCAGCTCGTCAGCATCGGTCAGATAGTCGATGTACAGGATGCCATTGATGTGGTCGATCTCGTGCTCCAGTGCCTGCGCGAGCAGCGTCCCAACCGCCTTGAGGCGGATCTCCTTGCTCTCGCGGTTCAGTGCCTTCACCGTGACCTGTTTCGAGCGCGTGACTTCCGCCTGGTAGCCGGGCACCGAAAGACATCCTTCCACCAGTCGCCGCTCACCCGACGACTTCACCACCTCCGGGTTGATCAGCTCCAGAAGCCCATCGTCGGGCGTCTCGATCACCACCACCCGCAGCGACACCCCCACCTGCGGCGCCGCCAGGCCGACGCCCGGCGCGGCGCGCATCGTGTCGATCATGTTGTCGATCAGCTTCCGGATCGAGTCATCGATCCGGCGCACCTTCTTCGCCTTGGTGCGAAGGACGGGGTCGCCCGCGATCCGGATCGGAAGGATGCCCATGGCCAAAATCGTACAGCGAACGAGGCGCCCGTACTAGCGCGGATGCTTCAGACCGATGCCGCCTGAAACCGGTCGCAGAGCCGGCGCAGTTGCCAGAGATGCCCAAGGTCGTGCTCGTTCATCTCGCGAGCGACCTGCGTAATCGTCAGCGGGCCGAGATACGGATGGATCCCCCGCCGCCGCCAGTCCGCGTCGTCGAGCGACCAGAGCAGATGCACAACCTGCCGGCGTTGCACCGAGAATGCCTCCATCTGCTCGAAGATCGAGTCCTCCCGCGGAACAGACTCCTCCGACTGCTCGATCGAATCAGCATCGAAAGCGGCGATCCGCGGCTCGTCCATCCGCACAATCCGCTCCAGCCGGTCGATGTAGCGGCGCTCCATCTCGCACATGTGCGCCACCAACTGCGCGCACGACCACTCGCCTTCTTCCGGGATCCGCTCCAGCGCGTCCTCATCGAGATCCCACAGTAGCGACTCCATCGCGTGCGCCGTCTCACGCAGCGCCTTGAGCAGCCAGCTCTTGGCGTCGTATTCCGGCACCGGTCGCACGCGCCCCCCTCGTTCGTCGTACATTAGATCGCGATACTACGCCGATCCTCCCGGCGTTACAAGTGTCACGCGTGGAGCGGGATCATTGAGCACACCATAATGACCGACGCTACCACCCGAACGCGCTCCGGCGTGCGCGAAGATCAGGCATTCCGCAGTTTGGTCTCCGACGTGTCGGTGTGCCTCGCCTGTACCGGCATGGTACATAGCCACGTGCTCGGCGCCGCCAACGGACCGCTCGACGCAGCAGTGCTCTTCGTGGCCGAGGCCGTGGGCCGTCGAGGCGGCGCAGTCACCGGCGTCCCTCTGACCCGCGACGAATCCGGAAACCGCTTCTCCGCCTTCATCGCAATCGCCGGCATCACCCGCCGCGATGTCTTCATCACCAACGCCGTCCTCTGCAACCCCCTCGATGCCGGCGGCCGCAACCGCCCGCCCGCCCCCTCCGAAGTCGCCCGCTGCCGCCCCTTCCTCGCCCGGACGATCGCGTCCGTGCCCGCGCCGGTCGTCGTCACGCTCGGCCGCGTGGCGCTCGAGTCACTGCGCGCACTGTCACCGCACGCCGCACACCTGCGCACCCACGTTGCCACCGCCACGGCATGGCAAAGCCGCACGCTCGTGCCGATGTACCATCCGAGTCGCCAATCGACGCTCCACCGCCCACAAGCCGCCCAGGAAGACGACTGGCGCCAACTCGGAGCCATCGTAGCGGCAATCGCCGCGCCCGCTTAGTTAGCACATAATCCCCTCTCCCCTTGTGGGAGAGGGGTGGCCGAAGGCCGGGGTGAGGGCCAGCTATCCCCCCACTTCGCCCCTCGTTAGTCTGTCCGCGTGAACCTCGACGCGCTGCCGTACACCTCCTTCCTGGTGCTCATGGAATTTTCCGTCGGCAGCCTCCTCGTCTGCGTGCTCGCCCAATGGCGGGGGCGCGTCGCCGCCAGCTTCCTCAAGCTTTCTGCGAGCATGGCCGCCGCGGGCGCGCTCCTGATGCTCCTTAACGGCCTTGTACTCGACCCAAGGTCCGTCATCGGCGGCTACCGGCTTGACGAATCGCTCGCCAACTGGGTCAAGGGCGGATCAGCCGTCTTCCTCCTGGCCACACTGCCCTACAACCTCTTCGTCCTGCGCGAGGAGCGAGAGCTCTCGCTGGTCGCCGGCGTAGGGGCGACGGTCGTGGGCGCCGGCCTCATCGCGGTTACCGCCTACTACGTCAGCTTGCCCACCTGGGGATTCGCCGGTGCCCTGCTCAGCATCGGCGCCGGCACGCTCGCAGTCGGTGCGGTCGTGCTGGCGATGACGCTCGGGCACTGGTACCTGGTGACGCCCCGTCTGCCCCGCGAACCACTCGAAGAGCTCACACTCCTGCTCGTCGCGGCGGTGATCCTGCAGGCCGTGCTATTGGTCGTCAACGTCATCATCCCCGCCCGCCAGGTGCCCGCCGCAACCGCCTTCCTCGGCTCGACGACCCTCGGAGCGAACCCGGCCTTCTGGCTCCGCATCCTGATCGGCCTCGCGTTTCCGGCGGCGCTCGGCTACATGTCGTTCGTCTCCAGCCGCGGCTACCCGGCCAACGAAAACGCCATGATGTCCTCGACCGGCCTCCTCTACATCGCCGTCGGTGCGGTGCTCGTGGGCGAGGTGCTGGCCCGAGGCCTGCTCTTTCTCACCGGCGTACCGGTGTAATCGATGCGCGTCGTATACCTCGTTAAGCATGCGTCGCCGGCAGTGCAGCCGAACGTCGCCGCACATCAATGGGAGTTGCACGCCGGCGGCATTGAGGAAGCGAAACAACTCGGCCTGGTGGCCCGTGATTGGGGCCTCGCCAGCGTCTATAGCAGCACCGAAGCAAAGGCCCGGGCCACCGCGCTCCTCGTCGCCGATGCCACGAGCCTCCAGGCGCGTGTTGTCGAAGGGTTCGAAGAGATACGCATCGACTGGATCGCCAACTCTGACAACTACTCCGAATACATCCGCGAGGTCCTCGAGCATCCCGGCGCCTCGTTCCGGGCCACCGAGCGAGCCATCGATGCTGCGACACGCTTTGCCGGCGCAATGAGCATTGTCGAAAAAGGCGCGCTGCCCGCAGCCCTCGTAACCCACGGTCGCGTGCTGACGGCGTATCTGACGCAGCTCGTGGGGCTCGAAGATCCATTCGCCTTCTGGCGCGCCATTCCCATGCCCGGCTGGGCCGCTCTCGACCTCGACGGTCCGAAGCTCATCTCGGGCTTCCACGCGCTGCCGCGCTAAAGCCCCGCCCATCTGCACCGGTTACTTCACACCTGCCCGATATACTTCAGGGCGTGCGTAAGATTGCCGACGGTCGAGCCTCGTGCGTGAGGATCTGATGAACGTATCAGCCGGCAGGCGTGTGCGCGAAGTCCCCGTGCCTCTCCGGTCGCTCGCCGCCAGTGCCTTCGCGGTGACATCATATGCCGACGCGTACGCGATCGACCTTCCGCCGGGCGGCGCGCACGATATCGACGCTTTGACGCGACTGCTCGCCACGTCGGCGCCTCGCTGGGCCGAGCACCTCATGTGGCTCCGCGACCGCATCGTCTCGCTGATCGGCCTTCGCACCGCGCCCGCCCGTGCGCCCGCCAAGAACTCCATTGTTGGGTTCCAGCCCGGTGACATGGCGGGCATGTTCAGGGTGTGCGCGCGGTCGGACGACGAGATCCTGCTCGGCGCAGATGACCGCCACCTTGACTTTCGCGCGTCCATGCTTGTGCAGCGAGATGCAGCGCGACCCTCGGCCGTACTGACGACGGTCGTCCACTTCAACAACGGCCTGGGCCGCGCGTACTTCTTCGTCGTACGCCCCTTTCATCGAGCGATCGTTACCTCGCTCCTGCGCAACGTGGCCCGCCGGCTCGAGGGCGAACAGGCCGCTAGCCCCGTTGACATCTCGCGTCGTCATTCCGATGTGCCGTCAGCTTGACACCTGAGACGATGCGCGCTTCCATCCTCGTTACGGCGCTCCCCCTTGTATCTCCTCGTAGGGATGGCGCCGTCGAAGACTCGCCTGGCGGGGGGTTAGGTGGGTGCGGGGCGCGGCGATTCCGATGTTCCGTCAGCTTGACTCCTCCCGTCTCCAAAATCTCAGGCCAACTACATGGCCGGCGGACACCTTGCCCGCTTCTGCCCGAGCCGATAGTCTGCTTCGGTTATGGACGCGAGCCACCTCATAGAACTAAGCGAGAACGCCGCGATCGAGGTCTTTGGCCCCGGCGACACCGTGCGTGTCAGCGCCAAGGTCGTCGAGGGCGAGCGCGAGCGCACGCAGGTATTCGAAGGCGTTGTCATCCGCCGCAATATGGGCGGCGCCGGCGCGAACTTCACCGTGCGGCGCATCGCGCACGGCGTCGGGGTTGAGCGATCATTCAACATCCACTCGCCGCGCCTCGAAAAGGTCCAGGTCGTGCGCCAGGGTAAGGTCCGGCGCGCCCGGCTGTACTATCTTCGCGGTCTCACCGGCAAGGCAGCGCGCATCAAGGAGAAATTGCGGACGTAGAGTTCGCCGCCGGCACGTGTACTATGGGAAGGCAGGACATGCCTTCCCATTTTGTTTGCCGCGAGCATCCCGCCCGGGCATGGAGCCGCAATGACGCTCAGCCTGCACGAACGCCTCACCGGCCGCCCCGATGCGCGCAGCGACGCGCCGAGGCCCCGCTTTGCCGAAGTGGCGGTGAACTCCAGCCTTCCGCACCGCCAGACGTTCAGCTACAGCGTGCCCCCTCAGCTCGACGTGCGCGCCGGCCACGCCGTCTACGTCCCGTTCGGCAGAATGACGTTGCAGGGCGTTGTGCTCGAAGTGCACGAGACGCCGGTCTTCTCCGAACCCGAGAAGATCCGTCCGATCCGCTCGCTCATCGGCGCAGCCCCCCTGCTCGATCCAGAGCGCGTGGCGCTGGCGCACTGGATCGCCCGCGAGTACATCGCCCCGATTTTCGACGCAGCCGCCCTGATGCTGCCGCCCGGCTTCGAGCGCAAGCCGCAGACCACCGTACACGCGCTCGTCGACCATGACGAAGTCGCCGGCCTGGATCTGCCGCTGCGGCAGCGCGCAGTGCTCGAAGCGCTCTTCGCGGAGGGTCGATCTGACCTCGACGCGCTCCGCGAGCGCTTACCATTCCCCAGCCCCGAGTCGACGCTGGCCCGGCTCGAAAAGCGCGGACTGATCGTGCGCTCCTATGGCGTGGCCAGACCGCGCATCGCCGCCAGGACCGAAGAGGTCGTCGCCCTCACAATGCCGGCGGCCGCCGCCCACGCCCGCATCGACGCCGCCGAGCCGCCGAAACACTCCCGTCGCGCCGCCGTACTGCAGCGCCTGCTGCAAAAGCGGCAGATCTCCGTCGAAGAAGCGGCCCGGCTGGCCGGCAGCAGGGCCAATCTCGACCGCCTGATTCGATCTGGCGCCGTGCGCTATGACCGCGAGGGTCATTCCGTCGAGCCCGCGCTTTCGCAAACCGAGGCCGCCGGCGAAATACGGACACTCACGCAGACCAATCGGTCCCGCCAAGCCCACGAGGCAGTAGCGGCGCTTGACGGCACGGGCGAGCGCGCTCTGGCGGAGTTGCGCACGTCGGGCATCGACTCCAGCGCCGTGCGCTGGCTCGCCGAGATCGGCGTCGTCTCCTGCGCGGCGCGGTCAGTTGAGCGCGATCCGCTCGGCCACCTGCCGGTCGTCCGCCGGGCGGCCGCGCATCTGCTGCCGGCGCAGGCTACGGCCGCCGAAGCGATCTGCGAAGCCCTCGACACGAAGGAGCCGCGGACAGTCCTTCTCCACGGCGTAACCGGCAGCGGCAAAACCGAGGTGTACCTCCACGCTCTCGACCACTGCATCGCATTCGGGCGGCGGGCGATCGTCATGGTGCCCGAGATCGCCCTGACGCCGCAGACGGTGCGCCGCTTTCGCGAGCGCTTCGAGCGCGTCGCCGTCCTCCACAGCGGCCTCAGCGACGGCGAGATGTTCGACCAGTGGCACGGCATCGCAGCCGGGCGCTACGACGTAGTCATCGGCTCACGATCGGCCATCTTCGCTCCTCAGCCGGACCTTGCTCTCGTCGTCATCGATGAAGAGCACGAGTGGACATACAAGCAGCATGATCCGCATCCCCGCTATCACGCGCGCGATGTCGCGATCGAGCTCGCCCGGCTGAAGGACGCCACCGTGGTGCTGGGCAGCGCCACACCTGACGTCGTCTCCTTCGCGCGAGCCGAAAGCGGCGAGTACACGCTGCTCTTTCTGCCGGAGCGCATTCGCCCCGTCGTCTCCGCCAACGGCTCGACAGAACCGGAAGCGTCAGCGGCGATGCCGCAAATCTCCGTCGTCGATCTGCGTCAGGAGCTGCGCGATGGTAACCGCAGCATGTTCAGCGCGGAGCTGACCGCGGCGCTGCAGCGCACACTCGCCGCCGACGAGCAGGCGATTCTCTTCCTCAACCGGCGCGGACTGGCCGGCCACGTGCAGTGCCGGGATTGCGGCTACGTGCCCGCGTGCCCGGGCTGCGCGGTCGCGCTGACCTTTCACAAACAGTACGACCGCCTCGTCTGCCATCAGTGCAATCGGCGCTCGCGCCTGCCCGTCACCTGCCGTGAGTGCCGCAGCCCGCGCATCCGCCTGCTCGGCGCCGGCGTCGAGCAGGTCGAGGCCGAAGCGGCGCGTCGCTTTCCGCACGCGCGCTTGCTGCGATGGGACCGCGACGCCACACGCACCCGCCGCGCGCACGAGCAGATCCTCGCGTCGTTCCTCGCGCACGACGCCGACATCCTCGTCGGCACGCAAATGCTGGCGAAGGGACTCGATCTGCCGTCGGTCACCCTCGTGGGTGTCGTCAACGCTGACGTCGGCCTGCACATACCCGACTTCCGGACCGGCGAGCGCACCTTCCAGCTGCTCACGCAGGTGGCCGGGCGCGCCGGCCGTGGCGAGCGCGTCGGTCGCGTCATCATCCAGACTTACACCCCCGGCAACTACGCCATCGAAGCCGCCGCGCGCTACGACTACGAGGCGTTCGTCGGTGCCGAGCTCGAGGCCCGGCGGCGCAGCGGCTACCCCCCCTTCGCCCGCCTCCTGCGCCTCACCCTATCGCACACCAATCCACGCAGCGCCCACGCCGAGGCGATGCGCGTGCGGCGCGCGCTCGCCAGTCGCCGTGCCGAGATCGGCAGCGACGTCGAAGTACTCGAAGCGGCGCCCGCGTACGTGCCGCGCCTTCGCGGACGATGGCGCTGGCAGATCCTGCTGCGCGGCCGCGACCCCGCATCGGTCGTGAGAGACTTCGTCCTGCCGCCGAACTGGACGGTCGATGTCGACCCGGTCGGCACGTAAACGCGAACTACTCCCGTCGCAGCGACTCCAACGCGTCCGCCAGGTCCGCCGGGAGTGGCGCATCGACGTCCATCGTTTCGTTCGTTCTCGGATGTCTGAAGGTGATCCGCCGCGCGTGAAGGAATTGCCTCCCCACCAGCGGCGACGGTTTTCCATACAGCCGGTCGCCCACAATCGGGTGGCCGATCGCCGTCAAGTGCACGCGGATCTGGTGCGTGCGCCCCGTCTTCGGCCGCGCCTCGACCAACGCATAGCCCCGGAAGCGCTCGATCACCCGATAGGCCGTCTCCGACGCCCGGCCGCCCTCGACGATCGTCATCCGCTTTCGGTTGCGCGGGTCTCGCGCGATCGCCGCATCGATCCGGCCCTCGGCGGGCTTCGGCGTGCCCTCGACCAGAGCGATATACGTCTTCTCCACCCGGCGCTCCTTCAGCTGCCTGGCAAGGCTGCTGTGCGCCATGTCGTTTTTCGCGACGAGGATCACCCCCGACGTGTCGCGGTCGAGGCGGTGCACGATCCCCGGCCGCATCACACCGCCGATGCCGGAAAGATCGTCGCAGTGCGCCAGCACCGCGTTCACCAGGGTCGAGGTTATGTGGCCGGGCGAAGGGTGCACGGTCATGCCCGGCGGCTTGTTGACCGCAAGCAAGTAGGCGTCTTCGTACAGCACATCGAGCGGGATCGCTTCTGGCTGCGCCAGCGGATCGACCGGCGGCGGCACATCCACGGTCACCGCGGCGCCCGCGTCGAGCCGGAGCGATGCCTTAGCGCGCTGGCCGGCAACGGCAACGCCGCGGTCATCAATCAGCCGCTGCACCCGCGAGCGCGTTAACTCCGGCAGCCGCCGCGCGATGAAGACATCAAGCCGCTCGCCGTCCCTGTCCGCCGTCAGCTCAGTCTTCGTTTGCGGACCGGGTCGCCGCATCGGGCGCCAGCGCTGGATCCGGCGGCTCCGTCGCGATGTCCGACTCCTGTATCGCGAAGAAGATCAGCACCGCGATGATGCTGATCGTGATGCTCGAGTCGGCCACGTTGAACGTCGGGAACCCACCCACATCGATGAAGTCGGTCACTGCTCCGACCCGCACGCGGTCGATCAGATTGCCGACGGCCCCCCCAAGCTGCATGCCCAGCGCCACGCGGATCAGCCCGTGGTCCATCGGCGGATAAACGTAGTAGAGCACGATAGCGGCGAGCCCGAACAGGCTCGTGACGATCAGAAACGGCGTCGCGCCCTGCAAGATGCCAAACGCCGCACCGCTGTTGACGACGTGAATGATCCGCGTGTGCAAGATGCTCTTGTCCGGCCACTGCTCGTACAGCGCCAGGTGGTTTCGGACGAGCCACTTCGTGAACTGGTCGAGCGCGACCACGCTCGCCGCGATGGCAAAGAACAGCAGATCCCTGCGCCAGCGCGCGCCTTTGCGGGCCGCTACCGGCGCTATCGATGTCGAAACGCTCGTGCTGGGGTACTCCACTGCGTGCAGGATAGCACGTCATCTCGGCACCCCACCTTCAACGAGCACGCGGAAACCGGCACGCGCCGCCGGCGGCTCTGCGTGCTACAATGCCCGCACTTCCCGCGCGACATTCAGCCGATGAAGGAGACTGCCATGGTGCAGCAAAAGGAAAGCGTCGTCACGCCCGAGCGTTTTGCGAAAGGCATGACCTACGCCGACTATGTCAGTTCCATCGAACGCAACCAGAAGCGCTTTGAAGAGAACTACGCCGGCACCACGGTCTCGGCCGAGGATGCGGCGAAGCTGAAGATGCTGATGCAGAAGCCGGGCGGCCCCGCCAGGATCATGGTCATCGGCGAGGACTGGTGCCCCGATGTCTTCCGCGGCCTTCCCGTCTTCCAGCGCATCGCCGAGGCGACCGGCATGGAACTGCGCGTATTTCCGCGAGACCAGAACAAGGACATCATGGCCGAGTACCTCAACGGCGGCGAGCACGAGTCGATCCCGGTCGCCGTCTTCTACTCGAAGGACATGGACTACATCGCCCACTTCACCGAGCGGCCGCAGCTCGCCTACCAGGAGATGCGCGAGAAGCTCGGCCCGATGTACGCCCGCATGCGTAAGCCCGACATGACACCGGAGGAGCGCGAGGCCGCCAAGCAGGAGAACATCGCCTTCCAGAACGGCCCCATGTGGGGAAACTGGCGGCAGGAGACCATCCGCGAGGTCATCGCATCGATTGAAGCGAAGCTCTCGTAGCTCGCCCCGACTGCCCTGCCCTTCCGCCTGCGAGCTGTCACTCGCGTCGCTTAATCGACCGATAGCGTCTCTAACCCGTTTGTCACAACCTGACCACGCAAAGTCCGCATATTTCCGCATATTATTGAATGCGGGCGGCGCTCAGTCAGGGACGGGAGACGCATGGCAAGTTCCTTTAAGCTGGGACGTATCTTCGGCGTAGATGTTGGGATCCACTGGAGTTGGGTCTTCATCTTCTTCTTCGTGACATGGTCCTTCGCGACCGGCGTCCTCGAAAATTTCTATCCCCAGTGGTCTGACCCGCAGCGCTGGATCGGCGGCGCTTTCGTCGCCGCGATCTTCTTCCTCAGCGTGCTCGCTCACGAGTTGTCGCACGCAATCGTCTCGAACCGCAATCGTCTGCCGGTGAGGAGTATCACGCTGTTCGTCTTCGGCGGCGTCGCCAACCTCACGCAGGAGCCCGACACGCCCGGCCTCGAATTTCGCATCGCCATCGTCGGCCCGCTGACGAGCCTCGCGCTCGGAGGCATGTTCGCGCTGCTGTTCGTCGCCCTCCGGCCCTTCAGCGACGGCCTCGCCGGCATCTGCGCCAACCTCGCGCTGATCAACGCATCGCTGGCTCTCTTCAACATGCTCCCCGGCTTCCCGCTCGATGGCGGACGCGTATTCCGCTCGATCGTCTGGGCGCGCAACCACAACCGCCTGCGCGCGACGCGCACCGCCGCTCGCATGGGCGAATGGATCGCCTACGCCATCATGGGCATCGGCATCGTCTACACCTACTTCGGCGGTGTGTTCAACGGCCTCTGGTTTCTCTTCATCGGCTTCTTCCTCCGCAACGCATCCTCAGCAAGCTACGAGCAGCTCGTTATCGAGACCACGCTGAGCGGCATCCCAGTCCGCGATGTCATGCAGACCAACATCAGCACCGTGCCTCCGGATCTGAGCGTCGAGGAGTTGGTGCACGAGCACTTGCTCCGCCACAACAACCGCTGTTTCGCCGTGATGGCCGCCGGAGATTTCGCCGGCATCATCACCCTCAGCGACGTGCGCAAGCTGCCGCGAGACCAGTGGCCCACAACGAGTGTCTACCGCGCGATGACGCCGGCGAACCGGCTGCACACCATCGATCCGTCAGCGAACCTGGCGCAGGTGCTGCACCTCATGAGCGAGCATGACGTGAACCAGCTCCCCGTCTTGCGCGGCCGGGAGTTGGTCGGCATCCTGCATCGAAGCGATGTCATGCGCTTCATACAGGTGCGCCGCGACCTGAGCGACCACGCCCCGGATGCGGTAGCGTCGCCGCCCGCGGAGACGGACCCGCGCAGCGACGGCATCGCTAGCGGCGCACGCCACCGATAACCCCGCCCAGCACACGTTTGACCAATAACCAGCGACCTCGACCAGCGACCAGCGACCAGCGACCAGTCACCAGCGACCAGCGACCAGCGACCAGCGACCAGCGACCGGTCACCAGTCACCAGCGACCAGCGACCAGTCACCAGTCACCAGTCACCCGTCACCAGGTGACCAGCGACAGCGACCAGTCACCAGTCACCAGTCACCAGTCACCAGTCACGAGTCACCACTCTCATCCCCACGGCGTCTTGATGCCTTCGCGCTGGAAGGCCTCCAGCAGACGCGCCCGCAACACGCCGGCAATCTCCCACTGCGTGCCCGGCTGCACGGTGCCGTTTACCTGCACCGCCACGCCGTTCACATCGATGCTGTCGACCCGCAGGTACCGCGGCGGCGACACGATCGCGGTAGCGTATTCGGCGTCCTCCGCGAGCGCGCGGCCAACCTCATCCGAGATTCGCCGCACCTTCGCCAGGTCGCTCGCGGGCGATATCGGTACCGTCACACGCACCCGGGAGAAGTCCCGCGTGTAGTTGGCAGCAACGATGACTGAACCGTTCGGCACCGTGTACAGTACGCCATCGATATCGCGGACGAGCGTCCGCCGGAGAGACACATCTTCAACAGTGCCCGTCACCCCCGCAATGGAGACGACATCCCCCCGCGCATACTGGTTCTCCGTGAGGATGAAGATGCCGTTGATGGCATCCCGCACGAGCGACTGAGCGCCCAAACCCAGCGCGATGCTGGTGATGCTCACGCCCGCCAGCACTGCCCGTATGTCGAACCCGAACTCCGGCAGAATGGTGAACAGCGCGAACGCAAAGAGGATGATCTCGACCGTGCGGACGATGACATCGCTTAGCGTGGTGAGCCGGCGGTCGATTTCGTCCGGCGGGCGGCCAGACATCTGGCGCACGACAGCGGGGCGCATCGCGCGTGGAATCACAGTCCGGGCGATGGCCGCTGCGACCAGCGCCAGCACCAGCGTGCCGACGACGGCGGTGCCGTGGTCGCGAAACCAGTCCGCCACATCCCCCCGCGTAACCGCAAGCAGGATTGCCGTCATAGGCCGCCGATGTCCTCAGAGAAGCACCGGCTCACGACGGCGCGGATCGACCCGATCAACCGCCCGCCTGCCGCGTCCACTGCGCCAGGTCGAAGAAGTCGCGCCAGGCGGCGATCTTGCCGTCGCGCAGCTCGAACGTACCCATGACATCCAGTGCGACGGTCTTGTCGCCCATCTTGAACGTATCGACGCGCTCCGTTAGGACGACATCTCCCTCAGAGACCATGTGCT
Organism: Chloroflexota bacterium; assembly: GCA_030774575.1. GTDB lineage: Bacteria > Chloroflexota > Dehalococcoidia > DSTF01 > JACRBR01 > JALYKW01. The sequence continues at coordinate 61,113 of JALYKW010000017.1, read as the reverse complement.
TGATCTCAAACGACACCGCGGTCGCCGGGCCGAGGATCATGCCCAGCAGCCCCTTGATGGCGTCCTTCCCCTGGGCGGGCGGCATCGGCATGTTGTGGTACACCGCGTCTTCGGTGAAGGCGTCGAGGATCCGCTGTTGGTCCATCGCCTCCCACGCAGCGACGAAGTCACGCACTACTTGCTTCGCATCACCCATCTCACACCTCCTTCAGTGTCGCGATCATACGCGTGCTCCCTGTTTCGGGAAAGTCATCCGGGCGACACGCCTCGGTCCTTGCCGCTGCCGTGGCGATAGTGGACAACCTCGACATCGAGCGTCGTGACGAGCCCGTCCCCGACCATCTCGTCGACGATCGGTAACACCTGCTCGATGCGCTCGGGCTTGTCGATCACCTCGATGACCAGAGGCAGGTCTTCCGACAGCCGCAGGATGTGCGCGGTGTGTATCCGGCTGTTCGCGCCGAAGCCCTCGACCGCGCGCGTCACCGTCGCACCGGCGACGCCCTCCGAGCGAAGCCGCTGCACGAGCGCCGTCGAGAGCGGCTTGCCGTGCCATTTGTCCGACTCGCCGATGTAGATCTTCAGCATCTTCGCCGGCCCGGTGATGTCCATGTCCGTCGCCTCCGCTGGTAGCGTGCGGCTAAATCGCCCGGCCCAGCACGCTGCCAAGGTACACCGCTAGCAGCCCGCAGACGATGCTGCCGCCGATATTCAGCGACGCCGCGACGACATCTCTCAGTTCCAGCATCTGCAGCGTCTCCCAGGCGAGCGACGAGAACGTCGTGAAGCCGCCGAGGAACCCGATCGCCACCAGCAGACGCAGTTGCGGCGGCCACAGGAAGCGCTCTTCGCTGAGCGTCAGGAAGAGGCCAACAAGAAACGAGCCGCTGATGTTCACCACGAACACGCCGAGCCCGGACGGTCCGTTCCAGTCCGACACGCGGCCCGTCACGTAGTAGCGCGACAGCGTCCCGAGTGCTCCGCCAACCGCGAGATAAATCACATTCATCGGCAAACGAAAAGCCCCTACCGTCGCTGGTAGGAGCCATCAGCCCTTGCGGGCAGTTTGGGCGAGCTCCATCGCCCGTAGCCAGTGCCGCAGTGTAATGCGCGGCACCGGCTACGGGCAACGGCTGCGTCCGAAATCAGTGATGCTCCGATGGGCGCGCCGTCGGTTCGGCGTCTTCCCGCGGTATGAAGATGAAGTTCTGCACGATGGACGCCGCTAGGCCGCCGATGATCGGCCCCACCCAGTAGATCCAACCATCCGTCCAGGTCCCATCGACGAGCGCCACCCCGAACTGCCGCGATGGGTTCATCGCCGCGCCAGTGAGTGGCCCCGCCATCAGGATGTCCATCGTGATCGTCAGCCCGATCGCCAGAGGTGCGATCGCGTGTGCGCCCCGCGCATCGACCGCGACGCCGTGGATCACGTACACCAGGAAGAAGGTGAGGATGATCTCGAGAAGAAGCGCATTCGCGCGGCCGAAGATGATCCCGTCGTTGTCAGGACTGCCCGCAGCGCCGCCGTAGTTCACCGAAGGGATCGCGTCCTTCAGCGTGGCGACAGAGTTGTCGAACAAGCGCAACAGCACGAGGGCCGCTACCACGGCGCCCAGCAATTGCACGACGATGTACGCTACCGACTTCACGGCGCCGATCTTCCCGCCGAGCCAGAGCGCGATCGTCACGGCCGGATTGTAATGCCCGCCGGAGATATGTCCGGCAGCAGCCACCATCAAGCCGATGGCGAGCCCGTGTGCCAGCGCGACCATGACGAGAGTGCCGCCGTTGCTGTAGCCCTGCGTCTTCGCCAGCAAGATCGAACCTGCGCCGATGAGCGTCAGAGCGAACGGGCCGATGAACTCCGCCACGAGCGGCCGGATCCACGCCGACAGCAGATCGCGCGGCAGGAAGTTCTCGGCGTTGAACTCCCGCGCCGGCACCATCATGTCGTTCTCGTTCATCGATTCACCCCCGCTCAATTGATAAGAAGCTTAGTTGCTTGCTCCCTATCGTAGGTTCGCGAAGAGCGGCTGTCAATACGGCCAGGATCCAATGCTCCGAATGTTTCACGTGAAACATTTGTTCTCATCAAGGCAGCGCTCCCTCTCACCCGCAGCCGCATCGGTGGGTGACACCCGAAAGGTCAAAATTGCGGAACGAATTCGGGTGCGGAGCTCAACATCGAGTCACCGCCACGCAGACTCTCCCTGGCGATGGAGCCGCGTGGCCTATCCGCGCGGTGAGGGCGGCGCTCCCACGGCCTGCCAGCCCTCGGTCCGCCGTGCCTCGCGGAAGGCGTCGGCGTAGAGACGGTCGCGCGGGACACAGCCCGTCGGATACTGGCCCTCGGCATTGTGCTTGGCCCGCATCAGCGCCGTGCAGTAACTGACGCCGATGCATGACTTATCGCGCTGCATCCCGGTGCCATCGAGCACGTCGGCGGCAAAGTCCGGATAGGCCAGTGCGCCACGGCCAAGCCCAACCATCGTAATGGCGCCCGACGCCACATTCGCTGCTCCGGCGTGCATCGCGAAATGCCGCAGCCAGGAGTACCCGGTGCCAATCACCGGCAGGTCCGGGTACGCCCGCTGCACCTGCTCGGCCAGCGCGAAGTGCCGCGCCACGCCGGCCAGCGGATGCTCCGGCGGCGTGTAGCCGTCGACCGGCGGCTTCTCGAACGGCCGGCCGATGTGCGCGTTGTAATACGGACTCCCCGTGCTCACGTTCAGCATCGACAGCCCGAGTTCGCGCAGTTCGCCGATCAGTCGCAGCGGCTCGCCCAGGTCTGGGCGGGTCGGATCATCCAGGTCAGTGCCCCATGCATCCACGTATGGCACGTCGTGCGCCGCCGGCCAGCCAATGCCGTCTGGGCCGCCCGTGTAGGGGACGCCGTCAAACACATTCATCCGCGTTGCAACCGCGATGGAATCGCCCAGGCGGTCGCGAATGCGCGCGAAGACATCGCGCACGAAGCGCGTACGATGCTCGAAGCTTCCGCCGAATGCTCCCTGGCGCGAGCGCGCGCCCAGCAGCTCGTTGAGCAGATACGTGTGGCACTGCTTGATGTCGACGAAGTCGAAGCCGATATCGCGCGCGAGCGTCGCCGCCTCAACGAAGCGGTCGATGAGTCGCTCTAGCTCCGCATCCGAAAGCAGCGGGCGCTGCTCGCAATGCTTCACCGCATCAATCGCCCCTCCGTGTTGCGTGATGATCGGCCCCGCATGCGACCACCGGCCGGAGTGCGTGAGCTGCACGCCGACGATGAAGCCCTCATCGCCGCCGAAGCGAGCACGACGCGCATCGCGCGTCTCCGTCAGCAGCCGCTTCAACTCGAGCGCCGTCTCGCGTGAGATCAGCAGCTGCCGAGGATTGGCGCGCGCCTCCGGCACAACCGCCGTAGCTTCGCCCCAGACCACGGCCGCACCGCCCTCGGCAAAGCGTCGCCAGCGGCGAAACGTCAGTTCACCCGGCGTGCCGTCTACATTGCCGTCGCAGCCCTCCATCGGGTGCACGGCCATCCGGTTGGACGCGACGAATCCGCCGATACGCACCGGCTGCGCAAGTGACGCGAGATCCTCCGAAAGCGGCAACGCGATCGCGCGGGCGAGTGCATCGGCACGCAGTTCATCGAGCGAGCGGTAGTGGAAATAGGGCATGTCGGCGGTAGCCGCCTTCTCAGAGCAGCGGTCGCGCCGTCGGCTCGATCGGCGCTGGGAGCTGCGTCTCTCCCGCGAGGAGTCGGTCGACGCCGGCGGCGCACGCGCGTCCCTCTGCGATCGCCCACACGATGAGGCTCTGGCCTCGCCCAATGTCACCGCAGGCGAATACGCCGGGCACGCTGGTCATGAACGAGCAGTCACGCGCGACATTGCCGCGCGCGTCGAAGCCAACGCCAAGGCTCTCGAGCAATCCCTCCCGTTCAGGGCCCACGAAACCCATCGCCAACAGGACGAGCTCGCAGGGCAGCTCGAAGTCGGTGCCTTCCACCTTCTCGAAGCGGCCATCCACCACTTCGACCTCGTGCGCGACCAATGCACGCACCGTTCCGTCTTCTTCGCCGACGAAGCGTTCCGTGTTCACGCTGTAGACGCGCTCGCCGCCTTCCTCGTGCGCCGACGACACCCGGAAGACGTTCGACCACGTCGGCCACGGGTTCGTCGGCGCGCGGCTCTCGGGCGGCCGCGGGAGGATCTCGAACTGGTGCACCGACAGGGCCCCCTGGCGGTGCACGGTGCCGAGACAGTCGGCGCCGGTGTCGCCGCCACCGATGATCACGACGTGCTTGCCGGCCGCCGTAATCGTCGGCTCGGGGATGTCTCCCTGCTGGACGCGGTTCCCGATCGGCAGGTACTCCATGGCCTGGTGGATCCCGCGCAGCTCGCGCCCGGGGATCGGGAGGTCGCGTGCGGCGGTCGCGCCGCCGGCGAGGACCGTCGCATCGAACGCCTGGAGCTCCGACACCGCGACATTGACACCCACGTTGGCGTTCACGCGGAACTCCGTGCCCTCGGCGCGCATCTGGTCGAGCCGGCGGTCGAGGTGCCGCTTCTCCATCTTGAACTCGGGTATGCCGTACCTGAGCAGTCCACCGATGCGGTCGTCGCGTTCGAACACCACCACGTCATGTCCGGCGCGTGTGAGCTGTTGGGCCGCGGCCAGGCCTGCCGGCCCTGATCCGACGACGGCTACACGCTTGTCGGTCCGGACCGACGGCACGACCGGCTGGATCCAGCCTTCAGCCCACGCACGATCGACGATTTCGAGCTCCACCTGCTTGATGGCGACCGGCTCCTGGTTGATCCCGAGCACGCACGACGCCTCGCACGGCGCCGGACAAAGCCGTCCCGTGAACTCTGGGAAGTTGTTCGTGGCGTGGAGCCGCTCGATCGCGTCTCGCCAATGGTCTCGGTATACGAGGTCGTTCCAGTCGGGGATCAGGTTGCCGAGCGGGCACCCGTTGTTGCAGAACGGGATCCCGCAATCCATGCAGCGCCCGGCCTGCTGCTTGAGCGCGTCGCGCGCGAACGGCTCGTACACCTCCTGCCAGTCGTGGACCCGCACCGATACGCCGCGCCGTTTGGGCGTGATCCGTCCCCATTGCAGGAAGCCGGTCACCTCAGCCATGTGCCGCCGCCATCACGCGCTTGAGCGTCTCATCCTCGGACAAGCCCGAGGCGGCCGCCTCGTCCATGACGGCGAGCACGCGCTTGAAGTCCTGGGGCATCACCTTGCGGAATGACTCGACTTCGCTCTCCCACTGTGTGAGCAGGCGGTCCGCGACATCGGAGCCCGTGAGCTCGCGATGACGCTCGACGGTCGCGCGTAACCACTCACGGTCATCGGCAGTTAGTGGTTCGAGTTCCACCATCTGGTAGTTGACCAGCGCGGGAAAGCGGTCGTGAGGGTCGTACACGTACGCGATCCCGCCCGACATCCCGGCGGCGAAGTTCCGCCCGGTCGGGCCCAGCACGACCACCCGCCCCCCCGTCATGTACTCGCATCCGTGGTCGCCGATACCTTCGGTCACCGCCGTCGCGCCTGAGTTACGCACACAGAACCGCTCGCCCACCGTGCCGCGCAGGTACGCCTCACCCGACGTCGCGCCGTAGAGCACGACGTTGCCGGCAACAACGTTGTCCTCGGCCGCAAAGAGCGCGTCCCGGTCGGGGTGCACGATCACGATGCCGCCTGACAGGCCCTTGGCGGTGTAGTCGTTGGCATCACCTTCGAGTCGCAGCGTGATGCCGCGAGGCACGAACGCGCCGAAGCTCTGGCCGGCGGAGCCTCGCAAGTGGATGCGGATCGTGTTATCAGGAAGTCCCGCACCGCCCCACCGCTTCGTCAGCTCCGAGCCGAGCATCGCGCCCACCGAGCGGTTCGTGTTGCGCACGGGACCCTCGATCTCGACGAGTTCTCCGTTTTCGAGCGCGGCGGCGGACTGCTCGATGAGCAGGTTATCGAGGGCCCGCTCCAGCCCGTGATCCTGACCGCGGCTGCAGAAACGAGTCTGTCCCTCATATCGGTTCTCGGCTTCCGCGAGGATCGGCGCGAGGTCGAGACCGTGCGCCTTCCAGTGGTCGATGGCCGCTCTCACGTCGAGCACCTCGGTATGGCCGATCGCTTCTTCGATCGAGCGGAACCCGAGCGCCGCGAGGTACTCGCGCACTTCTTCAGCGATGTACTCGAAGAAGGTGACGACGAACTCGGGGTTCCCCGTGAAGCGCTTGCGAAGCTCGGGATTCTGGGTGGCGATCCCGACCGGGCACGTGTCAAGGTGGCACACGCGCATCATCACGCAGCCGCTTACGACGAGTGGCGCGGTGGAGAAACCGAACTCCTCGCCCCCGAGCAGGGCTGCGATAAACACATCGCGCCCCGTCTTCAGCTGTCCGTCGACCTGCACGACGATCCGGTCGCGCAGCCCGTTGCGCATCAGCGTCTGCTGTGTCTCGGCGAGCCCCAGCTCCCACGGTGCGCCTGCGTGCTTAATTGACGTGAGCGGTGACGCGCCGGTGCCGCCGTCATGGCCCGAGATGAGCACGACATCGCTGTGCGCCTTCGCCACGCCGGCCGCAACCGTGCCGACCCCGACCTGCGCGACGAGCTTCACGTGTACTCGCGCGTCCGGGTTGGCGTTCTTCAGGTCGTGGATCAGCTGCTTGATGTCCTCAATCGAATAGATATCGTGATGTGGTGGCGGGCTGATCAGACCGACGCCGGGGGTGCTGTATCGCGTCTTTGCGATCCACGGATATATCTTGATGCCGGCCAGCTGGCCCCCTTCGCCTGGCTTGGCACCCTGCGCCATCTTGATCTGCAGGTCGTCGGCGTTGACGAGATACTCCGACGTGACGCCAAACCGCCCTGATGCAACCTGGTGCACGGCAGAGCGCCGAAGATCGCCGTTCGGGTCGCGAACGTAGCGGTCGGCGTCTTCGCCACCCTCGCCCGTGTTCGATTTGCCGCCGATCCGGTTCATCGCGATCGCGAGGTTCTCGTGCGCTTCCTTCGAGATTGACCCGTACGACATCGCGCCGGTCGCGAAGCGCTTGACGATCTCGCTCGCGGGCTCCACCTCGTCGATCGGTACGGGCGGGCGCACATCATCTCGGAGTGTGAACAGTCCGCGCAGCGTCGCGAGGCGTTTCGACTGGTCGTCGACGAGGTGCGTGTACTCCTTGTACACGTCGTATCGCTTGGCCCGCGTCGCGTGCTGGAGCTTGAACACGGTCTCAGGGTTGAACAGGTGGTACTCGCCCTCGCGGCGCCACTGGTACTCGCCGCCCAGGTCGAGATCGCGATGCGCCAGCTCGCTGGGGCGAGGGGCGTAGGCGCGCCGGTGGCGACGCGCGATCTCTTCCGCCATCTCGTCGAGGGCGATGCCACCGAGCCGTGACACCGTGCCGGTGAAATACTCGTCCACCAGCTCCTGGCCGAGCCCGATAGCCTCAAAGACCTGCGCGCCGCGGTACGAGGCGACCGTGGAAATGCCCATCTTCGACATCACCTTCAGCACGCCCTTGCCGGCCGCCTTGACGTAATTCTTGATCGCCTGGTGCGGGTCCATCCCGTCGAGCCCGTAGAGCCCCTGCGCGACGAGATCCTCAATCGACTCGAACGCGAGGTACGGGTTGATCGCGCCTGCGCCGTAGCCGATGAGCAGGGCCATGTGGTGCACCTCGCGCGCGTCACCCGTCTCCAGCACCAGACCCACCTGGGTGCGCTTGAGCTCGCGGATGAGGTGATGGTGCACCGCGGACACCAGCAGCAACGACGGGATGGGGGCGAGGTCCGGGCCGGAGTAGCGGTCCGAGAGCACAATGATCCGCACGCCTTCCTCGATCGCCGCCGACGCTTCCGCGCGCACGCGGTCGAGCGCCTCGCGCAACGCCTGCCCGCCACCGGCGACCTTGTAGAAGCCCGAAATCACGCGCGCCGCGAACTCCGACCGGTCGCCGTCGTCATTAATGTGAATGAGCTTGGCGAGCTCGTCGTTGTCGAGGATCGGGAAGGGAAGGGCGATCTGGTGACACGCGTCGGGCTGTGCATCGAGCAGATTGCCCTCAGCACCAATGTTCGATGACAGCGAGGTGACGAGCTCCTCGCGGATCGCGTCGAGCGGCGGGTTCGTGACCTGCGCGAAGAGCTGCGAGAAGTAGTCGAACAGCAGGCGCGGACGGTCCGACAACACCGCTACCGGCGTGTCCGTCCCCATCGAGCCAACGGCCTCCATCCCGAGACTGGCCATCGGCGCCACGAGCAGCTTCAGTTCTTCGTGCGTGTACCCGAACGTCATCTGGCGCCGGACCACTGACTGATGCGAAGGGACGACATGCGCCCGGTCGGGCAGATCGCTCAGGTGCACGAGACCCTGCTCGCACCACTGTTCGTACGGATGCTCTGCGGCCAGCTTCGCCTTGATCTCGTCGTCTTCCACGATGCGCCCCAGGGCCGTATCGACAAGGAACATCTTCCCGGGCTGCAACCGTCCCTTCTTGATCACGCGCGCCGGATCGATGTCTACGACGCCGGTCTCGCTCGCCATGATCACCCGGTTGTCGTCCGTCACCCAGTAGCGGCTAGGTCGCAAGCCATTGCGGTCCAGCACGGCACCGATGACTGTTCCGTCCGTGAAGGCAATCGATGCAGGCCCGTCCCAGGGCTCGATCAGCGACGCGTGGTACTGGTAGAACGCCCGCTTCGCGGGCGGCATCGTCGCGTGGTTCTCCCACGCCTCCGGGATCATCATCAGCACACCGTGCGCAAGCGAGCGCCCGCTGAGATGCAACAGCTCCAGGCACTCGTCAAACTTCATCGTGTCGGACGATCCGTCCGTGATGATCGGGAAGGACTGCTCGAGGTCGGGGATCAGCGGCGTCGAGATCTGCGCGGAGCGCGCGCGCATCCAATTGCGGTTGCCCTGCACGGTGTTGATCTCGCCGTTATGGGCGATGAAGCGGTACGGGTGCGCGAGCGGCCACGATGGGAACGTGTTCGTCGAAAACCTGCTATGCACCAGCGCAAGCGCCGACTCGATGCGCGGGTCGCTCAAATCGAGAAAGAAGCCCTGGAGCTGCGGCGTCGTCAACATGCCTTTGTAGACCAGCGTGCGGCTCGATAACGAGGCGAAGTAGATCGACAGGTCGTCCTGAATCTCGTGCTCGGTCCGCTTGCGCAGCACGAACAGCTTGCGGTCGAGGTCGATGCCTACCGAACCGGCCGGGTCGCTGACGAAGCAGTGCCAGAAGCTAGGCATCACCGCGCGCGCCGTCGGCCCGATCATCGCGTCGTCGATCGGGACGCTTCGCCAGCCGATGACGCGCAGACCCTGCTCCACAGCGAGGTTTTCCATCACGGCCCGCGCCTTTTCGGCCGCGGCCGCCTCCGATGGGAGGAACGCGAGCCCGACGCCATAGGCGCCGGCGGGCGGGAGCGAGAACGGGGTGACGCCGCGGAGGAACGCGTCCGGCACCTGGATGAGGATGCCCGCGCCATCGCCGGTGTTGACCTCGGCGCCCGATGCACCGCGGTGGTCGAGATTGCAGAGCGCGCCGAGTGCGGTGTCGACGATATCGCGGCTCCTGGCCCCGGTGACGTCGACGACGAACCCGACGCCGCAAGCGTCGTGCTCGAAGCGGGGGTCGTAGAGACCGCTCGCTGCGGGCAACGCGCTGAACGGCAGAGGTCGTCCGCCCATACCAGAAGCGGACACGGCGGGCGGCGCAGAAGTAGCAGCGACAAAGCTGGTATCGCAGGCGTCCCGTTCCTGGTCGGGCCTGTAGAGCGGATATTCCACGAAATGACCCTGTAATCCGGCGGGAAGTGTGGCTATTGTACCAGACTTCACAATCGATGACGGCCGGCCCTGACGACCGCCTTCCGGCCCGAAAAACGACAAGGGCCGCCGAAGGCGACCCGCCCTGCTCCGATGCACGCCGCGAAGCACGCAACAGAGCGTTAACCGAAGGGTTTCGGGATCGTACCGGAGTCCACTGCGTTTTACAAGCAAACGCTCGACATAGCCGCAAAAGCCGCCTGGCAGCGCCGCACTTTGGGGAGCGGCTATGTGATGTCGCAGGAGACTACTACGGCGAAGTCGGCGTGTCGTCTACCCACGTCTGACCGCCATCAGTCGTCGCGAACACGCCGGTACCGGTCGCAAGCCATCCGTGGTCGCGGTCTACGAATTGGGCTGTCTGCGGGCCTCCACCAGCGCCGCTGATTTCCACCGGCGACTCCCACGTCGTTCCGCCGTCGTGCGTCATTTCGAGGGAGCTAATCCCGTTTTCTCCGCATGGGCCACAGGGTGCTCACGACCCAAGCATTCGCCGCGTCGAGGACAGTCAGTGTCCCGGAGGATTGACCAACGCCAACGTGGACACTCAACGACGGCCCTAATCGCGCTTGCATCACAGGCTGCCAGTTCGCGCCCCCGTCAACGGTGCGAAACACGACGTACGCCTGTGAACCAGCCGCGACACCGTCGGCATAGAGCACCCACGCCACGTCTCGTCCGGCACATCGAAGCGTTGGCTGCCACACCTTGTCACCTTCGTTCTGCACGGGGTTCGTGAAGGAAAGTCGTCCACGTCGAGCCGCCATCGATGGTGTGCTTCAACTCGGTTGAGCTCGCGGCCCATCCGACTTTCTCGACACCGAAGCAGACCGAATTCGCCGGCGACAACGCCTCCGTCCATGTCTGACCGCCGTTATCCGTGTGGAACAGCGTTCCCTGCTCGTCCTCGACCTGCTTGTAACCGATGGCCCAACCGTTCGTCGCGCTGACGAAAGCAATATCCGTGAATCGATAGGGCGTCCAGTATGGGGCCTGCCAGTGTTGTCCGCCGTCCGGCGTGGTGAGAAGAAAGTCCACACCTCCAGAGCGTGAACCACCTGCGACATCAGGAATGGGTTCGAGCGCGAAGCCCGTGTGGACGTCGGGGAAGTCTATGTCCACAACTGCATCTCTCGGCCCCGGCAACTGCGACTCCCAATGCTTACCTCCATCTCTCGTCGAGAAGATGCCGTCCGCGCCAGCGACCCAGCTGATGTCAGGAGAGATAAAGTCCACCGAGGAGAACGAGCCGCCCGACGACGGCGCGGTGGCAACGGGCATCGGAGAGGCAACGCCTGTTGCCGTGATCAAAACCGCTGAGGATGATGGCTGGTTCTTGTTCGAACCGCCCGATGAGCATCCAGCGCCAAGCAGTAGGAGCAAGGCGACCAACGGCGTCTTCTGGATGGCGTTCATCCTCCCAGTGAACCACGTCTGGCTCCCTGCCACCTGACGCCCTGTAGTCGCTAGCCCGACGCTTCTCCGACGCCGGACGGGACGGCGGTCCCTCGCGCGGCATTCAACAAGCGTGCGCAGTAACCGAGTCGCTCTGCGGCGCTGTCACCTTCTCGTGGCGAAAAGCAGTCAATGGCGCGAAACAACGCTGTCTTCTGCATATGGCGCACTCCCTACCCAATCTGCGCGGGATCGCTGTATGATCCCGATCCACCATGCGGGTACCTGGGCACGCGGCGAGCGCGTGTGTGAAGGAGCGCGGAAGGATGAAAGAATACGGGACACAACAGCTTCGGAATGTAGTCCTCCTCGGGCACGGAGGCACGGGCAAGACCTCCCTGGCCGAGGCAGCGTTTTTCTCCAGCGGCGGCTCCTCCCGCATGGGCAAGGTCGATGACGGCACGACCGCCTCCGACTTCGAGCCCGATGAGGTGAAACGGAAGATCAGCCTCAGCCTCGCGCTGATCCCCTGCGAGTGGTCGAACCACAAGATCAACATCATCGACACACCGGGTTACGCCGACTTTGCCGGCGAAGTGAAGAGCGGCATCCGCGCCGCCGACTTCGGCGTCGTCGTGGTCGACGCCGTCGCCGGCGTCCAGGTGGGGACCGAGATGGCATGGCGGCGCGCCGACGAGGAGTCGTTGCCGCGCGTCATCTTCATCAACCGCATGGACCGCGAGAACGCGAACTTCCAGCAGGCGCTCGAAAGCCTGCAGGCGCGCTACGGCAAGAAGGTCGCGCCGCTGGAGTTGCCGATCGGCGCCCAGGAGACGTTCTCGGGCGTGGTCAACCTGATTGATAAGCAGGCGTACTTGGGGGACAAGGGCGTGCTCGGGGAGGTGCCCGCTGACATGGCGGCCGCCGTGGACGCGGCGCGCGAGCAGCTGGTCGAAGCCGTCGCCGAGGCAGACGACGACCTGCTTGCCAAGTACCTCGAGGGTGAGGACCTGACGCCGGATGAGATCACGGGCGCCCTCAAGAAAGGCATCGTCTCCCACTTCGTCTACCCGGTGTTCGCCGGCTCTTCGACGAAGAACATCGGTATCACCAAGTTCCTCGATGCGCTCGTCGCGGACTGCCCCTCGCCTGCCGAGGTCGCGCCGAAAGTCGCGAAGTCCGCAGCCGGCGAAGAAGCGCTGCCGGGCGATCCATCGGCGCCGCTGGCCGCGCTCGTCTTCAAGACGGCGGCCGATCCATTCGTCGGGCGCCTCACGTATCTGCGCGTGGTATCCGGCACGCTCAAGGGCGACTCGCACGTCTGGAACGCGAGTCACAGCGTCGACGAGCGCGTCGGCCAGCTGATCCTGCTTAAGGGGAAGACTCAGGACCACGCGCCGTCGCTGGCGGCGGGCGACATTGGCGCCGTCGCGAAGCTGGCGCACACCGTGACCGGCGACACCCTCTGCACGAAAGAGCACGCCGTCACCCTGCCGGCCATCTCGTTCCCGAGGCCGCCCTACAACGCCGCCGTCACACCGAAGGGAAAGAGCGACGTCGACAAGCTCGGCCCGTCGCTGCACCGCATCGCCGAAGAGGACCCGACCCTCGTGGTGCACCGCGACGAGACGACCGGCGAAACCATTCTCTCGGGCATGGGTGAGACGCATGTCGAAGTGGCGGCCGAGAAGATGAAGCGCAAGTTCGGCGTGGAGGTCGATCTCCATACGCCTCGGGTGCCCTACCGCGAGACGGTGACCTCGAAGGTGGAGCAGGAGTACATACACAAGAAGCAGACGGGCGGTCACGGCCAGTACGCGCGGGTCACGATCACCGTCGAGCCAAACAAGGGCGGCGGATACGAGTTCGTCGACAAAGTCGTCGGCGGCGCGGTGCCCCGGAACTTCATCCCGGCTGTCGAGAAGGGCGTGCATGAGGCCATGCAGGAAGGGGCGCTGGCGCACTTTCCGATGGTCGACCTGCGTGTGGCGCTCATCGACGGCAAGGAGCACCCGGTCGATTCATCGGAGATGGCGTTCAAGCTGGCGGGGTCGCAGGCGCTCAAGCAGGGCGCGATGAAGGCCAACCCCGTGCTGCTGGAGCCGATCGTCCGTATGCAGATCCACGTGCCCGAGAGCAACACCGGCGACGTGATGGGCGACCTCAACGGCAAGCGCGCGAAGGTGCACGGCATGTCGCCCGAAGACGGCGGCATAACCGTGATCGACGCCGAAGCCCCGCTCGCCGAAGTGCTGCGCTACGCCACCGACCTGCGCTCGATCACACAGGGCCGCGGCAGCTTCGAGATGGAGTTCGACCACTACGCTGAGGTGCCGGCGCCCATGGCGACCAAGATCGTCGCAGAAGCGCAGAAGGCGCGCGAAGCCGTGCATGCGTGAGAGCCGCGGGTCATACACAGAGGACGCAGAACGCATCGAGGAGAGACTCTTACACCTCATACCTCCGGTGATCTCTGTGGCGTCTGTGGACAACCTCCGTCCATGACCGAAGACAACCGGTGGCTTGCCGAAGGCGGCAGTACCGCCGGCGACGCCTATGACGCGCGGTACGAGCAGCGCGCGGCAGCCGGCGAGGAGGTACACGGCGAAGCGAACTTTGTCGAGCGCTTTCAGCCGCGCTCAGTGCTCGATGCCGGATGCGGCACCGGACGCGTCGGGCGCGAGCTGGCACGCCGCGGCATCGAAGTCGCCGGCGTCGATATCGACGAAGCGATGCTCGGTACTGCCCGGCGCAAAGCGCCGGACGTCGCGTGGCATCTCGGCGATCTGGCGAGCATCGACCTCGGCCGGCGCTTCGATGCGATTGTCATGGCCGGCAACGTAATGATCTTCCTTGCGCCTGGCACCCAGGCCGCCGTGTTGCACAACATGGCGCGCCATCTCGAGAAGGACGGCGCGCTGATCGCCGGCTTCCAACTCATGCCGCGCCGTCTCTCGATCGCCCGCTATGACGAACTCGCGGCAGCAGCAGGACTGGAGCCCGTCGAGCGCTGGTCCACCTGGGATGCCGACCCGTGGCTCGAAGGCGGCGATTATGTAGTCGCCCTTCACCGGTTGCGACCGCTGTCTTAGGAGCCGTTCGCCCGTGCGTCCTTAGTTGCTCTCTCGCGTCGTCCTTAGCCGGAACCGAATCCGATCCGAAGAGGGTGTTGGTGGGCTCAACGAAACTTGAGGTAGGCGATGATCAAACCAATCACACCTCCGAGCGCCGTGCCGACCAATTTTTGCTTGAGCTGTTGGCGATATTCCAGGGTGCGGTAGACTCCGCGTCTCCTCTGGTCCTGTGCACCCACGACGACATAGATGCCCAGCAAAAGCACTCCAACAAAGATCGGCCAGGTTTGGCCGAGTAACAGCGGCAGGATTACTACGAATACGGGAACGCCGACAACGGCGAGCCCGAACGATAGTCGCATGGCCGAGCTCCACTGCGACCAATCAAATCGTGCCATGTCGTGGGCCCCTTACGAAGGTACGGTTAACGCCGCAGCTTCGCGATATCGCGCTCGTCGATCTCGCGCCGGCGTTCGAGGATCTCACGGCAGCCGCCGTCCTTGATCTCGTACACGCGCGAGGCGACGCGCTCGAGGATGGCGGGATCGTGGCTGGCGCAGATGATGGTGCCATCGTACTTCTCGAGCGACTCGACGAGCTTGCGCCTCGTCGTGCGGTCGAGGTGGTTGGTTGGCTCGTCGAGCAGCAGCACATTCGTCGGTTGGATCAAGAACTTCGCCAGCGCAACGCGGCTGCGCTCGCCGCCTGAGAGCACGCCGATCGTCTTGAAGACGTCGTCGCCTCGGAAGAGAAACTGGCCCAGCACCGTGCGCAGCCGCACATCGGGTTCCGACGTGGCGACCGAGCGCACTTCCTCCAGCACGGTCGAGTCGCGGTCGAGCACCTCATCCTGGTGCTGATCGTAGTACTGCTTGCGCGCGCGCTCCGCCCAGCCGACGCGGCCATGCGTCGGCTCGATGATCTCCGCTGCGATGCGCAGCAGCGTGCTCTTGCCGCTGCCGTTCGGGCCGACGAGCACCACGCGCTGACCGCGCTCGACGTGCAGGTCCACGTCGATCAGCACGACGTTGTCCTCGTACGCGTGGCCGATTCCTTCAAGCACGAGCACGTCGCGCTCAGTACGGCCGCTGGCGCCGAACTGAAAGTGCACCTCGGCTTCCTTGCGGGTGTGCTCGATGCGTTCGATCTTCGCGATCGCCTTCTCACGGCTCTTCACGGCGGTCGCCTTCGATGATTTTGCGCGAAAACGCTCGATGAACCGCTCCTGCCGGCCGATCTCGCGCTCCTGGCGCGCGGCATCGCGGTCCTGCTGCTGCAAGCGCTCCGCCTTCTGGCGCTGGTACTCGCTGTAGTTGCCGGTGTAGCTCTCGACGCGGCCGTCGCGCAGATCGAGGATGCGCGTGGCGACGCGGTCGAGGAACTCCGCGTCGTGGGTGACGATCAGCAGCGTCCCCTTATACTTGATCAACTCCTCTGCCAAAAACTCGCGCGCCGCCGCGTCGAGGTGGTTGGTCGGCTCATCCAACAAGATGTGGTCTGGCCGCCGCACGAGGATCTTCGCCAATGCGATGCGCATTTGCCAGCCGCCGCTGAACTCGCCGCAGAGCTTCGCCCGGTCCTCCGGCTCGAAGCCGAGGCCGTCCAGCACACGGCCGATGTGCGTGTCGATGCGATAGCCGTCGATCGATTCGAACTGCTCGAACAGGTCGCCCTGCTCGGCGATGAGCGCGTCGATCTCAGCATCACCGCGCTCGATGCGGGCGGCCACGTCGTGCAGGCGCAGATCGATAGCGCGGGCCTCCGGGAACGCTGTCCACATCTCGTCCACGAGCGAGCGCTCGGGCTCGTGGCCGGCTTCCTGCTTGAGGAAGCCGAGGCTGCCACCGCGATGGCCGGCCGCGCCCTCGTCGGGCGTCTCCTCTCCTGCTAACAACTTCAGGATGGTCGACTTTCCGGCGCCGTTGGGGCCGACGATGGCGGCCCGCTCGCCCACGCTGACGATGAAGGTCACGTCGTCGAGCACATCGACGCGCCCGAAGGATTTGGCTACGTGTTCGGAATAGAGCATCGGCAAGCATGGTAGCAGTACGGCTAGATGCGCCTCAGATCGAGTCGTTTTCCTCTCCTCGGTCATGGCGTAGGCACGTCTATCTCACATCGGCGCAAAGCGGAGCGTATGTCAACATGTATGCATGGCGATGATGCGTAATGGCGGCGGCTGGGGCGGTGGCGGCGGAGGTGGCGGCGGTGCCGGACACGCGATGCTCGGCGACCGCGCGAAGCCCCGGCGCAGTCCGGCAGAGATCCTCCGGCGGGTAGCGGTTGTCTTCCGGCCGTATTGGGCGGGTATTGCGCTGCTGTTGGTCACGGTGACGCTCTCCGCGCTGATCGGACTGGCGCCACCGCTGCTGTTCGCCGGAATCATCGACAACATCAACGGAAAGCGCGACGTGCAGCGCGTCGATCTCTTCGCCTTCTTGATCTTCCTGGCAGTACTCGGCGGCGCGCTGCTGAGCGTCGTGCAGTCGTACCTGAACAATCGCGTCGGACAGGGCGTGATGTACGACCTGCGCAACGCGACGTACGCCCGTTTGCAGAAGATGTCGTTGCGCTTCTTCACGTCCACTCGCAGCGGAGAGATGCTGTCGCGCCTCAACAACGACATCAGCGGCATCCAGGACGCCGTCTCCAGCAGCTTTACGACGCTGATCTCGAACCTGATCATCGTCGTCACTACTGTCGCGCTGATGGCTGCTCTGGACTGGCGGCTGACGCTGCTTTCGCTCTCAGCGCTCCCCTTCTTCATCGTACCGACGCGGATCGTCGGCGGCATACAGCGACGGATCCTCGCGCGCACGCAGGAGCGCCTGGGGGACATGAACGCGCAGATGCAGGAGACGCTCTCGGTCAATGGCGCGCTGCTGACAAAGATCTTCGGCCGGCAAGACTACGAGTACGCGCGCTTCGAGGAGACCAACCGAGACGTGCGCGACCTGACGTTTCGGCGCCTGATGACGGGCCGCTGGTTCTTCATGCTGCTGGGACTGTTCGGAGGGCTCGCGCCGGCGCTGGTGTACTGGTACGGCGGCCGGCAGGTGATCTCTGGCGGTCTGAAGATCGGCGAGGTGGTGGCGTTCGCGGCGCTGGTCACGCGCATCTTCTCGCCGGTCACGCAGCTGATGTCGGTATGGATCACGGTGCAGAGCTCGCTGGCGCTGTTCGAGCGCGTCTTCGAGTACGGCGACCTGCCAATCGAGATCGACGATGCCCCCGACGCGATCGACATCGACCGCGCGCGAGGGCGAGTGGCGTACGACAATGTCAGCTTCTCGTACGGAAAGGGCGTGCCGGCGCTCGACGTGATCTCGCTCGAAGTGAAGCCCGGCGAAGTCGCCGCGCTCGTCGGCCCATCGGGTGCCGGCAAGACTACGCTGACGTATCTCCTTCCGCGCCTGTACGACGTGACCGGCGGCCGCGTGCTGATCGACGGCCACGACGTACGGGAACTGACGGGCGCGTCGCTGAACCGGGCGATCGGCGTGGTGACGCAGGAGCCGTACCTCTTTCACGCGTCGATCCGCGAGAATATCCGCTACGCGAAGCCGGACGCGTCGGAGGAAGAGGTGCAGCGAGCGGCGAAAGCGGCGTACATCGACGAGTTCGTCGCCGGGCTGGCGCGCGGGTACGACACCATCGTCGGCGAGCGCGGTTACCGGCTCTCCGGAGGCGAGAAGCAGCGCGTGGCCATTGCGCGTGCGGTGCTGAAGGACCCGCCGATCTTGATTCTGGACGAGGCGACCTCGTCGCTCGACTCCCATTCGGAGCGCATCATCCAGAAGGCCCTGGACGAGCTGTCACAGGGCCGGACCACGCTGGTCATCGCGCACCGACTGAGCACGGTCCTGAACGCCAACGTCATCTTCGTACTCGACCGTGGCCGCATTATCGAACGTGGCACGCACGAGGAGCTTCTGGCGCACGAGGGCCTCTATGCCTCGCTCTACCAGCAGCAGTTCCGCGCATTGCCACAACCGGTCATGGAGGCGTAGGATCCCGGTCAGAGCAGAGAGCAGAGAGCAGAGAGCAGAGGGCACAAAACAGAGGGCTCTCGGACAAGGTGGGACTCACATGGCCTACTACGGACTCACCGAGACCGCGTTCGGATCGATGCTCATAGTTGTCGACGGCGAGCGAATGATCGCGCTCAAGTTCGGCGTCGATGAGGCGCGCACGGCCTCGGCTGTGGAAGAGCTGCATCGAGAGCTGCGCGGCGCGTTCCCGCTCGAGCGCAGCGAGGCGAAGATCAAGCCGGCCGCCACGAAGGTACGAGACTATGTCTCCGGAAAGCGCAGCGCCCTCGATTTGGAGTTCGACGTCTCGTGGATCAACGGCTTCCGCCGCGAGGTACTGCTGGAGTGCGCACGCATTCCGCGCGGCGAGGTGGCAACCTACGCCGAGCTGGCGCGACGCGTTGGCCGGCCGAACGCCTATCGCGCCGTCGGCAACACCATGCGCACCAACCCGATACCGATCCTGATCCCGTGCCACCGCGTCGTCGGCAGCAACGGCAGTCTCACCGGCTTCGGCGGCGGCCTCGACATGAAGCAGAAGCTGCTGCAGCTTGAAGGGGCACGCCCCTCACCCCTCACCGCGGCGAGTCTTCGACGGCGCCCGGCCACCCCTCTCCCACGAGGGGAGAGGGGAACGACTGCGACCTTCGACTGACGTCTGACGACTCGCGACTGACGACTTCCGGCTATTCTCTCCGCCGGCGGTACAGGCCCGGAGTTCGTGCCACGGGCATGGGATGAGTAACTGGCGAGGTGATCGTGAGGTCCCACCGCTAAGACGACGCGTCGGGCGCCGTATCCGGCGCAGTCGCCGGCGGGGCGGGCGGGGCCGGCGGCGTGTAGCGCGCGGTGCTGGCGCGCCTCAGCTTCATCGATGAGGTCTCGGACGCCTGGGGGCTCGCAATCGGCGGCAGGACGGAGAGCGCTGGCCGCGCCGGAGGGGCTGCGGCTACGCGATCGGCGCCGCAGTAGGGGCAGAGCACCCAGCTCGACGACAGAGGCTTACCACAGCTATCGCACGGTACGCGCAGCGCCGCCCGGCAGTACGGGCACGAGAGGAAGTCGTCTTCGATCTTCCGCCGGCACGCGGGGCACGTCGCTTGCTCCTGCAGCTCGTGCAGCAGCGCCTCCGCTTCGAGCTGACGATCGTACAACTCGGCGAGTGTGTTCTTCGGGCGAAGGATCAGGTACAGCAGGAGCCCGGGCAGGCTGAAGACGGCGACGAGCACAACAGACATCACCTGGGTGAAGGGGTCGCGGGTTCGCGTCTGCACGTCGCGGTACGTCCAGAGCAGCGCGGCGATCCACATCACCAGCAGATACGCGCCGACGGCGATGCCGGCGAGCAACGCAAGATCCTGCCATACACCGTCGTCCCAGACCGCAAGCAACATATGCGCGCGTCTCCCTCGCTCGGCGCCTGCGGGCGCCCCGGCTCAAGGAGCGATTATACCACGGAGAATGCGGCGGACTTGTCGTACGGACGACGCTCCGGGCATCTTGGAAGGGCCACGTCAATCGCAATCGCGTCGCCGGTGCCACTCTCAGTGCCGTCTCGCTAAGCTGGATCGATGCAGATCCTCGACGACCTGAATCCGCCGCAGCGCGAGGCCGTGACGGCAGTCGAAGGGCCGCTCCTTATCCTCGCGGGGCCTGGCTCCGGCAAGACGCGGGTCATCGCGCACCGCATCGCGTTCCTCGTGGGCGTGGCCGGCGTAGCGCCGTGGCGCATCGCTTCCGTCACATTCACGAACAAGGCTGCCCGAGAGATGCGCCAGCGCGTCGTCGCCCATCTCGGTGACATTGCCAACGACGTAACACTCGGTACGTTCCACTCGATCTGCGCCCGGCTGCTGCGCATCGAAGCGGAAAAGGCCGGCGTTTCGCGGTCCTTCAACATCTACGCCGATGCCGACCAGATGGCGCTGATGAAGCGGGTCACCGACTTCCTCGGCATCGACACCAAGCGGTTCAAGGAGCGGATGATCCTCGGGTCGATCTCGCAGGCGAAGAGCGAGCTGATCGACGCGGAAGACTATGGCCGCTCGTCGCGCGACTACTACACCGAGATCGTCTCGCGGGCGTACGTACAGTACCAGGGGCTGCTCGCCGAAAACGCCGCGCTCGACTTCGACGATCTGATCATGAAGACGGTCGAGATGCTGCGGGAGAACGATGACGTTCGCGAGAAATACCAAGAGCGATACCTGCACGTGCTCGTCGACGAGTTCCAGGACACGAACATCGCCCAGTACGAACTCGCGCGGCTGTTGGCGGCGAAGCACGGCAACATCTGCGTCGTCGGCGACCCGGACCAGTCGATCTACTCGTGGCGCTCCGCCGACATCCGCAACATCATGAACTTCGAGCGCGACTTTCCGGGCGCCCGCATCGTGCTGCTCGAGCAGAACTACCGCTCGACGCAGACGATCCTCGACGCCGCTCACGCAGTCATCTCGGGCAGCAAGCTGCGCAAGGAGAAGT
Source organism: Chloroflexota bacterium (assembly GCA_030774575.1). Classification (GTDB taxonomy): domain Bacteria; phylum Chloroflexota; class Dehalococcoidia; order DSTF01; family JACRBR01; genus JALYKW01. The sequence goes on along the minus strand of JALYKW010000017.1, from coordinate 40,288 downwards.
CGCTCTGGAGCGACAACGGCGCCGGCGAGCCCATCGTCGCGTACGAGGCGTACGACGAGCGGGAAGAGGGCGACTTCATCGCGAATGAGATCGCATCGCTGACACGCGAGGCGCACGCGCTCGGCGAGATGGCGGTGATGTACCGCACCAATGCCCAGTCACGGGCGATTGAAGAGGCGCTAATCAGCGCCGGCATCCGTTACCAGCTCGTCGGCGGCACCCGCTTCTACGAGCGGCGCGAGGTGAAGGACATCCTCGCCTACCTGCGGCTGGTGCAGAACGCCTTCGACATGGTCAGCTTCACACGCGTGGTCAACGTCCCCGGCCGCGGCATCGGCGCGAAGACGATCGCCGAACTGGAGCGATGGGCACACGGGCTTAATGTGCCGCTCTACACGGCGCTGCAGGTCATGGCCGAGCAAGAGCAATCCCGCGCCCAGGCCTCGCGCATCGACCGCATAGGCATCGCGCGCCACGATGAGCTCGCTGCGACGGCGTCCCGCGCGGCGCGGCACCCGATCGGCGCGCGCCAGGCGAAGACACTCGTCGAGTTCCTTGGGATGATCGACCACCTGATGGATGTGGCCGAGAAAAACAACCTCTCGACGCTGCTCGACGCCGTGCTGGAACAGACCGGCTACCGCCGCTACCTCTACGACGAGTTCGAGCAGGACGAGGCAGACGAGCGCTGGGCGAACATCGGCGAACTGCAAAACGTGGCGGCAGGCTACGACGGGCTGGCGCCGGGCCACGCGCTCGTGGCATTCCTCGAGGACGTGGCGCTGATCTCGGACGCCGACACCATCGAGGAGAGCGAGGGTGGACGCGACGAGCGCGTGACGCTGATCACGCTGCACTCCGCGAAGGGGCTGGAGTATCGCGTCGTGTTCATGACGGCGATGGAAGAGGGCGTCCTGCCCCATATCCGCTCGTTCGACGACCCCTCGCAGATGGAGGAGGAGCGCCGGCTCTGCTATGTGGGCATGACGCGCGCGAAGGAGCGGCTGTACCTGCTCCGCGCCTTTCGGCGCTACCAGATGGGCTCCTCACAACACGCACCGCCTTCGCGGTTCCTGCGCGACGTGCCGCAGCAACTGCTGGCACAGCGCTCAGCCGTGCGCGATGAGGCGGATGCAGCGGAGCGCGGCCCACAGCGCTTCCGCGAAGCAGCCTTCGCCCGCCGCGAAGAGCGCGCGGCTGCGACAACCGCGGATGCTCTCACGTTCACCGGCGGCGAGAAAGTCCGGCACCCGCGATTCGGCGAAGGCATCATCGTCGCTTGCGAGACGAAGGGCGACGATCAGGAGATCACCATCGCCTTCAAGGGCGGCGTGGGGATGAAGAAGATCATGCGCTCGTTCACGAACCTGGAAGTGCTGTAACCGCGCTCGTGCCGAGAGGACGACTCTTCTAATCGAGCGGCAGCTGATGCAAGATCGGGTTGATCCCCGTCAGCACCGCCGCGCCGTGAGCCGATGCCCGCGCGCACGCCGCATCGACCGTCAGTCCGCGCGCGAGGTACCAGGTGAGCGCGGCGGCGAAGGTATCGCCGGCGCCGTACGCGCCCACGGTCGGCGTTGGAGCCGCTCCGGGCGCAAAGCGCGTGGTGCCGGCGGCAGTGTCGATGCGACCGCCCCGGTGGCCTTCCGTCATCACGAGCGCCGAGGGCGGGACCGCGTAGTCCCCCAGCGTGCTCGCTTCGCGCGGGTCTAACGCGCTGCCCACGATGGCATCCAGCCGGACGCCCGAGCCAGCGATCGCTTCTTTGCGCCGGGCAGTTGCGACAAGCACCCTGGCCGCTCGAGCCGCGCGTAGCAGTTCGGGATCCTCCGCGGTGAAATAGACCGCATCGCACGACGCGAGAATGTCCCACGGAAGCGCGTCGTCGTGGCGGGGATGCAGCGGCTGACCCACGACGATGATCGTGCGCTCGCCATCTGGCGTGACGAGCACCACATCCCGGGTGTGCGGCGTCTCGCGACGGACTGCGTGCACCTTCGCGCTCGCCCCACCGATCAGCCGTGCGACCGCATCAGCCGCGTCGTCGTTGCCGAGCGCCGTAAAGAGATGGACCTCGCCCGGCCCGTTTACCATCTGGAAGAAGGCGCCGCCGCCGCCGCCTCCCGGAAAGACGCCGGGCGCATCGAGATGCAGGATCTCCCCCGCCGCGGGCAGCGCATCGACCCGGTCGATGGTGATGTGCTCGACGTGGCCGATGACGGCGACCCGCATGCGGGCTAGGGTACTCGCGCCCTTCGCTGATAGCCACGTCCGTAAGCGGACAACGGCGCTCGCCGCTCATGAGGCGCCACGGTAGGCTGAAGCATGAAGGCGGAGATCCTCTCAATCGGCACAGAGATCCTCCTCGGCGAGATCGTCGACACGAACGCGTCGTACATCGCGTCGCGGCTGCCGGCGCTCGGCATCGATCTCTACTTCAAGGCCGTCGTCGGCGACAACATGGAGCGCCTCAGCGAGACGATCCGCAACGCCCGCGAGCGATCGGACATCGTCATCTGCACGGGCGGACTTGGCCCGACCGAAGACGACCTGACGCGCGAAGCGATCTGCGCCGTCGTCGGCGAGGAACCCCACGTTGACCCGCAACTTGAACAACAGCTGCGCGGCTTCTTCGAAAAGCGCGGCTACGCGATGCCTGAGCGCAATGTCAAGCAGTGCTGGGTCATCCCGTCGTGCCGCGCCATCCCGAACCCGCGAGGCACAGCGCCGGGTTGGTGGGTCGAGCGCGACGGCAAGATCATCGTCGCGATGCCCGGACCGCCAACCGAGATGCACCGCATGTGGGAGAAAGAGGTCGAGCCGGAGCTGATGCGCCGCGGGGTGAGCAGCGTGCTCGTTACCCGCACGCTAAAGACGGCCGGCATCGGCGAAGGCACCGTCGATGAGATGGTCAGTCCCCTGCTGAAGTCGACCAACCCGAGCATCGGCATTTACGCCCGCGCCGATGGAGTGCAGCTACGCATCGCCGCCAAGGCACCGGACGAGCGGGAGGCGTGGCGGCTGATCCGTCCCGTCGAGGAGGAGGCACGCGCGATCCTGGGACCGGCGATCTGGGGCGCCGACGACGACAGTTTCGAGAGCGTCGTCGGTGACCTCATAAAAGAACATCGCGTGACGCTGGCGACGATGGAGTCGTGCACCGGCGGTCTACTGGCCAGCACGATCACGGACGTCCCGGGTTCATCGACGTACTTCAAGGGCGGCTACGTCTCGTATCAGACCGAGCTAAAGATCGACCTCGGCGTCGATCCCGCCGTGATCGAAGAGCATGGCGTCGTCAGCCAGGAGTGCGCGCGCGAGATGGCCCGCGTCGCGCGCGAGCGGCTCGAGGCCAGCGTCGGCGTCGGCATCACCGGCGTCGTCGGGCCGGGGGAGCAGGAAGGGAAGCCCGTCGGCACGGTGCACGTCGCGGTCGATGCCATCTGGGCGGCCCCGCAAGCCGCGAGCTACGTGTACGCGCAGGGCCGCGCCGCCGTCAAGCGCCGCGCCGTCACGACAGCGCTGATGATGCTGCGCCAGTCATTGCTCGCCTACCGCCCCGAATCGCTCGTCTGATTCCTGCCTTGTCCGAAGCGGCAGAATGGGCTCGCGTGGTGCGAGCCCATTCTCATCATCTGTGTCGTCTGTCGGCGGTAATCCGCCTAGTAGCCGCTGTTGAAGCTCTTTGGGTCAACCCTGCCGGTCCATCGCGATTGCGGCACGTTGCGCTGCCAAAGCCCGTCTTCCGCCGAGTTCGGGAACTCCTTCTCGGTGCCGCAGATCTTGCACTTGCCGAGGCTCATCTCCCCATCAGGCGTCGCGATCACCCAGTGGTGTGCGCACGTCGCTTGCTCTGTTGCTTCTGGTGCTTCCTTCACGATGCTGTTTGCCATCCGGCGCCTCCCTCTTCCCCCGTCGCTGTTCCTCAGTAGTACGTCTGGCGAGAGGGGATGGAGCACCATTCTCGCACATTATTTTCTCCCGCGTCAAGGCTATAACGGTATTTTCTTAATTCACTGTATTTATAGCGAGTTCCTTTCGTCCGAGACCCTCAGCCGCTATACTTGAACGGTCTCCCTGAGATACGTATGCATTCCACGAAGACCGAGATCCTGGCACAACTGAAGCGCAACGACGGTGCGACCGTCGAGGATCTCGCCTCCTCCCTCCGCCTCGCCCCCATGACCATCCGCCAGCACCTGACCGCCCTGGAGCGCGACGATCTCATCGACTCGGTGGAGGTGCGCCGCGCTACGGGCAGGCCTCACTACCACTATCGGCTTACATCCGACGGACACCGACGGGTCTCCGACGGATATGATCGAATGTTGACGCTTCTGGTAGAACACGTCGGCTCGCTCGACGGCCCGGACCACCTCCACGATGCGACGCCCCTCGAACGCCGTGCCCGGCTATTCCGGACGGCGGCCACTGCGCTCGGCGAACGCCACCGTGCGGCCGTCCTGGCGCTCGACGGTACTGCGCAAGCGGAGCGGATCGTCGCTATCTTGCAGGAGTATGGCGGATTCGCCGAGTGGCACATCAGCGACGGCGGGTTCGAGGTACGCGACTTCAGCTGCGTCTACCGCGCATCGGTGGCCAAGACCGGCTTTTGCGCGTGGCACGCTCCGTTTCTCGACGCAATCCTCGGCGGAGATATCGAGGCCGCGGAGGAGCCGGACGGGTGCGCCGCCTGCTGCCGGTATATGATCCGTAGTCGGCGCCCGTCGCCGGTGCCAAGCTAAAGGAAGAACATGAGCGTTACCGAACAGGACGTGCTTCGCGTCCTGAGCACGATTGAAGACCCGGACCTGCATCGCGACATCGTTTCGCTGGGGTTTGTGCAGACGCCCGAGATCAGCAATGGCACCGTCAGCGTGCGCATCGTCCTCACCACGCCCGCCTGTCCGGTCCGCGAGACCATCGAGTCATCGGCACGCGACCTGATCTTGGCGCTGCCCGGCGTTTCCGAAGCAAACGTCACAATGGAGGCGAACGTCGCGCAGCACCGGCCCTCCGGCGGTCAGCCCATCGCCGGCGTGCGCAACATTATCGCCGTCGCCAGCAACAAGGGCGGCGTCGGCAAGTCGACCGTGGCGGCGAACCTTGCCGTGGCGCTCGCCAGTTTGGGCGCGAAGGTGGGCCTGCTGGACGCGGACATCACCGGACCCAACATCCCGACGATGATGGGTCTCGGCCAGGGCTCTCAGGTCGAGGGCGGTGGCCTGAAAGTGGTCGAGCAGTACGGCGTCAAGGTGTGCTCCATCGGTTTCGTGCTGCCACGCGGGACGCCGGTTGTCTGGCGTGGCCCGATGATCGGCACCGCGGTACGACAGCTACTTCATGACATCGACTGGGGCGAACTGGACTACCTGCTGATCGACCTGCCGCCCGGGACGAGTGACGCCTCCATGAGCATGGCTCAGGAAGCGCCAATTTCCGGCGTCGTCGTCGTCAGCACGCCGCAGGATGTTGCGCTCGAAGACGCGGCGAAGGCAGTGTCCATGTTCGACAAGCTCAACGTGCCGATCTTTGGGCTGATCGAGAACATGAGCTATTTCGTCTGTCCGCACTGCGGCGACCGCACGGAGATCTTCGGCCACGGCGGCGCGCGGTCTGCCGCCGAAGATCTCGGGCTCGAGTTCCTGGGCGAACTGCCGCTGGATCCGGCGACGCGCGAGGCAGCGGACGCCGGGCGGCCGATCGTCGTCGCCCAGCCCGAGAGCCCGCAAACACAAGCGTTCATGGACGTCGCGAAGCAAGTTGCTGCGCGATGCAGCGTGCTCGAGTACGCAGCAGGAGCATAGAGACGTGGTGAGATTTTTCGGCAAGCAGACCCGGACGCGGACGACGCGCAGCAAGCAGGAGCCGGCCACCAGCGCTGCCGAGCCTGCCACACCGCCGGCGAAGACGCCACCCGGCCCTCCGATGAAAACGGGAGAAACCAATCTGGCCGAAAAGAAGCCCGCCACCCGCGTCCGCCGGGCGCCAACACGCCCGCCGCGCCGCGATTGGGCAGCCGAGGCCGCCGCCGCGCCCGCCGATGTACCGGCGCCCGCGCCAACATCGCTGGCAACCACGCCGGGCGATGACGCGGACCCGGCGAGCGCGCCCGCAAAGCGACGTCGGGGCACCCGTGGCGGCCGGGGGCGCAAGAAGCCAGGCTCGGTGAACGGCGATTCGCCCGCATCACTTTCGCAGGCATCCACCCAGCGAGAAGTCTCCCGGAACGGAGCGGAGCCGCTCTCGCTGGAAGCGTTGGTCGCGGAGCAAGGGCGGGTGCTCGAGCGTTTCGCGCACGACGTCAGTTCAACGCTGGGCAGCTTGCAGGCGACGATCGCCGATCTGCAGAAGCAGCTGGCGAGCAACGCCAACGCGGCGGGTGGCGTCGCGGGTGCCACGCAACGCGTCGGCATCTTCGTCGACGTGCCGAACGTCATCTACGCGGCTGAGCGGCGGAACATCAACATCGATTTCGGGCGCGTGCTGGACTACTTCACGCGCGGCCGCCAGTTGGTACGGGCAAGCGCCTACGCCCCGATCAGCGACGACCCGCAGGCGAAGCTCGAGAGCCAGCGCTTCGTGCACCAGTTCGTCGGCCATCCGTACCGCATCATCACGAAGCCGCTGAAGCGCTTCGCCGACGGCTCGATGAAGGCCAATTTTGACATCGAGCTGGCGATCGACATCCTCACGATGTCGGACCGGCTGGACGTGGTGGTGCTGATGTCTGGCGACGGCGACTTCCGGCGGCTGGTAGAGATGATTTCGAGCCGGGGCGTGCGTGTCGAGGTCGTGGCCTTCGGTGAGACGGCGTCGAACGAGCTGAAGGCGGTCGCGGACCTCTACATCGAGATCGGCGCGCACCTGGACGAGTTCAAAGCGAAGTAAGCGCGTCCAAGATCGCACTGATCGCCGCGCGGGCAATCCCGTTCGGTTAACATCTCTGTGTGCCGAATTCAGAGGGACCACTCCGACTGCCGAATCGGATATGATCGCCGCCATGGACAGGCGCGAGATCGAGCGGCGGATCGCCGAGCACGGCGTCGAGACGGTGAAGATCGGCACGCCCGATATGGACGGCGCGTACCGGGGCAAGCGCGTCTCCGCCAGGCAGTTCCTCGCGTCCTGCGACGGCGCAGGTTTCGCGCAGTGCGATGTCATCTTCGGTTGGGACATTGCCCAAGACGTGATCGCGGCGCCGAAGCTGGCGGTCGGCAGCGCTGACACTGGGTTCGCCGACGTACTGCTGCGCCCGGACCTGGCGACGTTCCGCATCGTGCCTTGGGAGCCGGGAACGGCCGCCGTCGTCTGCGACGCGTACGGCGAGCACGGCGCGATGCTGCCTCAGTCGCCGCGCACCGTGCTGCGCCGCGTCATCGCGCGCGCGGCCGAGCACGGCTTCTCGGCGAAGATGGCGGTCGAACTGGAGATGCGCATCTTCCGCGAGGACCAGGAGAGCCTGCGCGAGAAACGCTACCGCGACCTGCGACCGCTCAACCCCGGCCTCAACTGCTACTCCATCAGCCATGCGAGCATCGATGATGATGTCGTGGGCGGGCTACGTCGCTACATGGACGCATATGGCATCGAGGTCGAGGGCTACGGCCGCGAACATGGCGAGGGCATGTACGAGATGAACCTTCGCTACGCCGGCGCGCTCGAGGCGGCGGACCGCGGGATGCTCTTCAAGAGCGGCGCGAAGGAAGTGCTGGCGCAGTCCGGCTGCGTGCCGACCTTCATGGCGAAGTACTCCGACACCACCGACGGCTGCAGCGGGCACATCCACCAGAGCCTCTGGCGAGACGGCGATACGAGTGCGTTCTGGGACGTGAGCGCCGAGCACGGTATGTCGCCCGTGCTGCGGGCATACATCGCCGGGGCGCTCGACACGCTGCCGGAGCTGCTGGCGCTCTACGCGCCCAACATCAACTCCTACAAGCGCTTCGTCAGCGGCAGCTGGGCGCCCACGGCGGCCACATGGGGCATCGATAATCGCACGTCATCGCTGCGCGCGATCACGGGCGACGAGCATAGCGTCCGCCTTGAGAACCGCGTCCCGGGGGCCGACGTGAACCCGTATCTCGGGTTCGCGGCGTGCCTTGCGGGCGGGCTGTCCGGCATCGAGCGCGGTCTGACGCTGCCACCACCGATGCAGGGCAACGTGTACGAGAGCGCGGGGCTGACACCGCTGCCGCGCACGCTCGACGAAGCGATCGGGCTGTTCGACGCGAGCGCCATCGCGCGCGACTTCTTGGGCGACGCGTTCGTCGACCACTACGTCGCCATGCGGCGATGGGAGATCGAGAAGCATCGCCGCGCGGTGACTGAGTGGGAGCGCGCGCGCTACTTTGAGCAGGTGTGACTGGTGACGATAGCCGATGCTGGGAGAGTCCACGATGCATCTGACTCGTGATGGCGTAAGGCTGGCGCACGACGACGCGGGATCCGGCTCGCCACCGATAGTTTTCGTGCACGGCTGGTGCTGCGACCGGTCGTATCTCGCGCCGCAGATGGCGCATTTCTCGCGCTCGCATCGGTGCATGGCGCTGGACCTGCGCGGTCACGGCGAGAGCGATGCGCCCGAGCAGGAGTACTCGATCGCCGGCTTCGCCGATGACATCGCCTGGACCTGCGCCGAGCTTGCCATCGAGAAGCCGGTCGTCGTCGGGCACAGCATGGGCGGTGCCGTGGCGCTGTCGCTGGCGGTGCGGCATCCGGAGCTGCCAGCTGCGATCGTCATGCTTGATGGCGCGCTGGTGTGGCCCGCTACCATGACGGCACGCCCGGATCCGACATCAGCGGCATTGCATTCTGACGCCTGCGAGCAGACGCTGGCGAACATCTTCACCGGCATGTTCCTGGCTTCCGATGTCGTCCGTAAGGAGCAGGTCATTGCGGGCGCGCGTTCGTTCCCGCGCCATGTCGCAGCGTCCGAGTGGGACGCGATGGCGGCGTACGACTCCGCGGGCGATGCGGCGAAGTGCCGCGTGCCGGCGCTTTACGTGGGCGCGGCCGCGCCGATCGCTGACATGCGCCGGTTGCGCGAACTGATGCCGCACGTCGCGCTCGCTCAGACCGCAGGCGCCGGCCACTTCCACCAGCTGGAGGTGCCGGATCAGGTGAACGCGATGATCGAGCGGTTCATGCTAATCAGCGGCGTCTAGTGTCGTTCCAACTTGATTCCGCGAGGCACGTGCGCGCCCGGTCACCCTGAGCGAAGCGAAGGGTCTGGCCCGGGCTGAGCGTGAGATGCTTCGCTTACGCTCAGGGTGACCGGGCGCGGCCTGCGCTCAGCGACGCGCTCCGTCGCATACTCATCAACTTGGAAGGCAGTAGTCTACACCAGCCGCAGCAACCGGCCCTCGTTCGGCGCAAGCACCACACGTTGCGCCGCGGCGGGCTCTCCGTGGGTGCCGATCAGCATCTCCGCCGACTTGAGCTCGAGCGGCAGTTCGAAGGCGATCTCGTTGTTCGTGAAATTCAGCATCGTGAGGATGCGGCCTGTCTCCGCCGTGCGGGTGTAGGCGAAGATGCCGTCCGGTACGCCGTCGACCGCGGCGTAATCGCCGTAGCGCAGGGCATCGGAGCCGCGACGGAACCAGATGAGCCGGCGGTACAGCGAGAGCAGCGATGACGCATCATCACTTTCCTGCTCGACGTTGTGGCGCAGATCGCCATACGGGAGCCACGGCGTGCCCGTCGTGAAGCCGTCCTCGCGCGTCCACTGCATCGGCGTGCGCTCCGGGTCGCGTCCGCGGGCGAAGAGGCGTGCCGGGTCCCGCAATCGATCTTCCGGGATGTCGACATTCTCCATGCCGATCTCTTCGCCGTAGTAGACGAACGGCGTGCCGCGCAGCGTCAGCAATAACATGGCCGCGACACGGGCGCGCTCCTGACCGCGGCCATCGCGGTTGATGCGGCTGATCAGCCGGTCGTCGTCGTGGTTACCGAACACCCAGTTCGGCCATGCACCGGGCGGTAGCGCCCCTTCGAATGCATCGACCCGCCTCCGAACATGGTCCGCGGTCCATCGGTCGTCTCGGATGCGCACGAGCGGGAAGTTGAAGGCGAGACTGAGACCGTCGACGCGATCGCCGCCGTAGTACGTCACAATCTGCTGCGGCGGACCGAAGACCTCTCCCACGGTCATGCGTTCCGGGTACTCATCCATCACCTTCCGGATCCGGCGCACATAGTCGATGATGTCGGGCCAGTTCTGGTCCTGCGTGTGCATCTGAAGCGCCGTCTGGCCCAGCCGTTGGGCGTAACGCCGGTCCGGGTTCGGCGGGTTGTCGCGCAGCTCCGGGTCTTTGACGATGCGGTCCATCACGTCGATGCGGAAGCCGTCGATGCCGCGGTCCATCCAGAACCGCAGCACGTCGTGCATCGCCTCCTCGACCTCCCGATTGCGCCAGTTCAGATCCGGCTGTTCAACCAGGAACGAGTGCAGGTAGTACTGCTGCGTTTTCTGGTCCCACTCCCACGCAGGCCCGCCGAACGCCGCGATCCAGTTGTTGGGAGGGCTGCCGTCGGGCTTGGCATCGCGCCAGACGTACCAGTCGCGCTTCGGGGACTCCTTCGACGAGCGCGACTCAAGGAACCACGGGTGCTGCGAGGACGAGTGGTTCGGCACGAAATCGAGGATGACGCGGATGCCGCGCCTGTGCGCCTCCGCGATCAGGCGGTCCATCGTGGCGAGGTCGCCGAAGTCCGGATGCACGCCCGTGTAGTCGGAGACGTCGTATCCAAAGTCCGCCATCGGTGAGGGAAACGTCGGCGAGAACCAGATCGCGTAGATCCCGAGCGAGCGCTCAGTGCCGTCGTTGAGGTAGTCGAGCCGGTCGATGACGCCCTGCAGGTCGCCGATGCCATCGCCGTTCGAGTCCTGGAAGCTTCGCGGGTAAATCTGGTAAATGACGCCGTGCTTCCACCAGAGGTAATTGTCAGTCATCAGGTCTCGGCTTTCTGTAGCGAGTTGCGATTTGTCGGGGTAGTCCATCAGTTGGGACGGCTTCGCGCAACTCGCCCGCATCGCATCGCAGACCGTGAGAGCCGATTCCGTTAGAATATCCTCGCCTTGAGTGCTGATTCAGACGCCCCGCGCCGAATACTCGTGGCCGTCGCGTGGCCCTACGCGAACGGGTCGCTGCACCTCGGCCATATCGCTGGCGTATACCTTCCGGCCGACATCTTCGCCCGCTACCACCGCATGCGCGGCGACGACGTGCTGATGATCTCCGGTAGCGATACGCACGGTACGCCGATTACGGTACGCGCCGACAAAGAGCAACGCGCACCGGAGGAGATCGTCGCCCAGTTCCATCCCGAATTCCTGCGCTACTGGAGCGAGCTTGGCATCTCCTTCGACCTCTTCACCAGCACCGAGACCGCGAACCACACTGAGGTGACGCACGACATCTTCCGCAAGCTGATGGAGCACGGCTACATCTACAAGGCCACGACCTCGCAGTTCTACGACCCCCAGGCCGGCCGCTTCCTGCCCGACCGTTATGTCGAAGGCACCTGCCCCCACTGCGGCTACGAGAACGCGCGCGGCGACCAATGCGATAACTGCGGCCGCACGCTCGACCCCGACCAGCTCATCAACCCGCGCAGTACCATCACCGGCGCTACGCCGGAGCCGCGCGACACCGAGCACTTCTTCTTCAAGCTCAGCGCGTTCCAGCAGCCGTTGCTCGACTGGCTGCGCAGCAAGCAGGGCTGGCGCAAACACGTGCTGAACTTCAGCATCGGCTTCATCGAGGAAGGGCTGCACGATCGTTCGATTACGCGCGACCTCGACTGGGGTGTGCCGCTTCCGGTCGAGGATCTGGGGCCCGGCAAACGCATCTACGTCTGGTTCGAGGCGGTGATGGGCTACCTCTCGGCGTCGAAGGAGTGGGCGCAGCTCAGTGGCGATCCCGAAGCCTGGCGCCGCTGGTGGGAGGACCCGGAGGCCCGCGCGTACTACTTCATGGGCAAGGACAACATCCCCTTCCACACGATCATCTGGCCGGCGATCCTGATGGGTTACCGCGGGCTCGACCTGCCGTACGACGTGCCCGCGAACCAAAACGTGACATTCAAGGGAGAGACGGCGTCGAAGAGCCAGAATGTCGGCGACTCGGTGCTCTCGTACCTTGAGCGCTACCAGCCCGACGCGATCCGCTACGGCCTCGCCGCGAATCTGCCGGAGAACTCGGACACCGACCTCACCGAAGCCGAAATGATCCGACGCACTAACGACGAGCTCGTCGCCACGTGGGGCAATCTCGTCAATCGTGTCACGACCATGTCCTACCGCACCTTCGACGGAACAGTGCCCGAGCCGGGCCCGCTCGACGAGCGCGACGAAGGGCTTCTCGAACGCGCCGCCGTGATGGTGTACGACGTGGGGTCGCACATCGAGGCGGTGCACCTGAAGGCGGGTCTGCAGACGGCAATGGCGCTTGCGCAGGAAGCCAACGCCTACCTGAACGAGACGGAGCCGTGGAAGACCGCCAAGACGGACCGCGAGCGTACTGCCACGTCCCTTTACGTGGCGCTCTGTGCGATCAACGCGCTGAAAGTGGCGCTCTATCCGTATCTGCCGTTTTCGAGCCAGACCATCCACGAGCAGCTCGGGCTGTCAGGACGCATCGAAGATGGCGGCTGGACGGCGAGCAGACTGCAACCGGGGACGGCCCTGAACGAGCCGGCACCCTTGTTCAAGAAGATCGACTTGCCGGGTGTCGAAGGGGAGGCGCGGCTCACTGCCTGACATGCGCCTCATTGACACCCACAGCCACATCCACGACTCGGATTTCGATGCCGACCGCGACGCCGTACTCGCCCGCGCCCGCGAAGCCGGCGTCGAGCTGATCCTGACGCTCGGCGTCGATGCAACGAACAGCCGCGCTGCCGTGGCGCTCGCCGAGCGCAGCGATACCGTGCTCGCCGCCGCGGGCGTGCACCCGCACGACGCCGCGGCCGCTACCGATGCGGATCTCGATGAACTCGAGGAGCTGGCGCCGCACCCTCGCGTAGCGGTCGTCGGCGAAATCGGACTCGATTTCTATCGGGACCTCTCGCCTCGTGATCAACAGCTCCGCGTTTTGCGTAGACAGTTGCAGACGGCGGCGCGCGTCAGCAAGCCCGTCGCCGTCCACGCCCGCAAGGCGCATGATGAGATGATGCCGCTGCTGGCTGATTGGTCGCGCGAGATGGGTGGGCGCCTGCCGGATGGCCGGCCGCTCGGCGTCATGCACTACTTCAGCGGCGATACCGAACTCGCGAGCCGATACATAGAGCTGGGCTTCCTCATTTCGGTTCACACATCGGTCACGCATCCAAAGGCCGCCGTACTGACCGAGGTCGCGCGTACCACGCCGCTGCAGCACCTCGCAATCGAGACCGACAGCCCGTACGGCGCGCCGCAGCGCTATCGCGGCAAGCGCAACGAACCCGCGTACGTCGCTGAGGCCGCGGGGCGCATCGCCGAGTTGAAAGAGACGTCCGTAGAGGCGGTCGCCGAGGCAACGACCGCTAACGCGATGCGGCTGTTTGGCATCGCCGAGCCGGTAGCCGGCGCTGCCGACAACGGCGGGAGAGGCGCATGGTAAAGGTCGCCTCGATCTACGGACCCGTCACCGACGACCTGCGCCTCGTCGAAGACACGCTCGACCGCATCAAGCACGTCGAGAACTTCCCCGCGCTGTCGAAAATGCTCGCTCACGTCCTCGATGGCGGCGGCAAGCGGCTGCGTCCGGCGATCGCACTGCTCGCGGGTCACTTCGGCGACTACAACCCCGAACTGCACGTCCCCCTGGCCGCATCGATCGAGCTGCTGCACTCCGCGACACTGGTGCACGACGACGTCATCGACGCATCGCCATCACGACGCGGCCGTCCGACGGCGAACGAGCTGTTCAACAACTCCGCCTCGGTGATGCTCGGGGACTACATGTTCGCCCACTCCGCCGAGCTGATTTCGCGCACGAACGACACCGCCGTCGTCCGGCTGTTCGCGCACACGATCATGGCGATCGCCGGCGGCGAACTGCACCAGGACCTGAGCGCGTACGAGTACGGCCAGGACACGCTGCAATACTTCGGCCGCATCGAGGGCAAGACGGCGTCGCTGTTCGCCACGTCGGCGGAAGGCGGAGCGATGGTTGCCCGCTGCACGCGCGATGAACGCGAGGCGCTGCGGGTCTACGGCCTCAACGTCGGCATGGCGTTCCAGGTCGTCGATGACATCCTCGACTTCGCCGGCGACGAGCAGGAGATGGGCAAGCCGATCGGGAGCGACCTCATGCAGGGGACGCTGACACTGCCGTCACTGATCCTCATGGAGCGCTATCCGGAGGACAACCCGATCCAACGGGCGTTTCGGACGAAGAAGCCCAAGACGGAGCATGTCGCCAAGGCCGTCCACATGGTGCTCGACTCCGACATCCTCAACGAGACGTACGACGTGGCCCGCGACTTCCGCGACCGTGCCCTCACGTCTCTGCGCACGCTGCCCGACACGCCAGCGCGCGCATCACTCGAAGATATCGCGGAGTACGTGCTGGACCGCCGCGCGTAGCGTCCGCTCGGCGAGAGCCACCTGTTGCTATAGTGCCTCCGTGCGCCGGGCCAGCAATCCTCTGCGACCGCCGCCGCGTAGGGACGAAGCTTCAACTCCGTCCTGTACCGAGCGCAACAGACCGCATGGCGCGCCACGTGAGGTTACGCATGCCGATCTACGAATACGCCTGCCACGGCTGCAAGAAGTTCGTCGAAGTGATCACGCGGCGCGTGCCGGACGACAGCTTCGTCCCCGAGTGCCCGGAATGCGGCGGCAAGAAGCTCACCCGCATGGTCAGCACGTTTGCCTTTCATCTGTCGTTCCAGTCGCAGATCGATCAGCTCGACCCCAAGTACGACAAGATGATCGATGCATCGAGCCCTGACCTCTCCTTCGACAACCTCGTCAAGCAATACCGTCTGGACCGGCCGCAGTCGACGCCGGAAGAACGCAAGCGCATCAAGGAGAAGGGCGGCGCCGGCCTCATCCCCGGCAGCTGAAACCCTCACCTCGGCCTTCGGCCACCCCTCTCCCACAAGGGGAGAGGGATCGCCCGGGACTAATCACAAAAGCGGACGCACCACCTCGAACGTCCGTCGGTGCGGCTTCATCGCTCCCGAAACGCCACTACGCTACCCTTAGGCCATCCACAACTCTCCGACACAAAGGGGCCGAATCGTGCGCAAGATCTTCGACATTCATATGCACTTCCCGCGCAACTGGGAGAAGCCCGACGACGACCCCAAGCCGCTCGTCGAGAATCTCTACAAGCGTGCGGTCGAGGCCGGCGTCACTAAGGCGAACTTCCTCTGCGGCGGCCGCTTCGGCATCTCGCACGAGGACTCGATCAAGCACGCGCTGCGGCACCCCGATCTCTTCATCCCGACCGCCATGATCGACCCCGAGACGACGACACCCGAGCGCCTTGGCGAGCTGCACGACCTCGGCTACCGCGGGCTGAAGATGATCGGCGTCCGGCGCGACTACGACTGCGAGGACTACTTCCCGCTCTACGAGAAGGCGCAGGAGTTCGACTGGCCGATCCTGCTCCACATGGGCGTCATCGGCGGCGGCATCGACTACGCCGTCACGCACCCGCGCCGCAATCCCGAGGCAGCGGCGGTGCTGCAGCGCATGTCGCCGTTCTCGCAGCCGCGCAACATGTCGGCCATGCGCATGCGGCCCTTCCACCTCGACACGATCGCCAACAATTTTCCGAAGCTGAAGCTCATCGGCGCTCACCTGGGCGGCACCGGCAACTACGATGAGGCTGCGTCCGTCGCTCGCTGGCGTCACAACGTCTACTTCGACTTCAGCGGCGGCACCACGATCGAGCGGCACGCCGTCGAGCGCCGCCTCATCGGGCACGAGATCGGCTTCGAGAAACTGATCTTCGGCTCCGACACCGCGCCAGAGAAGATCGCCGAGCACATCCGCCGTTGGGACACCATCTTCGACCTGCTGGAGGTACCGGAGGACTACCGCGAGCGCATGTGGTGGATGAACGGCGCCGAGCTGTACGGCGAAGAACCCATCGCCTGGCTCAAGACCAAACGCAAGCGCGCCGAACAGACCGCCGCATCCATCCGCGTCGAGACGCCGGCTCCATCAAAGAACGGCCGCGCCGCCGCCGCGCAGCGCACGACGGCCTCCCGCACGAAAGTCACCGTCCCCGCCCGCAACGGCGCCCGCGCCAAGCGCCCCGCCGCGAAACGCGGGCGATGAGCCCTAACGCGAGACAAGTAGCTCGGCGTGTAGGCAACGAACCGCAATCTCTCTCCTGCCACACGGCTTGGAGTGGTTGGTAGCTCAGCAGGAACGTGCTGGTGCCGTACCAGCGACACCGCCCGGGGATCGCTTCGGCACGCTACGGGTTAGCGATGCTATCGACGATCGGCAGCGTGATAAGCGCGTACGTGTCGGCGAGGGAACCAGCCCGCTGGGCCTGATGCGACCGCCATCCGCATTTGCCGAGAGCGCGGCAAAGGCACCGTGGCTGGGGAAATGATTGAGCCGCACTTCGTCCCATGCTCGCCCGTCGCCGATGAGCACGGCTTCTACTTCAAGAACCGCAGCCGGCCGGATGCCGAGCGGGAGCGCGGCGAGGCCCACAGCCTGCTCGTACCTTGCGATGGCATCGCGCCCGGATAGCGGAGTCTCCTTGCCACTGGCATCGGTGGCCCGCTCTTTGAATCGCATCAAGTGAACCATCGTGAAGGCCTTATCATCCGCAGTCGCCGGGTTCGGAACCGAAGCCGGATCCACCGGAGGGAGCGCGGGCAGATCGAGCATCGAGGTGACGAGCACCACAGACTTCTCAACACCTGCGTCTTTGTGTATCGAGACCAGACCGAACTTCATCCACTTCACAAAGTCCTCCAACATTCGGTTCCTCGCCAATCCCGGCTACGTCACCCGTCCCCAATCAGCGCATCCGCCGCGGAGTGCGGGTCCAGTTCGCGCCGGGCTACCTGCTCCACCAGCGCATCGAGCCGCCCGTCGCCGGTGTGCTGCGCGACCAGCCGGTCAATCATCCGCTGCCGTGCCAGCGCCAGCACCTGGTGCCGCGCCTGCTCCCGCCGGTGCGTCTCCCGTACCTTCGATGCGGTGATGTACCCGCGATGCTCTTCGAGCGCGTCGAGCAGCGCATCGATGCCGTCGTTGTGAGCGCCGGCGGTCTGCAAGATCGGCGTCCGGCGCTCGCCCGGTGCCGCGTCGACGATCGATGCCAGCTGGCGAGCGAGGAGGTCAGCGTTGGGCAGGTCGCACTTGTTGACCACCAGGATGTCGGCGATCTCCATGATGCCCGCCTTCATCGCCTGCACGTCGTCGCCGGAGCCCGGCGTCAGCACGACGACCGTCGTGTCGGCCATCGCCGCCACTTCGACTTCGTCCTGCCCCGCGCCGACGGTCTCGACCAGCACGACATCCTTCCCGAAAGCATCCAGCGCGGTCACCACACCAGCCGTCGCGGGCGCCACGCCGCCGAGGTTGCCACGCGTGGCCATGCTGCGCAGAAACACCTCCGCATCCGACGTCAGATCCTGCATGCGGATGCGGTCGCCGAGCAGCGCGCCCTGACTGAACGGCGATGTCGGGTCGATCGCCACGATGCCCAGCGTCCGCCCCCTTCGGCGCATCTCGCGGGCGATGGCGCCGCTCAGCGTGCTCTTCCCCGAGCCGGCGGAGCCCGTGAGCCCGACGGTGTGCGCCTTGCCCGACCGCGGGTACAGCAGCCGCAGCGCGCGGCGCCCCTCCGGCGCGTCGTTCTCGATCAGCGTGAGCAGGCGGGATAGCGCGCGGCGGTTGCCGGCGAGGAGCCGCTCGACGAGGTCTTCGACGCTGGGCATGGCTTAGGTGGCGCGCGCGGGGCGGGTCTTCGCCCACTCCTGCACGAACTTGATCACGTCCTGCGTCGACGTGCCGGGCCCGAAGATCGCCTGGAAGCCGGCCTTCTTCAGCGGCTCGATATCGGCGTCGGGGATGATGCCGCCGGCGAAGAGCAGCACCTCATCGGGGGTGATCTCGCGGTCCCGCAGCGCTTTCACGACGCGCGGAAACAGCTCCATGTGCGCGCCCGACAGGATACTCAGGCCGATCACATCGACGTCTTCCTGCAACGCCGCCTCGGCGATCATCTCCGGCGTCTGGCGGATGCCGGTGTAGATCACCTCCATGCCGGCGTCCCGCAGCGCACGCGCCACCACCTTCGCCCCGCGGTCGTGCCCATCGAGCCCCGGCTTGGCGATCAGCACCCGGATCTTGTCGTCTGCCATAGCTTCGGGATTATAGGCGGTGGGCGGCCGGAGCGGGAGCCGTCGCCTGCAGCGGGAGCGGCCGTCGTAAAGGAGCCCGAAGATGGAGAGTGGACGATGGAAGATGGAGTCTCCATCGGGCCTTTTCTCGCATGTTATATTGCGTCATCACAAGCGCCCGGAGGCACCATGAAGCGACCTCTGAACAAGCATGAACCGACCACCCCGGCACAGCGCACGAAGAACGAGTCAGCCGCGTCGCGCTCAGAGGTCGACGAGATCATCGCACGCCACGATCGTGAAGCGCGCGAGGCCGGTTGGACCAAGGAATACGTCGACAAACTCGCTGCGGAGGCGTTCGCTCATCCTGAGGCCCAGGAAGCAATTCAGCGTGAGCGCGCGGGGCTCGCGGCCCGCCAGCGGACGGTAAGACGCCGTGCGCAACAAGGTGGTCGAGGACCCGCGCGTAGCGCGTAAAGCTCGCTCGCTATTCGTCCGAGAACGCGCACGCTATCTCGACATCAAGAAGAGGCTCCGCGAGTCACCCTATCCCGGCGCCGGCGATCGGATCAGGCAGCTCGAATTCGACGATGGCTTGTCGATCTACGCCTACTTCGCGCCGGCGTTTCGATGCACTGTGATCTAACACGATTCGCGAGCCAGATCCCGGCGAGTCGGATGGGGAAGTGCGCATCATCGCACTCATCCTCCGCGATGCGGAGCACAGCACCCGCTGACACCTGACGACGCTCCTACGGCGCCGAAGCCAGCAGCGCTTCGCAGTCTGCGGCCACCTTCGCCATGCCGATCTCTTGCGCGGTGGCGAGCGCCTGCTGCAGCAGCTCGCGGGCGCGCGCGGCGTCGCCGGCCGCGCTGCGCTTGCGGAGCATGCGCGCGTAGTCGAGCTGTGTGCGGGCGACCCATGGCCGGGCGCCCATGCGGGTGTTCATGGCGAGCGCGTCTTCGAAGTGGTGCTGGGCGTCTTCAAGGCGGCCCATGGTCGAGGCCAACAGCCCCAGATAGGAATCTGCGGCTCCCAGACACAACGCGCCTTGACCCAGCACTATGCTTTGCGATCGATAAGGCATTAGTGCAGCGTAGAAATCTTTTGCCCGATCGAGATCACCGAGGTTGGCTATGACTTCAGCGATGGGCGCAGCCAAGAATTGCCAGTCCGGGCCGATGGTTCCGAGATCTTCCAGCGTGCATCGCCGCAGCAGATCGAGTGCTTCTGCGTTCTTGCCCAGGTCGGAGTACGTAACGCAGAGTCCGACTCGAACCCACACACCAACCGCCGTCGCGTCATCGACGAGCGCGCTCCAGGCATTGACCAGCTCCGCGTTTCGGCCTTGATCCCGCCGCAGGAAGAACAAGGACACTGCAGTCTGAAGGTCCGCCCCCGTCTCCGTGTCACTTTCTCGGTCGGCGAGTCGTTGTTCGATTTGCGAGTGGTCTCCTCGCAGTAGTTCGAGCGCGACCCAGTACTGGACACCTAACGAGCGGTATTGCGGGATCTTGAATTCGTCGGCAAGCCGGCAAAACTCCTGGACGTGTTTCTCGGTTTCAGCAATGTCGCCTATGGCGAGCGAGTCGTAGATGCGGCTGTGAGGCGCCATGAGTCTGAGGATGGCGTCCTTGCTCTGGCTGGCAAGCGTATAGAACTCTGCCCCGACCTGCAGACGCCGTTGAGTGTCTGGATCTCGTCGGTGCCCCCAGTGCCACCACTTCAACACGTATGGGAGAGTGAACCCATCGTCGAATTTTCTGGCCATCGCAATGGCAGCGTCGAACAGACGACCTCGGTCCTCGTCAGAAACGTCTAGTTGCGTGCGCCATGCCAGGCATCCCATTACGCGCGCCCGCAACACGCTCTCTTCGTCCGGCAGACGATCGAGTGCTTCTTTGATGAAGGCGCAGAGCTCAGCGTCGTCGTCTCCCCAGATCCGGAACTCTTGAAGCGCGGCGCGGACAAATAGCCCGGCGTTTCCTGCCAGCCGTGCGGCGTCGCCCGCGCGCATAAACGTTTCCCGACTCTTCCGGAACTGTCCCGCCTTGTATTCCGCTCGCCCCAGCGCCAGCAGCAACTCTGCCAACGGCTCTGGGCCGCCGTCGGCGTGCAACTCAACGGCGCGCTCGTAATGGAGCGACGCCTCGTCAAACGCGACCAGCTCGATGGCGCGGTCGCCGGCGCGACGACAATAGTCCACGGCCTTCGCAGGCGCACCCGCGGAGCACTCATAGAAGTGATGCGCAAGTTCCGCCAGGTGCGGCTCGATGTCGCCGGCGTAGAGGCGCTCCAGCGCTTCACCGATCTGGCGGTGCATCAGCACGCGCCGCGGGGTGCTCAGCTCTTCGTACAACGTGTGGCGGATCAGGGCGTGGGTGAAGTCGTAGCGGCCGCGCTCTCGCTCGACGATCAGCTGCGCCCCCAGCGCCTCATCGATCGCATCAAGCAGCGCACTATCGTCGCTGGGACTCCCCTCTCCCCTCGTGGGAGAGGGGCCGGGGGTGAGGGCAATCGCCGAGATCACCTCCCACGAGAAGCCGGCGGTGAGGGCAGAGGCGACGGTCAGCATGCGGCCGCAGGTCTCGCTGACGCGCGACAGGCGGCGGCCGATCACCTCGCGCACGCCCTCCGGGATGCCCATCTCGGTGATCGAGAGCTTCGAGGTCCAGGCGCCGTCGCTCTGGACGATCTTGCCTTCTTCCACCAGGTGCAGCAGCACTTCCTTGATGAAGAAGGGGTTGCCGTCGGTCTCGCGGGCGATCGCTTCCGAGAGCGCCGCCGGCACGTCCTGCTCGGCTATCGCGTCGAGCAGCTCGGCCACTTCGGCGCCGTCAAGGCCGCGCAGGGCGATGCGCTCGAAGTGCCTCTCGCGCCGCAGGCCTGCCAGCGCGTCGGCGAGCGGGTGCGTGCGGTCGAGCTCGACATCGCGATAGGCGCCGAGCACGAGCACGCGCTGCGTCGCCGACGTGCGGGCGACCTGCTGGAGCATGGCGATCGTGCCCTTGTCGGCCCAGTGCAGGTCGTCGAGCATCAGCACGACGGGCGCATGCGTGGCGATGCGCTCGAAGAAGCTCGACGTGGCTTCGAGCAGGCGATAGCGCTCGCCCTCGGCCGGAATCTGCGGCGGCTCCTCGATGGCGGGCAGCCGCTCGCGGAGCGCGGGCACGATGCGCGCGAGCACGCCCGCATCGGCGCCGAGCTGCTCGGCAAGCCGTGGCGACGGCGTGTGCGTCGCGTGCTGCTTGATCGCTTCGACGAAGGGCGAGAACGGCGGCGCCCAATCGCCGTCGTAGCAGTGGCCGCTGAGCACGTGTATGCCGCGCGTGCGGGCGATCGCTGCCACCCTGTCGAGCAGGCGCGTCTTGCCGATGCCGGGCTCGCCGACGAGCATCGCGAGCGAGCCTGCGCCGCCTGCCGTGCGCTCGAGCGCGGCTTCGAGCTGCTCCAGCTCCGCGCCGCGGCCGACGAAGACGACGGCGTCGGCAGCGTCTGCGGCGGGCGACGGCGCAAGCGAGGCCACGCCGCTCGTGATGGTGGTGGTGCCGTCGCCAATGCGGCGCAGCTCCTCCAGCACGACCGACGCGCTCTCGGGTCGCTGAGCGGGCGATTTGGCCAGCAGGCGCAGGATCAGGTCCTCGAGCACGGGCGGCACATCGGGCTCGTGCAGCGACGGCGCGGCGGGCGCGGCGTTGAGGTGCTGGGCGATCACCGCGGTCGCGTTCGCGTCGGCGAAGGGCGGGCGGCCGCAGACCATCTCGTACAGCAGGCAGCCGAGCGAGTAGAGGTCGCTGCGTTCGGTCACCGGCTCGCCGAGCGCCTGCTCCGGCGACAGATAGGCGGCGGTGCCCATGACGGTGCCGGGCATCGTCAGCCGCGAGCGGTCGAGCGAGAAGGCGAGGCCGAAGTCGCCGAGCTTGGCGGCGCCGTCCTCGGTGAGCCAGATGTTCAGCGGCTTCACGTCGCGATGCACGACACCGCGCGCGTGGGCGACGGCGAGCGCGCGGGCGATGTCGCTGGAGACGGCGATGGCTTCGGCGAGCGGCAGGCGGCCGCGCTTGAGCAGGAGCTGGCGCAGGTCGCCGCCGGCGATGTATTCGGAGACGAGGAACGGGCGCCCGTCCTGCTCGCCAATATCAAAGACGCTGACGATGTTGGAGTGCGCGCCGAGGCGGGCCATCGCCTGCGCTTCGCGCTGGAAGCGGAGCAGGTCATCGGGCCCGAGATCGTCGTTGCGGATGAGGGCGAGGGCGCAGTCGCGGTCGAGGGCGTTGTCGTGGACGAGGAAGACGCTCTTCTGGCCGCCGGCGCCCAGCGGCCGGACGACGACGTAGCGGCCGGAGGCGAAAGATTGCGCTTCGCGGGGGGGGCGGGAGACGATCGTGGCGTCGGAGGGATCAGATTCGGCAGCCACCGGCGGTTGCGGGCGACCATCGGCCAGAAATTGCTGCATCGCTTCGAGAGCGTTTCCCTGCGTGTACCACCCTGATCCCCCCGGAAGCAGCGCGAGGCGAGCGTTCGGGATCGCCGCCGCAAGGGATCGCGCAACCGATACGGGCGTGGTGCGGTTATCCAGGTGATGCACCACCAACGTAGGCACTTCGATACTCGAGATGACCGAACTGATGTCGTCACCGGCGAACGCTTCGGCAAAGATGCGTGCGACGGTCTCTCCGGTCGTCGAGTCGCGCAGTATCCGAGCGAGCTGTGTCGCCTCCTCGGGCTCCTCGTCTCGCGGACCGAGATCGGCGAATGTCTGCGCGGCCACCGGCCAGTTCGCCCGGGCGAGCGCGGCGAAGGCAGAAATCGCATCGCGCGTGCCGCTATCAGCGAGTTGCGCACCTCCATTCCCGATGATGAGCTTGGAGATGGTGCCGGGGCGGCGCAACACGTAGCGGAGCGCCACGGACGTCGCCACTGTCCATGCGATGATGGCGTACGCCTCGCCACCGATTGCGCCCATTACGGCTTCGAGGTCGAGCGATTGGGCGTCGGGCGAAAGACTGCTGATACTGTCCCGCTGCGACATCCCCGTGCCACGGCCGTCGTAGAGGACGACGCGCCACTCTGCCTCGAACGTCTGAAAGAATTCCTCGACCGTCGGCTCATACGTGGGGATCAGCGAAAACGACTCCACGAATTGGGGACAGAAGACGACGCACGGGCCGTTGCCGCGGGCCGTGTACGCGATGCGGACGCCATCTTCGGCCGTGCAGTAGCGGACTTCGCGAGCGGCCATGGTGGAGCGATTGTAGCACTGCTACGAGTCGCGGTCGCTTCGTTCGGTGCTCGGTAACGGCCGATGGCCCTGGCCTTGTCCCACGTGCAGTCATCTGTGTGCTATCGGAGCCCGGCGCCGTGCTCCATACTGCGCGATGATCCGTTTCCCATGCCCTCTCCTCGGAGCACCGGTTGAGCTAACCGATGAACGCGCCGGGCACATCGCCGGGCGCCATCCGGATCTGCTGCCGCGCCATCTGGCCGAACTGGGTGCCACAGTTAGCGATCCAGACGACGTTATCGAGGTATTAGCAGGTCAGACGCGCCTGTTCGTCCGCTGGGCTGATACAATCAGGAGCGGCCGTTTTGTCGTCGCGGTCGTGGTGAGCGACCCTACGCGACACTGGATCGTCACGGCCTACGTCACCCGCCGCCGGCCGCTGACGGGAGCGCTATGCAATCGAACATCGCCATGACGTATGACACAGAATCCGACACCTTGCACCTCGATCTCTGTCCTCCGTATGCGGAACAGGAGTCTGATGAGATCGCCGAGGGCATCGTTGCACGGTTCGGCCCGGGCGGAAACATCGAAAATGTGGAGGTGCTCTTCTTCCGCCAGCGCATAGCGGAAGGGAAACCGTTCACACTCCCCATCCAGGGCGACCTCCGACTCGCGGTTTAGGCCCGGAAGTCATGTTTGAGACGCCGCACTCGCATCAGGCAAGCGAGGGCGGGACGGCGTTATGCGCGGCAGGATCCAGGGGATAAGCGCGGCGCCCTTCGGCTGGCCCTCACCCCGGCCTTCGGCCACCCCTCTCCCACAAGGGGGAGAGGACATCATGTCAGCTCGGTGCTAGGTGGCCTCGCGGGCGATCATCTGCAGGGACACGCCGTTGGCGGCGGCCTTCGGGATGCGGGCGATGCGCGTCCCGGACCAAATGCCCGGCTCCGGGTCGGACACCGGCACGCCCTTCGCGCGCAGGTCGGCGATGGCGGCATCGAGGTTGTCGACGCGGACGGAGATGCTGTACATGCCCTGGCCGCGCTCGGCCATGGTGCGCGCTATGCGGTGATCGGCGCTAAGGGGCTGGACCAGCTCGACGAACGCGTTGCCGGCGGGCAGCTTCGCCAAACGGAAGCCCGTGCCTTTGGGGCGGCCGGAATCGGAAGCGTAGAGATCGAGTATCGATGCCCATTTCGCCGTGGTCGCTTCGAGGTCGCCCGTCGAGAGCACGACGTGGTCGAGGCCCGTCGCCGTAAACGCGCGCTTCTGCGGGGTGTTGTCGTATGCCATTCCGTGCGCCGCTCGCGACTCCGGCTGGAACGAGCGCGGCGTGTGCTCGATGAGCAGCGTGGCCACGCCGTGCGTCGATGGTCCCTTCGCCGTGGCGACGAGTGTGCCCGGTTTGATGCCCGGCCGCGGCCCCGACGTGAGGATGCCCTCCTGCGCCAGCCGCTCGCACGTCGCCTCGAGGTCGCCGACACCCCACGCGAGCCCCCACAGCCGGTCGGGCTTGCCCATGCCCTCTTTCGCCTGCTCCGCGCCACCGCTGATCTCGATCGTGATGTCGCCGAGCCGGAAGAAGAGGATGCGCGTGTTGCGCTCCGGGAAAGTGCGGTCGAGTGCCAGGCGGGCGCCGATCTTGTCCTGCCAGACACGCCGCGCCGCCTCCATGTCCGCCGAGAGCACGACCGCGTGGTCCATGCGCTCGACGTGCGCGCCGGGGAGGCCGATAGCGGGCGCTACCGGCAGCGCCTCGGCTGGCGATTTGTGCTGGATCAGGAAAATGCGGGCGCCATTCGTGGACTTCGGCGGCACGAGCGCGTTACGCCACGCGCGGTGCGCACCGGTGGCCGCGTCGATGCCCTGGCCGTCGGCCGGGTCGGCGACCTCCAAACCGCTCTTGCGGAGCGCCGCCGCCGTCCGGTCCACATCGCCGGCGCCGATCGCTAGCGTCATCAGGCCTTCGCCGTGGAGCTCGAGAAAGCGCGCAAGCTCGCCGGCCCAGCGCGGGTCGCGGCCCAGGCCGCCAAGCGCGAGCAGCTCGACGTAGGTGTTATCGATGCGGAAGAGGGTATTCCGCGTGCCGTAGCTCGGGTGCTCCCCCCTCCACGATGGTGCGCGACCCAGCAGGGCGATGTAGTCGCGCGTCGCCGCATCGAGATCGGTGACGGCGATGACGACATGGTCGAGGGTCAGGTCAGGCATCGGCGGCGCCTCCGGTGGTCGCTGCCGCGGGCTCGTCCTCGTCGAGCCGCTGGCACAATTCCACCAGCGTGCCATCCATCGCGTTTGGGTGCAGGAAGCAGATGCGCCCGGCGATGCCGATGCGGGTCTGCTGGTCGATCATCTCCGTGCCGCGTGTCTTAAGCAACTCCAGATCGCGCTGTACATCGTCGACCTCGAAGCAAATGTGATGCAGACCTTCGCCCTTGCGCTCCAGGTACCGTGCGATGCCGGTGTCAGAGCGTGTCGGCTGTAGCAGCTCGATCTCACTGTCGCCTAGCGTCAGGAGCGCCGCTTCTACGCCCTGGTCGGGGATGGGCTGCTGCTTGCGGATAGGAAGTCCGAGCGTGTCGCGATAGAAGCGCATCGCCTGCTCCATATCGCGCACGACCACGCCGACGTGATGCACCTTCTTGATCATGGCGCGAGTGTAGCGCGGCCCCGCCGGTGGCGCGATCTGGAAGGCGAAGATGGAAAATAGAGGTGGGAGGTGGGAGGTGGGAGGTGGGCGATGGAAGATGGAAGATGGATTGCCGTAGCCGACTAATTCTTCTTGTGGTGCGCCGCGAATTCTTGCAGCGCCGGGAGATGTTCGGCGTAGTGCCCGTACCCGCTCGACTCAAGCAGCCGGCTCGCCGTTTTGCCTTCGCCGAAGCGGTCCTCCGACAGCGCCTTTGCGGCGCGGATGTAGTTGGCGAACGACTGCTTGAGATCGGCGATGACCGTCGGCGGCGACTGCGGCGCCATCGCGGCGGCGAACTTCGCGTTCCAGGCGTCGGCGTCGCTGTAGTCGACGCCTTCCGGCGTCGGGCGCTCGCCTCGCGCCATTCGTTCGAGTGCGCCCGTCATCGTGTGCTGCCAGCCGGCGATGTGCGCGAGCACGTCCTTCGGGCTCCAGGCGCCGGAGAACACCTCGATCATGGCGCGGCCGTCCAGACCCTGGACGGTAGCCAGGAGCTTGTCGAAGCCGCCCTCGACCTCGGCGATCACTGCTTGCTTGTCCATCGATCAGCTCCCTTCGCCGCCACGCTTGCATGCGCGATCGGAGTGTAAGGACGCGTTGAGCGGCAAGCAACCACGCGCGTGGGAGCGCGCACTCATGTCGTTGGGCCGTGGGCACGCTGAAACCAGGCAGTAACCGGCACTCGTATTCTGGATGGAGCCCGCCTGAGGCTCACGAGCGCTGGCTCATCAGAGGGGCCGCGAGGTGATCGCAGTACCATCGTCTTGCGAACAGATGCTGGACCTTGCCGGTCAAATCCTGAGGAGGCTCATGAGCCGAAGCTTCGAAAAGCTGGTATCACGCCGGGCGATGATGCGCGGGACGCTCACGGCCACTGCCGGTTTGGGCGCGATGGTGGTCGTCGGATGTGGCGAGGATTCTCGGCCGCAAGCGGGATCCTCGACCGCCACCGCGCTGCCGGCAACGACGGCGACGAATACGCCGCCGACGGCTCAGACGGCGGCCATGTGGACCCAGCTTCCGGCAGGCGGCGGCCCGTCGCCGCGACGCGACCACAGCATGACGCTGGACCCGGCAAGCGGTCTTGTCTATCTATTCGGCGGGCGGCGGGCGGGCGTTTCGATGAATGACTTGTGGACGTTCGACCCGAAAACCATGACGTGGCGCGAGATTGCCGTGACGGGCGAAAAGCCGCCGGCGCGCTTCGCCCAGGTCGCCCTCTTCGACGCTGGCCCGAAGCGGCTCATCATCACAACGGGTCAGGGTGACGGCAGCATCTTCTTCAATGATGTCTGGGCGTTCGACCCCTCCTCGGCAGCCTGGACAAAGCTTGGCACGCGGGCTTCGGAGCGGCCGGAGATCCGCTACGGCGCGGGGGGCGCGCACGACGCGGCTGGGGACCGCATCTTCGTCTCGCATGGTTTCACTGACCGCGGCCGGTTCGACGATACGTGGTCATTCGATCTCACTGCCGAGACGTGGACTAAGCTCGCGACGAAGGGCGCGGTCCCGATCAAGCGCTGCCTGACGCGGTGCATCTGGCTCGCGGACCGTGGGGAACTACTGCTGTTTGGCGGGCAGACCGACGCCACACCGTTCCTCGGAGACTTCTGGTCGCTGAACGTCGCGGCGGCGAAGTGGAGCGAGAAGAAGCTTTCTGTCCTGCCGGGTGCACGCAATCTTTACGGATCCAGCTTCGAGGGAGCGCGCTGGTACATCTTCGGCGGCAACACGGCGGACGGCCCAACGGCGGAGACATGGATGTTTGACATCGCCGGGGACGTGTGGGCGCAGGTCGGCGCATCATCGGCGCCACCCGCGCGGTACAGCAGCGACGCGGCGATCGCGGGGGCGCGTATGTACGCATTCGGCG
Organism: Chloroflexota bacterium; assembly: GCA_030774575.1. GTDB lineage: Bacteria > Chloroflexota > Dehalococcoidia > DSTF01 > JACRBR01 > JALYKW01. The sequence goes on along the minus strand of JALYKW010000017.1, from coordinate 12,189 downwards.
GGCACGACGGTACTACAGAGCTCGGCGACGCGTGGGCGCTGAAACTCGCGGGGTGAGCCGCCGCGCCGCTCGGACTAGGCCCTCTTGTCCGTGTACGCCGTCCCGCCGACCTTCTCCGGCGTGAACCGCAGCACCACGCGGCCTTCCGTTTTAGCCCGCTCTTCGATGGCCGGCAGCGCGCTGTCCGGAATCGGATTGCCGGTCATGCGCTCGCCGATCTTTCGCATGACGCCCGGCGCACCGTGGTCTTCGATCACTGCAGTGCCATAGAGCAGCAGGTAGGGGAACGGCATTGCCTCGCCGATGATGCACAGCGACATGCTGGGGTTGCGGCGGATGGCCTTCGCCTTCCACCGCGACGCCGTCGTGGAAATGAGGATGTCGCCGCCGTCGAGGGCGTAATACACCGGCGACATATGCGGCCCGCGGTCTTTGCGCGCGATGCCGACGATGGCGAGCCGGTGCGCCGCAAGGAATTTCTTCTGCTCTTCGGGGGTCATGCGGTCCTCCGTGACTGCGTATGCCAGTTTTCCGATAACGTAAGCCATCTTGAACGGAAGCGCGAAACAGACGGAGGCAATTGCGTATCAGACGTAGAACGCGAGGCCCTAGATGCTCCGGGTGATGGCAGTATTCCCGGAGTCAGCTTCATGTTCTGCCGGCACGGCGTGCGCGCACTCCTCGCCGGTCGATGACCAGAAATTGGTCGAGATGATCGGCATGAGAACGCAGCACGCGACCCAGAGCAGCCATCTTCGACGGAGTGTTTCCCCGAACCCATGCGGAAGAGGATCACGCCACTGTGCCGCTGCTTATGGCGGAAGACCAATTCGCCGAAGTCCGCGTCATTGGTGATGAGGATGCGTTGTTCGCGCTTGGCAATCGCCAAGACTTCGCCGTCGGGAAGCGCGGCGGGATAGTCGTGAGCGATCGCAGCGACGTCATGGCCCTGGTCTGTGAGGAATGCCGCGATGCGGTACTCGGTACTCTCATCGAGCAGAAATTTCATAGACCGGAGGCGGCGGCGGGAAGATCTCTGCCACGGCCTCCGGGTTTCTTATGTTCTTCAACAAGCACTTGCGCGAAGGCGAGACAGGCCTTCACATCGTCCAGCGTCAAACGAGGATAATCAGCAAAGAGGTCGTCAAAATTCGGATTATGAGCCAGATAATCAAGCACGATAGCGACAGGAATGCGCGTGCCTTTGACCACCGGTTTGCCGGTAAGTATCTCGGGATTGGCCGTGATACGCTCTTGGTAGTCTGGCCTCTGTGTAGCTGTCATTGATCACCTCGGTGAGCAAATTATACCTAGTGGGTTGGCCCGATTTTGGCGGCCATCTTCAACTCCATCAGTTTACGGTATTGAATTTCTAGCACATTCGTTCTATACTGCGGATTAGCCTTCTGCCCTCCCTGGCGGGCAGCCCGGCGCACTTCTCCGGGCCGAGGGTGAGTCTCCCGAACGGAGCCGGCTATGCGCCTGGCCTGTGTCACCGTCCCTGACTTCTGCATCGCGCTCGAACGCCTGCGCGCGCCTGCCCTCGCTGGCCGCCCTGTCGCCATCGGTGAACCGCCGCCAGGCGACAACCAGATCATCGACTGCTCGCCCGAAGCCTCGGCGCTCGGCGTCCGCACCGGCATGCCGCTGCGCGATGCTCGGACGATCGTGCCGGATCTGACGCTGCTGGCGCCCGACCCCGTCTACTACAGCCGCTCTGCCGACGCGCTGCTCGATGCGATCGAGTCCGCGGAACCGTACGTCGAGCCGGGCGAGATTGGCACCGCGTTCGCCGCCATCGATCCGAATGCAGCCGAAGATGCGCAAGCCGATGCTGCCGCGCGCCTCGTGCGCACCGTGCGCGAGCAGAGCGGCGTCGATGCCAGCGCGGGCGTAGGCGCGAGCAAGTTCATCGCCTGGATTGCGGCGACCGTGAGCGCGGCGGGCGAGGCGGTCGTCGTGCCGGCAGGCCGCGAGAAAGCGTTCGTGGCGCCGCTCAGCACATCGTTTTTCCCCGTCTCGTATGAGGCACAGCGCAAATTCGCGCTGTATGGGCTGCAAAGCATCGGCGATATCGCTGCGCTGCCGATCGGGCCCGTACAGGCGCAATTCGGTGGCGAGGGCCAGCGCATCTGGTCGCTCGCGCGCGGCATCGATACGGAGCCGTTCCGTCCGCGTGAGCGCGCGACGCAGGTCTCCGGGACGATGCAGATGCCGTCGCCGACGGTGAACGGCGGGGCGCTGCTCATCGCCGCGCGCCAGCTCGCCGGGAAGCTGCTGCAGCAGCCGGCGATGCGCTGTCGGCAGGTGCGGCAACTGCGGCTGCGACTGTCCCTGCTCGATCGCGGCAGCTGGGAGGGCACGCTGACCCTCCGAGAGCCACTATCGGACGAAGAAGGCATCGTCTTCGTATTGAAGAAGCTGATCGAGCCGCTGCAACTCGCCGGGCCGGTAGAGGAGCTGACATTGGAGTTCATCGGGCTGTCATCGGAGACGGGAAAGCAGCGCAGTCTGCTCTTCGCCGAGCAGGCGCGGCGCCGCGCGCAGCTGCTGGCCGCGCTGCGGCAGCTGAAGACGCGCTTCGGCGGCGAATCGCAGGTCACGCGCGTGGTGGAGGTAGAGCCATGGTCAAGGATCCCGGAGCGGCGCTACGCACTCATCGACTACGACCTCTAGCGGGGCCGCAACCGCTGCGCGTCGAAACCGACGACTGCGGTTATCCCGCCTCAGTGACGATCGAAGGCGCGGTGCGAATGGTGGCATTGATCCAGGACCGCTGGCGCATCGACGACGAGTGGTGGCGGGAGCCACCCGTCTCACGCATGTACTATCGACTCCAGCTTGAAGGCGAGCGCGTGATGACGGTGTACCAGGACCTGGCAGGGGGCGCGTGGTGGCTACAGCGGTATTAGCGGAACGTGTTCTTCGGCTTCGTAGGGAGCCATTCGATTTCGACAATACCCGCGCGTTCGAGTTGCGCGAACTCCTGGTCTCCCGTGACAACAGCAGCATCGACGCGTTGAGCCAGCGCAGCAGCGAAGCAATCGGCGTACGAAAGCGCGTACTGTGCTTTCAGTTTGGCCGCTTCCATTGTCAGATCACGGTTCGCCGCACTGAAATGGAATGGCAAACCTTCAAGCCAAACGAGCGCGCCATCAGCAGCCGTCAGACCACTCTCTTTAGCAATCCGATAGTACACTTCGCCGACGTTGATGTACGTCATCCAATGACTGTGATCACGATCCGTGATCAGTTCACGTACTCGAGGGCCACTAGGCTCCCGACGATATGCAGCAAGAAGGGCATAGCTATCGAGTACGTAGCGGCTCAAGCGCGATGCCTGCGCCGATCTTCACGAATCTCGCGCTCTTCCCGCTCCAAATCCAGTCGACGCTCACGCAGTAGATTCTCCGTCCACGAGGGTTCACCAGGCTTTGCTGGGAACAGGCCGTATGTCAGGGCAACGATATCTTCCGGCACGCGGTGCACATGGAGCGAGTATAGTCCGCGGTCCTGCTTCATCATCGGCATTGGTGGAATCAGCGCAAACGAGACTTCATCGCCGGGCTTGATCGCCATCTCGTCGCGGATCTCTTTCGGGATGACAACCCAGCCCTTCGATGACACTTTCCCTTTGCCAAGGATGCGCTTGCCCACAAACCGCGGCTCATCCTTCTTCTCAGCCACTCGCTTGCGCGATGCGGTTTTCGCCTTACTCGATCGCTTATTCGCCGGGGTGCGGGTTCTGATCGGCCGCTTGGCTCTCGTCTTGGTTGTCCGCTTTGTAACCATCGTCATCCCTCCGGTATTACTTTCTCACACAAAGTATAACTACCATGCAGCAGCCTGAACACCGCTACCGCGCCGAGCTTCACATGCACTCATGCTGGTCGCTGCTCGATGGCGCTTCGAGCACGGACGAGCTGATCTTGCGGGCGGCCGCGCTCGGATACACATCGCTCGCGCTGACGGACCACGATGGGCTCTACGGGTCGATGGAGTTCGCCCAGGCGGCGAAGGCATTCGGGATTCACGCCATCACTGGGGCCGAGGTGACGCTGGCGGACGGCCACCACCTGACGCTGCTCGCCGCCACGACCGAGGGCTACGGCAACCTCTGCCGCCTGCTCTCGACCGCGCACCTCGGCGGCGAGCGCAAAGTACCCCGCCTGGCACTCGATGCGCTGGCGCAGCACACGCGCGGCCTGATCGCACTCTCCGGCTGTAAACACGGCGAAGTTCCTGCTCTCGTGGCCGCCGACGATATGGATGCTGCTGAAGCCACGCTGCAACGTTATGTCGAGATGTTTGGGCGCGAGCACTTCTACATCGAATTGCAGCAGAACCTCGTATATGGCGACACAGAGCGCTGCCGCCGCCTCGTTGAACTCGCCCGCAAGCACGGCATCCGCTACGTCGCCACGAACGACGTGCACTATCACGATCGCGAGCGCCATCGCTTGCAGGACGTGATGGTGGCGATCCGGCATCGCAGCACGCTCGAGGCATCTCATCGAGAGCGGCGCGAGAACTCGGAGTACTATCTGAAGCCGTCAGAAGAGATGGAAGAGCTGTTCGCCGAGTGGCCGGAGGCGCTCGACGAGAGCGCGCGCATTGCCGAGCGCTGCACCTTCGATCTCACGACAGACCTGGACTATCGCTTCCCGGATTACGCAACGCCGGACGATTCGAGTGCTGACGACTATCTCGAAACGGTATGCCGGCAGGCGGCACGCGAGCGTTACGGGTTGATCGGCGGCAGGATTCCACCACCGGTCGAGGCGCGGCTGCAGGAGGAGCTGCGGCTCGTACGCAAACACAGGCTATCGGGCTTCTTCCTCATCTACCGCGACCTGTTGGAGCTGAGCAAGATAGTCGCGGCGGAAGTGCGCGGGAAGCACAGCGCACGCGGCAAGTCAGGGTTGCCACCGGGGCGCGGGCGCGGGTCCTCCGTCAGCTCCATCCTCTGCTATCTGATCGGGCTCTCGCACGTCGACCCGATCAAGCACAATCTCTTCCTCGGCCGCTTTCTGAGCGACGAGATTGGCTCGGTGCCCGACATCGACCTCGATTTTCCGCGCGACATCCGGGAGCAACTGATCCTGCGCGTGTACGAGCACTTCGGCCGCGAGCACGCCGCGCTCGTCGCCAGCTTCCCGACGTACAAGCTGCGCAGCGCGATCCGCGACGTCGGAAAAGCACTGGGCATCGCCGAGAGCGAGCTGGACCGGCTGGCGAAGCGGGCGGGCTGGGGCAGCGGCGGCGACATCGCGCACGAAATGTCGATGTATCCCGAGTACGCCGGCAAGGTCGATGCGCCGATCTGGCGCGACCTCATCGAGCTGTCGCAGCAGATCGCCGGCTTCCCGCGCCACCTGAGCCAGCACGTCGGCGGCATGGTGATCTCCACCAAGCCGATCGTCGAGCTGGTGCCTGTCGAGCGCGCGGCGATGGAGGGGCGCTACATCTGCCAGTGGGACAAGGACTCGATCGACGACGCGCGCTTCATCAAGATCGATTTTCTGGCGCTCGGCATGCTCTCGCTGGTCGAGGAGTGCTGCGATCTCATCGCCGAGCAGCATGGCACCATTCAGGATCTCAGCCGCATCGATTTTGGCGACCGCGCCGTGTACGACATGATCTGCGAAGCCGATACCGTCGGCGTGTTCCAGATCGAGAGCCGTGCGCAGATGCAGATGCTGCCGCGCACGCGGCCGCGGTCGATCGAAGATCTGACGGTGCAGGTGGCGATCATCCGGCCAGGACCGATCGTCGGCGGCGCGGTGAACCCGTATGTGCGTCACCGGCAGGCGCTGCTCGCGGACCCGAACTTCAAGCCGCCGTTCGACCATCCGAGCCTGGAGCCGGTGCTGGGCGAGACGCTGGGCGTGATCCTGTACCAGGAGCAGGTGCTCCAGGCGGCCATCGCCGTCGCCGGCTTCAGCGAAGGTCAGGCCGAAGCGCTGCGCCGCGCGATGAGCCGCAAGCGCTCACGGGAGAATATGGAGCGCTTCTTCGAGATGTTCATCGAAGGCTCTCGCGCTCGTGGCATCGGCGATGAGGTGGCGAAGACCATCTTCGAGAAGATCGTCGCGTTCGCGGAGTTCGGCTTTCCGAAGAGCCACTCGGCGGCGTTCGCGTTCCTGGCGTTTCAGTCGGCGTGGCTGCGGCGCTACTACACCGTCGAGTTCACCTGCGCGCTGCTCAACTCGCAGCCCATGGGCTTCTATCCCCCCCACGTCCTCACACACGATGCGAAGCGCCACGGCGTCACGGTGCTCTCACCCGACATCAACCAGAGCAGCGATGTGTGCTCGGTCGAGGATGGGGCGCTGAGGATCGGATTCGGCTACGTGAGGGGCATCGGCAGCGACGTGGCAAAAGGCATCGCCGGCGAGCGGGCCGGGCGGGGGAAATTCGCCTCGCTCGCGGACTTCGTGCGGCGCATGGGCGTCGCTGGTGTCCACAAGCGCGCTGTGCTGCACCAGGAGGCGATCGAGAACCTGGTGCAGGTAGGCGCGTTCGACTCGTTCGGGCTCAACCGCCGCGAACTGCTGTGGCAGGCCGGCCTGCTGTACCGGCCGCCGAGCGCGCAGATGATGCTGCCGCTGCCGATCGAGCAGGACTGCACGCCGCTGGGCGATATGAGCACGTGGGAGCGCATGACGGCGGACTACAAGCTGCTCTCGCTATCGCCCGGCTACCACCCGATGCAGCTCATCCGCCCGCATCTGGGGGAGTCGTTGCCGTCGCTGAAGCATCTGCTGCAGATGCCCGACGGCGCCCGCACGCATGTGCCGGGGATGGTGGTCTGCCGCCAGCAGCCGGGGACGGCGAAGGGATTCGTCTTCCTGCTACTGGAAGATGAGTTCGGCATGCTCAACGTCATCGTGCCGCCGTGGCTGCACGAGCGTCAGCGCGCGCTCGTGCGAGGCGAGGCGTTCGTGGTCATCGAGGGTGAGCTGCAGCGGAAGGAAGGCACCGTGAACCTGTTGGCACAGCGCTTCGCGAAGCTGCCGGTGCCGCACGCCATGCAGGCGCCGGAGTCCCACAACTTTGGCTGATCGGGCTGGCGCGCATATCGTCGCGGTTGCCGGATCAGGCGCTTCGACTATGCGGCGAAGCCGTTCAGCGAGCGTGCAGCGGGGTCTGGAGCGTCGCCAGCCTGCGTAGCCGCGGGCTCTTCCACCGGGATCACCACATTGACATGGGCGCCGTTGACGCAAACGAACGCTGCTCGTGATGCAGGCTCGGCGAGGGAAGGCTCGCCCGTGATCACGACATCGGTGAGCAGGAAGTGATGATCGCTTGTGAATGCTGAGCGGATAGCGTCGCTGAGCCGCACGGCGATGGGATAGTGAAACGTCCCTTCGAACGTCGCCGTCGGCGTCCCGATGATCAAGCGCTTCGAGGCGCGCTCGATGAAATCGGCGCGGCTACCCGGGGATCCCTCGCTGTTATTCTCGATCATCGGAGTCGCGACCTTCGGCGGGGAGCATCGGCAGACGTAATCTCGGCCGGAACAGGCGCCGACAAGGCCGCCACGCAGTGGATCGGGCCATTCCCTTTTGACGCGAAGCCGGCGCTGCGGTCCATATACTTTCTCCTTACTCAACCAACGACAGGCCGGAGCCGCCGAGACCAGTGGGATCGAAATGGAACGTAGCGTCCGCCGCGCAGACCAGGATTTGCGCGCTGATGATCTGCAGGTTAGCCGTACCACTCGCATCGATGACGACCGTCGATGAACCACCATCGGCAATACCGCTGCCGACGTTGGGGCAACTGGGAGCAAGTTTCTTCCCGGCCGTCCATCCCGGTGTATAGACGGTCCCCGATAGCCCGCTAATTGTGCTTCCCGGATGGAGGATCGTGTTTTCGGTGACGTTGCGGTCCTGAAAGATGACCATTCCGCCATAGGGGCCACCGCGCTGGGGCTTCAGCGTCACGGCGCCCGTGGTGCTGATGAGCACGGGCCCTGATTGGCCTGCGCTGGGCGGGTTCGAGCCAGACACGGAGTTGTAGATCAGCACTCCGTCCCCACTTAGAGTCGCGGAATTGAGCACGGCGAGCCCGCCGCCCCCCATGATGTAGACGCCCGGTGAAAGCGTGACCTGTGCGGTGCTCTTGATATCGAGGCCGCCGTAGTAGACCCCGGGTTGGAGAGTCACCGTGCCGCTGCTGATCGTGTACAGCGACGGCGCCGCCGCGGTGCCGTGGCGGATGGTATACGACGAGAATACGGGCGCCGCCAGCGAGGCGAACGGATCTGCCAGGATCGGCTGCAGAGTCGTGGGGCAGTCCGCGTAGACGCCGCCCGAGCTCGACGAGAGCGCGCAGCAGGCTGCATGTCCCTCCAGGCAGACGAGGTCACCGTTATGAGTTTCCCACCCACCGACCGTCCGAATTTCCTTCGCTGTCATGCTACCGCCGGCGCCAAACTCGTCGAATCCGTCGTGGTTGTTGCAGGAGTTAACGTATATCCCGCCGTCGACGGTGAGCGTGCCGCCCACTTTTATCAGCAGCATGTGGTTGTCCCCGCAACCCGCATCGTGATGGAGGGCAACGAAGTTGTACGGCAGCACGTCGATCCCGTTCACGCCGGCGACGGAGCGCGAGGCAGCATCGGACAGCTTCGTGCCGAGCAGCTTCAAGAAGAGCGTGGGCACGGAAGCGCTGACCTTCACTTCAAAGTACGCGGAGTCGCCGGCGTGCGGGCCCGTAGTGGGAGGGTTGTCGACGACGATGTGCGCGCCGCCGACTCCCTCGGTGAATCCGTTGCTCTGCATGTACGCCGTCGCGGCGGCCACGGCCGATGTGCGGTTGCCGGTCACAGCCATCGTCTCGGCGGCAGCCATGGCGGCGCTGTCGGTGGCATTCTGCATGTTCGTCCGGCGCGTGTAGAGCATGCCGGTGTCAACGGCAAGACCTGCGGAGCCGAGCAGAACGGTGAGGAAGAGGACTGCCATCACGAGGATCTGCCCGCGCTCCTGGCGGCGGTTCGAGCGAGGTGGGCTGGTTGTGGGGTAATTCATGTCAGTTCGCAATCACTACCTTGGAGGTGGAGCTGATGTTCACGGCGCCCATGTGCAACCATCCGCCGAAGAGCGGCGCATACGCGTAGGTGATGCTGACCTGCGCGTGACTGCCGATCGCGTTCGACCCGTCCGGCCATGTGGGCGTGATGGTGACGTGCGAAGACCCCAGCGTGTCGGTGTACTTACGGACGTACGTTGTGAGAGCCGTCGTGTTGCCGGGTCCGACGGGCGACGTCGCGTTCGCGCCGTGGACCAGGGCGTAGCGGGCACCTTCGCGCGAGGCGTTCGAGAGCGTATTGTAGGCAAGGACGGCCCTTACTCCCTCGAACGTGCCGAGAAGGATGACGAGGAAGATCGGCATGACGAGCGCGAACTCCACCAGACTCTGCCCGCGCTCACGCATCGATCTCATTGGAGCACCTTCGCGGTCGTGGTGTGCCGCACCGTCAGGTGGTTCGGCACTCCAGGCCACGGGACGAGCGTGCTAAACGAAGAGCGGACCGTGACGGCCACCGCCGTACCACCGCTGGTGTCGGCGGCCGTGCTGGATGTCACAGTCGGCGATGCGATGAGTGTCCCGCCGTCGAGGGCGGCCGTCCGGATGCCCGCAGAGTCTGCGGCCTGGGTCGTGCTGGCGGCGCCATAGGTCGCGCCCTTGAACGCCGCCTCGCGTACTTGCACGTCCGCGTAGTAACCTCGAGCGAGGTCGGTGGCACCCAGGGCGACAATCAGAAGGATCGGAAGGAACAGCGCCAGCTCGACCATCGACTGGCCCCAATCGGAGGCGTGGCTCCGATGAGGCGAGCGAAACGACCGGATGAGCATGACTGCCATGGCTGCCTTCCTGACTCTATGTTCGACGCTTAGGGGAATGTACTGAAGCCCTGTGGCGCTGGTCACAGCAGGCCGAGCGGCCGTCGATTCGACGAAATATTAAGCAGCATGATCATTTCATACGTCGCGCAAGACCGAGCGGGCGCTGGGTGCGACCGTGTTATGGCACGGGACGCAGATTCGAGATGAATAGAACGATCATCCATGCGGATATGGACGCCTTCTACGCGTCGGTGGAGCAACTCGACCATCCGGAGAACCGCGGGCGGCCGGTGGTCGTCGGGGGCTCGCCGGAGGGGCGCGGCGTGGTAGCCGCCGCCTCCTATGAAGCGCGCGCGTTCGGCGTGCGGTCGGCCATGCCGATGAGCCGGGCGCTGCGGCTGTGTCCCGAGGCCGTCCGCGTGTCTCCGCGCTTCGAGCGCTACGGCGAAATGTCGGCTCGAATCATGGCGATTTTTCGAGCGCTGACGCCGCTCGTCGAACCACTCTCCCTGGACGAGGCATTCCTCGATGTTACGGGCTGGGTGGCGGATGGCGCCGAACCAGGGGCGATAGGGCGCAGCCTCAAGGATGAGGTGAGGGGACAGACCTGGCTCACGCTGTCGGTGGGCATTGGCAGCAGCAAGAGCGTCGCGAAGATTGCGTCGGATCTCCGCAAGCCGGACGGGCTGGTCGTGATACCTCCCGGGAGCGAGGCAGAGTTTCTGGCGCCGCTGCCGATCCGGCTGCTCTGGGGCGTCGGTCCGAAGACGGAACGGGCGCTGAAGCTGTCGGGAGTGCGGACCATCGGCGACCTGGCGCGCAGAAGCGCGGCGGATGCGGAGCGGCTGCTGGGGTCGAGCGGCACGTTCCTCCAACAAATGGCGCGGGGCGTCGACGAGCGTGGGGTGGAGACCGAGCGCGAGCGGAAGTCTGTCGGGGCCGAGACCACGTTCGCAGAGGACCTCTCTGATGGGCCGGAACTGCGGGCCGCGTTGCACCGCATAGCCGTCGAGGTGTCCCAGCGACTGATGCACTCGGGCGTGCGAGCGCACACGGTCGCGTTGAAGCTGCGTTACGGGCACTTCAAGACGATCACGCGCCAGTCGAGCGGCAAGACACCGATCGATGACGAGGCGAGCATCGCTTCGATCGCGATCGCCCTGTTCGATGCCACGGTGACAGACGGCGACCGGTTCCGGCTGGTCGGCATCCAGTGCTCGAAGCTCGTCGAGCAGGCGCCCCAAGGGGAGTTATGGAATGAGGGGCCGGTGGACCGTGCGTGAACGCCGCGTATGTCAGCCTGCCGCCGCGATACGACGCTCGGCGATCGCGGCGTATTCCGCGACCGTCTCGATGAGCAGCCAATCGCGCTTGTGCTTCGCGGCGGCGACGGCCAGGGTACCGGCGCCGCCGAACGGGTCGAGGAGAAGCTCCCCGGGATGCGACGCAAGCAGCACCGCTCGCTCCAGCAACGCCAGCGGCTTCTGAGAGGGATGCTTGCCCAGGGCACGTTCCTTCTGTGGAGTCACCGGGAAATCCCAGAGATTGCGCATCTGCTTGCCGCCGTTCATCTCTTTCGCGTCCCAGTAGTTGAACGTCCAGCCGGTGGCTTTTGCCGGCGTCTCGTTCACGGCCCAGATGATCTGCTCGGTGCTCTCTGTGAGCATGCGGGCGGTGATATTCGGCTGCGCATTCGGCTTCGACCAGATCACCGAGTTGAGGATGCGGCGGTCCAGGACATGCTGAAGGATGAAGCCGAGCTGGTAAATGTTGTGGTACGTGCCAAATACGAGGATGTTGCCGTTTGGCTTGACGACGCGCGAGACCTCAGCGAGCCATGCGCGGTTGAACGCGAAGAATTCGTCCTTCGTGAAGGCGTCCCAGGTCTCCTCCATCGTTATGTGCGATGAGAACGCCCAGCCGAGCCCGCTCTTGCCCTTGCGCCCGCTGCCCGAACCAATGTTGAAGGGGGGGTCGACGATGCAGTGGTCGATGCAGCCCGCCGGCCAGTCGCGCATGGCGGTCAGGCAGTCGCCCGAGATGATCCGATTCGCTACCGGACCACCTCTCCTAAGTCGCAGCGGCGTTTTAACTTCACGGCGTCTTTGCGGACGGGAGGGCGAAGTTGCAGTGATCATAACGGCATTAGATCCGTCGGGCGGACGAAGTCCCCACAGGGTAATCCCTAACAAAGGCGCGCGGACTCCCCTAGTTGTAGTTCCCATAGAGGTTGTTGACAGAGAGAGAGTGCTCGAGTCGGCTGTGGGTGTCTAAAGCCTGTAGTCGAAAGGAGCACTCTCTCATGGCGCATCGTAACGCACGACTTACCCCATAC
>JALYKW010000016.1 GCA_030774575.1 Chloroflexota bacterium | reverse complement strand
GCCGGGGACTGCCGCCACCCCGCCTCGCCTACTTCTTCTTCGCGGCCGTCTTTCGCTTGGCCGGCTTCTTCGCCGTTCGCGACTTCGCCGCGGCGGCCTTCATCGGCCTCTTGGCTGCGGTCTTCTTCTTGGCCGCCGGCCGCTTGGCGGCGGTCTTCTTGGCCGCCGGCTTCTTCTTGGCGGCGGTCTTCTTGGCCGCCGGCTTCTTCTTGGCTGCCGGCTTCTTCTTCGCCGCCGGCTTCTTCGCAGTCATCGCCATACGTTCCCTGCCTCCTGTCTTCCTTGACCTTGTCTTGTGCCCCTACCTAGGAGCAGCCACTCGTGCTACCACAGTTTTCACAGCGGTAACACGTCCCCGACCGAATCATGATCCATCCGCAGCTCGCACACGCGGGCGCATCTGCATGCCCGTTCGCGCGCGGCGCACGATAGATCGGCGGCACGGCATCTGGCGCGCTTCCTTGCGCGGTCAGATGCGTGCCGTCGTGGTCGCCGGTTGCGGGCGCGACGGACCCCGCGAACGGCAATGGATACTGGCCGGCGGCGAGCGCCGCCTTGATCTCGGGCGTCATGACGCCGACCTCGTACGCCTCTTCCGGCGACATGTAGCGGCTGGCGAGCCAACGGAACACGTAGTCGATGATCGACTGCGCGACCGGGATGTCGCGGTTCTCGGTGCGGCCCATCGGCTCGAAGCGCATATGGCTGAAGTTTCGGACCAGGTCCCCGACCGGCACGCCGTACTGCAGCGCGTATGACACCGCCCGCCCGAACGCTTCCATGAGCCCGCTCACCGTGGAACCCTGCTTCGCCATCGAGAGGAAGATCTCGCCCGGGGTGCCGTCGTCATAGAGGCCGACCGTGATGTAACCGTCGTGCCCCTCGATACTGAACTTGTGCGTGACGGACGCGCGCGTGTCGCTCATTTTGCGCCGTACGGGCTTCGCCGGCGCTTCGGGTGAGCTATCGGCGGAAGCCTGTGGGTTGGAGGTGGACAAGGGCTGGACGTTCTTGGAGCCGTCCCGGTAGATGGCGATGGCCTTGATTCCGTGGCGCCAGGCCTCCAGGTAGGTGTCGGCGACATCCTCGATTGAGGCCTCGTTGGGCAGGTTCACCGTCTTGGAGATGGCGCCGGAGATGAACGGCTGGGTCGCCGCCATCATCTTGATGTGACCCATATGGTGAATTGAGCGCACGCCATTCTCAGGCTTGAACGCGCAGTCGAACACAGGCAGATGCTGCGCCTCTATGTCGGGCGCGCCCTCGACGGTGCCGGTGGTGTCGATGTGCGCGACGATCGCTTCGACCTTCGCGGGGCTGTAGCCGAGGTGCCCGAGCGCGCGCGGCACGGTCTGGTTGACCATTTTGATCATGCCGCCGCCGACGAGCTTCTTGTACTTCACGAGCGCGATGTCCGGCTCAACTCCCGTAGTATCACAGTCCATCATAAACGCGATCGTCCCTGTTGGCGCGAGCACTGTTGTCTGTGCGTTGCGGTAACCAAACTTCTGTCCGCTCTCCAGCGCATCGTCCCACGCCTTGTGCGCTGCGTCGATCATATCACCCGGCACAAGCGCTTCATCTATTCTACGCGAAGCATCACGGTGTTTCGCAACTACGCGCAACATCGGATCGCGATTTTCGTCAAACGCGGCGAACGGACCGACCCGCTGCGCGATCGATGCGGAGGTCGCGTATGCATGTCCGGTCATCATTGCGGTGATGGTAGCGGCGTACGCACGGCCGCCGTCGGAGTCGTAGGGAAGACCGAGCGACATCAACAGCGCACCGAGGTTGGCGTAACCGAGGCCGAGCTGTCGCATGGCGATCGTGTTCGCTTCGATCTTCTTCGTCGGGTAGCTCGAGTTGCCGACGATGATCTCCTGCGCCCAGATCGTGATGGTGACCGCGCGACGGAACGACGCGACATCGAAGGCGCCGTCGTCGTGGCTGAACTTCATCAGGTTGAGCGACGCCAGATTGCATGCGCTGTTGTCGACGTGCATGTACTCCGAGCAGGGATTGCTGGCGTTGATGCGCGCCGTGTTGGCGCAGGTGTGCCAGTCGTTGACGGTGGTGTCGTACTGCATCCCGGGGTCACCGCACTCCCACGCCGCGGCCGCTATCCGCCGAAGCAGATCCCGGGCGTTCACAGAGCGGTCTGGCGCGCCATCGACGACGTTGGGCAGCGGCCAGTCGCTGCCCTGGACGGCGGCCCGCATGAATTCGTCCGTCACCCTGACGGAGTTATTGGCGTTTTGGAACTGGATAGAGGACCAGGCATCGCCGTTCAACGACATGTCCCAGCCCGCCTGGCCCAGGGCGTAAGCCTTGCGCTCTTCGTTCACCTTGGCGTCGATGAACTCCTCGATATCAGGGTGGTTCGCGTTCAAAACGACCATTTTGGCGGCGCGCCGGGTCTTCCCGCCGGACTTGATGGAGCCAGCGATGCTGTCAGCGCCGCGCATGAACGAGAGTGGCCCGCTGGCCTGGCCGCCCGCTGAGAGCTGCTCCTTGCTGGAGCGGATGGTCGAGAGGTTGATGCCGGAGCCCGAGCCACCCTTGAAGATCATTCCCTCAGTCTTGCACCAGTCGAGGATCGACTCCATCGTGTCGTCGACCGAAAGGATGAAGCAGGCGGAGCACTGCGGCTTCTCCTCGACGCCGACGTTGAACCATACCGGACTGTTGAACGCCATCTTCTGGTTGACCAACAGATGCGTGAGCTCGTCGTGGAAGGTCTGCGCCTCCTCGTCGCTCTCGAAGTAGCCGTCCTTGAGCCCCCACGCCGTTATGGCCTGCGCGACGCGGCGCACCATCTGCCGGACGCTGTGCTCGCGCCGGTCGCTGCCGAGCTGGCCGCGAAAGTACTTGGAGACCACGACGTTGGTCGCGGTCTGCGACCAGGTCTTCGGGATCTCGACGTCCTTCTGTTCGAAGAAGGCGTTTCCGGATTCATCGCTGATGACCGCCGTGCGCAGCTCCCACTGCAATTCGTCGAAGGGATCGTCGCCCGCGCGCGTGAAGAAGCGCTCGATGGTTGATGAAGTCGCCGTGAGAGATCTGCGAGTGTCGGGGTCGGCCTGGAGAACCATGGTCGCGGGAATCCTTTCGCGCGCTAGCCTGCCTGCGTTGGAACCATCGGGTGAGAGCGCCTCGCGAAAACGCGGTCACCCGTGATCTTGCGGCGGAATGATGTGGGACGGCTGATCAATACTCGCGCGGCCGGAACTTGCGGCGAGCCTGAGTCCGCGCTTTGGACAGCAACAGACTGAGGCACCGGTGCGCTCGTTGCAATCGTTTTCATCCAACCTTCCGAAGCGCTAACCCCACGATGGCCTGGTTGCGTGCCGCAACGGCGCCGCCTACTCCGTAGTTTTGCCAGCGGCGTGCGAGCTCGGCGCCGATGACTTCGGGCTTGAGCACGGTCAGACCGACCGGCGAGCGCCCCGCACGCAGCGTCGAGAGCAGTACATCCAAGCGCTGCGCGTCCATGCCGCTGAGGCGATGGTCGGTGAGCAAGGCGATGCCATCCTCGATCGCCCGGCGGTCGCCGCCGTCGCCCAGCAACGCGAGGCGCCGCCGGAGGTCGGTCACGACTTCGTCCATGAAGCTATCGACGTTTGGCATCCTGCCTCCTACAACACCCGCGCCGAAGCGGATGGTGCTGCTGTTGTTCAGCGCCGCGGCCACTCGATCGGCGCGCGCTCGTGACGCTGTGGTTCCGGCTCAAGATCCGCCCCGGGCTCTTCATCGATGTCCTGCTGAGGCGCTTCGGGCAGGGCCGGCGCGGCAAAGGATGCGGACAGGTGTTCAGGCACCTGCTCGATGATGCGCAGCCGGTACACAGAGATCCGCTGCTCAGCCGGACCCTGCAGTTTGAACGTCAGGTGCTTGTCGCTGATGACGAAGCGGCCGAGGTCATCGAGCTCGAGCACCAGTTCGCCGCGCTCGCGTTCGAGCATGTGCATCTCCCAGGATGGCCACATGGTGACTTCGCCGCGGTCACTGTTGACCTCACACGGTCCGCTGGCGATGAACTCGCCCTCGGCGTTCGTCAGCTTGCCTTCCTTACGCACTCTCGACGATCTCCTTCAGCTCACGACGCTGGCGACGAAATCCCGCGGCAGACGCACAATCGCCCGCCATTCTTCTTCCGGTGCGTTACGGACCCATGCGGTTTGGCATTCGCAGAACCTGGGATTCGGCAGATCCATGAGCTCCGAGCAGCGGACCAGGGATCGCACTTCCAAGCCCTCGGGTACCGCGCCGTCGATGCCCTTGGCGAGCCAAAACTGATCCGCTTCCTCGCGTGTGGCTTCGCGGATCTGTGTCGGTGACTTGCATACCCCGCAACCGAACGCATCCATGTTTACTCCTCGAACGACTTGGTTAGACCGATCGTGCTCTCCGTCTCTTCGGCTGCTCCCGCGGCGCAGGCTGCTGTTCCGCGAGCGAAACAGGAGTCTGCACCGGCCGCACCGGGCGGCGGGTACGGGTCGATGCAATCGGTGCGGCCGGTCGCAGCCGAAGAGATTGGGGAGAGAACTCTGGCCCCAGCAGCGGCAGCTGGGCCTGCGCAGGCGCCGTGCCGGATGCCATGGCTTCGAGTTCTTCCCGGAGCGCTTCTAGGTCGGCGAACTGCCGATAGACACTGGCGAAGCGCACATACGCGATGGGATCGAGCAGGCGCAGCCGGTCCATTACCAGCTCCCCGAGCGTGCTGGAGAGCAGCTCAGGCGCGTTGCTTTTGTAGAGGACAGCTTCGATCTCGTCTGCCGCGTGTTCGATTGCGCCGGCAGCGAGGGGGCGTTTTTCGCACGCCTTGCGGAGGCCGACCATCAGCTTTTCGCGGGAGAACTCTTCGCGCCGGCCGTCCTTCTTAACGATGTAAAGCGCGACGGCCTGGATGCGCTCGTGGGTCGTGAAGCGACCCGCGCAGTCGAGATTGAGGCACTCACGGCGGCGGCGGATAGCGTCATCGACATCACGAGAGTCGACGACCTTCGAGTCGTTGCTGCCGCAGAACGGACACTGCATTGCCCTGACGCCCTCCCCGGGCTGAGCGAACTCGTGTTCACGTCAACTTGCCGAGCGTAGCACCACATCTAGTGCTTGTCAACGGGTGCACGGCGTCGCTGGCACAAGATATTGTGCTGCGGCGGCAACGGCTGCGTGTGTTTGAGCACGTGGAAGGATGGGAAACGGTTATGGCAATTTCATGAATGCCGCTGTATACTCCGTCGAGTAGCCCAAGCTCCCGGTTCCGTGGTGCCTGCCCGTACCACTTCACCGGGTCGGGCTACTCTTTTTCTCCCTCGAGGCTGAAGGCTCAAACCTTCGCTTCCGCGGGAGAGATGGGTAGGCCGTGAGCGGCGTCATCT
>JALYKW010000015.1 GCA_030774575.1 Chloroflexota bacterium | reverse complement strand
AGTCGCGGTCGAGCGCCTCATCGTGCACCAGGTAGACGACCTTCTGGCCGCCTTCGCCCAGTATCCCGCGGACGGTGTAGCGGCCCGAGGCGAACGCCTTGCCCGCGGGCGGGCGCGGTGTGAGCGTCGCTTCGGATGGATCAGGGGCAGGTTCTGGTGGCATCCGCTTCCCCAGTTAGGTCTTGTGAGGATGCGATCATATCACGCCATGCTCCCGCACGATCGGGCGATCGTGTCGTCAAGAGATCCGGCGCCGCGTCTGTCGGCGTGAGAATCGTCCCATAAGCGCTCGACGCGAGGTCCCCGTGGTTCTCAGCCGCGGAACGCTCACGTAGACTCAGCACATGCCCTCGCTCACGCAACTCGCTGCTCGTGCCGAGCGACACATAGGACCACTGGTCTCGACCGTGCTGCGGCTTCGACCCCGCACGCCAATTCAGCCCGAAGCCATCGACCCTGAGCAAAAACGCCGCGTAAGGAATTCATGGTGGGGAGCCGACGAGCGCTGGTACGCCGGTGGCACCCCGCCCCGGCAGCACAACCGAATCACGCCTCTTGTCGATGGCGATGCCTTCTTCCGCCGCCTCTATTCGGCTTTGACCGAGGCGCGCCAGTACGTCTACATCACCGCATGGTGCCTGACGCCCTACGTCCCACTCATCCGCGACACCCACCAAGATCTGGTGGACACACGACTCCTCGAAGTGCTCTCGAAAACTGCTGAGCGCATCCCCGTGCGCATCCTCCTGTGGGGCGGAGCACCCGCCGTCATCCAGCCGACTCGAAGCGTCGTGAACGCTACGTTACAGACGATCCGTTCAGAATCGCACGGCGACCTGCGATGCGAAGCCGACAACACGGCAAAGCTGAGTCATTGCCACCATCAAAAGGCCATCGTGATCGACGGTCGCATGGCCTTCGTCGGGGGCATGGATCTCACGACGTTCGCCGGTGATCGGTGGGACCTGGACGGCCATGGGCTACGAGCGAGCGTGAACTGGCATGACGTCGTGGTTCTTGTCGAGGGAGAGGCGGTTGCGGATGTTGAGGAGAACTTCCGCCAACGATGGTCGGCGGTGACGGGCGACCATGGCCTCCCGCATGTGGACCCAGAGGTCGACGCGGCGTGGACAACGCCGGTTCAGGTCGTGCGCACTATCCCCCGTAAGACGTATCCATTTGCGAACGACGGCGAGTACGGCATCCACCACTCGTACCTCCAGGCTATCAAGCACGCAAAGCGACTGATCTACCTGGAAACCCAGTATCTCTGGTCGCCCGAGATCACGGACGCCTTGATCGAGGCTGTGAACCAGCCCCGCACCGAGACGTTTCGCATCATCATCGTTCTGCCGGCGCGCGCTACGAGCGGGAAATGGGACAACGACCAACATGTCGAAAAGCTCAGAGACGCCGACCGTGGACGGGGCATCGTCGAGATCTACACCCTCTACTCATCCGGCCCCGCGGCCGGGCTGACGGCCTTCAAATATCGGCCGACCTACGTCCATGCAAAGGTCGGGTTGATCGATGATGAGTGGCTCACGGTCGGTTCAGCCAATCTCAATGATCGAGGACTGATCACGGACGGCGAACTGAATGTCACCGCTGCGGATGCGGGCCTCGCCGAACGATTGCGATGCAAGCTGTGGGCCGAGCATCTTTCACTGTCAGAAGCTGAAATCAAGTCGGCCGACCCAGTGCAGCTCATCGACGAAGTGTGGAAGCAAGAGGCTCGGAGGAACGCGGACACCATCCGTCGATCGAACATGCCTCTAAGTTCGCACGTCCACCGCTACGAGCCTGGTCGCATGCCGGGCGCGTGGCTACTGGACGAAACAGAAGCGCTCACCTTCGAGCACTGAGCGGGCGCCACCCATTCGGCAAAAGTTTTACTCCGCTAAGTCAGGCGAGGACCAGGTAGCTGCTCCGTTTCGCGGCCGTCCACGGCCGGCTCCAGCTCCGCGAGGTGTTGATCGAGCACGCGCTCAGGCACATACCGGACGAGCAGTGCCACACCGATTGCGACGACCAGGATGTCATCGAGCTGGCCGATCACAGGGATGAAATCTGGAATGAGATCGAGAGGCAGCGCTAAGTAGAGCACGAGCAGCGGGACGATAAGCCGGACCGGTGCGGGGATGCGATCATCGACCAGGAGTCGTTTCGCCAGATCGATCTTCGGGCGCCACGCGAGTCCGCGCACCCGACGAGCAAGGCGCTTCGTTCGCCTGGACGCCATTCGCCAGACGAGAAATGCACTCACTGCCAGCACGGCAAGGATCGCGAGACCGCTCACCAAGATCAGCAGGGCTAAGTGCCACCAGTCCATACATCAAGGATAATCCATCAGGCGCCACCACGGCTTCTTCGCACCTTCGCGAACGTAGCAAGGACGTGACATTCGGCGGGGGCCCGTGCCGGGGCCGGCACGATGACCAAATGGTGGGGTTGGCGTAGAGCGTTACGGGTGCTCATCCCGAGAGCGGCGCCGTCGAACGAGCACTGTCCCAGTCCATACTGACGCGAGACCGGTGGCGGCAGACCGCCGCACGGCTGGAGGAGGAACATCGCTTCAATGTGATCGGGCGGTGGCGTAATAGCGCCTCTGTGCCATGGGCTCTCGCCTCATCTGAAGCTGATTCTGTTCGCATTGCGTCGCCGAGTTCGCGGTAAACCCGTGTTCTGGTGACTTGACGCATCGACGTGTTGGCGTAAAATCGCCTCGGTGCCCAGTCGTACCCGGCTGGGGCCGATTCGAAGAGAGTAGATGGAGGCCGGCTTTGCTGCTACACGTCACCGCCACCCACACTGAAGACAACTGCCCCGGTTACAACGTTGAGAAGATCCCTGAAGTCATGAAGGGCCTCATTGCCCGTGCTGACATTGCCAAGCAGCATAACGTCAAACTGCTCGGTCTTTGGAGTGGAGCGCCTGACCACGTCTTCTACTGGCTGGTCGAGGCAGACAGCGTGCACGACGTCGACCTGCTGATGACTGAGTCAACCCCATTCAAGCAGGCGTATCGTGTGACGCCGGTGATTACTGGCGACGAACTTGTGAAACTCGCTCAGGAGATGCTCGCAAGGGCGAATCAGTAGGGGCGAGTCGCCGACGTTAAGCTTCTTGAGCGCGGCGCCGTTAGACGATCAGCGCGGCGCTGCGCTTCATCCTTGGGAACAGCGGCGAGGTAGGACAGCCCACCATGTCCTCATGATGGCGGCAGCTCGAGGCGTTCAGCGCCCGAGCATAGCGTCCAGGTCGAATGAATCGCCGATTTTCGGGATCACGGCGTTGACCGCGGTTTCAGCACGTATTCGCTCGGCCAAGGCAGTAGCCGGCCCCGGCTCGCCGTGCGTAATGAACGCCAGGCGCGGCAGCGCTGGTCCGGACTTGAACCAGCGCATCAGTTCATTACTGTCTGCATGGCCGGACATGCCCTCGATGCTGAGGACGCGGGCAGCGACCTCGATGTCGCGGCCATACATCCGGAGCGACTTCGCACCGTCGAGCAGCTGGCGTCCGCGCGTCCCTGCCGCCTGATACCCGACGAGGACGACGAGGTTCTTTTGGTCGGGCAGCAGTCGTTCGAGATGATGGAGCACGCGACCGCCTGTCAGCATGCCGCTCGATGCGATGATGATGCGCGGTCCCGCCAGGCCGTTTAGTCGCTTCGACTCGTCGACCGTTTGTGCAAAGGTCGTCCCGGCGGGCAAGATCGCCGAGTCAGTCTCGGTACCGAGTCCGGCGTCGAGTTCGGTTCCCAGCAAATGTTTGTTGTAGATCCGCGTGATCGCGACGGCCATCGGGCTGTCTACGTGTACAGGCACTCGCGGAACTGCGCCCGACGACATCAACTCGCCGAGCATCAACGTCACGAGCTGCGTCCGCGCCATCGCAAACGACGGGATGAGGATCATCCCACCAGCGCGCAGTGTGTCGGTGAACGGCTGGCGGATCTGATCGACGAGGGGAGTTTCGCTATGCACTCGATCGCCGTACGTGGACTCGATCGCGAGCGCATCGCACCCTGAGAGTGGGTCGGGATCGGAATGGAGTTCTGCTCCATACCGCCCGATGTCGCCGCTGAATACAACGCGTGTCGTGCCGCCGTCCCGCCTGGCCGCAACTTCGACAAACGCGGAGCCGAGGATGTGGCCCGCGTTATGCAGAGTTACCTCCAATGCGTCGGCCGGTGAGAAGTGTTCCGCGTACTCCACGGTGCTGAATTGCGTCAGTGCAGCCTGGACGTCCGTCGAGGTGTACAGAGGGAGGGCGGGATCATGCTTGGCGTAGCCGTGTCGGTTCGCGTGCTGTGCCTCTTCCTCCTGCAGCTTCGCGGAGTCGAGCAAGATCACTTCGACCAGTTCTCTGGTCGCCTTCGTACAGTAGATTTTGCCCGGGAATCCTTCACGCACGAAACGAGGGATCAACCCTGCGTGATCCATGTGCGCGTGCGTGAGCACGAGCGCGTTCACGGACGCCGGATCGAACTCGGGCCGCTTCCAGTTCAGATCGCGTAACTGGCGGTCTCCCTGGAACATGCCGCAGTCCACGAGCAGCCGCGATCCGGCGGCGGTGAGCAGATGGCGCGAGCCAGTAACCGTGCCCACGCCTCCGTAGAAGGCGATCGAGAGAGCACTTGGGGGAGAGGCGTTGGGATTCGGCATTTGAACCACGCTTGTCTGTTCTGACGTTCTGAGTAAGCCCGAGCCCACAACCTATCAGATGCTTCCGTGGTCGGTGATTGCAGTCTTCCCATACGATCACGACGGTTCGATCGTGCGGGTACCGTTTCAGGACCGGTCTCGCTGCCAAGACCCATCGTAGTCGTCGGGCAGGACGCCGGTGTCGATCAGCACTTTGGTGTGGCAGCGCATCGCGTCGTTGCCGAACGAGATGGCTGGGGCGATGCGATCCGAAAGCGTCCCGTCGATCCGCACCTCCTCACCATCGAGCCGGATCTTGTAATGGTCAGGACGGGCGTCTCCGTAGACGATGAGAGCGCCCTCCAGGCGATTGGCATGGAGCAACGTCTGGCCCGTGCGAACGCTATAGAACCGGATGAAGGTGCGAGGAACGAGGACGATGACCCATGGTGCATTGATCCACGTCCTGCCGTGGATATCCTAGCGGATCATGGCACTCCGCTTCCGTGCCGGCCAAGGAGCGCCGATCAAGCAGCCCGCTGGCTCACCAGCGCGATCAGGTAGCCTTGAATGGCGGGCTCGACGCTAGCCGTCACCGACGTGCCCGGCTTCGTGTCCGTGGAGGAGAAGCGTTGAAGTCACGCATCATCACCATCACGGTCGTCGCGTCAGTCTTCGCGCTGGCCGGCTGCGGGGGCGGCGGTACGTCAGCGGTGATCGGGAGGCGCACACCGACGAACGCAGCAGCCTCGTCACCAACGTTGTCGCCTTCGACTGGCTCGACGCAGCTGTTGGTCAGCGGAGGGCAGCTCGGCGCGATGGCCAACGCGTCGATCCATACGTCACCCGGCACACTGTGTTCGATCGTCTACACGCATCCTTCGGGGCAGGTGAGCACGGCGCAAGGTCTCGAGGCGAAGACCGCCGACCCGGATGGCAACGTGTCCTGGAGCTGGCTGATCAATCCAACGACCCAGTTGGGAAGCGGCAAAGTTTCGGTCACCTGTGGCAGCGAGCAGGCGTCCGCGCCGATCATCATCGTACCGGTGCCCGTCCCGGGCGATAGCAAACTCTCTGTGCAGGGAGGTGCTCCGGGGACCGTTGCCAGCGCCACGATGCACGCATCGCCCGGCGCAGTGTGCTCGATTACCTACACGCATCCATCCGGACAGGCGAGCGTCGCGGACGGCCTCAGCCCAAAGACGGTGGGCGCGGACGGAACCGTCTCGTGGTCGTGGGCCATCAGCAACCAGACAATACCCGGCACGGGAACGGTCGCCGTCACCTGCGGCAGCGATCAAGCAACCGTGCCGATTGTCATCGTCCCGCCGGCGAACCCGCCGGCAAACCCATGATGCGCATAGTCCATAGAAACGTCAGCCGACTGCCGGCCGAACTTCGATCCGTCGTGAAGCCAAGACTGCACGTAACCGCCCGCCGGTGACGTTGTCCATTTAGTTTTCGTTCACCTGCGACGCCACCAACCCTCGCACCAGCTCCACGTCTTCGTCGGTCGGCTCTGCAAGCTCGAACCCGTCGGCATACGGCTGGATGTCGTGGCATAGCTTCACGCACGTCGCCTTGGCGTCGTCCAGCACCCGGCGCGTGTCTGGACGCAACGGGTCCTCGGCACCGAACTCCTCCGCGACCTCGTCCACCACCATCTCGATCGCGCGCAGCTCGCGCCAGTGGCTGCTTAGGCCATCGCGGATGCCCGTCACCAGCGCCCGCACAAAGCTCTGCCCAAGCGGCTCCTTGCCGTCGCTCGTGAGGCCGAGCGGTACCTTCAGCGCTCCCGGCCCTCTGGCGATCAACCGCTTGATCGCGCCCCCAACCTTCGGGTCTTTCGTCTCGCGTGAGATCTGATGGAGCGCGCCTTCGACCTCATCGGAGATCAGGAGCAGGCTCATCAACCAGGCGTACTTGGTGTCGGTCTGCTTGACCTGCGCATCGATCAACAGCAGTGCGGCGCCGAGGTCGGAATTGACGGTGTTCATCAGCCGCACATAGCGGTTGAAGGCGTCGATCTGGTTGCGGGGCATGGTGCTCATGATCGCCGGCGTCTCCTCCGCACCGGACTTGTACTGCCGCAGCACGAAGATAGCCCGCTCCTGCGCGCTCAGGGTCGGCAGCAGGCGGTCGATCCGCCGGTCACGATTGGACGACATCACGCGCCTCGCGGATCGAATGGCGAAATATGTGTGCCGTGTTCACGAGCGCCCTGGCACCGCTTCGGGCGCAGGCGAAAAAGGGGGGTGCGACGTCCTCATAGCCGCCTCCGCGCCGCCTCGACGATGCGGCCCAGCTCGGTCAGGTAGTCTTCGTTTTCGCCGCGCTCAATTGGGCCCAGCCAGACCTCCAGCTGCTCGATCAACCGCCCGAGCCGCTCCTCCGTCTCCGCCAGGAGCTCCCGCGCCTCCTGACGCAGCGGGTCGGCGCCGCCCAGCTCCCCGGAAAACTCTTCCAAAATCACCTCCGTGGCATACGCCTGATCCGCGATCGCCACCACGGCATCGCGCAACCCCTTCAAGACCCCGGGCGCCCAGCCTGCCGGCATCGCATCCGGAAGAGCATCGAGGTCGATCGGCGGCCGCAGCGCGGGCAGTGCTTGCGGCGCGCCCGCCTCCTTGCCGATCGCGGCGAGATCGTTGTGGTGCGCCAGCAGCGCCTCGAACCAGCGCCAGTGCCACTCCTGCGCCCGCATGGCTTCGAAGAGGGTCTGGATCAGCATGCCGATCTCGATGTTGGCGATGCCGACGTCCCGCAACAGCCGCCAGACCTCCCGCTCCTGGTCGCGCGGCGTCGTCGCGCGGATCTTTGGGTCGTCCGGCTCGCCCCGCTGGCGGTCCGCGAGGATCAGCAAGACCCGCTCGCTTGCCGTCAGCGCCGGGTAGAGCTTCTTGATGCGGCGGTCGTTCGTCATCGTTGCACCCGCAGCCTCGGCTCCAGCGTCTGCTCGATGCGTGCCAGGCGCTCCTCGTGCTCGCCGACCTCCAGGAGCTTGGCGGCGATCTGGGCGAGGTAGGCGATCGCCCTCGCGCGGGCAACGGTGTTCTCCAGCGACAGCACGTCGAGCACAGCCACTTCGACGATGCGGCGGATGGCCGCGATCGAGCCGAGGCCCTCGACGTCGTAGGCGACGGCGATTGTCGCCTCCTTGCGCCGGCGGCTGCCGCCCAGGCGGCGTGCTTCGGCCACGGTGTCGGCGTGCTCGGGGTCATGCCAGAGGCAATAGGCACTGTCGGAGAGGGGCGCCGCCCCGCACGGCTCCCCACCTGTTCGGACGCCCTTACAGGCCCGATGAGACCAGTTACTAGCCACTTACCACCTGTTCCAACACGTAGGGGGCCGTAACAGGCATAACAGGCCCACGATGCGCCGAACCATCGCTATCTTCCCATCGTGTGCGTCCGTCCGCGCATGTCCGTAGCGTCATCACGGGTTGCCTTTCGACGGCGCGTCGGGCGGCAGGATGATCAGCGGTACGGGCCGCTGCTCACGGACGGCGATCGGCTCGACCAGGCTGCGAGTGCTGATGAGCCGTAACGAGAGCGAGTCGCTTTCGCGACCCGCTGCTCTGGCGAGAAGTTCGGAGGTTAGCTGGTGTGCCCGAGCGCGTGGTTGACCGCCGCCTTCTGCGACCCGAACGTCGCTCCGCAGGCGCCGCAGCCGTACGAAGGGACGTCCGTCGCCCGCGCCCGCATCGCCTTGCCCTTCGGCTTCGCCGCGCCCTTCGCCTTCTTGCTCTTGGCCTTCGCGCCCTTCTTCGCTTTCGCTGGCGCCTTCGTCTTCGGCTCCTTCGCCGCCTTCGGCTTGTTGGCGCGTGGCGCGGGCCCGGTGCCCTGGATCGACCAGAACCGCCAACCGTTGCAGGCGACGCCGCCCATCGTCGCCTTCCCCGCCGATGACGGGCTCTTGTGCTCGCTCCCGTCGTCGAGCTTGTAGCGCAGGCCGTCGTCGGTCTGCACGACTTCGCATGTCCTCTCCTTCTTCTTGTACCGCGCGCTCAGCACGGTCCCCGGCTCCAGATTCCTGTTTTCCAAGGGCATGACGCGTCTCCTTTTGAAAGCCCTCGACGAGGGCGTCTGGGTTGGCGTCGCCATACATCACTCCGGGGCGATCGGAAGTCAACGGGTCACGCTCGCTTTCTCGCCGTGCGGCGGGTTTGATAACACTCGTGTCCATTCGCCTCTGCCCGTTGACTTGGCCGGCGCGCGGAGTGATGTATGCGCCCAGCCCAACCGGCGGGCACGCACAAAGGAGGCCACGATGACGGACGACGACAAGCGGGAGATCCTTGAATCGGTCCTAGAGAAGATGGACGAATGCGCCGAGCTGCTGCGCTCGCTCGGTGACGATAGGATCAACGCGTACTGCCTGGCGGCGTTCGAGGGCAAGGACGCCGGCTGGCTCGGGCACTTCGAACGCGACATCGTGCAAGAGGCGCTGAACGCGCTCGACGAGGACGACGACGAATCATGACCGCAGAATTCCTCTACATCGGCCTGTACGAAGTGCGCGAGATCCCGAAGGGCTGGCAGCACCCGATCGACGAGCACGGGATGCCCGTGCCACTGTTCCGCGCCGGCGCCTGGCGCGAGATGATGGACGAGGACGCGCCCATCACGGCCGACAATTGTTTGCCCGAGACGAACGGCGAAGCGGAGCTGGTGGTCTACGAGACCTGCACCGAGGGGACACCCGTGACGCCCGCGTTCCCGAAGTCGCCAGAGGGTCGGCTGGCCATGCTGTCCTACTGCGCCGAGCACGTGACGACGCTGGAACGCCACAAGACCGGCATCGAAGGCTGGGCGGCGATCCTCTTCGGCGACGCCGCGGTCGCCGGCGACGGCACGGTTCGCACGAGCTAGATCAACCATCACGCCCCTCTCCGAGACGACCGTTGATCGCGGTCGTCTCCTTCGTCTCGGCGAGGACCAGGGTCCGGACGATCTCGTAGAGCCCCACCTCGATGCAGCCCACGCACTCGCCGTCCCGGGTGCGGACGTGCACCAGTGAGCCGCGCGGGTCTCTGACGATCACGAAGGCGCTCAATCACTCACCTCCTGCGCCAACGAATAGTTTTCGCGAACAGGGAGAGACGGAAGGCCGCGCCCCCCCTATTTTCAGGGGTATCCGAACCCCTGCCGCGATCACGCATTCGCCGTCCGCCGTCGTCCGCCTGTGCCTCGTTGTGGTTGGCTCTATTTCGCACTGTTTGCTCCCTCGCTTGCTAAACGCCGCTCGACAAACGCCATCAGGTCGGCCACCACCACCCTCCGCAGCTTGCCGACGTGCAGGGACTTCAGCTCGCCCGCGCCCATCAGCTCGTAAATCTTTGAGCGTCCAACGCCCAGCCTTCGTGCGGCTTCGACAACGCTCACCAGCAGCTCTTCAGGCATCGCTGCGTCCCTTCTTGGTGATCCTCTCCGCCGTCAGCCCGCTGAACGATTCCCAACGGGCGAGGATGACCGATGCGTAGTGAGGGTCGAGTTCCATGCCGAAGCAGACCCGGCCCGTGCGCTCGGCCGCGATCAGTGTGCTGCCGCTCCCAAGAAAGAAATCACACACGATGTCGCCGGCCTTGCTGCTGTTGTTGATCGCGCGTTCGACGAGGGCGAGCGGCTTTGTGGTCGGATGCAGCTCGCTGTCCGAGGGTCGGTCGATCTCCCACACGTCGCCCTGGTCGCGGTCGCCGCACCAGTGGTGCTTCGCGCCCTCCCGCCAGCCGTACCAGATCGGCTCGTACGATCGCTGGTAGTCAGCGCGTCCCATGACGAAGCGGTCCTTCTTCCAGATGATCGTGTCCGACCAGTGGCCGCCGGCTTCCTCAAGCGCGCGTGAGACCGAGGCCCACTCCTTCGTCGACATGCAGACGTAGACCGCGCCGTCCACCGAGGAGACAAGGTTCTTCGCCCAGGCGCTGATGAACGCTAACCACTGCTCCGGCGTCAACGCGTCATTCACGATCCTCCGACGTTTCTGTGCGCGCTGCTGGCCGCCGTGGCCTCCGAGCGAGACACCGTAAGGTGGATCAGTGAACGCCATCGCCGGGCGCTGATCGCCTAGAAGGCGCCGAACGGCGCCAGCGTCGGTCGCATCGCCCACGTAGAGCCGATGGTCGCCCAATGCCCACAACTCGCCAGGTTTGGCGCGTGTGGCGGCACGTGCGGCCTCCAACGCCGCTTCCACGTCGAACGCCTCGGGCTTATCGCGCTTCTCGCGCACATCGAGCGACTTGAGCAGCTTTTCCAGCTCGTCCTCGGTGAAGCCCGTGAGCGTGATGTCCGCCACCGGCTGGAGCTCGGCAAGCATGCGGGCGAGCAGCTCCTCGTCCCACTCGCCCGAGATCTGGTTGAGGGCGAGGTTCAACAGCCGCCCTTGTTCCTGCGTCAGGTCAACGAAGATCGCTGGCACGGTCTTCGTGCCCAACCGCCGCGCCGCAAGCAGCCGCTGGTGCCCGCCGATGACGGTGTTGTCGTCCCGCCTCACCAGCACCGGTTGGACGAAGCCCCACTCGCGCAGGCTGCGCGTCAGCGCCTCCAGCTCGGCGTCCGTGATCTTGCGCGGGTTAGCGGGGTCCGGCCGGAGCGATTCGATATCCACGTGCTCGATCTGCATCAGCGTCGTGTTCATGACTTCACACCCACCCCAACCTCCTCTTGTACTCGTCGATCGTTGACACACGAGCGGTTTCCTCCTCCGGGTCCGGTGGACGCTCGTGCCTGACGCCGGAACGCAAGCGCGCCGCCGGGGTGAGGCCAAGCTGCCGCGCGAGGTCGGCGATCGCCTGCTCGGCGTCGCGCTTCATCATCCAGACGGGGTTGCGGACGAGGTTGCCCTTCTGTCCCCGGATCAGCTTTCCCGACTTCTCGAGCAGGCGAGCGAACTCACACCAGTCGGACCACGCCTGGCAGTAGCGGATCAGCACGCCGCGGTCGATCGTCGCGAGCAGGCGGATGCTCTCCAACTCCGGCACGACCCGCCGCCACTCAGCCTTTCCCTCTTCCGGCAAGGTGCGCGGCATCGGCGGCCGCGCCACCAGGACGGACGTGCCGCTGCCGTAGCGCTGGTTGCGGCGTCTGGTATAGCCCTTCGGCACGGGGCCTCGCTCACCCATCAATCAGCTCCGGGATACGATTGGGGGAAACTCGTACAGGGTCGGAGATGGGGACGCCAGCGGTTCCGTCCTCGAAGTCGACTAGTTTTTTCGACCCCCTCCCCTTCTCACTGCTGTCCGCGTAGCATCCAGCGATGATCCACGTCGCCGTCGCCCTGGTCGTCCTCTCGCTCACGTGCGCAGTGCTGGTGCTGGCGTCGCTGCTCGTTCCTGCAGCGCCCAATGTCGACGTCGTGTTCGTAACCGGGACGTGCGCGGAGCTGATCCTCTCGGGTGTGCTGCTCTGGTACGTGCGACGAGCGCGCCTGTAGGCCCCGCTGTTCGACGTCGTAGCTTGTCGGCCTCCTAGAGGTCGCCGATAATTCCGACCATGGCGACGGACTGCACGTTCTGTGGCATCATCGCGCGCGATGTCGAAGCGAGTATCGTGGACGAGGATGCGGAAACGATGGCCTTCATCGACATTCGCCAGTTCCACCCTGGACACACGTTGATCGTGCCGAAGCGGCACATCGAGAACATCTTCGAGCTGGACGATGCCACCGGCGCCGCTCTGACGCGGACGCTCCTGCGCGTCGCGCGCGCCGTCCGTGACGCGTTCCGGCCCGATGGTATGAATGTCTGGCAGTCGAACGGCGCTGCCGGCGGGCAAGAGGTGTTTCACCTCCATCTGCACGTGCTTCCGCGAATGCACGAAGACGGCATGCTGCGATTCTTCCCTACCAGACCTGGCCGTCCGCCCCGCACTGAACTCGAAAAGCAAGCCGCACTCATCCGGTCCAACCTCCGCGGCTAGCGCAACCACTATTCGGTCATAGCGATGCATCAAGACGATGCCTCCGGTCGTGCCGCCGTTGCGAGGACGTGTGCGATCCCAATACGCAGGTTGTGCGTTGCCAGCGCCTTCCACTCGACCGTGACGCGCCGGCGGTCGAGCGTCTTGATTGTGAGATAGACGTGGTTGCCGCCTGGCTGGTGCTCCTGGATCACTTTCCGAACCCGGCCGACGAGATCGAAGTCGCGCTTCGTGTCGCCCGTCTCACGGATCGTCATCTTGATCTTGGGGAGCACCGAGGCCGCGTATTCGCCGAGCGGGCTGAACGGGCCGGAATGCTCTGCCGATAACAGCTGGAGCAATTCCGGCTTGGAGACGGCGAGCGTCGCTCGATCGTCCGGGGTGATGAGTCCTTTGGGGGCCGAGACGACGATCTCGCCGCGGTCCGCCCGGATGATGGCCCCTCGGCTGCGCAGTTCGTCGAGCAAGGTGGTCGCGTTCATACGCGGATGTCCTCCCACTCCTCCGCGCCGGTCGTGTGCACAGCTCCCGGTTGCGCGTTCAACCGTTCAACCTGTCCGGCGTGGGTGCCGCTAACTGAAGCTAAGACTGGCGCGACTGCGGGTTGAAGGCGTGGTTGAATGGCCTGTTCAACCCTCGGTTCAACCTCTGCGCCAGACTCCATCACAGCTTCGTCCGGGCTAGGCGGTTGAACGGTTGAATCGGTTGTCGGTTGATCGCGCACACGCGCCTCTAACTGTTCAACAGTCGGCAGCGCTGGTCGGTCATCCGGAAGAGGGTCGCCAGGGCGTATCTGCGCGGGACGTCCCTTTCGCGTCTCGTCGTTGGAGAGGTAGCCGAGGGAGATGGCGCGTCTGATCCGGTGCCAGGCCGTGTCCTTCGAGAGCTTCAGCTCGTCGGCGACCATTTGCTTTGTCAGTGCCACATCGACGTACCGTCGATTTACCGCATCCACCGTCTCTCGCACGGCCGCCGTGACACCGCCACTTGCGGCGACCTGGAAGACCTCCATGAGGAGCGTCCGCGCCTGTCCATAGTCGTCCAGCCTGGCGATGATCCGTCCATCGCCGTCCGCGTCGCGCTGCCGCTGGTACAGCATCGCGATCGTCTCAACCATGGTGAGCAGTTGTCGAAAGTCTCGGCGCATGCGCACGTGATCGGCCGGTACGGTCTCGGCGAGGAGATTCGCGTAGGGGATCGCCACGCGGTGACGACCCTCAACCTCCAACCATGTCTGGAGCGCCACGAATTCAGAGACGTCCGGTTCGGGATTGCGGCCGTTGACGCTGGCCGCATGAGCGCGCATGACATCACGCGTCTGGCCGGGCGTGTCGGCGACCGTCACTGTGAGCGTCCTGGTGTCGAACTGGTGCGGCAGCGGCCTCGTCGACGTCGTGATCAGCCCGGTCGGTCCGGGCTTCACGATCCGACGAACGACAAACTTGCCGTCGCTGCCCTTCTCCACCGTGTCGTAGGTCATCTCATTGTCTGAGGCGAGCGAACGGATCGCCGAGGCCGCCGAGCCGTCATCGGGGAGCGAGTCGGCTTCCGAGACGACGACGGTGCGGTGCTCGTAGGACTGGTCGCCGTAGACGAGGGCGCGAGCTGAGCCGGCCTTCTCGAGAAAGTAAGCGGACTCCGGCATCAGAGCGAGGGCGGCGTCGATCGCCCGGTTCTTGCCCGCGCTCGACGGGGCTACGAACGCGAGGTTGAGCGGGCGTGCCAGCAGGCGCGACGTGACGCCCAGATAGGCGATCATGGGCGGCGTCGTGTCGCCGGCGTATCCACCGTCGCGGATGGCCAGCTCGACCCGCGCGAGCAACTCCGGATCGATGAGCAGCGACGCGGCGATAGCGTAAGCTTCTCGTCCTTCTTGGTGAGACGTGTCGGCCTTGATCGCTGAGGCGTAGGGCGCCGCGTGCGCGAGGCCAGACATGCGCGCCAGGAATTCATCGACGTCCCGGTTGCAGCGCAGCCAGAGGTCGGCTGGATCTTTGGCGTCGGGCGGCGCGATGATCACGCGCACGTTGGGCACGGCGGCCGACACCTTCTCGACAAACGTGATGCCGCCGGTACCCGGTTCGTGCCAGACGAAGATGTCGGCGATCCCCTCGAAGTACTTCCCCCACTCAACCTTCATCACCGACGCGCCAGGGATGCCGACTGCGGGCACGCCGGCGCGTCGGCAGACCCACTGGTCCGATTCGCCCTCGGCGATGATCAGGTAGTCGGCGCGTTCACGCGCCTCTGGAAGCACGGCAAGACCGTACGGCGACGGGTGATCGCCGCGCCGCCAAATGAATCGATTGTCGCCCGCGAGGTTCAGGCGTTTGCGAACCGCTACGATCTCGCCGCTTCCATCCGCGTAGGGGATGTCGACGCACGGGGTCCGGTGCTGGCCTACCGTCCCGTCGCTGACGCCGAGGTCTCGCAAGAATTTCTCCGATAGCCCCTTTGCGGAAGTGAGTTCGGCGACGGAGAGTCCGTTCCGTTCGGGGAGCGGAATGTCGAGCCGTTGGGCGAGATCGACGTATCCGCCGCCGGCACCGCAGGCATCGCAGTGCCAGACGTGCTTGTTGCTGTTCCAGCGAGCGGATGGACCGTGGTCCTCGTGCGCCGGACAGTGGAACCGCGTCTCCGCGCCCTCGCGCCGAGGCTGCCGCGTCCGGATCGCCGCTTCAATTGCGAAGATGAGCTCCTGATCCGGCTCTCGGGTAGTCATGCGCCCACCCCCGACCCAGACTCTTCCCGCAACCGCTGGACGAAACGCTCTAGGTCCGCAACGACGATGCGCCTGGAGCCACCGATCTTCAGTGAAGGCAACGAACCACTCTCAATGAACCGGTAGACCATCGATCGACCAAGGCCGAGTCTTCGAGCGGCCTCCCTCACGTCTACGAGTATCTGCTCACACATAGCCACGTTCCCCGCGACAAATTCGCAACGACAAAGCCCCCGGAACCACTGCGCCAGTCGATGCGCCTCTTGTGGTTTCGGGGGCCTGTAATGCCCGTATTCGGTTGTTCGCAGCTGTATTTTACGTGATCCGCGCTGCGCTTGTGAATGCCTTACATCGACTACATCGGAACTTGAGCCCCCGTGCGATTGCCGGCGTCTTACGCATCAGCTCCACCAACATCACCGGCACCAATCCCAGAAAGTGGCTGCAGGCTCTACACTCGACGCGAACCGACGGCGCGAATTCGGTTGCCGCCCGCTGACCGCGGCCCGCAGTCGCCTTTCGAACAGAACGGTCATGAACAGCCACTGGAGGCCTCTGGCATCCTGCCGGTCATTACGCATTGCTGTTCGCTTGCGCTCATCCAGACAATCTCTCCAACTACAGATACTTAGGCAGCACGCTGCCCCAACCGTCGGTCAGCGTTGCGCTGGTGACGAGTTGCCGGACCGCTACCAAGAACCTCCGCAGCGTCGAGTACGGTATCTCTCCCCGGTGCTGCAACTGGCCCACGACGATGCCAGGATGGACTCCGACAGATGCAGCAAACGCTTGGATCTTCAACGCCGAATACAGAGGGCGATTCCCGTGAATGAAGCCGGCCAATGCGCCCGGAGCGATCAAGGCCCCTACCGCAAAGTCGTCCGCGGCTCGCTCCACTTGTGAGCGACCATCTTCCGATTGGAATCCCTCTCCAACGATGTCGGTGTCCAACGACGGGAGGTCCGTGAGCCCATCTCGGTTGTTCACGTGTCCGAGTTCGTGCATCAGTGTGTGCCAGAAGCAGTCGATTCGGTCGTAACGGACCGAGAGAGCGATCACGGGCGAAGATGAGTCGAGCCACAAGCAGACTCCATCGATCTTCGTTTTGGGCAGGTGCTCGATCACAAGAAAGCGAATGCCGGCGTTGGCAAGAGTCCCCGGAACTTCAAGTGCGCCTTCAGGCGTCCTCGCAAGCTCCCGGAGTCGCGAGATCAGGTCAGGGACCGCCTCGGACACAAATGCCCTTGCATCTACCTTGGGAGCTAACTGCCGGACACGCCTGATCCATGCTGCCTGCTCTCGCGTTAGCTCCTCGGTGGATTTCTTGGCGGCGTGTGCAATCTCCTCCGGCTCGTCGGAAAGGCTGTCGATCTGGAGGAATCGAAGGATCTCTCGTTCGAGCACGTCTAAGTCGCGCGTCTTTGTGATCCAGTTGCGGCGCATCATGTCGCCGACCGGCGCCAAGCGATAGAGCCGCGCCCGGCGCTCGACCTTGTCATCGCGATCGCGTACTCGCCACAGCTGGTATGCGGATTCCAAGTTCAGCCAAAACTCCGCGCTTGTATCGAACGCATCTCCCAATCCCTTGGCGGTCTCGGGCGTGATCGCCCGCTTGCCAGCGATGATCTCGTTTACAACTCGAGCCGGTCGGCCGAGAATCTCCGCGAGATCGGTCTGCGTCCAGTCACGAGCCTTCAGTTCGTCCCTCAGGAACTCTCCTGGCGGGAAGGCTTCGGCTGGACTGTCACTCGGCATAGGCACACCTCCTCTTTAGTGGTAGTCCTCGATGTCGATGACCGCAACGGTTTTCGCGGCGGCTTCACCTTCTAGCTGAATGATCAACCTGAATTGATCGTTCAGCCTCATCGAGCATTGATGCCTACGCGGCCCGGCCAACTTCTCGAACCGAGTCGCGTTGGTGCGGAGATCGCGCTCATCCGTCGCCGCCCTGATGCGCTGCATCGTCTTCCGAAAGGCGGTCACAACCGCGAGAGCATGACCTGCGTTGAAGCGCGCGTCGGACTCGAGTCGGGCGAGGTCATCATCCTTGAATCGCACCTGCATGAATTCTAAGCCCTCGCCGATTATCTGTCAATCCGTTATTACGGGGGGCGTAATAGCGGTAATACAACGCATGTATAAACGTCTCCGGACGGAGTCTATCAGGGACGAGTCGATCATGGCAAAACGCAGCAACGGTGAGGGTTCGATCTATCAGCGCAAGGACGGCCGCTGGTGTGCGTCACTGAGCATCGGACGAGGGAAGCGGAAGCACTTTCTAGGGAAGAGCCGCCCGGAGGTCAGCCGAAAGCTGATCGCCGCCCTGAAAGCGCGTGACGACGGGCTCCCAACGGTCACAGAGCGGCAGAGCGTCGCGCAATTCCTAAAGAGCTGGCTCGAAGCGGTGCGACCTTCGATCCGGGAACGCACGTGCGCGCGGTACGAGCAGTACGTTCGCTTGCATGCCGTCCCGGATCTCGGGAAGATCCCGCTCACGCGGCTCACGCCACAGCACCTCCAGCGACTCTATTCAGACCGGCTCAACGCCGGTCTCTCTGCAACCACCGTCCACCACCTCCACGCGATGCTGCACTCGGCGCTCGACCAGGCGGTACGGTGGACACTCGTGCCGCGCAACGTCGCGGATCTCGTCGATCCACCACGGATGTGTCGGCACGACATCTCGACGTTGGGCCCCGAGCAGGCCCATGTGCTGCTAGATGCTGCCGCCGGTGACCGACTCGAAGCGCTCTACGTGCTGGCGCTCACAACGGGCATGCGCGAAGGAGAAATCCTCGGACTAAAATGGCGCGATGTGGACTTTGCCGGAAGAGCTGTCGAAGTGCGGGGAAGCCTGCAGCGCGTGCCTTCAGGACTGGTGCTAGCCGAACCCAAGACGGACCGATCGCGACGGCACATCGGGTTGACCGAGACGGCTCTCGTCGCATTGCGCCAGCACCGAGCGCTTCAAGCGACGGAGCGTCTGCGCCTGGGCGCCGCCTGGCGGAACGAGTTGGACTTCGTGTTCGTCGATGAGACCGGGTCGCCGATCGAGGCCACGCGGTTCCTGCGCACGTCGTTCAAGCCGTTGTTGAAAGCGGCCGGGCTGCCGAAGATCCGGTTTCACGACCTCAGGCATTCGGCAGCGACGCTGTTGCTCGGGCGGGGCATCCACCCGAAGATCGTCTCGGAGATGCTCGGGCACAGCCAGATCGCGATCACGCTCGACCTCTACAGCCACGTCACACCGACGATGCAGCGCGAGGCGACAGACGCCATGGATGCGATCGTCCGCAGATAACGAGAAGGCCCGGATCGCGTCCGGGCCCACCGCCTGCCATACCAGACCTTGCCTTGCCTAGCCTTACCACGCCAGGCCGCGCCACGTGGGTGACAGTGTAGCGCCGAACCGTCCATGCTCATCCACAAACGTGCGTACGGGTTGCTGTCACCGTTGCTGTCAAACCGAGTGCAACAGGCGGGCGCCGAAGACGAAAACAGGCCGATTCAGGTTCGAAACTGGTGCCGAAGGTGGGAGTCGAACCCACATGACCGTTGCCGGCCAACGGTTTTTGAGACCGTCGCGTCTGCCATTCCGCCACTTCGGCCCGCACGCAGCGTACCGGCTGCGGCGCGCGGCGCGCTATCGAGGCCGCACGGTATTCCGTCGGCTATGATCCCGAGATGGCACGCAGTTTTCGTGATCGATCGCACGCCAAGCAGTTCGCCGGCCGCGGCGACGACTTCCGCTGCGGACGCTGCCGCATGATGGTCGGCCTGCCGCCGTCGGGCGGACGCCAGCGCAATCATTGTCCCTATTGCCTCTTCTCGCGACACGTCGACGATCGCACGCCCGGCGACCGCGCCAGCGACTGCCACAGCCTCATGGAGCCGGCCGCCGCCTTCACGCGGCCTAAGGGGGAGCACTGCATCGTCCACCGCTGCCTCGGCTGCGGCTTCGAGCGTCACTGCCGCATCGCAGCCGACGACGACTTCGACGCGGTGCTCGCGCTCCCGGAAGTAGCGCCTCGCCTCGGCTAGGATCGCCAGGCGAACCGGCGACCTAGCATTCGATCGACGACGACGACCACCGATCATAATGACCCTACGCCGACCCAAGCTGCCTCGGTACAATGAGGCCGCATCATGTCCGAAGCCCACGCGGCCACCCTCCGCAAGACGGCGCTCTTCGACCTGCACGAGCGGCAGGGCGCGCGAATCGTGCCGTTCGCGGGCTGGGCGATGCCGGTGCAGTACCGCGGGATCGTCGATGAGCACAACGCCGTGCGACAACGCGCCGGAGTCTTCGACGTCTCCCACATGGGGCGCGTGTTCGTGGTTGGCGGCGACGCCGAGCGCCTGCTCCGAAGCGCCGTCACCTACGACGTCACGAAGATCAAGGAAGGGCGCGGGCACTACTCATTGCTCTGCAACGAGACCGGCGGCATTCTCGACGACCCTTACCTCTACCGGCTCGACGAGCAGCGATTCCTATTGATCGGAAATGCCTCGAACGCCGATCGCGATCTCGAGCACGTGCGATCGCTCGTGCGGCCCGGCATAGATGTCGATCTCCTCGACCGCCAGGAGCAGACGGTGATGCTGGCGGTGCAGGGTCCGGCCGCTGGCGGCTATCTGGCGCGTGTCATCGGCCCCGAGGTCGCGGCGCTGCCGAAGCGAGCCTGCACCGAACTGCCGTACATGCAGTTCAAGCTCTTCGTGTCGCGCACCGGCTATACCGGCGAGGACGGTTTCGAGATCGTCACATCGGCCGAGGCCGGCCGCGCGATCTGGCGCCAATTGATCGCCCAGGGCGTCGAACCATGCGGGCTCGGCGCGCGAGACACGCTGCGGCTCGAAGCCGCGCTCCCGCTCTGGGGCAATGACATCGATGAGACCACCAACCCCTACGAGGCTGGCCTCGGCTGGGTGGTGAGCATCGATGACGGCGGCGACTTCGTCGGACGAGGCACCCTCGTTCGCATCAAGGAGGCCGGACCCGCGCGCAATCTCGTGCATCTGAAAGCGACGGACCGCGGTGTCATTCGCGATCACTTTCCGGTGCTGCGCAACGGCGAGGTGGTCGGCACCGTCTCGAGCGGCAGCTTCTCACCGACGCTCGGCGTAAGCATTGCGATGGCGTACCTGCCCGCGGGACTCGTCACCGAAGGCGCGAGACTCAGCGTCGACGTGCGCGGCAAGCCCGTGCGCGTCGAGGTGGTGCCTCGCCCATTCGTGTCAACGCACACGTCGCCGGTAGGGACGGGTCTTTAGACCTGTCCGCGCCGATACGCACCTGCGGGGCTTCGGCTCCGTCCAACTGAGTGGAGAGCGCATGACAGCCAGCCCGGACGACCGGAAGTACTCGAAGGAACACGAGTGGCTCAAGCTCGATGGTGCCAGCGCCACGATCGGCATCACGGACTTCGCGCAAGACCAGCTCGGCGACGTGGTCTACGTCGATTTACCTGAGCCCGGTGCCACAGTGACACAGTTCGAGAAGATGGGCGAGATCGAGTCGGTGAAGGCCGTCTCGGACCTGTACACGCCGGCGTCCGGCGAAGTGATCCAAGCAAACCAGCAGGTGGTCGAGAAGCCGGAGCTGGTGAATACCGACCCGCACAGCGCCGGTTGGTTGCTAAAAATCAAGCTCGCCGACGTGGTCGAGCTGGACAAACTGCTAACGGCATCGGAGTACGACGAATTCACCGCCGGCACGCAGAAAGACGAGGCGATCGGCCCGTGATCGATGCACTGGCGTTCGGCGAACGCATCGTCGGTGTGCGCTATGAGCTGCGCTCCGCCGCATACGCGGTCATCCGAGATAGCGCCGGTAAGGTTGCGGTCGTCCGCTCCGGCGAGAGCTATTTCCTCGTGGGCGGCGGCTGCCATTCCAGCGAAACGCCAGAGCAGACCCTCGCGCGGGAGGCGGTCGAAGAATGCGCACAGGAGATCGCTATCGACCGCCAGATCGGCGCGGCAATCCAGTACTTCGAGGCCGATGGCACGCACTTCGAGATGCAGGCGACGTTCTTCGAGGCGCACTTGACGGCTGACCACGGCGGCGAGTCAGAACACGAGCTCGTGTGGCTCTCGCCGGACGCTGGGCAAGGCGCGATGTATCACGAGTGCCATGCGTGGGCGATCACGCAATGCGTCGCACAACCAGCGAGGCGATCGTGACGCTCGATGTCCGCCCAACAGCAAGAGACGAGAGCGACGTGCAAGACTACGCGCCCCAGCATCCGTACATCCCGCTCACGCCGGATGATCGGGCTGCGATGCTGAAGACCATCGGAGTCGGCTCGACGGCTGATCTGTTCGCTGACATTCCGGAAGCGCATCGGCTGCCACGCCTGGATCTGCCCGACGCGCTCTCCGAGCTGGAGCTGTTGCAAGAGATGGATGCACTCGCTTCGCACGACCAGACCGCCGCCGACTACGCATGTTTCCTCGGTGCCGGAGCCTATCGGCACTTCCGCCCTTCCATCATCGAGCCGCTCGTCATGCGCGGCGAGTTCCTCACGAGCTACACGCCATACCAGCCTGAGGTCAGTCAGGGCACGCTCCAGACGATATTCGAGTTCCAGTCGCTTGTCTGCGAGCTGACCGGCATGGACGTCGCCAACGCCGGCATGTACGACGGCGCATCCGCCCTCGCCGAGGCGTGCCTGATGGCCTGCGCCGTCACCGGCCGCAGGCGCATCGCGATCTCCGAGCGCGTCCACCCGAACTGGATCGCTGTGGTGCAGAGCTACGCGCACGGACGCGGCGTCGCCGTCGACGTGCAGCCACACGGCGAGTTCGTTCTGGCGTCGGAGCACGCGTGTCTCGCCGTTGCGCAACCCGACTTCTTTGGCCGCATATCGCTCGACGCCATGAGATGGGGCGAAGCAGCGCACGCGGCCGGCGCGCTCTACGTCGTCGCCGCCGAGCCAATTAGCCTTGGTATGTACCGGCCACCTTCGTCGTACGGCGCCGACATCGTCGTCGCCGAGGGCCAGTCGCTGGGGGTGCCGCTGAGCTACGGCGGGCCCTACGTCGGCCTGTTCGCCTGCCGCGAGAAGTTCATCCGCCAGATGCCAGGTCGCATCGTCGGTCAGACGACCGACCTCGATGGGCGCACGGGTTACGTGCTGACGCTGCAGACGCGCGAGCAGCACATCCGCCGCGAGCGCGCCACGAGCAATATCTGCACGAGCCAGCAGCTCATCGCGCTGTCAGCGGCGGTGTATCTCGCGACGCTCGGGCCGAGCGGCCTGCGCCGCATCGCAGAGCTGTGCTACGAGAAGGCGCATTATGCCGCGGACCGCATCGATGCGCTCGCGGGCTACAGCGTCGAACGCGGCGAGCCCTTCTTCCAGGAGTTCGTCGTCCGCACGCCCAAGCCCGTCGCCGAAATCAATCGCACGCTGCTCGACCGCCGCATCATCGGCGGTCTCGACGTAAGCGACCTGATGCACAACCGCATGCTGCTCTGCGCAACGGAGTTGAACTCGCGCTCCGAGATCGATGCGCTCGTGGAGGCCCTGGCCAATGCCTGAAGAGATGCCTCCGACTTCCGACCTCCGACTTCCCAGCGACCACATCCAGCACCTGATGCGGCTCTCGCGCCCCAGCCGCGTGGGCGTCACGATGCCGGCATCCGACGTGCCCACGACCAGCGACGTCGTGCCGCCCGAGTTGCTGCGAGATGAATTGCGCCTGCCGGAGTTATCGCAGCTCGATGTCGTGCGTCACTACACGCGGCTATCTCAGCTCAACTGGTCCATCGACACGCACATGTACCCGCTCGGCTCTTGCACGATGAAGCTGAATCCCAAGGTCAACGACGCGATCGCCGCCATGCCCGGCTTCGCGCAGGCGCATCCGATGCAGCCGCCGGAGCAGGTGCAGGGCGCGCTCGCGGTCATGCACGGCCTCCAGCGCATGCTCGCCGAGATCACCGGCATGGCCGACACATCTCTGGCGCCGCTGGCGGGAGCGCAGGGCGAGCTGGCCGGCGTGCTCGTCATCAAGGCCTATCTCGAATCGATCGGCGAGCGACGCACCACGGTACTGGTGGCGGATTCCGCCCACGGCACGAATCCCGCCACCGCATCGATGGCCGGCCTCGACGTCGTCGCCGTGAAGCCCCAGCCCGACGGCGACATGGATCTCGATGCGCTGCGCGCGGCGCTCGAGGAGCACGGCCCGACGGTCGCCGCGCTGATGATCACGCTGCCCAGCACACTCGGTCTCTTCGATCGCAACATCGTCCGGATAGCGGAGATGGTGCACGGGCATGGCGCTCTCATGTACGGCGACGGCGCGAACATGAACGCGATGACTGGCCAGGTGAAGCCCGGCGACCTCGGCTTCGACGTGATGCACCTCAACCTGCACAAGACCTTCAGCCAGCCCCACGGCGGCGGCGGCCCCGGCGCCGGCCCCATCGTCGTAAAGGAGTTCCTGACTCCGTTCCTCCCGTCGCCGCACGTGGCCCTCACCCCCCTGCCCGCTCTCCCACAAGGGGAGAGGGGGAGTGCGGCCGGCTGGTTCGCGCTGGAAGATCCGCCGCAGAGCATCGGTCGGCTCGGTGCCTTCGGCGGGCAGTTCGGCGTGCTGCTGCGCGCCTACGCCTACATCCGCAGCCTCGGCGTTGGCGGCCTCCGCGCCATGAGCGAGGCGGCGGTGCTGAACGCCAACTACGTGCAGGCGCGGCTACGCGACGCGTACGAGCTCGCGCACGACCGCACGTGCATGCACGAGGTGCTGTTCTCCGGCAGGCGGCAAAAGTCGCAGGGGGTGAAGACGCTCGACATCGCCAAGCGGATGATCGACTACGGCTACCACCCGCCGACGATCTACTTCCCGCTCGTCGTCGAGGAAGCGATGCTTATCGAGCCGACCGAAAGCGAATCGAAAGAGACGCTAGACGCCTTCTGCGACGCCATGCTCGCGATCGCGAGCGAAGCAGAAACGCAGCCGGAACTCCTCCGCGAAGCACCCCACGATGCGCCACTCCGCCGCCTCAACGAGGCGACGGCCGCGCGCAAGCCGGTGCTGCGGTGGTGACTTAGGCCGAGGCGGCCTCTGATCGACGTTCGGCGAACGGACGCAGCAACTGTTTGAGTTCTAGTTCGTCCCAGTCACCGTTCGTATACTCGGCGAGCCGATGCTCGATCTCGTAAGCAAGCTCGCGCCCTGCGACGTCCTTCGTTTGGAGGATGCCCCACGTTGCTGGAGTGAACCAGTCGCGGAAGGCATCAAGGGTGAGCTCACCGCCGACGTAACGTTGCAACTGGCGTTGCACCTCAACAAAGAGAGAAGAAGCCATGGGTGACGCCCCTCCCATCCGGGTCGTTTCCGCTCGCGAACTCCGACTGATCTTCAACAACGGCGGCTACTGGCAGAAGGCGAAGGCTGGCGCGCTTCGGGAGGTCATCATCCGCGATGGGCACCCAAGCGCGCCGAAGGCCAATGAGCCGTTCTGCACTCGAAGTCAGACTATCATATACCAGGATAAGCTCGACCAGTGGATCGCGGTCGTCCACCAGTATCTCCGTCAAGATGGAAGTCTCGGCGCATCGGGCGCCCCTGACCCCAAGAGGCTTCTCCATGAAGGAACGCTGTTCGAGGCGCGTGGCTGAGAGCGTGGGGTTCTCGAAATACGGTGAGCTGTCGCGCTCCTCACTCGCTCAACCTTGTGCGACAACCCCGCCCTCCAGCAATCTCCGCACCCGTGCGTCCCCAATGCCAAACTCCCGCAGCACCTCCGTCGCGCGCTCTCCCGGCAGCCGCGCGCGGCGGAAAGGGCGCATCGGCTGCTCCTCCCACGCGATGACCGCCCCGGTCTCGCCGATGCGTCCCAGCGGGGGTGCTCCGTGTCGTACCAGAGGTTGTTCGCGGCGATGTGCTTGTCCTCAAACAGATCTTCAACGCGCACGCATGGCGCGGTGTTCGAGCGAGAGCGTCGTGAGCCCGAAGCTATGCTAGAATTCGCGCAGAAACGCATGCCTACGATTCGCATCCTGCCCATCGATGTCGTAGTAGAGGCCGGCGAGGGTGCGACCGTCATGGGTGCCGCGCAGGACGCCGGCTACTACTGGCCGACGACCTGCGGAGGCGAGGGGCGCTGCACCACCTGCGCCTGCGAGATCATCGAAGGCGCAGCTGCCCTGGCCGCGATGGGCCGTTCTGAGGAGCAGACGTTGGTGCTTGAGCGAGGCGAATCGGTGTTGAACTCAAATGTGCGGCTCGCCTGCCAGGCACGGGTGCAAGGCCAGGCATCGATCGTAGTGAAGAAAGCCGGCGTGCGCCGTCCGCTCGACGCAGGCTAGCCGCCGAGGAGCAGTCAGCCATGACGTACGTGATCACCGAACCCTGCATCGGCACCAAAGATGCCTCGTGCGTCGACGTCTGCCCCGTCGACTGCATTTACACCCGCGAGGAGGACCCTCAGTACTACATCGACCCTGACACTTGCATCGACTGCGCGGCCTGCGAGGTAGTCTGCCCCGTCACCGCCATCTACTTTGAGGACGACGTGCCGGCGGAGTGGAAGCAATACACCCAGCTCAACAAGGCTTTCTTCAAGGACGTCCCCGCGGCCGAGCGCACGTTCCGGCCCCGCAGTGAGCGGTCCGGCTAGTGTCGGAAATCTTCGTCACCTCACTCAAGAACCGCATCCGCGCCATGAACGAGCTCTGGGACCGCGCAGTGTCCGACATGACGCTCGATCACGTGAATCATCACGAGCGGCCGGGCGTGCTGCCGATCGCCTTCAGCCTCAACCATTACATCCGCGCGCAGGATCAGTCGATATCCGGGCCCTTCCTGCGCGGGCCGATGCTATGGGACAGCGGCGGCTGGGCCGCGAAGGTCGGCGTCACGGTCGACCGCCTGGGCCGCGAGGAGAGCGTCGACGAGATGGAACACATCCGCTTCGCTGATTTCGATGCCTGGCGAGCGTACCAAACAGCGGTGATTGCCCGGACATCTGACACGCTCGCTGGTGTCACCGAAGAGTCGCTTTCGGAGGTGTTCCTGCCGCAGCTCCCGCCGAACATGCAGAAGATCTTCTGCGCCATGGTCATCGGGCCCGGCGCGCCGCTACGCAAGCTCGGCGTACTCGAGTGTTTCGTCTACCAGCACGGCCTGCGCCACATGGGCGAAATCGAACATGGCCGCGCTCTTGTCGGGCTGCAGGGCATGACCAGCTGAGCGCTCACGGCCCCGCCGATCCTCATCGACGTTTTCGTGCGGCCCTCTTCGCTTGTCGGGTCCGCATAACATGCCCTGGCTCCGGCATCTGCTTGTCAACCGATCTGCGCCAATGTACAGTAGCG
Organism: Chloroflexota bacterium; assembly: GCA_030774575.1. Lineage (GTDB taxonomy): Bacteria > Chloroflexota > Dehalococcoidia > DSTF01 > JACRBR01 > JALYKW01. The sequence continues at coordinate 33,123 of JALYKW010000015.1, read as the reverse complement.
TCGGTGGCGGGGGTCTTGGTCGGAGGGTGCCGTAAGGGTGTCCAGACTTCCCCGTCTCCCGATCATGCCGGTCGTCGCCTTCGCCGCCGCCCTCGCCATTGGATCCCTGACCTACACGACGACGCGCTACTTCATCCACAACTATCAATTGCACCAGGACGAAGCGCAGATCCGGCGCGACATCGCCGGTCTCGATAGCGATCACCAGAGGCTCCTCGCGGTCCGCGACTATCTCAGCTCCGACGAGTACATCGAGGACATCGCCCGACGCACGCTCGGTCTTGTGCGCCCGGGCGAGACGTTAGTCGTCGTCTCGGGAAACGGCGCCTCCCCGACGACGGAGCCGCTCGCGCAGCACACGCCGGGCGCCGGCTGGTGGAAAGGCCTCTTTCCGGCGCCGCAACCTGCACCCGCGCCCTAACCCAACCGTAGGCCGGATCCCCGGAAGGAATGCCGCAGCCACGAGGCTGCGCTACCATAGGCGCGCATGCGACGACTACGCCCTACAACACCGCCGGATGAAAGCCTCGCCACCCCCGCATGAGCGGTCCCCTGCGCGTACTGCGCATCCTCGACCTTACGTCAGGCGTCGCTGGTCCGTGGTGCACGAAGCTGCTCGCCGATTACGGCGCCGACATCATCAAGATCGAAGCGCCCGGCATCGGCGATCCATCGCGTGGCCATGGCCGCTTCCCGGGGGGCGTGCCCGACCGCGAGCGAAGCGCGCTCTTCCTCTGGCTCAACACGAGCAAACGCAGCGTCACGCTCGATATCGATACACCGACCGGCCGAGTCCTGTTGCTCAGGCTCGCCGCGCGCTGCGATGCCGTGGTGCACGACTTTCGGCCGCAAGAACTTGCGCGGCTCCAGCTCGCGCATGACGTCTTCGCCGCGCAGAACCGCGCGATCGCTACGACGTCGGTGACGGCGTTCGGGCAGAGTGGTCCGTACGCCGACTGGACCGCGACCAACCTCACGTCGTACGCCTCGGGCGGCCAGCACTACCTGACCGGCGACGCCGACCGCGAGCCTCTGCAGAACGGCGGCTACCAGGCGGAATATCAGGCCGGCACCTGGGCGTTCGGCGCAACCCTCGCGGCCATTTTGGATGCGCGTACAAAGGGCATCGGCCAGCAGGCCGAGGTGGCCGGCATGGAAGTGCAGGCCTCGATCCTCGAGATCTACCTGCCTGACTTCGCGTATCGAAAGGCGGAGACGCTGCTGTCGCGCCGAGGCAACTTTTCGTCCGCCGTCGTCGGCATCTTTCCGTCGCTCGACGGGCACGTTGGCATCCACGCGATGCCAAAGAACTGGCCGCAGCTCATCCAGGCGCTCGACGCCGAATGGATGGCGACCGATGAGCGGTTCGTCGACAACCGCGCCCGGCTGCGCAACGACGATGAGCTGTCGGCCCAGATGTTCATATGGGCGTCCGGCGTGACGCGCGCCGAAGCGTACGAGCGCGCGGGCCGCTTCCGGGCGCCAATATCACCCGTGAACACCGTGGCGGATCTGCTTGAATCGAAGCACCTCGAGAAGCGCGGCTTCTGGCGCACCATCGATCACCCCATCGCAGGTCCGAGGCGCTATCCCGGGCCGCCCGCACGCATGCCCGCCTCCCCGGCGGCGCCGCGCCGTGCCCCGCTGCTCGGCGAACATACGAACGAAGTGCTGCGTGACCTCGCGGCGCTGTCGCAGCGCCAGGTAGCGTTACTGCGTGCGAGCGGGGTGGTATGAACGATCTCCCACTCGCCGGCATCCGCATCCTCGACTTGACGATGGTCTGGGCAGGCCCCGCCGCCACCAGGCTGCTCGCCGACATGGGGGCAGAGGTAATCAAGGTGGAGTCGGGACGTTCCTGGGACATGCTGCGCTCGCTCCACTTCCTCGGCGGCAAGACGGAGCGCTGGTGGAACAAGGCGGCGTACTTCAACCACAACAACCGCAACAAGTACGCCTGCACGCTCGACCTGCAGACCGAGCGCGGCCGGGGACTGGCCCTCGCGCTCGTCGCGCAGTGCGACCTCGTCTTCGAGAACTACCGCGCCGATGTGATCGGGAAACTGCGTCTCGACTACGGCGACCTGCGCGCTGTCAAGCCAGACATCATCCTGGTGTCGATGCCGAGCCACGGCAAGAGCGGCCCCGAGTCGCACCACGTTGCTTACGGCACGAACGTCGAGCAGCTCTCCGGTCTCGCCTCGATCACCGGCTATCCGGGCGCCGCGCCGCACAAGTCGCCGATCGCTTACGGCGATCCGAATGCCGGGGCGATCGCAGCCGCGGCCGCCCTCGCGGCACTGTTGCATCGAGACGAGACCGGCGAGGGCCAGCACGTCGAAGTGGCGCAGTGGGAAGCGATGATCGGCACGATCGGCGAGTATGTCCTCGGCTACCAGTTCGACGGCAACACGGGCGAGGCGCTCGGCAACCGGCACGTGTCCCGCGTCCAGGGCGTGTACCCGTGCGCGACGGATGATGAGTGGGTGGCGATTTCGGTTGGCTCCGACGCCGAGTTCCGCGCGCTCTGCCGCAGCATCGGCATGCCGGAGCTGGCGCGCGATCCGCGCTTCGCCGACGTTGTGTCGCGCCACCACCATCACGACGAATTGGATGAGCTCATCGGCGTCTGGACGCGACACAAGTCGCAAGACACCGCCGCCGCCGCTATGCAGGCAGCCGGCGTCAGCGCTGCGCCCGTCCTCGCGATCCAGCGGCTGATGCACGACCAACATCTGCGCGCCCGCGGCTTCTGGGAGACCGTCACGCAGGCCGACGCCGGCACCTGGGACATGGAAGGCCCGGTCTGGCGCATGTCGCGCACGCCGGCGCACGTGCGAGTGCCGCCGCCGATGTACGGCGAGCACAACGCCTGGGTACTCCGCGGCCTTCTCGGCTTGAGCGAGGCAGAGATCGCCGCGCTCGAGGCCGACGGCGTAACATCGCGCGAGCCAGACCTCGGCGTGCACGCATAAGAGGGCCAACCGCAAAGTAGCTGGATCAGATCAGCGTCGCCGCGCCGTGCTTCACGACGCCCGTTTCCCACCGGTGACTCGGCGCTCCGGCTGAGGCGCTCTTGCTCCATCAAGTAGCTATCATGCCCCGATGACTCTCGACGTCGCCGCCATCAACGAGCGGGTGCGGGCGCAAAGCGCGTTCATCGACGCCGTCAAACGCGAGGTGGCGAAGGTTATCGTTGGCCAGGACGTGCTCATAGAGCGGCTCCTCATCGGCATGCTCTGCCGCGGCCACATCCTCATCGAGGGCGTTCCGGGACTCGCCAAGACCCTCACCGTGAGTACCCTCGCGCGCGCCATCGATGCCGAGTTCGTCCGGATCCAGTTCACGCCCGATATGCTCCCCGCCGATGTCACCGGCACAACGATCTACAGCCCGCAAGACGGCGAGTTCCACGTCCGCAAAGGGCCTGTCTTTGCGAACATCGTGCTAGCCGACGAGATCAACCGCGCACCCGCGAAGGTCCAGTCGGCGCTGCTCGAAGCGATGCAGGAGCGCCAGGTGAGCATCGGCGGCAACACCTTCCCGCTCGAGGATCCGTTTATGGTGCTGGCAACCCAAAACCCCATCGAGCACGAAGGCACGTATCCGCTGCCGGAAGCCCAGCTCGACCGCTTCATGCTGAAGGTCCGTGTCACGTACCCCAGCCGCGACGAGGAGAAACGCATCCTCGATCGATTCGTAGTCCCCGACGGCGCAGTCGAGATCGCCCGCGTCGTCGACCCGCAAGCCATCGTCGTCGCCTCCGCCGCGCTGGCCGAGGTGCACATGGACCAGCGGTTGCGAGACTACATCGTCCACGTCGTTTACGCGACGCGCGAGCCAGAGGCGTACCGCATGCCGGAACTGAAACCCCTGATCGAGTACGGCGCGTCACCACGAGCAAGCGTCTTCCTCGCCCAGACTGCCCGCGCCCACGCGTTCGTGCAGGGCCGCGGCTTCGTCGAACCTGACGACGTGAAGTCCGTCGCCATGGATGTCCTCAGGCATCGCATCGTCGTCACCTACGAAGCGGAGGCTGAAGGCCTCAGCGCGGAGTCGCTCGTCGAGCGCGTCCTGGCGGGCGTCGAAGTGCCATGAGCGACATTACCTACCACGTCGTCGCCGCCGAATACTATCGCGATGCCGATCGCACCCAGCCGTACACCCCGGAGGCTTTCGCGGCTGATGGCTTCATCCACTGCACCGACGGCACCGACCACCTCGCCGAGCTGGCAAACCAGCATTACAAGCAGGACCGCCGCATGTACGTGGCGCTGGTCATCGACAAGACGAAGGTAGCGCCTTCGATCGTCTACGAAGACGCCGCAGGACTGTACCCGCACATCTACGGCCCCCTCAACCGCGATGCCATCATCGAAGTTGTGCCCGTGCTCAGAACCCAGGACGGCGGATTCTTGCCTCCAAAGCCGTCGCGCCTCTAATTCCTGGGCGGCCTCACTAAAGCTACGTGCTTCCCGCCAAGGTCATAATGGTTTTGTTATGACAACCTAAGCGCTCCACCGCTATGTTGCGTTTAGACAATTGTCTTAGCATCCGGCGTGGGCTTTATGGTCGAAATTGTCACGCCATCGCTAGGAAAGTCCCGCCGGGAACGGTACAGTGCTCTGACTTTCCCCCGCAATTATGTCACTCATGATCGTCCGCGATCGCAGAGGTGCTAATCTTGCCGTTCTTCGCTTCCTTCGTCGCCATTTCCGCGAGCTTGCTGGCTGCGGTCGTGCCCGCGATCGATCTCCCCGGCCAGTCCGCCGGCAGCCAGCCCGCCTTTCCGGCGCCGCCCGGCTACGTGCTGCCCTGGATCGGCGGCGAGCTGCACAGCGTCACGCAGGGCGAAGAGACTTCACTTACCCACAACGGCGCCGCCGCATACGCCTTTGACTTCGATCTCGCCTACGCGACCGTCGTTGCAGCTCGCTCCGGCAAGGTAACCATGGTCCGCCAGGACTCGAATGTCGGCGGATGCGGCGCGCTGTTCTCAAGCTCCGCGAACTACGTCCTCGTCGATCACGGCGACGGCACGTCCGGGCTCTATCTGCACCTCGCTCAAGACTCGGTGACTGTGAAGGTCGGCGACCTCGTCGACCAGGGCCAGCCGCTCGCCCTCTCCGGTGAGACCGGACTCACCTGTTCGGACGACAACAGCGGCCCTGGCCCCCACCTTCACTTCCAGGTGGAGCGGACAGAAGAGCACCGTTATTTCACACAATCGCTGCCCATCGCATTCGATGACGTCTCGAAAGACGATGGTGTGCTGCAGCAGGATGCCACATATATGTCGGGAAACTACGGGCGTGGCAAGCCCCGAAAGATCAAGCTGACGCCACACCGCACCGCGCGTGTTTTCAACCCCGTTGCGACGCCGAAGATTCCCGATCTTCTCGAAGCTGACCCGGCCCCCGTCCCGGCGTCGTCAGCGACGCCGGTCGCCCAGGCTGCGCCCGCCGAACCAGGCGCAACGGCCGAGACGGCGGAACCGAAATCCGTTGCGCCTGCCGAGGCCAGACCGACGCCGGAACCAACACACCGCCCGACGCGCACCCCCTCGCCGAGCGACACGCCGGAGACCGCGCCTTCCGACACGCCGGTGCCGCCCCGAGCGACGGACACGCCCGTCCCCCCGGCATCGACGGACACCCGAACCCCGGCGCCGACGGACCAGCCGGCATCTCCCAGCCCCACGCCGGCTGCCAGCGCAACCTCGGCGCCCGCGTAGCAACCGCGCCGCCCGGCGAAGCATCGAGCACCACTGGCGCCGTAGGTGCCTCGGCCTCCAAAGTCCAGCCGCCAGCTGCCAGCGTCCAACCTCAAACCCCCCAACCTCTAACTCCCAACATCCGACCTCCTACCTCCAACCTCCCATCTCGCCTCACCTCCGGTCGCCTCATATACTGTCGCTACCCCAGGCGAGACCGAAGGATCAACCCCGCATGCCTGTCGAAGTCCTCTATCGTAAGTGGCGCCCGCAGCGCTTCGCCGACATCTCCGGCCAGGAGGTGCTCACCCGCACGCTGGTGAACGCCGTCGCCCGGCACAAGGTCTCACACGCCTACCTCTTCGCCGGCCCGCGTGGCACCGGGAAGACCACTACCGCCCGCCTGCTTGCGAAGGCCGTCAACTGCATGCAGAACGCGGCCGATGCCAAAGACAGCCCCGGTGAGCCCTGCAACGAATGCCCGTCTTGCATCGCCTTCGGTGCGGGCAACGCCCTCGACCTCATCGAGATGGACGGCGCCAGCAACCGCGGCATCGACGACATCCGCGACCTCCGCGACGCGACCAACTACCTGCCTATGGGTGGCGCGGAAGCGCACAAGGTCTACCTTATCGACGAAGTCCACATGCTCACTGAACCCGCCTTCAACGCGCTCCTCAAGACGCTCGAAGAGCCGCCGCAGCACGTCATCTTCATCCTCGCAACGACCGACGCACACAAAGTTCCGGCCACGATCCTCTCCCGATGCCAGCGCCACGACTTCCGCCGCATCCCGCTGGCCGCCATGGCTGACCGGCTGGCCTTTATCGCAGAACAGGAAGGCATCAGCATCCCGCGCGAGGGTCTGGAACTGATCGCCCGCAATGCGACCGGGAGCCTGCGCGACGCTATCAATCTCTTCGAGCAGATCTCCGATTCGTATGGCGCGGAAGCCTCCCTGGAAGCCGTGCGCGAAAGCCTCGGCCTGATCGGCGACGCTCGTTCGACGCGCCTGGCTATGCAAGCGCTGGCCGGCGACCTCGGTGGCGGCCTCTCGACCATCGGCGCCGTGCGTGACGACGGCCTCGACCTCAAGCAGTTCAAGAAGGAAGTCGTCCTGCGGCTGCGTGAGTCGTTGTTCGTGCAGTCAGGCTCCGATACCGGCAACATGTGGACCGCCGAGCAGATCGCCGAAATGCGCGCGAGCCTCGACGGCGTGCCGCCGCACCGCCTGGTACAGGCGTTACGGGCGTTCGGTCAGGCCGACTTGCGCGAAGACCCACTGTCGCCGCTCCCGCTCGAGCTTGCGCTCGCGGAGTCGGTGCTTGATCCGGCGCCGCCAGCCGCGCGACCCGAACCCGCGTCCCCGGCGATGCGGCAGCCCGCGCAGCAGCGTCCGTCGGCGCCCGCACAGCGACCTGCAGCCCCGCCTCAGCGCCCCCAGCCAGCGTCGCCACAAGAGCGCGTACCTGCCGATCTGCGCCGCAATTTCAGCGGCGCATCGGCCGAAGAGATCGCGAAGATGCTCGGGAGCAATGCGCCCGTCATCCCGCCCGCTCCAGATGACCCGGAAGAAGCGTCCGCCGCGGCGGCGACGAACGGCAGCGTCGCCGCGGCGCCGCAACGGGGCGGCGCGAACAGCGATGCCACTCCGGCGAACGGCGTCGATCTCTCGACGTTCGGCGACGACTTTTATGCGGCGATGAAGCCCGTCAACGGCGGGCTTGCTGCGGTCGTCAACGGATCGTGCCACGCGGTGTCATGGGAGGACGGTGTGCTCACCCTCGGTTTTACGTCAGAGTTCCACAAGGGCCGGGTCTCCGACTCGAAGAACCGGCCGATCTACGAGCAGGTCGCCTCGCAGATCCTCGGTGCTCCCGTCGCTATCCGATGTATCATTGCCCCGAAACCCGCGAAGGCACTCAGCAAAAGCCCGCTCGTCCAGCATGCTGTGCAGAACCACGGCGCAACCATCGTCTCTGAAGATAAGGAGTCGTAACCATGGCGATGAACCGCGACATGATGGCCAAGATCGCCCAGATGGGGCAGCAGCTCCAAAAGGCCCAGGCGGACCTCGCCGAGAAGCGCGTCGAAGGCACGTCCGGTGGCGGCGCCATCAATATCGTCCTCACCGGCGGCATGAAAGTCGAGTCGCTGAAAATCGATAAGGAAGTGATCGACCCCGACGACGCCGAAATGCTCGAGGACCTCCTTACCGCCGCCCTCAACGAGGTCCTCGCCAAGGTCCAGTCGCTGCAGATGGGACAGCTCGCCGGCCTCGCCGGCAATCTCGGCCTCGGCGGCATCCCCGGCCTGACGTGAGTTTAGTCGGTAGTTCGTAGTTAGAAGTTCGCAGTCGGACGGTGCATGGTCTGACAACCGCTATATATTAAGGAGATCCATAAACATGCTCGCGAGATCCGCCTTCCAGCTTCCGGCGTCCAGCCTCCGACCTCAGACTTCCGACCTCCGATTTCCTACTACCCACTACCTACTACCTACTACCTACTAACGACTCCCGATGGACGCTGCCCCCGCTCCCGTCACGCGCCTCATCGATGAGTTCCATAAGCTCCCCGGCATCGGGCCGAAGAGCGCGCAGCGGCTTACCTATCACCTGCTGCGCATCCCACCGGAAGACGCGCTCGCGCTCGCCCAGGCGATCACCGAGCTGAAGGAGAAGACGGTCCTTTGCTCGACGTGCCAGAACGTGACGGAAGTCGACCCATGCGACATCTGCCGCGATGAGTCCCGCGACCGATCGGTCATCTGCACGGTCGAGGAGCCACTCGACATCCTCGCCGTCGAACGCACGCGCGGCTTTCACGGCCTCTATCACGTGCTCCACGGCGTCATTTCGCCGATGGACGGCATTGGCCCGGATGACCTCAAGGTGAACGAGCTCCTCTCTCGTATCCGTGGCGGCGCCGTCACGGAAGTGATCATGGCTACCAACCCCAACCTCGAAGGCGAAGCGACCTCGATGTACATCAGTCGCCTGCTCACCCCTCTCGGCGTGCGCGTCACCCGCCTCGCCCGCGGCCTCCCCATGGGCAGCGATCTCGAGTACGCAGACGACGTCACCCTCTCCCGCGCCCTCGAAAATCGGCAGGACGTGTGATCGATAGTTGGCAGTCGTCAGTCGTCAGTTATCAGTCGTTGGTCATCGCTGGGTGTCCCTTGATCCACCCGCGAACATCCAACATCCAACATCCAACATCCAGGACGGCTAACTCCTAACGCGCGCCCCCAGTAAGATCCCCGCATGGACCTCCTCCTCGCGCCCGTACCGCAACGCGCCGATATCACCGCCGGCACGCACACCCTCGCACGCGACCGCAGCATCGTCCTCTTCGGCGATGCCGCATCGCCCGGCGCGATAGTCGCCGCCAGGCGGCTGCAGTCCGTGCTCGAGCGATACGCTGACGTGCGCTGGGACATCCGCGCCGCCTCCGGTCTCGCCGAGCGCGAAGGCGTAGTCGCCGCAATCGACCGCAAGGTGGAGAAGCGCGAGGGCTACCACCTGACCATCGGCGACGAACGGATCGGCATCGTCGCGCGCGATGCCGCCGGCCTTGCCCATGGCTTCTCGACCCTCACGCAGCTCGTGCGCCGTCACGGCCGCCGTCTGCCGCAGCTCCACATCGAGGACCACCCGGACTTCGCGCATCGGGGCGTCATGCTCGACATCAGCCGTGACAAAGTTCCCACGATGCCGGCCCTCTACGACCTCATCGACATGCTCGCGGAGTGGAAGGTCAACCAGTTCCAGCTCTACATCGAGCACACGTTCGCGTACGACCGCCACCGCGCCGTCTGGAAGGACGCATCACCCATCACCGGCGAGGAGATCCTCGCGCTCGACGCATATTGCGGAGAGCGCTACATCGAGCTTGTGCCGAATCAGAACAGCTTCGGCCACATGGACCGCTGGCTGGCTAAGAAGCCCTACAACGACTTCGCCGAAGCCCCGCGCGGCGCAAAGCTACCTTGGGGCAAAATTCCGCCGTTCACACTTGATCCCGGCGACCCCCGCTCGCTCGCTCTGATCGACGGGCTCTACGCCGAGCTGTTGCCGCACTTCTCCAGCCGCATGTTCAACGTCGGTTGTGACGAGACTTTCGACCTCGGCCTCGGCAAGAGCAAGTCCGCCTGCGAGCAGCGAGGCAGCGGCCGCGTCTACCTCGACTTCCTCCTCGAGATCCACAAGCTGTGCGAGAAGTACGGCCGCCGCATGATGTTCTGGGGCGACATCGTCACGCAGCACCCTGAGCTGATCGGCGCGATCCCGCGCGACGCGACTGTCCTCGAATGGGGCTACGAACAGGACCACCCGTACGACATCGACACGAAGGCGTTTCGCCACGCCGGCGTGCCGTACTACGTCTGCCCCGGCACCGGCAGCTGGATCTCCTTCATCGGCCGCACCGATAACGCGATGGCCAACATCCGCAGCGCAGCCATCAACGGCCGCAAGCACGGCGCCGCGGGCTTGCTCAACACCGACTGGGGCGACAACGGCCACATGCAGCCGCTACCGGTCTCGTACCTCGGCTTCCTCTACGGTGCGTCGATGGCCTGGTCGCCCGCCCGCAGCGCCGATATGGATACCGCCCGCGCTCTCAGCCTGCACGCCTTCGATGACCCGTCCGGCGTCACCGGCCGCCTCGCGTTCGATCTCGGCAACGCGTACGAGATCAACGGCGCCCGCTCGCGCAACGGCACCCTGCTCGCGCAGATGTACTTCCTCCCGCTCAAGAGCGACTGGCCGATGCATCGCGTACGAGAAGGGGGCTTCGAGGACACCGCAGACCAGCTCGAAGCCACACTCGCGAAGCTCGACCCGGCCCGCATACGCCGCCCCGACGCGCAGCAGATCGTCGATGAGTACGCCTGCGCCGTCGAAATGGCGAGTGTCGGCGCCGCCATCGGCGCCGCAAAGTACGCCCGCGTCACCGGCGCATCCACAACTAAGCTCCGCCCGCTGTACAAGCGCGCCGCCCGCCGCCTCGACGCCATCACGCCTGATTACGAGCACCTCTGGCTCTCCCGCAACCGCCCTGGCGGCCTGCGCGACAGCACCGCGCGCCTGCGGTCGCTCTCGGCCGCGCTGCGAACAGCCGCGCTATAGAGCCCCGCCGCGCGCTACCTCCCGTCAAGATCCGCGCGCGGTCCGCATCCAACTCCGGCGCTGGCGTGCGCGTCGAGGCGTCGGCGTAGCCCGAGACCTTGATCGGGTTGCCCGCCATGCGCAGCGGAGCGTCGACCGGATTGTCGGCGGTGACCACCATGTTGCGGGCGAGCACCTGCAGGTCGGACAGCACCTGCGCGACGTTCTGGATCGGGCCGCTCGGCATGCCCGCCGCCTCGAACACCAGCAGCCACTCCGATGACGGGCGCGCGGCGAGCTCCTGCTCGAGCTGCAGCTTCAGTTCGATGCAGTGCTCGGTGCGCGATGCGTTCGTCGCGAAACGCGGGTCGTGCGCGAGATCGGGCGCGCCGATGGTCTCGCAGAGTCGCGCGAACAGCTGGTCGTTGCCCGCGGCAATGACGATGTAGCCGTCTTCGGTCGCGTACGCCTCGAACGGCGTGATCGATGGGTGCCGCGAGCCGATCGGACCCGGCACCTCCCCCGTCGATGCGTAGCGCGCGATCGCGTTCTCCAGGATCGCCACCTGGCAGTCGAGCATCGCCACGTCGATCATCATCCCCTCGCCCGTCTGCTCGCGGCGGTAGAGCGCTGAACTGATGCCGATGGCGGTGAAGAGCCAGGCGCTGATGTCGCCGATCGAGGTGCCGACGCGCGTCGGCGGGCTGCCGGGGTGGCCGGTCAGGCTCATAATGCCGCCCATCGCCTGCACGACCATGTCGTACGCCGGGCGGTGCGCGTACGGCCCCGTCGCGCCGAAGCCCGATGTCGCGGCGTAGATCAGCCGCGGATGCTTCGCGTGCAGCGCCTCCCATCCGTAGCCGAGGCGGTCCATCGTGCCGGCGCGGAAGTTCTCGGTCAGCACATCCGCGCGGTCGAGAAGTTGCTCGAAGATCGCGCGGTCGCCATCGTCCTTCAGGTCGAGCGCGATGCTCTCTTTGCCGCGATTCAGCGACATGAAGTACGCCGACGTGCCCCCGACGAAGGGCCCGATGTGGCGCGCGTCGTCGCCTCGGCCCGGCGCTTCCACTTTGATCACGCGTGCGCCGAGGTCCGCAAGGATCATCGTGCAGTACGGCCCCGCCAGCACGCGCGTGAGGTCGACGACGGTGACGCCGGAGAGAATGCCTTCCATCGCGCAAAGCTTATAGCTTCCGGCCCGCAACGGGATCGAAGCCAGCTAAGCATCGCAATGAACTGCTGCGCTCGATACGGATGCAGCCGTTCAAGTCGTGCTAGGATATTAGCCATGCGGTCAGTTTGTCGCGCAGCCATCGTCGCGGGTATAGCCAGTGTGCTCTTTGGCGTGGCCCTGTTAGCAGTTAGCGCGCAGGCATCACCACCGAATGCGCCGTCGAACGCTCACGTACTCGGCGGGGTGCTGAGCTGGCAGGACAACTCATCTGACGAGACAGGATTCCGCGTGGTTGTCCGCTTGTCGGGTTCAGCCGCTGGCACTCTCGACGCGGAACGATCCTACGACTTACCCCCGAATAGCACATCCTTCGTGCTGCCTGCCAACGCCCAGCCGGACTGTGATCAGAGCTATGTGACTTGGTTGGTCTTCGCCGCGAACGGAAGCACCCTTTCAGCACCAGCAAGTGCGGGCTTGGTTGTTGATTGTGGGCCCGCTGTTGTCCCGAGCGCGCAACCTCCGGCTCCGGCCAGTCTTCCACCTACAGGCGCGCCAACCGTTCGTCGCGGCAACGACGTGTTTCTTGATGCCGCTCTTCTCGCGAGCTTCGTCGGCTGTTTGATCGCAGCACTCGCCTGTTACAGATTGGCTCGTCGAGTGTAGCCGGTGCGATCTCTCTAGCCCTAATGACTCCTGTGATCCCGTGCGTTGACTTGCCCCGCCGCCGTGGTTACGATGCGGGACACCTCTAGAGGGCGGTTAGCTCAGCTGGTTAGAGCGCTACGTTGACATCGTAGAGGTCACTGGTTCGAGTCCAGTATCGCCCACCATCCTCTCTCACTCGCACGACATTACGGCTCCGGAAATCCGACCCGCTTAGCCAGATGTCGCGTCGTTGTCGGGTAAGTGAAAACTGTTACAATCGACCGGCATACCGTCCGGCGCGAGCTCTCAGCCACCCATCAAAGGTCATCTCGATGCAGGGATTCGGCATCCTCAAGGGCATGGGCGTGACATTCATGCGGATGTTCAAGCCCGTCGCGACGATCCAGTTCCCCGAGGTGACGCGCCCGATGTCGCCGCGCTCCCGCACGAACCTGCTCTGGTTCGACGAGCGCTGCACCGGCTGTAGCACCTGTGCGCAGGCCTGCCCCGACGGCTGCATCCTCGTCGAGACAAGCCCCAACGCCGACGGCACGCTCGAAAAAGTGCGCTACGAGATCGATTTCCGCCTCTGCATGTACTGCGGCCTCTGCGTCGAAGCCTGCCCGTACCAGGCGATCCAGTCCGGTGGCGTCTTCGAAGACGCTGTGTACGAGTTCGACTCGATGTACAAGGACAAGCACTCACTCACCAAGCTCGCGCACGAGCACCTGGCGCGCAACGACTTCATGTACCCCCACGGCCAGCGCGCGCCCAAAGACATCATCCAGTTGATCCAGCTCGAGGAGCGCCAGGACCCAAACCCCGTCTCGAAGGGCGAGCGTGTCGTGAAAGCGAATACGCGTGGCTAAGCTCACCCTCAACGGCGTCCAGATCGATGCGCCTGAGGGCGCGCCGCTGGTCGAGGTGATCAAGAAGAACGGCGTCTGGATCTCGAACCTCTGCTACATCGACGGCCTCGTGCCGTACGCCGGCTGCCGCACCTGCCTGGTCGAGATCGAGGGGGCGCGCGGGCTCCAGCTCTCCTGCACGGCCACGGTCGCTGACGGCATGGTCGTGAACACCGAGCCGCAGCACGTGAAAGAAGCGCGCCAACAGGTCGTCGCGATCATCAACGCCAACCACTCCGACCGCTGCCTGACGTGCCACCGGCGCGTCAAGTGCATGCCCGGCGACATCTGCCTGCGCGATGACGTCGTCACGCATCGCTGCGTCACTTGTTCGAAGAACTATCGCTGCGAGCTGCAGAGCACGAACGACCTTCTCGACATGGGCTTCGACAACGTCGAGCCGTGGGCGAATGAGCCGCGTTCGTACTACCAGTCCGAGCAGCCGGACCCCGATCGCGCCAACCCCTTCCTCGAGTTCGACCCGCAGATGTGCATCCTCTGCACCCGCTGCGTGCGCGCCTGCGACGAAATTCGTCACACCAGCGCCATCACTCTCGCTGGCCGCGGCTTCCCGACGCGCATCGCGTTCGGCGCCGGAGGGCGTGTCGACGAATCGAATTGCGACTTCTGCGGCGCCTGCATCGACGTCTGTCCAACCGCAACGCTGATGGAGAAGCCCAACAAGTGGATCGCCCGCACCGAGGACTGGGTGAGCACGACGTGCAACTCCTGCTCCGTCGGCTGCACGATCAGCATCGGCACGCGAGGCGAGCGCGCCGTCATCGTCAAGCCGGATCTGATCAATCCCGTGAGCGCGGACCAGATCTGCGTGCGCGGGCGCTTCCATTACGACGCCGTGAGCGACAAGGAGCGGCTGCAGAGGCACCTCGTGCGGCGCGGGCCAGCGGGGACGGCGCAGTTCCCATCACACTGGGGCGAGCTGATCACCTACGCCGCGGAGCAACTCAAGGGGGTCATCGCGGCGCACGGGCCCGACGCAGTCGCGGTGCTCGGATCGCCGTTCGCCACCAACGAAGAGAACTACCTGGCGCAAAAGCTCGCGCGCGAGATCATCGGCACGCCGCACATCGACTTCAGCTCCGCTGCGCCCAACCGCGCGGCGGCAAAAGCCATCGAGGCGGCGTTCGGGACTGAAGCGCTGCCCGCCGACATGATCAACCTCGCCCGCAGCGATGTGGTCATCTGCATCGCCAACGACCTCGAGTCGAGCCACAACGTCGCCGCGTTGCGACTGAAGGATGCCATCGTCGGCAATCCCGCCGCGCCACGGAACGGTGTGCTGCTGCTCGTCTCGCCGCTCTGGGGGGAGATGGCGGACTTCGCCGAGCCGTACGGCGGCGCCTGGCTGCAACCGCGCCCCGGCAACGAACCAGCGGTTGTCGATGCGCTGGCGAAGCTCGCGTCTGGAGAGTCGGCCGATATGCCGGCCATGCGTGACGTCGCTGTCGACGCCGTGAAGGAGATTCTCGATCGGGCGAAGGGCGCGGACACCGTCAGCATCGTCTACCTACCGTCGCCAGTGGATGCGGCGGCAGCTGGCAACGGCGCGCGCGCGGCGGCGAACCTCGCCATCGCGCTGCGGGGAGAGAAGGCAGCGGAGTCGCTCTACGTGCTGCCGACGGAGGCCAATGCCAACGGTGCGCGCGACATGGGCGTCGACCCGGAGCGCGGTCCCGGGCGTGCTGCGCTCGCTGCGCCCGGCATGAGCTTCGCGCAGATGATCGACGCCGCAATAGACGGCAAGCTGAAAGCAATGGTAGTCGTCGGCGACAACCCGCTGATGTTCGCCCCGGACCGCGCGCGCACCGAGCGGGCACTGGCATCGCTCGATGCGCTGATCGTCGTCGACTCATTGCTCACGGACACAGCAAAGATCGCGCACGTCGTCCTCGCCGACGTGCCGTCGTACGGCAAGACCGGCACGTACACCAATGGCGAGCGTCGAGTGAACCGCATGCACGCCGCCCTCAGCGCGCTCGGCGATGCGCGCCCCGCCCTGCTCGCGCTAACCGACCTGGCGAACGAGATGGTGAGCCACGACACATGGACATATGCCCATCCCGACGCCGTCACGGACGAGATCGCGGCGACGGTGCCCGGATACGAGCGTTTTCGCGCCGACTTCCAGCACTGGGGCAAGGCCCGAGCCATCGAGCTGCCCACGAAGTTCGAGCGTCAGCCCGTCGCGACCTCCGGCGCGCGTGCGAGTGCCGCTGAAGGAGAGTTGTGGCTGACCACCGGCCGCACGCTGTTCACCAGTCTCGAAGGCGCTGAGCTCCGCATCCCGGACGCCGACAAGCTCCACCGCGAGGAGTTCGCCGAGATCCACCCGGCCGATGCCGCGGCGATGCACATCGCCGACGAAGACGAGATGCTTCTGACGACGGCACAGGGCGAGCTGTCGATCCGCTGCAAGATCTCCGGCCGAGTGCTGGAGGGCGTTGTCTTCGTGCCCAGCTACTTCGACGGCGGCGCCGTCATGAGGCTGCTCCCCCTGGACGGCTCCGCCGTACCCGTCCACGTCAAAGTAGCCGCTCCCGCCTGATCAACCTCGATCGATTGCTCGTCGCAACAGTGCACGCGCCGCCCTCGATACACTGCCTGACATGATTGCGGACTTCACGCGCCGGCACCTCACGCTCGTCAGTCTCGGCGCGCTGCTGGTCGCAGCCGCCTTCGTCCGCATGCCGTTCTGGCTCTCTTCGACCTACGCCTACGGCCACGGCGACGCCATCACCTGGGAAGTGTGGTCGCGCGCCATCTACGACCACGGCTTCATCAACGTCTTTCGCACCGCCGATAGCAACTACGTCGGCTACCACTACGTGCTCTGGCCGACGAGCATCATCTACGGCTGGATCTCGCCCGAATACGAGCTGTGGACGGCGCCGATCCGCATCCTGATCAAGGTCCCGCCCTTCGTCTGCGATCTCGGCCTCGCGGCGATGATCTTCTTCCTCGCGCGCGACCTCTCGACAGCCCGCACCGAACCCGGCCGCCACGCACAGGCGGCGCTCGCGGCTGCGGCGTTCACGCTCGCCCCTGCCTCGGTCTACGACTCGATGTGGTGGAGCCAGATCGACTCCGTGATCACCCTCTGCATGCTCGGCAGCGTCATGCTGATGCTGCGCGGGCGCATCGGCACCGCATGGGCGTTGTGGATGCTGGGCTTTCTCTTCAAGCCGCAGCCAATCGTGATCCTGCCGGTGCTCGCCGCCTTCACCTTCTGGAAATACGGATCGACTTCACTGCTGCGAGGCGTCGCCTGCGCCGTGGCCGTCGGCCTCGCGGCATTAGCGCCGTTCCTCCTTCACGGAGACGCCGGCCGCATCGGCGGCACCTACCAGACGATCTTCCAGCAGGACCCCATCGACCTCTCCGAGGGCGCCTGGAACGGCTGGTCGATACTCGACCTGCACGGCGACGACCCGCATCCCGTCGACACCGCGTTTACCGCCGGCGGTATCGACGTGTCGTACGCCGAGCTTTCGCTTGCGCTCAGCGCGGCAGCGACGTTGCTCGTGCTCGCGTACCTGCGGCGGCATCTCGATACGTCCGGCGTGCTGTTCGCGTGCGCGGCTATGGTGTTCATCTTCTTCATACTGCCCACCAGCACGCACGAGCGCTACCTGTACCCGCTGTTCGCCTTCGCGGCGCCACTGCTCGTGCGCTCGTCCAGGATCATCGCGGTGTACGTGTTGCTGTCCGTGACGTTCACCCTGAACCTCCTCGCGATCAACCCTCCGAACGCCAGCGACTTCTGGCAATGGCACGAGACGCCGTTCGCCGTCGCGATCGCCGCAATGAACATCGCTGTCTTCTGCGCGCTGATGATGTGGTTGATGGCGTCGATGATCCCGCGCGCGGCGTCAGTCACCCGGCGCCTGTCCCGCCCGGAGGCTCTCGCCGAGCCGTAACCAGCGGCGTAGACAATCCCCGCCCTCAAGCTCCCCTTCCCTCCTAGGGAAGGGGTCGGGGTTAGGTCACCCGGCGCCTGTCCCGCCCGGAGGCTCTCGCCGAGCCGTAACCAGCGACGTAGACAATCCCCGCCCTCAAGCTCCCCTTCCCTCGTAGGGAAGGGGCGGGGGTTAGGTCATCCGGCGCCGTCCGCCGCGCCACGAGTCTGGTGGGCTTCCCTCATAGGGAAGGGGCGATCGAAGAGTCGCCGTGGCGACGGGGTTAGGTCATCCAGCATCGTCCGCCGCCCCACGAGCCTGCTGGCTGCCGGCAAAATACGCCGTCCCGCAGTGCCGGCAGTACTGCGCGACGAGCAACTCAGCACTATCCTCCGGCAAAGAAACCCCGCACTCCGGGCAGGACCACACCATCGGATTGCCGCACTGGGAGCAGAATGGGAATGGCTCCTCCGGGCGAGACGGATACCCGTACGAACTTGCATGGTTCTGCGCGCACTTCCCGATTCCCCGCTCGTCTGCCATATCCTATCCTTCCCCGGCTTGCGGCTCATCGGGCGCGAACACGTCTTCCGTCGGCCCAGACGGCGCGATGCCGGCCTTGCGGCTATCAAGATAGTAATCGAGCGCCACCCGGCCAACAGCCGCAGCCGGCAGCGCCAGCAGGATGCCCGGGATGCCGAACAGTTCGCCGCCCGCGAGCACCGCAACCAGCACGATGATCGGAGGCAAGTTCAACGTCGCGCCGTACACGCGGGGCACCAGGAAGCGGTCTTCGAACGGCTGGTACAACACCAGCAGCACCAGCACGATGGCGGCGCGCGTCGGCGATTCCTCGAATGCCGCGAACGTCGCCGGGATGACGGCGATCAGCGCGCCGATCAGCGGGATGATATCGGCGAAGCCGGCGAGCACGGCGAATGCGAGCGCATTCGGCACCCGCAGCGCCAGCAGCACGATGAGGGTATACACCGCGATCGCCAGCGACGTGATCAATTGGCCGCGGATGTAGCCGCCGACGACCCGGCTGAGCGACTGCAGGATCTGCTCCGTCTCCGGCTCGCGTCCCGGCGGCACGAACTGATACAGGAAGCGTGACAGCCTCGGCGTCTCGAGCAGGAGGTAGACCGTCAGCACAATCACCGTCAGCGTACTGAACGTGATCTGGAAGATGCGCTGCCCGTAGTCGATCGCCGCCCGCCCGGATATCAGCCCGCCCCAGTCGATGTTGCGCGCCCGCTCCTGCAGTTGCACGTCAATGCCGAAATTGCTGAGGAAATCCTCGAGCTTGCGCGCGTCTTCCGGCAGGTTGTCGCGGATGTTCTGGAACTCGGTGATCATCGCGGGCACCATCAGCGCCACCAGGCCGATGATGATCGCGACGATGACCACCAGCAGCAGCAACACCGCCTGCGTCCGCGTGAGCCCCTTGCGCACGAGCCAATCGACGTACGGCAGCAGCGCCGCCATGAAGATGAACCCCGTCACGACGAGTAGGATCACCGGCCAAAGACGCACGGTCGCCCAGAGCGCAACCAGCGTCAGCACCGCAACGATGATCGCCCGGTAAGAGACTTCGATCTTCAACATCGCGATGGCGCCTCGCCGCGAGACGCGGATGCCGTCACTAGTTCAGCACCGCGAATCCCGCGGTCTTTTGCCTCAGGTGCCCAACGAGTTGCAGCCGCATGTTCGGCAGCGCTTCAGCGATGATCTCCAGCTCGCGGCGCAGCCGCGCCTGCGGTGAGAGCATTTCCAGCAGCTCTTGCTTCGTCTCGGGCGGCACATCCATGCGCGTGGCGATGTAATCGCCGGCCTCGCCGGGATCCTCCGGAAGGTAGACGCCGCGCGTCCATTGGTTCGCCAGTGCTAGATACGTCTTCAGGTATTCGTCGAAGAGGTCCTGCGCATGCGGCATGACCGAGCGCGCCGCATCATCCGACTGCTCCTGTTCCAGGAAGGCCACCTCGCCGCGCAGGTACGGCTGCGTGGTGTTGAGCGCAATGATGCGGAAGCGCCGCTCGCCGATGGTGAAGAGGTTCATTCGTCCGTCGTCAAGCTGGTCTACGTTCTGTATACGCGCGGTTGTGCCAATGCTGTACGGAGTGGCCCCGCCGCCGACTTCGACACCCGACTTGATCAGCACCACGCCAAACGGCACGTCTTCTTCGATGCACTCGCGCATCATGATGCGGTAGCGGTCCTCAAAGATGTGCAGCGGCATCCGCATGCCGGGGAACAGGACCGTCTGCAACGGGAACAGGCGCAGATCCATACGGCACAGTGTAGGTCAGCCTGCCGCGCCCGTCATCGGCTTCCGGCTCGTTCGGGGCCGGTCGCGCTAGCTGGGCGAGGAAACATCGGTTCACAAGCCGGCGCTTTGGCGCGCGCGCTCACCGGACCGAATACCCGCCCCAGGTCCTTGACTCGAAACGAGCACGGGCAGATAATGCGCTTTGCCTCTCCGGAAGATCGTCATCCGTTCGATTCTCTCCCCTGGGGCGATGGCGCTTCCGTCCCCGCCACCAGCGCGTTCCGCGGGTATCGGCTATCGCGCCGGCACCGTCGCCGAGGCACCGCGAAAGACGGGCAGTTGTGGCCAACCAGCAGCAGGTCCAGCCAGAAGGAGGCAGCGACTTGGCAGAAGCACCAGCAGCAGCCGAAAAGAAAACTCAGAGACCGATCGTTCCCTTCCTCAAGATCCCGAGCGATCCCGCCCAGAAGCCGTACCTCTCCGGCAGCCGCTGTAAGCAGTGCGGCGCCACGTACCTCGGTACCCGCATGGCCTGCAGCCGCTGCTTCTCCACCGAGGCCATGGATGAAGTGAAGCTCAGCGACAAGGGCGAGCTGCACGTCTTCTCGATCGTCCACCAATCAGCGCCCGGCGTTCCGACACCGTATGTCGCCGCGATCGTCGACCTGCCCGAAGGCGTCAGCGTCCGCTGCAACATCAACGGCCTCGACCCCGACCCCAGGAACTTCAAGTTCGGCATGCCCGTACAGATGGTGACTGAAACCGTGAGCACAGACCGGGAGGGCAACGAGGTCGTCGCCTTCAGCTTTCGCCCGGCGTAACAGGATCAGCAAGCACGCCTCGCGTCGGCGGGGCGCACAGCAGTCACGCCCGCATGAAGCGCGGCGATGAGGAGACGAAGATGCGAGACGTAGCAATCATCGGCGTGGGAATGATCAAGTTCGGGCGTTACCCCGAGAAGACCGTGCCGGAGCTGGCGGGCCAGGCCGCGCTGCTCGCGCTCAAGGATGCCGGTGTCGACATGAAGGACATCGAGCTGCTCGCCAGCGGTAATCTCTACCAGTCGAACGCGATGGTGGGGCAGCGCATCATGCAGACGATCGGTCAGACTGGCATCCCGGTGATCAACGTCGCCAACGCCTGCGCAACCGGATCGACCGCCTTTCGCGAGGCTTACTTCGCCGTGGCATCCGGCGCCTACGACATCACGCTCGCCGTCGGCTCTGAGCAGATGGGAAAGATGGGCCTGCTCGGCGGCGGTGGCGCCGGCGGTGACCGCGCCTACAGCACCGAGGGCGTGCTCGGCTCAGGCCTCATGCCCGCGGTCTTCGGTATGGCCGGCGTCGAGCACATGCGCAAGTACGGCACCACCCAGGAGCAGTTCGCGAAGGTGTCGGTCAAGAACCACAAGCACTCCATGCACAACCCGTACTCGCAGTACCAGGTGGAGTACGGCCTCGAGGAGGTGCTCAACGCGCGCGTCGTCTCGTGGCCGAACACCCTCTACATGTGCTGCCCCACCGGCGACGGCGCCGCAGCAGCCGTGCTCTGCACGATGGACAAGGCCCGCCAGTACACGACGAAGCCGATCCGGGTAGCTGCATCGGTGCTGACTTCCGACCCGTGGACGCAGCGTGACCTGATCATGCCCGACATCAACACGCTCACCCGCAACGCCGCGAAAGAGGCCTACGACAAGGCCGGCATCGGCCCCGAGGACCTCGACCTCATCGAATTACACGACTGCTTCGCCACCGCAGAGATCCTGCACTACGAGAACCTCGGCATCTGCGGCGAAGGCGAAGCCGGCCGCATGATCGACGAGGGCGCGACCAGCGTCGGCGGCAAGATCCCCGTCAACGCAAGCGGCGGCCTCCTCTCGAAGGGCCACCCGCTCGGCGCGACCGGCGTCGCCAACGTCTGCGAAGTCGTCTGGCACCTCCGCGGCGAGGCGGGCAACCGCCAGGTCGAAGGCGCGAAGGTCGGCATGGCCCACGTCATCGGCCTCGGCAGCGCCTGCACCCTGCAGGTTCTGGAAAAGGTGTAGCGTTTTTCAGCTCACACTTGTCAGTTCACGGACTTACGCAGCGAAGGCCGCTCGAAATGAGCGGCCTTCCCTTTGCGGGCTTTGGCTAAGTCCCCGTTCAACGACGCAGTGAACTGACAGTCCGAGCCACATCCTGAAATTGGCGGTCGTAATCCGCGACCCTCAGCGGATGCATCGGACCGAGCCATTGACCGTTGAGCCGACCCGCACGCTTCGCTACGTAGGAGTAGTGGTGTATTTTCATTCGGTGCGCGGGCTTAGGAATCAGCCGACTCTCGATCAGCGCATCGAGATACGCATCAACGTTACCGCCAAGAGAAACCACGAGGACGGGAGGCGCGATCTCAAGTTCTCTCATGAGCACGGGAGCCCAACTGTGGGCGACCGCGAGCTTATCTCGCTTAGATTTCTTCTTCCATTGCTCGGCCGGCTCGGCGTGTTTCATGACATCCGTGAGATAAGAGTTCCAGCCGCCGTAGTCCCGCACCGCGCCTGTCTTGAAGCCGTTCCTCACCAACATTTCGCGCAGCAGAATGGCGGCATTATTCCCGGTCCATTGCGTCTCCCGCGACGGACGGGAACCGCCACCAACGACCGGTCCGAGACTCGGAATCTCGGCGACGAACCAGACGCCAGCGAAGGGGTCTCCTAAAGAGCCAGTCAGCCAAGGATGCTCTCTTCGTAGATCTCGAAACTCGGGGTGAGCTGTATGCACGTGCTCCACGGCTTGTGCGACCTCGGCAAAGAAATCGCCGGCGTCGTGCGGCTCTGAATTCGTAATGGTTGTCATAGTCCTGGTCCTTCCTGTGATGATCGTGTCGCTTCAGTGAGCGATTCGAGCGCCATCTTCTCCGCCCTGGCCAGTTTCTGGCCAGCTAGCACCACGGCGACGACGATGGCTATTTTCGTTGCGTCGCTGGATTCGTCGGCCTGCAGAATCCGGGCTATCGCGACGATTAGAGCTGGCGTCGAAATGCGCCGCACTTCGTCCACATCAACTTCGTTGGCCGTCGTGAGCACGACGTCCGAATCTCTATACACCTCCAAAAATCCGTTTATGTCGGTGTTCAGGCTGTCGCTCAAACTTCCGTTGTATGACTTTTGTTCCAAGGGAATTCTCCTCTACGTCGTTTTCGCCATTCGCGCTGTGCGGCGTCAGTAGTCCGGCAGATCCTGTAACCACCGTAGGCCTCGTTCGAAATCGCTTTCCGATCGCACGAGTTCATCGAGCGTTTTTCCGTTGCGCTCAGCCACAAGCCATAGGCCGGATCTCTCGCCGCGACCCGCACGCAATCTCAGACCAGCGCGGCGGCCGCGGGACATGATTAACGTAATGGTCGAACCGTGCGACTCGGCGGCCGCCGATGGATCAGTCGTCAAGAGCCGACTCACGAAGCTCTCCGCTAAAGTCCCGAGCCATGGGTTATGAGCTATAAGTTCTTGTCGCCGGGTGTTCCATCGAGGAACGAATCGCTTCGCTCCTTCTTGGGCGGCTTCGCCTAGGCGAAGAGCAGGAGCCTCTGGCACTCCCCGTCCTTCGATAGGCTCCCACGCAATGTGAATTGATTGCCGCACAAACCGACGCCAACTGTGCGCGGGGATGAAGAGCTCTCCTTCAGACTCAATGAGCTCGATGTATTCCGCTTGCCGGACGTAATCCTCCAACGGACGATCCGTCTCGTATTCGCGCTCGAGATCCGATACGGATAGCACTTCAATCTCGATTTTCTTCGTCATGTTTGCCTCCTTGGCCACATCGTAGCAA
The DNA here is from genome assembly GCA_030774575.1 of Chloroflexota bacterium. GTDB lineage: Bacteria > Chloroflexota > Dehalococcoidia > DSTF01 > JACRBR01 > JALYKW01. Next base: position 9,572 of record JALYKW010000015.1, on the reverse strand, counting down.
GTAGGCGGCTACTTGTCAACCAGTTGTCTGCTACTTATGCAAGTATTTTAAAGCTCCCCGCCTACTGCCATGACGCTTGGCGCGACCGGGAGCGATTGTCCAGTGAACAATGGGTTACGGCTGGAAATGGATCTTGGTGGAAGGGTGCGTGGCTGTAACAATCGCCACCGGGCGGCTCGCGCGACTACAAACTCCCGCACTCACATCCGCTCGGGCGTGGTCATGCCCATCAGCGTCAGCGCGCGTGCGAGCACCGTCTTCGCCGCGGCGGCGAGCTTGAGCCGCGCCTTCGAGAGCGCGAGCTCGTCGGCGTCGATGACGCGGCATTCGGTGTAGAAGGCGTGGAACGCCGTCGCCAGCTCGCCGGCGTAATGCGGCAGATGATGCGGCTCCAGGCTCTTCGCCATCAGCACGACCAGCTCGGGGAGCTGGAGCATGCGCCGCACCAGCTCCAGCTCGGCAGGGTGCTGCAACAACGACACATCGCCGTCGTCATAACGGCCGATCTTCTCGGCCGCGTTGTCGAGCAGCGCCGCGATCCGCGCGTGCGCGTACTGCACGTAGTACACGGGGTTCTCCGACGACTGCCGCTTCGCCAGCTCCAGGTCGAACTCCATCTGGCTGTCAGCTGAGCGTGAGAGGAAGAAGAACCGCGCCGCATCCGCTCCCACCTCGTCCACGATGTCTCGGATAAGCACGATGTTGCCCGAGCGCTTCGACAGCCGCACTACCTCTTCGCCCCGCCTGAAACTGACGAGCTGGTAGATCAGGATGTCGAGCTTGCCCGGATCGACGCCCAGCGCCGCTACCGCCGCCTTCATGCGCGAGACGTGGCCCTGGTGGTCCGCCCCCCAGACATCGATCACGCGCTCGAAGCCGCGCCGCACGAACTTGTCGTAGTGATAGGCGATGTCCGACGCGAAATACGTCGGCCTGCCCGTGCTGCGGATGACGACGTTATCCTTGTCCTCTCCCAGTTCGCTCGACGCGAACCAGAGCGCGCCCTCCTTCTCGACGAGGTAGTCCTTCTCGCGCAGCGTCTTCATGGCGGCGTCGTAGACGTGCTCGTCTTCGTAGAGCCAGCGCTCACGGAACCACGTGTCGTACTTCACGCCCAGCCGCAGCAGATCATCTTGGATGCGCTCAACGATCAGGTCGACGCCATGCAGCACCATCTCCGGCGGCGGCGCATCGGGTGCCGCGTCGACGAAGCGGTCGCCAAACTCGTCCCGGACCCTCTTCGCGATGTCGATCATGTATTCGCCCGGATAGCCGTCGGCCGGGATGTCGATCTCCTTACCGAAGAGCTGGAGGTAGCGCGCGAGCAACGTGCGGCCGAAGACCTCGGTCTGCGTCCCGGCGTCGTTCACGAGATACTCGCGTTCGACGGCGAATCCCGCCGCTTCGAGCACCGACGCGAGCACGCTGCCGATGGCGGCGCCGCGCCCGTTGCCGGCCGTGAGCGGCCCGGTCGGATTAGCACTGACGAACTCCACCTGCACCTTCTGCCCGTTTCCGAGCGCGATGTTGCCCCAGGACGCACCAGCCTCGGTGATGGCATCGACCTGTTGCGCCAGCCAGCGCTCGGACAGGCGGAAGTTGATGAAGCCCGGCGCCGCCGCCTCCGCGGAGCTCACTGCGCCCGACAGCGCCATGCGCGCCGCAAGCGTCTTCGCCAGGTCGAGCGGGTTCGCGCGCGCCGCGCGGGCGAGTCGGAGGGGCAGGTTCGTGGCGTAGTCGCCGTGTTCCGGGCGCCCGGGGCGTTCGATGACAATCTCGGGCAGCACGACCTGCGGCAGCTCACCGGCGTCCATCGCCGCCGTCGCCGCAGACTCGATCATTGCCGCCAGGTCGTCGCGAATCATGCCCGGTCAAATGGAAAAGCGCGCTCTCCGGTCAACCCGCGGACTCGTCCACGGCGGCGCGCGCACGCTCGATAACCTCGCCAGCGTAACGCATGCGTCTCCCCCGCGCGAGAACGAGCGCTCCTAACACCCGCAGCGCCCCCGCCCGCGTACCAAAATGCAAGAGGCCGCGAACCCGCGACCTCTAATTGCATTACCGATAACCGTGGCCGAGTCCTGACCGCTGACGGCTGATAGCTCGACTACGAACTACCAACTGCGAACTACGAACTCGGCCCCCTACGGCGTATTGCCCGTCGGCGCGCTCGTGCCTTTCGCCACCGCCTGCTGCTTGGCGAACAGGTCGTTGTTCAGGTAAGCGAACACGCCATCCGGATTGTCCTGCACCGGCGAAACCCAGACGTGCATCATCCAGCGCAGGTCCGGTACGAAGTTGCCACTCTTCGCCGTGCAACTGTCCTTCGTCTCGCCCTCGCTCGCGCCGGAAAGCCCGACCAGGCACAGCCCCGTGTGCGCGTGCCAGAGGTCCAGGTTGCCTGCGAAGCCCACAGGTGAAACGTCCTTCTTGACGCCGCCAATGCCCGGAATCTGCAGGAACCATACGCCGACCAGTTTCTCCGGGCCATTGTCGACCTTACTGAACAGCAGCCCCTCCGGCTTGCTCGGGTCGAAGATGCCGTCGCGGACGTAGTCATAGTTCAGGTAGTGCTCACCCATAAACGGCACATCGCTGGTCGTGCGGACGTAGCCGGCCTTGTTTGCCGCGTCAGTCGTCGGAAACTTGAGGGCGACGGCTCTCACTTGCTCGATCTGCTGCTTGAGGGTCGGGAACTCCACAGCCGATACGGTGTCCGCGGGGAACAGCGGCAGCAACTGGTCGGCGCTCATGCTCTCGACCTGCGTGAACGTCGGCTGCCTGCCGTGGTCGTGTACGTGGCTGCCCGTGCCGTCGACGCCCTGCACGAGCGCCCCGGGCACCGTGCTCGGGTCGGTCGCGCCGCCATCGGTGGCAATACCTTGGCTCTTCAGCCCAGCCGCGACGCCACCGGCATCGTCAGCCGGTGTGCTGTGGACGTGTCCATCGGCGGTCACCGAGGTCGTGTCCGTCGTCCCGTGGCTGTGGCCGATGGTTACCCCCGAAGCGCCGACGTAGGTGATCGAGCCGATCGCGATCGCGGCAAGCGCGACCCATGCCGCGGTCAGCGGCACGAAGCGCCGGACGGCGTGCTCGGTCGTCGTGATGCCCCTGAGCGCCGAAATGCTCAGCCCGACGAGCACGCCGATGCTCGTCAGGCCCAGGCCGATCGCGGCCAGCAGGTGCCCCGGATTGCCCAGACTGAGCAGCGACTCTTCGGCCGCGCTGTGGTTGTGCCGGTATGCGTCGACGGCAAGTCCGATGAACACGATCGCTATGCCAACGGCGGCAACTGCGAACCACGTCGTCGTTGTCGCCAGCCACGCGAGATGGGCGTCGCGCTTTGGATGTATCGTCGTGCGCTCAGCCTCTGAGAACCGGTCCATCGGGGTCATGCTCGTGTCCCTCCGCGCGCCGCCCGTGAGCGCGCCATCAATGCTGCCGGTTACAGATACGCCAGCACCTTGCCGGCGCAGGCCTCCCGATACCGATGTGCATAATCGGCGAGATTTTCTCTCGCCGACGTCCGTTGCACCGCTTGGCGCGTTGACTTCGGCCCAAAACCGGCACGCTGACCAGGGAGATGCCTCGCTGAATGTAGTTCATTCTGAGCCGATGTTGGGGTGCTGTCAACAGCGACGCAGATGACCGCGCGTCGGCCTCGGTGTTCTATCCAAGGTGCGACCACCCGCCAGCCGGCGTTGACGCCTGCCCACCGGCTACATCCTGATAGAATCCCCCGAGCAGCCTCACGCAGCGGCTGTCTCGGGCCCGTAGCTCAGCGGCAGAGCACCCGGCTCATAACCGGAGGCGCGCAGGTTCAAATCCTGCCGGGCCCACCACGTTCCATCCCGGTCGTCCATCGCCCGTCTCCCATCCTCCATCCTCCACCTTCCATCCCCCACCTTGCATCCTCCAGCCTCTCGCTTCCCGCCTCCCGCATCCCGCCTGCCCCTCCCAGCGATAGGTGCCCACCCCCCGATCTCAATCCGCGTGGCCCCGCTGGCAGCAGCCGGGCCACGCCGCTGCCGATACATCATGGCGAAGCATCCGCGCGGGAGTGCGCACACTCGCTCCCGGGCTCGGCTCGCAGATGCGAAGGAGACGCAAGCGATGCTCATTCTCACCCGTAAAGTTGATCAGGGGATCGTAATTTCGGGAAACATCCTGGTGCGCGTGCTCGGCGTTGAGCGCGACCGCGTGAAGATCGGCATCAGCGCCCCTGGCGAGATCACCGTCCTCCGTCAAGAGCTGTGGCACGAGGGGGAGGAGAACCAGCCGTTCGAGAAGAAGAACGGAGACAAGGCCACCGCCTGAACGCTCGTCCGCGGGTTAGCTCTCGGTCAGTAATTCGAATGCCGCCACCGGGCGGCATTCTGGCATCTCAGGAACGGCGGACCTGCATGGATTCCGCGGTATCGAATTGGCCACCAAACGGCGCCTGAGGACGCGGAAGGCGGCATCAGCCGCGGCACCGCACAGAACTCGAATCGAACGGGAAACGATGATCTCCCGCTAGTGTAGTGCTTCCGATCTGTCATTAGCTTGATGCGTTGTGCTTCGCCCTTCAGATCCTCGTCGCAGAGCTCCCCTCCCTTCGCACGGAAGGGGCTGTCGAAGACTCGCCGTGGCGAGGGGGTTAGGTGAGCGGGGACGCGGGGGCACTACGGTGACAACAAGAGATGAAGAAGCGTTAGAAGTGCTCCCGCTAGCGGCTTACGACAAGCGTCAGTTCCGGTAGCGGCGCGTCGCTGCGGTGTCCCCCGCCGTGGATGAGCTGCAGCACCGGGCGGCGGACTCCAGCCGGCTGACCAGCATCGGCGAGCGAAAGCGGCTCGCCGCCGCGCGAAATCGAGGCCCGCGCGGTCTGCCAGACCTGCGCTGCCGACGCCAGCTCTCCGGCGTTTGTCGCGCCGATGTCCCGCTCACACACCGCCGTCATGAACATCGCTGCCGCCCGCGCCAGCCGGTCCGTCGCCTCGCCCACGGGGTGCTCGCTGATCGTCTCCGACCACTGGCCGTCCGCGTGCGGGCCTCTGTGCCGGGCATTCGCCTGGATCTGTAGGGGTGCTCGCGCGTCGAGCGCGTCCAGCACCACGGAGCGCCCGTCGCAGGCGATGACAATCTCCTGCCGCAGCACCGGCTCGACCAGGCTGACGTCGACGCGTGCCACTGGACCGCCGTCGAACGAGAGCGTCACCATCGCAACGTCGGCGACGCCTGACTCATCATCGACGCGCGGCGCTACGCCGGCGATCAGCGACGGCAGCCCGCCTGCGATCGTCAGCACCGTCGCGATGTCAACCATCGCCAGTTCATCCAGCGTGCAAGCGCCATGCACCCCCGTGCGAAGAGAACGGATGTAGCGCGTGCGCCAGAGCGCCTGCGGGCCTGTCGTCATCTTTCGCACAAAGGTCAGGCGTTCGTCGCCGAGGCTTCCCGTGTCGAACAGGATGACGCGGCCGCGGCGCTCCGCCAGCTCAGCCAGCGCATTGAGCTGCTTCGAGACAAGAGCGGCCGGAGTCGTCACCAGCACGTCGCGTCCGGCCATCACCGCGCGTTTGATCGCGCGCGGCAGATCGGGCACCGGCGTCACAAAGGCGATGGCGTCGACGTCCCCGCGGGAGAGGTCCTCCAGCAGCTCATCTTCTGTGCCCCCCACCAGGCGCCCGACCGTCGTGCCATCAATGCCGCGAAGCGCACGCACCCACGCGTCGGCTGCGGCACCGCCGCCCGCAACCGTAACGGTCTTCGCGCTTGCCGCCGGAGTTCGCGATGTCAAGCCGCGTCCTCCAGCTCTTGCGTCAGGACGGTGCGCAGGCGCCGGATAGCGCGATGCCGCAGCTGCGATGCGCGCGACTCAGAGATGCCAAGCGCGGCTCCGATGCTCTTCAGAGACTGCGACTTCATGTAGTACAGCCGGACGATCGTCTTCTCGCGCTCCGGAAGAAGCTCGATTGCTACGGCCAGGCGAGCCCGCACCATCGTCTCTTCGGCGACGGAATCCGGGTCGATGTTCGGGTCTTCGTCCGCCATCTCCCACAGCTTCTCGCTGCCACCGCCGTTACTCGACGACTCGGCCAGGCTGTCGAGCGAGACCACCCTGACGTTGCTGGTGCGGAGCGAGCTCAGAAAGTCCACGGATGCGAGTCCCATGTACTCGGCCAGTTCGTCACGCGTCGGCGCCCGGTTGAGAGTCGCATGAAGCGCCGACGTTGCCTTCTCAAGGTCGCTGCCGAACTTCTGTAACGAGCGCGGCAGCGGGTGCGCCGCCCGGATGGCATCAAGAATGGACCCGCGGATCCGCGGAAGCGCGTACGTCGAGAACTTCGCCCCTTTGTCCGGATCGTACGCGTAATACGCCTCTATCAGCCCCTGCACTCCGTACGAGACCATATCCTCGTACTGCAGGATGCCGCCGTTCATGCTGCCCACAGCGATGCGGTTCACAACATGCCGCACCAGCGGCATGTAGTCGGTAATCACTTTGGTCAGTGCCGCGTCGGAAAAGTGGTCTTCTTCTTCCGGAACGGCGTCCGGAGGCGCGTCGTGATCAGCGTCATCCTCGGGGGCTGCCTGATCGGAGCCTCGCCGTACCGGCATCTGTCCTCCAACGCCATATCGAAGCCACGAAGCTTCACTCACCTGAGGCGTCAGTATCGAGGCTGACAGCTTCGGATCGAATGCGGTGCGACCCGCGACGCAGCGGCGCTTCTCCCGCATACTCGCCACGGCGCACGCTTAGGGGAGCCGTGATTCAGACTCACGACACCACCTACTAACGACGACCCGCTCCCGATATACTCCCGCTTAAGCATGATGCTGACCCAATCGCCGGCTCCGGGCACCGACCACGACGCCCAAGAGCGCCCGTTCGGCCCCGTCGACCTTCTCGCACTGGTACTCGAGGCCATTCGCCCCTCGCTCGGCTTCGAACTCGTGGTCGCCATCATCTGCGAAGACAACCGGCACATCGTCCCTGTCTATGCCACGGGCGTCATGTCACCGGCCGTGAGGGAGGGCGTGCACGTGCAGGCCCTCGCGGCGTTCGTCGAGTTGGCCGGCGCCGCTCACGCCAGCTGGCCCAGCGACGGTCCGGTCGTCATGACGCTCGCAGGCAGTTCAGACGCGTCACTTGCCGAGCCAGACCAATACGAAGACGCTCCGCTCGTCGTAGGCGGCGAAGTCATCGGTATGCTACGCATGGCATGCGCCGCTCCGCTGACGGCCGGCCAACGTGCCCGCTACTTCACCATGGCCAGCGACGTGTCGCGTGCCATCGAGCGGCTCGACGAGCAGCGCACCCAGGCCCGGCTCGTGCAGGAACGGTTGCTCCAATCCGAGAAGATGTCCAGCGTCGGCCAGCTCGTGTCGGGCGTCGCGCACGAGCTGAACAATCCCCTGACCGGCATCATGGGCTTCGCTCAACTGCTCCTGTTGGGCGAGCTCGAAGATAAGCCGCGCCGCCAGGTCGAGACGATCTACGGGGAGGCCGATCGCGCCTCGAAGATCGTCGCCAACCTGCTCACCTTCGCCCGCCGCCGCAAGGCGCAGAAAGAGCCGGCGAACCTCAACACGCTGATCGAGCGCGTGCTCGAACTGCGCAATTACGACCTTCGCGTGCGCAACATCGAGACCGAGTTGAATCTCGATCCGGCCCTGCCCGAGACGATGGTGGACACCAACCAGTTGCAGGGGGTCTTCCTCAACATCATCCTCAACGCCGAGCAGGCGATGCGCGGCGGCGATGGCGGGGAGGGCACGCTCCGCATCAGATCGTCACAGGCCGACGGCGTCGTGCGCGCATCGTTCCAGGACAGCGGGCCCGGCATGAGCAGCGAGACCGTGCGCCGCATCTTCGATCCCTTCTTCACGACGAAAGAGGCTGGCGAGGGCACAGGCCTCGGGCTGACGATCAGCTACGGCATCGTCGAGGAACACGGCGGCCGCATCTGGGCCGAGAGTGAGCCCGGGCGCGGCACGACGTTCGTCATCGAGCTGCCGGTGGTCGCCGGAGTCGCGTCGGCGCCTCGCGTCGCGCCGGAAAGCGCCCCCGTGCCCGAGGCCGTCACACGCAAGCGCATCCTCGTCGTCGACGACGAGGACAGCATCCAGCAGCTGCTCACCGGCGTGCTCGAGATGGACGGTCACGACGTGCAGATCGCCAACAACGGCCGCGAGGCGCTCGACCGCATCGCCGGCGACGCCTTCGACCTTGTCATCACCGACATCAAGATGCCCGTGATGGGTGGCCCGGACCTGTATCGCCGTCTGAGCGAGGCCGGCAACCCGCTGGCCCGCCGCGTGATCTTCATCACGGGCGATACCGTCGCCCCCGACACCCGTGGCTTCCTGCAGGGCGTCGACAATGCCGTCCTCCCTAAGCCCTTCCGCCTCCGCGACGTCCGCGAGGCCGTGCGCGCCGCGCTCGAGCGGTAAAGGCCCATCCGCGGTTTGACATGCACGGCCGCCGGGGCGTACGCTCAGCACAGGCACAGAAGCTGAGCGCACCGCCGCTCGGAAAGGAGGCACGAAGATGACCGTACCCAATGTCCGCACCGCATCGCCGCGCCTCCGGAGGCTCCTGCCCTAACGCCAAGCCGCACCGTCACTGCTTGCTGCTACGGCCGCCTTCGGGCGGTCTTCTTGTTATGAACGCCTTGCGCGGTCGGCGCTCTCGCATTCATTCCGTTCACCACGTAACGAGGAGGTATCCGGCATGACCAACAGAAGATTCGACGCACCAACATCTCCATCCATCCATCCAACAGCGTCCAGGAGGACGAATGGGACAGAATCAGGACCACGAGCAGCTGCTGGCGCTCGAGGCATTCATCGAACAGGGATTGATTGAAGAGGTGCTCGGCACCGTCAAGAGCGGCAAGGAAGCCACCGTGTACTGCTGCCGTGGCGGCGCCGCCCACAAAGGCGCCCTCCTGGCGGCGAAGCTGTATCGCTCGCGCAAGGTGCGTGGCTTCAGCAATGACGCCGTGTACAACGAGGGCCGGCTCCGCCAGACGCATCGGCGAGAGACGCGGGCCATCGTCACCAAGTCACGGTTCGGACGGGAAGCGTCATTCGGAAAGTGGGTCGCGGACGAGTTCGAGACGCTGCAGGCGCTCTTCCGCGCCGGCGCCGACGTCCCCGAACCGATCGCACTCTCCGACCACATCATCATCATGGACTACATCGGCGATGAAACAGCGCCGGCGCCGCCGCTCGCCACGATCTCGCTCGACCCCGATGAAGCGCAGCCGCTCTTCGATCGACTGATGGGCAACGTCGAGATCGCGCTCTCATGCAACCGCGTTCACGGCGATCTGTCGGCATTCAACGTGCTGTATCGGCCGGAAGGCGCCCCCTGCGTCATCGACTTTCCGCAGGCCGTCGACCCGCGCTTCAACTTCAACGCTCTGACGTTGCTGGAGCGCGACATCGACAACCTCTGCCACTACTTCGAGCGGTCCGGCGTGAGGGCGAACGCAAACCGCATCGCACACGACCTCTGGTCGCGCTTTCTGCGGTCGGAGTTGTAGCGGCCGCTTCGGCCACCCTATCGCGCAGGGTGGCCG